>NZ_JCAFUU010000002.1:0-1003088 GCF_059371655.1 Stenotrophomonas sp. YJH_SMC_17 | reverse complement strand
GACTGCGCCCGTCGCGCCGTTGAGCACACCACCAGCTGCACCACCGATGGTCCCGACGGTGCCGCCCACCGCAGCGACGGTGTTGTTGACCGTGCCACCGACCGCACCCACTGCGCCGTTGACGGTTCCGCCGACTGCGCCACCGACCGTGCCGACGGTTCCGCCCACTGTGCCGACAGCCGTGTTGAGCGTGCCACCCAGGGCACCGCCTGCGCCGCCAACCACGCCCGTCGCGCCGTTGAGCACACCACCAACTGCACCGCCGATGGTCCCGACGGTGCCGCCCACCGCAGCGACGGTGTTGTTGACCGTGCCACCGACGGCACCCACTGCGCCATTGAGGGTTCCGCCGGCTGCGCCACCGACCGTGCCGACCGTGCCATTCAGCGCACCGCCCACTGCGTTCCCTGCAGAACCGACCACCCCGCCCACCAGGCCACCGACACCCAGCGCGCTGTTCTGCGCCGCAATCGTCGCCTGGCCTGCCAGCTTCAGGTTGCGGTCGGCGACCACCTCCTGCCCATCCGGTGCCTGCACGCGCACCTTGCCGGCGACCCCGGTATCGAAGGCAGCCGTGATCGCACGATCATGGATTTCACCCGGCAGCTCCTCCTTGGCGGGCAGCGTGACCGCTGCCGTCGCCTTGGCCTGGCCCTGGGCGTCGATCTGATGGCCTGCCACCTTCAGCTTCGAATCCAGGGCCCCATCGACCGAAGCCTGCAGGCCCCGCAGTGCACCTGCCGGCGCGCCGCTGATCCCGGCGGCCACCTTTGCACCGGTATCGATTGAAGCCACCTGCGCACCGCCAAGGCCGATGTTGGCTTTCGCGCGGACATCGGCAGCAAGCCCTGGGACGGCGACCTGCTTCGGCGCCGCGTTTGCGGCCACCTTTACCTGCACCGTAGCTGGCAGCACGTCACGCACCACCGGCAACGACGCGGTGCTCAACTGCAGGCCGACGCGCGCATCCGCGCTGATTGCCGGGCTGCTCTGGGCCTGGCTTGCGGCAGCGGCCAGGGCCACCTCGGCATCGACCTTGACCGGCATCGGCTGCGCGTACTTCGCAGCCAGGGCCTGCAGGTCCCGCAGCGACTGATTGGATTCCGAGGCGCCTGCGTGGCCGCTGGCCAGCCCGCACAGCAGGGCCAGGGCCAGAGTGGTGGGCATCAGCAGGAAGGCGCGCGGATCACGCGCGGCACTGCCACCGCTGTCGCCGGTGGCCAGTTCCGAGGCCACGACCAGAGCATTGAGCTGGCGGTTCCATACACGCCGGTAGATGCGATTCATGAGCACTTCCCCCGTAGGCGAACAACTGGAATGTCAGTGGACTTGCCGTTTGGCAGGTGACTGACATTTCAACGCTCGCAGCAGCGGTGGCGCACTTCATTCCGGCACGGCAATCGCGCATTCCGGCAAATCCACGGCCGGATTCGGCAGCGGGCTATGCAGAAGCGGCAACGATATCGGCAAGCGGATAGGCAATTCCGGCAGAAACCGCACCGGAAGCCTTGCGGCGCTTGGCTCAGGCCGGCTGCCCAATCTGCGCGGGGGCGCGCATCAGCGTATCGCGGGGCAGTTCGCCGAAGACCTTGCGGTAGTTGTCGGCGAAACGAGAGAGGTCCCAGAGGCCACAACTGAGGGCGATCGCCTTCACCGAACGACGGCTGGAGTCGGCCATCGACAGGCTGCGGCAGGCTGCGCACAGGCGCAGCATGGACAGGTAACGGTTGGGCGAGGTTCCAAACAGATCCTCGAAGGCATAACGCAGGCCACGTTCGCTGACACCAGCGGCATCACATATCTCGTTCATGTAGATGTTCCGGCGCAGGTTGAGCCGCATGAAGTTTTCCGCCCGCTGCGCGATGAGATAATGCGTGCGCCGCGCACGGCTGCAGCCGGGACGATCCGCAACCCCTGCACCGAGCAGGGCCTGCACGTGCTCATGCAGCAGTTGTTCGGTTTCTTCAGTCTGCAGACTAGCTCCCCGCCCAAGCTGGACGTGCAGCTGCTGATAATGCTGGGCGAGTGGCGCCGAATCATTCGCCAGATTGAACAGGGAAAGCGCCTGGCCCGCAGGTGGCGTGCTGCGCAGGCTCAGTTCGGTCAGCTTGCGCTGCACGCGCGCGACCGGCACCAGCATCAGGGTCATGTGCGTACCCGGGCTCAGCGTGAACTCGCTGATGCCTTCGGGCATCACGGTCAATGCCATGCCCGGCGTGAGTGGCACGCCGTGGCACCAGCTCAGCGTTTCATCGGTCGCGTGCAGGTAACCGAGCATCGCCCAGTCAGGCGGCAGCATGAAACGGCCGCGGCAATGGAAACCGCAGCTGATACTGCAGAACAAGGCTTCCTCATGCACGCGTGAAGCGAATGCCGCGCGCGGCCCATTGCCATCGAGCAGCAGCAGTTCGACATCGCACACGCGCAATACGCCGCTCAGCGTCGCCAGATCGATTGATCGCAGGCCGCCGTCGTCGCTGTCTCCCACCCCACCATCGACCATGACAGTGTCGTCCCCCGTTGATCCGCCACATGCCGTGGCCCCCACTGCCTTACAGGGCCACACCACTCCAGAAACCTGCGCCGTCGCCCGGCTGGGTGCGACCGATGCCCCGCGACCAGACCTGGTAAAAGCCACAGCTTGAAAGCGAGTATGCCCGATAATCCCTCACGGTAAACCCACTTACTGCACTGAAGAAAATAGATACACAGGTGAAGAAAATGTGGTTGCCAGTGGCACGGCTTTCGCATGCGGCATTTGCAGCATCACATTATCTGCACCTCGATGAATCGTTTTGCCTTCAAACGGCCATGCGTCACAGAAACAGCCTGACCACTTAAGGGTTCGGCGAATTCTGCCGAATTTGCATATAGGTTCCGGTTGCAGCCAACCGCCATTCAGGCAAAGTCGATAACACGGTGATCCGGCCAGCGAAAACGGCCACACCTGGGGGAGCGCATGACCACGACCGTATCGCAGCACGAATCGATCACCGGCGCCACGCCGCGTGGTTGCGATATTGCGGCCGGCACTTTCCCCGGATTTGATCGCCCAGCATGAGTATGGCGGGCCATGACCCGTCATGCCTCCCCGCCAGGACGTGCGGGGCCCACGGACGATCCCGGCGGAGCCGGGCCAACGCCCAACAGGTGTCCTGCATCTGCAGGCAACAAGTAGAGGGAGACAAGGCCATGAACGCATCCATCCGCAAGTTCCTGAAGGAAGAAGATGGTGTCACCGCACTCGAGTACGGGCTGCTGGCCGCCGTCATCGCCGGCATCCTCATCGCGGTCGGCAACAAGGAGATCAAGGGGTTCTTCGAAACGCTGTTCAAGAATCTCTCCGACCTTGCCACCAAGGCCTCCGGGTCCGCGCCGGCAACCGGCGGCTGAGCCGGTACGCAGGCACTTCCCTGTCGCAATGCGGGGGGCCTGCACGGGGCAACAGCAGAGCGTCCAGTGACGGGCGACGGAGTGTGCGATGACTGTGCTGGGACTATTGGCCATCGGCCTGTGCCTGCGGATCGCCATCAGCGATCTGTATGCCCGCCGGGTGCCCAATGCCTGGCTGTTGTCTGCGGCCGTGATTGCCATCGCATTGATCATCGCGGAGCAGTTCAGCGCGCCGCGCCAGCCGTGGCGTACCCACGCAGCCGGCGCGGCGCTCGGGCTGGTGGCGCTGCTGCCGTTCTACGCCATCCGCTGGATGGGCGCCGGCGACGTCAAGTTCTTCGCGGTGCTGGGCCTGCTGCTGGGCTGGAAGGCGCTGCTGCCGATCTGGGTAGTGGCCAGCCTGGCGGCGGGACTGCACGCAGCGCTGATCATTGCTGGCCGCCGCTTGGGCGTGATGCTGCCCGGTGGCCTTCAGATGCAGGTCAACCGCGCCAGCAGCCTGTGGCAATCGCACCCGGCCCTGCGTGACATGCAGGCGGCCCGCCAAGGCCGGCGCGGCATCCCCTATGCCGCTTACCTGGCCATCGCCGGCATCGGCTGGGTCCTGGCAAGCGTCTATGGAGGCATGGCATGAACATCCGCAATCCACGGCACCAACGGGGCGTGGCCAGCATCGAATTCGCGCTGATGCTGATGCTGGGCCTGCTGCCACTGCTGTTGTTCACGTTCTCCGGCGTGATGATCATGGCCGCACAACAGACCTTGGCGACGGCCTCGGCCGAGGGCGCGCGCGCTTCATTGCGCTATGGCAGCGCCAATGAACGGCGCACCGCCGCCTGCGTCGCCGCCCGCAGCTCGATGCAGTGGCTGTTGAAGTTCTCTGGTCAGGGTGTGGACTGCAGCAACGGCGGCAGCAACGCCATCGTGGTCTCTGCCCAGGCTCCCTGCGCCGGCCTGGCCACGGCCCAGTGCATGACGGTGACGGTCAGCTATGACTACGCCAGCCATCCCTTCCTGCCTGGCACCGCCACGCTTTACAAGTGGGTGATGCAGGCTCCCATCCGTAGTGTCGCGGTCGCCCAGCTCGACCTCGGCAGCGGCAACTGACGATCGGTACAGGAGACGGTTCCATGCTCAAGTTGACCCGCATCGCTGCCGTCGCCCTGATCGGGCTGGCCGTGCTGCTGGCCGTGATCGCCCTGATGATAGGGCGCAAACCGGCCGCGCCAGCGACGGCCGCCCCCGTCGCCCACAGCGAAGCCCAGGCGATCACCGTGGTCGAGGCTGTCGCCCGCCTGCCTGCGGGTGAACCGATCACCGCCAACGGCTTGCGCCTGGCGCAGCGGACCACGCCAGTGGCAGGTGCCGCCACCAGCATCTCCGCCGTGGTCGGCAAGGTCCCGGTGCAGGACATTGCCGAAGGCACCGCCATCAGCAGCAGCGCGCTGGCCCAAGGCTTCTCGCTGCAGCTGCGTGCGGGTGAGCGCGCCCTGGCCGTGCCGGTGGACGAACTGGTCGGCGCCGGAAACCGCATCCTGCCGGGTGATTTCGTGGATGTCTTCCTCAACCTGCGTAATGCCCAGCCCAACGCCAGCGGTCCGGCAGAGGCGGCGCAGACCCGACTGCTGCTGTCACGGCTGCGCGTGCTCAGCTACGGCCAACAGGACATCGCGCCGGTCACCGGCGATGCCATCGCCGGCAACGAAGGCGATACCCGCAACGACCCCCGCGCCGCCGACATCACCGGCAATGGCAGCAGCCATGCCTCGGGCAACGAGGCCACCCAGCCGGCACGCAGCGCGGTGCTGGCAGTGCCGGTGGCCGATGCCAACCGGCTGCTGCTGGGTGCGCAGCAGGGAAAGCTGTTCCTGGCCCTGCGCAACCCGGCTGACACGGGGCAACCCGACCTTGCACTGTTTCCACAGGCGCGTGGGGTGATCGATCCCCTGCGTGGCCTCGACGCCGAACAGCAGCTCGCGCTGCAGCGGCCGGAGAACCATGCCTTCGCCGGCATCGATGGCGATGCTCTGGCCGGCCGCGGCAACACGCCGGCCCGCAGCAACCCGGAGACTCCGGCGCGTGCGCCGGCGGCTCGACGCAGCGCACCGCGTGCGTCGGGCATCGAGATCATCCGTGGCGACAGCTCCGCCCCTCGTGGTTCCCTTTGACCTGCATCGAGTGCATCCATGACCGAACGCCGCCGCCGTCCACGCCCCTCCCCCCGCCAGCGCTGGCTGGCCCTGCTGCTGGTGCTGCTGGCTCCGGCGACAAGCGTGGCCGCCGACGATCTGGTGCTGCAGGCGCGTGAGCAGCGCCCATGGACCCTCCCGGCCGACCTGGAACGGGTGGCCATCGCCGATCCGGGCGTCGCCGACATCGTGATGCTGCGTGGGCAGCGCCAGGCGCTGCTGGTCGGAAAGGCACCGGGTACGACCACCCTCCTGCTCTGGCACCGCAAGCAGGCCGAGCCGCAACGCCTGCAGGTGCGCGTACAGAGTGCCGTGCAGGGCGCAGCAGACGCGGGCGCGAATGGGCTGGTGTTCACCCAGCAGGACAACCAGGGCCTGCTTCAGGGAAGCACCGACAGCATGCTCTCGCACATGCAGGAACAGAAGACCGCCGCCATGGCGCTGGGCAAGGACGGGCTGCTGGCCGATGCGTCGACGGTCAGCAGCGGCGGCGTGGTCCAGGTCGAGGTCAAGGTGGTCGAGTTCAACAAGACGGCGCTGAAGCAGATCGGCATCAGCTTCCAGAACCGCAACGGCAACTTCGCCTATGGCTTCGCCCGCCCGGGTGGCCAGCTGCCGGGCAATACCGGCATCCTGCCCGGCATGCAGGAAGGCAACTCCGGCAATGAGGCCGAATCGCCCATTTCTTCAGCGTTCCGGCTGGTGTTCGGCTCGACCAAGGGCCTGTGGAACGCCGATGTCGACCTGCTGCAGAGCAACGGCATGGCGCGCGTGCTGGCCGAACCCACCCTCGTCGCATTGTCCGGCCAGAGCGCCAGCTTCCTGGCCGGCGGCGAACTGCCGATCCTCGAGCCGCAGGGACTGGGCACCACCACCATCACCTACAAGCCGTTCGGCATCGGCCTGACGGTGACCCCGACGGTGCTGGCCCCCAACCGCATCGCGCTGAAGGTTGCACCGGAAGCCAGTGATCTGGACTACAGCAACGCCATTGCCCTCAATGGCGTGCAGATCCCATCGATCACCACGCGCCGTGCCGATACCACGGTCGAACTGGGCGACGGCGAGAGCTTCGTGATCGGTGGCCTGGTCAGCTCCAATGTCGTCTCCAACGTCGGCAAGATCCCCCTGCTTGGCGACCTGCCGATCATCGGTTCATTCTTCCGCAACTTCGACTACAAGCGACAGGACAAGGAGCTGGTGATCATCGTCACGCCGCGGCTGGTGCAGCCGCTGGCACGCAACACCGAGCTGCCGTTGCCCGGCGAACGCGAGGCCAGGCCGAACCTTCCCGAGTGGGGGTCCTGGCTGCTTGGCCCGATCAGCCAGGACCCGGTACCTGGCTTCTCACGCTGATTCCATGATGCCTGCGATACCACGCCCATGCCCTACGCCACCGCCCAGCCGCTGCATCCGCAAGGACCGCCGATGAATCTGGTCCTGTACGGAATGGATCGGGAACTGCTGCCCCGGTTGGCGGCGAAACTGCCGCCGACCACCATCCTGCACTGGCAGGACAGCAGCATGCCGACCTCCGCACAGGACCTGCAGCGCGGCCCACAGAGCCTGGTGCTGCTCGACTTCCGTCCGGAACACGCGGCAGCCTCCAGCCTGCTGGCGCAGCAGCTGCAGCAGACCCAGCCGGACCTGCCGCTGGTCGCGGTCGGCGCCACCAGCGCCGGCCAGGTCGAGGGCGTGGTGATCGCCCTGCGCGCCGGCCTGCGCGATGTGCTGGATCTGGACAGCGACAACATCGGTATCGAAGCCGCGCTGCGACGGGCCCTGTCGCCGCATCCCGCCGCCACCGCGCAGCATGCGCACAAGGCGCGCCTGATCGTCCTGCTCGGCGTGCGTGCCGGGGTCGGCACCAGCACCCTTGCCGCGCATCTTTCGGTACTGGCCCAGCAGACCCGCACGCTGGCCCAGGGCGAAGCCCTGCAGCAGGACGGCCTGTTGATGGAACTGGCGCAGCCGTCCGGCGACCTGGCGCTGTACCTCAACCTGGACAGCCGCTTCCACTACGAAGATGCCCTGCGCAACGCCAGCCGCATCGACGCCACCCTTGCCCGCACCGCGATGGCCCGCCATGACACCGGCCTGGTGCTGCTCGACCGCGCCAGCGGCAGTGATGCTGTGCCGCCCTCGGACCCGGGTGCACTGCTGCAGCGCCTGCGCAGCGTGTTCGCCAGCGTGCTGTGCGATGCCGGTGGCTGCCCGCTGCGGCAGTTGCCGCCCCTGCTGCTGGACCAGGCCGACGAGATCTGGCTGGTCACGGACCCCTCGATCGCCACCCTGGTATCGCTCGACCAGGCCTTGAAGCACCTGGCCGGCCAGCGTGAACGCGAGAAGCGCCTGCAGCTGGTGATCAACCGCCACGACGACAGCAGCGGCATGAGCCCCGAACAGATCGCACGCCGATTCGAAGTGCCACTGCTGGCCACGCTGCCCGAACGCCCGCGCGTACGCCTGGCCGCCAGCCAGGGACATCTGCTGCTGCAGGACGCACCGCGCGACCCCTACCTGCGTGCCCTCGCCCCGCTCGTGTCGCGCCTGGATCCGGCTGCCGTCCCGGTCCAGGCCCATGGCCTGCGGGAAAGACTCTCCCTTGCCCTGGGTGGATCGCAATGGAAGACAAGGTAACCCCGTTCCCGCATGCCGCCACCCGCCCGGTGCTGCCCGACAGTGCCCCGGGCCACCTGCCGTTCGCGCAGACCGAGCAGTACCAGAAGGTGCTGTCGGCCGCGCATGAGCACCTGCTCAACAGCATCGAAGACGAGCGCATCGACATCGATTCCTGGGCGCCTGACACCATCGCCCGCTGGGTGCAGGTGCAGACGGTGGGCTTCATCCAGGAATGGCGCATCCCGATCAACGAAGAGGAGATGCAGGTGGTGGCCGAAGGACTGGTCAAGGAGCTGACCGGCTTCGGCCCGCTTGACGACCTGCTGCATGACCCGACCATCGAAGACATCCTGATCAACGGATTCAAGGATGTGCACGTCTCGCAGGGCGGGCAGCTCAAGCGCGCCACCCAGCGTTTCACCGACGACACCCATCTGCTGCGCATCCTGCGCCGCATCCTCGCGCCGTTGGGCCGCCGCCTCGATGACTCCAATCCGATGGTCGACGCGCGCCTGCCCAACGGCGGCCGCCTCAACGCGATCATCTCGCCGCTGGCAGTGGATGGGCCGATGGTCTCCATCCGCAAGTTCCGCAAGGACCCGTTCACCCCCGACGAGCTGCTGGCCAAGGGCACCTTCGATGCGCCGATGCAGGCGCTGCTGAAGGCGATGGTGCTGGGACGCTGCAACATCCTGGTGTCCGGCGGCACCAGCTCGGGCAAAACATCGCTGCTGAACGCCCTGGCCAGCTACGTGCCGCCCAACGAGCGCGTGATCACGGTCGAAGACACCGCCGAGCTGTCACTGAACCACCCGCACGTGGTCCGCCTGGAAAGCCGCATCGGTGGTGCAGAAGGCCATGGCGCGGTGAGCATCCGCGACCTGGTCCGCAACAGCCTGCGCATGCGCCCCGACCGCATCGTGGTCGGTGAGGTGCGTGGTGCCGAAGTGCTGGAGATGCTGCAGGCCATGAACACCGGCCACGATGGATCGATGGCGACCATCCACGCCAACTCGCCCCGTGACTGCCTCTACCGCATCGAGATGCTGGCCGGTTTCGCCGGGTTCCAGGGCAGCGAGGACAGCCTGCGCCGGCAGATCGCCAGCGCCATCGACTTCATCGTGCAGATCTCGCGGCTGGGCAGCGGCCGGCGCGTGCTGGTCTCGATCACGGAAATCACCGGTGTCAGCGACAACCTGATCACGACCCAGGAGATGTTCCGTCACGAACTGCAGATCGACGGCAGCGGCAAGGAAACCGATCGCTGGATCGGACTGGGTTTCCATCCGCATTCGCACAAGCTGGAACCGTTCCGCCAGCAGTTGCGCGAATCGTTGTACGGAGACTTCTGAGCATGGGCACAGGCCTGCTGCTGGGTGTACTGAGCATCATTTCGGTGCTGCTGGCGCTGGCGGTGTGGCTGTGGGGCACCGCCAGCAACCGCGAACAGCGCCAGGCCTCGCTGCAGCACGCCGAGCAGCAGCTGGCGCGCGGCAGTGCCAGTGGTGGCGCGCCGGCCGGGGCATCCGTGGCCGCCGCCAGCGACGCGGCGCGACCGGCAAGTGCCGGGCGCCGGGTGTTGCCGCTGGATGGCCTGCTGCAACGTGCGGGCCTGCAGACGGGCTGGAAGCTGCCCATCATGATGCTGGTGCCAGGGCTGGTGCTCTCGGTCGTGGCGACACTCAGGCTCGGCACTGCGTGGATGTTCCCCCTGACCCTGCTGCTGTACCTGTTGGGCTGCTGGCTGTGGGTCATGCGCCGCACCACGAAACTGCGTGCACAGCTGCTGCACCAGCTGCCCGACTTCCTCGACAACCTGGTGCGGCTGACCGCACTCGGCAACAGCCTGCAGGCGGCGTTCCAGGTGGCATCAATGCAGACCAGCGCGCCGCTGCGTGGACTACTGGACACCACCGTGCGCTACGCACGCAGCGGCATGGACCTGGACCGTGCCCTCGGTCTGGCGGCACAGCCCTACCGGATGGACGTGCTCAAGGTACTGTCCGTGGTGATCGGCGTCAGCGTCCGCATCGGCGGACGCTCCGATCAGATCCTGCAGCGCATGGGCGACTTCATGCGCGACCTGGAGCAGGCCCAGCAGGAGCTGGCCGCGACCACGTCGGAAACGCGCATGTCCGCCTGGGTGCTGGGCCTGCTGCCACCGGCCAGCGCGGTGCTGATGGCGATTTCCAGCCCTGAGTTCTTCCAGCCGGTGCTGCACGATCCGCTGGGTCACAAGATCCTGCTGATCGCGCTTGGGCTGGAGCTGCTTGGCGCCTTCCTGCTCTATCGCCTGGCCAAATCGCTATGACCACCCGAATCCACCACGGAGGTGCCCGATGAGTGCCAGCACCTGGTTTGCGCTGTCCCTGCTGGTGCTGGCCGCCGGTGTTGCCCTGCTGGGCATCGCCGGATGGGTCCGCAGCCACCGCGAACATCGCACCTCGGCCACCTTGAAGACCGCACTGCAACCCCGGGATGAGGTGCGCGACACGGAGGCCGCGCGCCGTGATTCGCTGGGTTGGCTGGAACGCTTCGGGCGCGCGCTCAGTGGCGGCCGCCTGGAATCCGCGCTGCTGGCCAATGAAGACCGGCTGCTGTTGGACCTGGCGGGTTGGAACACACGGCGTGGCACCGCCATCTATCTTGGCCTGCGCCTGCTGCTGGGCGTGCTGGTGCTGGCGCTGGCCCTGGCATTCAGCAGCGCCCAGGGGCTGGCCAAGATGATGGTCGTGATCGGTGCGCTCGCAGCAGGCCTGCTACTGCCGAAGTTCATCCTCTCTTCGTGGGTGAAGCGGCGCCGACGCGCGGTCGACAACGAGCTGCCCCTATTTATCGACCTGCTGCGCCTGCTGCAGGGCGTGGGGTTCAGCATGGACCAGAGCCTGCAGACGCTGGGCGACAAGCTGCGCGATGCGTTGCCGGTGCTCGGCGGCGAGCTGCAGGAAGCCAACGTCGCCTACACCCATGGCCGTACCCGCGCGCAGTCCCTGCGTCGCCTGAGTGAGGTCTATGCGGATGACGACCTGACCAGCCTGATGCAGTTGATCCTGCAGGTCCACGCGCATGGCGGCGCGGTGCAGGAACCGCTGCGGCAGTTCAGCATCCGGTTGCGCGAACAGCGCCGCAACACCCTGAAGGAAAAGGTCGGCAAGCTCTCGGTGAAGATGACCGTGGTGATGATGCTGACCCTGCTGCCAGCGCTGATGCTGGTTCTTGCCGGCCCGGCGCTGGTCGCGCTGGCCACCACCATGTCCAAGATGGGATCGCCCTGATGCCTGCCCTGCGTACCTCCTGCCTGTTGCTTGCCCTCGCCGCCGTCGCAAGTGGTTGCGCATCGACCACGCCGAAGTACCTGCGCGCGCCCAGCCTGGCCGCGCCCGAACCGGCACCGCAGGACAGCCGCAATGCCTACCTGGAACTGATCGGGCGCATGCAGCAGCAGGGTGCGTGGTATGCCTCGCTGGCCCACGTCGACGCCTTCCGCCAGCGCTACGGCGATCCGCCGGCGCTGCGCCTGCTGCAGGCCGACGCCCTGCGCGAGACCGGCCAGGCCGACGCGGCCATCGCCCTGTACCGGGAACTTTCCAGCAGCCCGCAGGCCGCTGCAGCCGCGCACGGCCTGGGCCTGATCGCTGCGCGACGTGATGACGACCGCGGCAGTGAGGAGGCACTGGCGCGGGCAACGCAGCTGCAGCCCTTGAACACCGATTACCTGGGTGATCTTGGCTACGCACGCCTGCGCGCCGGCCGCTTCGAGCAGGCGCGCGAGCCACTTGCCAAGGCACTGGAACTGTCGCCGGGCAATGCCAAGGCCACCGCCAACCTTGCCTTGTGGGCGGTACTGCGCGGGGATGTCGCCACCGCCGAGCGCCTGGTCCAGCAGGCCAACCTCAACGAGGACACCCAGCACAGCATCCAGCAACAGGCCGCGCAGATCCGCACGCGCCTGCAGCAGCGCCAGGCCGCCGCGGCGCAGGTTGCTCCTGCGTCCCCGTATGCCCGCGCCAACGCCGGTGCCACCAGCCGCGTGCAGCAAAGCACCACGCGCCTCGCCGCCGAACCACGTCGCGACGCCCGCGATGCGCGCGACCCGCAACGTCTGCCGCCCTCGATGCTGGAACGTTTCAGCACCTCCGATCAGCCGAACGGGAATACTCCATGAGCGCGATGCCCCTGACTCGACCTCTGTTGCCTGCACTGGCCTGCCTGCTGATGACCGGTGTCGCGCAGGCGCAGCAGCAACCCTTGACCGGGCAGATGCTCGGCGGCAATGCGCCGGTCGCAGCGGCCCCGCAACCACTGCAGTCCGAGGCATTGGCCACGGTGGACCCTGCCGCCCCTGCTCCATCGGCATCACCGATCGCTGCCCCGGCGATCGCTGCCACCGATCACGTCGCACCCGTGGCCCGCCCTGTTCGCACACAGATCGGCGATACCGCGCGCGACCTGTTCCGCCTGCAGGCATCGGGGCAGCAGGCCGGGCAGCGCCTGCCGATCCTCGGCGACCAGGCCACGCTGAGCTATGCCCGCTATTTGAAGAGCTTCGAACACGAAATCCCGGACTTCTTCGAAACCGATGTCGCCAAGTCCAAGGGAACATCCTCATCCGGACGCTGAGGTAGGCCATGAAACGCCCACGCCAGTTCAGTTTCAGCCGCCCACGCGGCGGCATGTCGATCACCATGATGCTGGTCATGCTGGCATTGCTGGCGATGTTGGGCCTGATCGAGATCGGCTACCTGTTCTGGGCCAAGCGCGACGCACAGAAAGTCGCCGACCTCGCGGCACTGGCCGGTGCACAGCGGCTGGAGCTGTGCGCGTCCGACAACAGCGACAACAGCGCAGCACGGCAGAGCGCGGTCACCCAGAACAAGTTTGCAGGCACCCTGCAGATCCGCTGCGGCAACTGGAGCGCCGCACGCAGCACGTCGAACCGCTTCGTCACCACCATCGATGCCAGCAACCCACGCAATGCCGTGCAGGTGGTCGCGCAGCGCAGCGTGCTGCCGTTCTTCGGCCAGAACACCCGCCTGCCCACCGTCAGCGTGGAGGCGGTGGCCCGACGTTCCGAACCGACTGCGGTGTTCGCGGTCGGTTCGCAGCTGCTGCGCACCAATGGCGACTCGGTCCTGCTGTCGACCCTGCGCCTGGTCGGCCTGGATGTCACCAATGCCACCGTCCTGTCCTATGACGGCCTGGCCCAGGCCAATGTCACCCCATCGGGCCTGCTCAAGGCCTTGAACATCCCGGTCAGCGCCAACCTCAGCGTGGCCGACTTCAACCGGCTGCTGTCGGTCAACAAGATCTCGCTGGCACAGCTGGTCGATGCCACTGCCACCGTGGTCGGCCGCGATACCGCCGTAGGCGTACAGCTGCGCGCACTGTCCGATCTGGTCGCCACCCAACTGGACATCAACAAGCTCAATATCGTGCTGGGCAGCCAGTCCGGCGGCGGCGGCCTGTTCGCCGAAGTCGTCTCGCCGGATGGCACCGTCGGCAGCGCGCTGGAAACGAAGGTCAATGTCCTCAACCTGATCAGCACCGCCATCTCCATCGCCAACGACGGCAACGGCGTGGCGGTCAAGGGATTGGACCTGCTGGGCATCAACATCCAGGCCGGCGTGGTCGAACCACCCTCGATCGCCATCGGCGGTGTCGGCACACGCGCGTACAACGCGCAGGTGCGGCTGATGGTCGACGTGGACAGCAACAACCTGTTCGCGGTGGGCCCGCTGCTGAACCTGCTGGGCACGCGACTGCACCTGCCATTGCATGTCGATGTCGCCAATGCGATGGGCACGCTGACCGGCATCCAATGCGGCGCCAGCCCACAGAAGGCCACCATCCAGGTCGATTCGTCGGTGCTGCGCGCCTGTGTCGGCAACGTCGACCCGGCGCAGCGCTTTTCCAGGAGCAATGTCTGCGACGCCACCCTGAAGAACGAGCAACTACTGAAACTGCTCGGGCAGCCCTTGATCAATGACAAGATCACCCTGCCGGCCCTGACCGGCTCGCAGAGCCTGACCCTGGCTGCCGGCGAAACCGCCTCGACCCGGATCAATCCACTGGCTGTGGGCAACGCAGTGTCGGACCTGGTCAATGAACTGCTGCGCGTGCTGGCGGGCATGCTCAGCTCGCCCAAGCAGGGCATGAGCGCCAACGACACTGCCAAGGCACTGGCCGACCGCTATCTGCTCGCGGCCTTTCCCACGGGGGGGCGCTACAACGTCGATCAGGTCATCCCGTTGCTGCGCGATGGCGATCCGTCGCGCAACCTGACGCCGCTGGGCAACTGGACGGTGAAGAATGGTGTACCCAAGCCTTGCCTGCTGGGCCTGACCACGTGCTGGGAAGATGGCTCGGTGTGGACCGGCTACAAGACAACCGTCACCGGACAGGGCCTGGGCCTTCTCGATGGCCTGCTGGGTTCACTGGTCGGCGGCCTCCTGATCAACCGCTGCGACAGCCTGCTCGGCAACCTGATCGACTACAACGGCTGCGTACGCAACAACCTCGCCTCGTACATCCAGACCGCGCCGGCCGGCTTCCTCGATGGTACCGGTGGAACCGGCGTCACCAATCCGGATGGCAGCGTGAGCTGCAGTGGCCTGCTGTGCACGCTGCTCAAGCCGATCCTGGCCGCCCTTCGGCCGGTGCTCAACAGCGTCGGCACCCTGCTGACCAACCTGCTGGCAAGCGTGCTGGGCCTGGAACTCGGCCGCACCGACGTCAACGTGCAGTCGATCCAGTGCAGCGCGGCGCAGCTGGTCTACTGACCCGTGACGGGCGCCCTTGGCGGCGCCCGCGCCCATGCTAGACTCCAGGCGGGGAACCACCTTCATCTCAACCCACACTCATCCGTGGATGGTCTAGACATGCGAGAAACTTCAGGGGGCGCGGTCTTCGCCCGGCACGCGCGCGGCGCGGCACTGCTGGCCGTGGCCATGATGCTGGTGGCACCGGCGGCGATGGCTGCCCGTGGCGACCGTGAGGCAGCCGCCGAGCCGGCCGCCCGCAGCGCGCCGGTGGTGCGCAACACCGTTGACGAGCTCAAGCAGCTGATGGATTCGCGCCAGCTGACCGAGCTGCGCACGACCTACAACGGCAACTACGGCGCCAGCCTGCTGTTCAACGCCAACACCCTGACCTACTACGTCGCCCTGTTCCAGGAGAAGAACTTCTGGAGGGTGATCAAGACCGATGCCGTCGACAACGCCGAGCGGGTCTACCGTACGTTTGCGCAGCAGTCCGAACAGCTGGCCCAGGTCTACATCGATACCACCCGCCTGGAAGCCGGCAAGCGCTACACCGAGCGCCTGGTGGCCTACAACGAGGAACGCCTGCGCACCCTGCAGCAGGAAATGGAACAGCAGCAGGCACAGTCGGCCCAGGTCAGCGCCGCCCTGCAGCAGGCACAGCAGCAGGCCGTCAGCCTCAGCACCGACGTGCAGAGCACCAACAGCCAGCTGGATGCCCTGCAGCGCCGCATCCAGATCCTGCAGGCCGAACAGGGCAACCCGGAACTGAGCCTGCCCAAGCCGGACAGCGTGTCTTCGCCGGCACCGGCTGCCGCCAGCGACGGCCGCTGAGGCCCCGCCATCCGTATCCACGCACAACGGCGCCTCAGGGCGCCGTTGCCGTTTTGGCCTTTCGTGAGCCGCGCTCAGCGGCAGGCGTCGTACACGGCGTCGTCCAGCTGACGGCGTTGCAGGAAGTCCAGTCGCTTGGTCCTGGCCAGCACGCTCCCGCGGTGCTGGCGTGCGCGTTCACAAGCTCCGGGGTCCGTACTGATGGGTATCAGCGCGGCCTGCGCCCGCCCCGAGCGCGCGGTACGCGGCGACGTCCGCAACGCGTTGCCCGACCGGGTCGTCCTTGGCACCGGTCCGCGCGACAGCGACTGCTCCTCTGGCACCTCCCAGCGCCATTCCGCGCGTCCCTGGCAGGGTGTCTGCTGATAGACCGGATGTGGCCCATCCACGCACTTGTAGACGTTGGTCTGCGCGTGAACCGCCGTGGCCAGCAGCAGGCCCAACAGCGGGCTGCATCGCACTCTCGACATCGCAGGCGCCTCGACAGGAAGGCCATCATCATCAGCGCGGAAGCCGCCGGAGACCAGAGCGAGACGCGTCACAACAGCGGCATTCAAGCACAGCCGTGCAAGCCGGCTGCCGGGCCGTGCGCTGTACTGGCGGCGGCACTGGCACGTTCGTCAGCGCCATCCCTCCCTTCCGCCAAGGAAACCGCAATGAGCAACTTCGTCACCGTCGCCGACGGCGCGCGCATCTTCTACAAGGACTGGGGCACCGGCCAGCCGATCGTGTTCGCCCACGGCTGGCCGCTGTCCTCCGATGCCTGGGACCCGCAGATGCTGTTCATGGGCCAGAACGGCTACCGCGTGATCGCCCATGACCGGCGCAGCCACGGCCGCTCCAGCCAGACCTGGGACGGCAACAACATGGACACCTACGCCGATGACCTGGCGGCGGTGATCGAGGCCCTGGACCTGAAGGACGCGATCCTGGTCGGCCACTCCACCGGGGGTGGCGAAGTCGCGCACTACATCGGCCGCCATGGCAGCAGCCGCGTGGCCAAGGTGGTGCTGGTCGGCGCCGTGCCGCCGCTGATGCTGAAGACCGAGGCGAACCCGGCCGGCACCCCGCTGGAAGTCTTCGACGGCATCCGCAAGGGTACCGGCGGCGACCGCTCGCAGTTCTTCAAGGATCTGACCACGCCGTTCTTCGGCGCCAACCGCGATGGCAACAGCGTCACCCAGGGCATGCGTGACGCGTTCTGGCTGCAGGGCATGCTCGGCGGCGTCAAGGGCCAGTATGACTGCATCCATGAGTTCTCGGAAGTCGATTACACCGACGACCTGAAGAAGATCGACGTGCCGGCGCTGGTCGTGCACGGTGATGACGACCAGATCGTGCCGTTTGACGCTTCGGCCAAGCTGTCCTCGCAGATCATCAGAGATGCCGAGCTGAAGGTGTATGCCGGTGCCCCGCACGGCCTGACCATCACCCACGCCGAGCAGTTCAACGCCGATCTGCTGGCGTTCGCACGCAGTTGATGTGCGGCGGCGGTACCGTAACGGTGCCGCCGCACCTTCGGTAGAGCCGGCAGGTCAGATATCGCTGTGGTGGTGCGGCACGCCGGTCTTCGGCAGCGGGTCGTGCCCGCCTACGAAATGACGCACCACCGGGGCACGCTCACCGCGATGCAGCTCCCGCAGCGCTTCCTGGATCGCCCTGTCGTCGGCGGTGATGCGTTCGTGCTGGCGCAGGTGCTCCAGCCACGACGGGGTCACGAAATACTCCAGGAGGATGCCCGGGGTGGCCACATCCTCGACCACGCCCCAGACCACGGCACCATCACGACGACGGATGGTGCCCAGAGCGCGCATCTGGGCCTGGAACGCGGCACGATCAGCATCGTCGATGCGGTACTCGATCGTGACCAGCACCGGGCCACGATCGTTCGACACCGGCACCGACAGCTCGGGTGCCGGCCAATGCCCGGCCGGACGCAGGTTCAGGTCTTCGGTACCGGCGATGCGCACGCGCCACACCAGCAGGCCACCGATCACCGCACCTGCGGCGGCCACCAGCAGCGCCAGCTCCGGCGAGGTACGCTGCGCCAGCGCGCCCCAGCTCAGGCCACCGGCCGCCATGCCGGCCGAGAACACCATGATGTACAGCGCCAGCGCTCGCGCACGTACCCATGCCGGCACCGCGGTCTGCGCGGCGATCTGCAGCGATGACAGTACGGTGATCCAAGCGAAACCATTGACCAGCATCACCAGCGGCAGCACGTACCAGCTACGGGTCAGCGCCAGGCCGACCAGGCTCAGCGCCAGCGACAGCGTGGCCAGCAGCACCAGCAGGTCGCGGTCCAGCTGTGCGCGCAGCTTCGGCAGCAGCAAGGCACCGCCCACTGCACCGATACCGATGCAGCCCAGCAGCATGCCGTACTGCCCCGCCCCGCCGTGCATCTGCCCACGCACCACCACCGGCAGCAGCGCGTTCATCGCTGCGGCGAAGAAGAAGAAGCCGACCGACTTGATCAACACCGCCTGCAGGCGCCCCGCACGGCTGGCGTAGCGCAGGCCTGCTTTCAGACCGGCGCCGAAACCCTCCGGTGGCAGGCTCGACTGCTTCGGGTCGCGCTTCCAGCCCCACACCACGAACAGCATCGCGGCGAAGGTGATGGCGTTGAAACCGAACGCCCAGACCGCACCGAGCTGAGCGACGATCACACCGCCGATGGCCGGGCCGATCGAGCGTGCGATGTTGATGCCGATCGAGTTCAGCGCCACCGCCGAGGCCAGCATCGGCTGAGGCACCAGTTCGGACACGATAGCGGCCTGCGCCGGCATCGCCATCGCCGCACCGCACCCCATGCAGAAGGTCAGCAGCACCAGCAGCTGTGGGGTCAGCATGTCCAAAGCCGTCAGCGTCGCCATCACGGCGGCGACCAGCAGCATCCAGCCCTGGGTTGCCAGCAGGTACCTGCGGCGATCGACAATGTCGGCCAGCGTTCCAGCGGCCAGCGCCAGCAGCACGATCGGCACGGTGGTGGCCGACTGCACCAGGGCCACCATCAGCGGCGAGCCGGTACGCTCGGCCATCACCCAGGCGGCGGCCACATCGTTGACCCAGGTGCCGATGTTGCTGGCCAGGATCGCCAGCCAGATCGAACGGAACATCCGGATCTTCAGCGGGGACCAGGCACCTGCGGCCTGTGCGGGGGGTTGCGACGCGGTTGCGTTCACCATTGCCATGCTCCAACGATCGAGGCGAACAGCGTGTCCTGGCCACCGGCCTGCTTCAGTGCAGGACCAGCATCGACCCAGGCCAGCTGCAGCTGCCATTGCCAGTGTTCGCTGGCCTGCCAGCGGGTTTCGGATTTGTACTGAGTGCCGATGCGGCGAGCGCCACCGGCGCTGCCCGGCAACGCCACCAGCGGTGCCGGCGTGGTGTACACCGCATCGGCGCGACGATGCTTCCAGGCCATCTGTACGCCCAGCTCCGTCGTCACCGCGTCGTGCAGGCGCAGGGTCAGGGTCGGCTGGAGGTCCATCAGGTTGGCCGGCGCCAGCAGGCTGGCCTCGCTGAAGTAGGCCGATTTCGGGAACAGTGCATTGAAGGTTCCCAGGCGGCCGTCTCGTGGATTGCCATCGCCACTGGCGATGTCCGCCTTCAGCCCCAGCCGCGGTTGCAGCGGCAGGTGCGTCCAGCGCCAGCCGGTATCGGTGGCCAGCGTCCAGGCACGGATGTCGAGCGTCGCTGCCGAGGTGCGCAGTTCACCGCCCTGCGCCACCAGTTCACTGTTCCAGTCCAGTGCACCGGACTGGCCGAACCAGCGAGCACCTACGGTCTGCCGACGCTCGGTGCCGACACCCGCCGAGAAGCGTGCGCCTTCCCGGCGGTAGTCCAGCAGGTACAGATCCCACTGTCCTGCGCCCTGCGCGCGTGCCGTGGTGGCATAGGCACCCCACAGGTGGGCACCGTGCTCGCCGCGATCATCGAAGGCTCCCGGTCGATTCTGCACCGGCCGCAGCGCCATCAGATCAAGCGTGCCGAGGCTACCCTTCCATCCCAAGCGTGCACCATCGAAGGCCAGGCGGATATTCGGCCCATCGCGCACCGACAGCAGCCGCGAACTGCCATAGCCTGCTTCCTGCCGTCCCAGCTGCAGGTGGAAGCTGCCACGCTGCCACCGCCAGTAGGCCTGCTGCACGTCCAGCGCGCTGCGGTCCGTGCGGCCGGGGCCGCCTGCCTTGCCATTCTCAGCATGCACGCCCAGCTGCAGCTTCGCCTGCCAGGCATCCTCCACATAGGTAGCCGAGGCCAGCGCACGCAGCAGGCCATAGCTATCTTCGCCGCCGCCGATGCCAAACCGGGCCGGGTCGTAGTACAGGCCGCGCAAGCGCAGTGAGGCGTCCCATCGCAATTGGTCGTCACCGGCGTCAGTGCAACGGCCACCCTCGCAGGCCAGTGCAAGCGTTGGCACAGCCAACACCGCCAGGCTCAGAACGCGAAGCACGAACATCCCATCGCGCCCCAGAACGCGGTCAGGTCATCGGTGGGCGCCGCATGCTGCGCGGCATGCCCGTGCACGCCGTGGGTACTGCAGGCCACGCCGTGATGGTGGCGATGGGCGGCCGCCAATCCGGTGGCGGCGCCCCCGACATGGTAGCCACCGAAACGGTTGACCGGTGACCAGTCCGGCATCGCCGGCGGCAGCTGCGGCGCAAGCCCCGCATAGTCGCCGTCGGCATGCACGATGCGTCCACCGACCACGGTCAGCACGCTGGTGATGTCGGCGATCTGCGCATCGTCAACACGGAAGAAGTCGGCCGAGAGCAGGATGAAGTCGGCCAGCTGGCCGGCTTTCAGGGTGCCCTTCACCGCCTCGTCGCCGGAGAACCAGGCGCTGCCCTGGGTCCACAGGCGCAGCGCCTGTTCGCGCTCCAGCAGATTCTCGTCGCCATACAGGGCCAGGCCACCGACGGTACGCCCGGTCACCAGCCACGACAGCGCCACCCATGGGTTGTAGCTGGCCACGCGGGTGGCATCGGTACCCGCGCCCACCGGTACGCCCTCGGACAGCATCCGCTTCACCGGCGGCGTCTGCCGTGCGGCCTGCACGCCGTAGCGCTCGACAAAGGCTTCGCCCTGGTAGGCCATGCGGTGCTGCACGGCGATGCCGCCACCCAGCGCGCGGATGCGCTCGATGTTGCGCGGGGTGATGGTCTCGGCGTGGTCGATGAACCAGTGCAGGCCATCGAACCGCACCTCACGGTTCACCTGTTCGTAGACATCGAGAATGCGGCTGATGCTCTCGTCGTAGGTGGCGTGGATGCGGAACGGCCAGCGCTTCTCGACCAGCAGCTTCACCACGTCGTGCAGTTCCGGCTCCAGCTCCGGCGGCAGCTCTGGTCGCGGTTCGTTGAACAACTCGAAGTCGGCCGCGGAGAACACCAGCATCTCGCCGGCACCGTTGTGGCGCAGCAGGTCATCGCCCTGGCGCGGCTGCAGGATCTCGCTCCAGCCACGGAAGTCATCCACCTCCTTGCCCTTGTTCTGGGTGAACAGGTTGTAGGCGATGCGCACTGTCAGCTGGTCATCGCGGTGCAGCTGCTCGATGACCTGGTAGTCCTCGGGATAGTTCTGGAAGCCACCGCCGGCGTCGATCACCGAGGTGATGCCGAGCCGGTTCAGTTCACGCATGAAATGTCGCGTCGAGTTCGCCTGGTACTCGATCGGCAGGCGCGGGCCCTTCGCCAGCGTCGCGTACAGAATCAGCGCATTGGGCTTGGCCAGCAGCAGCCCGGTCGGGTTGCCCTGCGAATCACGCACGATCTGCCCGCCCGGCGGATCCGGCGTGTCCTTGGTGTAGCCACAGGCGCGCAGCGCGGCGCGATTGAGCAGCGCGCGGTCGTACAGGTGCAGCAGGAACACCGGCGTATCCGGCGCGATGTCGTTGAGCTCCTGCAGCGTGGGCAGGCGCTTCTCGTTGAACTGCGCGGCAGTGAAGCCACCGACCACGCGGACCCATTGCGGCGCCGGGGTGCGGTCGACCTGTGCCTTCAGCATCGCCATCGCGTCAGCCAGCGAGCGCAGTCCATCCCAGCGCAGTTCCAGGTTGTAGTTCAGGCCACCGCGGATCAGATGCGTATGGCTGTCGTTGAGCCCCGGCAGCAGGCGCCGGCCCTGCGCGTCGACCAGGGTCGCTTCATTGCCCCAATCGCGCATGATCTCCGCGTCGCTGCCGACCGCGACGATGCGTCCTTCCTGCACGGCCAACGCCTGTGCATGCGGCTGCTGCGGATCGAGCGTGGTGATGCGGGCATTGCGGATGACCAGCGTGCTCATGCGACGCTCCTTGGAAGTGGAATCGAGTGCGGCACCGGCGCGGCCGGCCAAGCCCAGCGCCACGGCTGCGCCGCTGGCCAGCATCACGTTGCGGCGGCCGTGGTCGAGTGGATCGTGACTCATGCGATATCTCCCGGAAGGCGTTGGCCGTCCAGCGCCCAGGCACCGGGACCGGCCAGCGCGAGGGCCAGCAGTACCGTGGTCCACATCAACGGGTACTCGCTGCCCCCGCGCATCCAGAACCAGCCCTTGGGCAGGGCCAACAGTACGGTGAAGCCAATGAAAGCCGCTGCCACGAGCGCGGCGATGCGGGTCTGCCAGCCCAGCAGCACGGCCAGCCCGGACAGCACCTGCAGCAGGGCAAGCAGCAGCGGCAACGGCGCTGCCGCCGGCAACCCGAAGCCGCGCAGCTCGGTGGCGAACCCGGGCAGCCCCGGGCCACCGAACCAGCCGAACAGCTTGCCCAGCGCATGCGGCAGCAGGAATCCGCCGGCGGCCACGCGCAGCATCAGCAGGGCCAGGTCGAGGCCATGGCCAGCCAGCATGCTCAGTGCCCGCCTTCCTGCGCGCCGAACATGCGCTTGGCGTACTGGATGCCTATGCCGTAGCCACCCGCGTGATCGCGCGCGATGCCGGTGGTCAGGTCGTAGGTCTCACCACGCGCCCAGTCGCGCTGCAGCTCCAGCAAGTACTGCACGCTGGTCATCGGTACCGCACCGGCCTGCACCATGCGGGTGATCGCGCGCTCGTGCGCTTCCTCGCTGACATCACCACAGGCATCGGTGATCACATAGACCTCGAAGCCCTGCGCCAGTGCCGACAGCGCCGGGCCGACGATGCAGACGCTGGTCCACAGGCCGGCCATCACCAGCCGGCGCTTGCCGATACGGTTGATCTCATCGATCACAGGCTGGTCTTCCCAGGTGTTCATCGAGGTGCGGTCGAACACCGGCTGGCCCGGGAAGATCACCGGCAGCTCCGGGAACATCGGGCCGGAGAACGAGGCCTCCGCCACCGTGGTCAGGAGCACCGGCACGTTGAAGCCCTTGGCGCCCTTGCCGATCAACGACACGTTGTTGCGCAGCGCGGAGATGTCGATGGTGTGAGTGGCAAATGCCATCTGCGACTGGAAATCGATCAGTACCAGCGCATGGTCGGTCGGTGACAGCAGGGACGGGGCGGGCGTGGCGGTGGCAGGGTTCATGCGTGGACTCCGTTGGAATCAAGGTCTGGGGGAAGCAGGAGGGCGGCATCACCGGCCAGGTACTGGCCGGGACTGCAGCCCGTCTCCGCGCGGAAGCTACGGACGAAATGGCTCTGGTCGAAGAAGCCCAGCTGCTGCGCCAGGCTGGACATGGGCAGCTGCTGGATCGACAACAGCTGGCGCGCACGTTCGATACGGCGCCGGCGGACGTAGCGCAGCGGACTGGCGCCGGTACCGGTGCGGAACAGGCGCACCAGATGGAAACGGCTGACACAAGCAGCGGCCGCCAGTTCGGTCACCCGCAGCGGCTGTGACAGGTGTTCATCGACATAGCGCAGTGCCCGCTGCAACGCGGCGGCTTGCTGCGGTGCCAGCGACGCGGCGGGGGGGGCATGCGGAAGGACGGTGGCCATCGAGGACGCCGCGGGGGGATGGCCCATGGTGCGGCGCGTGCGCGCGATGCCCTACCCCCGTCGGTCGAGGCCAGCACCTACCCGAATGGGGGAGGCCGGCGCCCGATCACGCGGCGACCGAACAACCGCGCGTCCAGCGAATAGGCGCCCGGCCCCAGCACCAGCAGGGCCAGAGGCAGCAGCGCCAATGGCCATGGCCCGGGCAGCGCGGACAGTCCTGTGGCCGCCATCACCGCCGCCAGGGGGGTCAGCACGCCGAGTGCGAGCATCGCCACGGCCAGCAGGCACAAGGCCGACAACCAGCCACCTGGCATACCGGGCGCACAAAGAGCGGCCGCAACGCACAGCCGCAGCCACAGCAGGCCGACGCCCGGGTCGCGGTCGGGAAACATCACGAACAGGCGCTGCATGGCCGGGCTCCGGGGAACATGCCGGCGTGATAGCCGACGGTGACGCGGGGCGCCTACCCCGTTCGGGTCACCCGGGCCTGCCCCGCACCTGCCAGAATGCGCGCCATGCGTGGCCGCTCCTTCCCGTTCCTGCGTCGCCTGCCTGCGCTGCTGACGTGCCTGCTGTTGATGACCGCCCTGCCCGCGCTCGCCGCGCAGCGTCCCGTGCTGAGCAGCGGACTGCCTGGCTACGAGCACACCGCGTGGCGGGTCGGCCAGGGTGCGCCTGGCGATATCTGGGACATTGCGCAGGACCGTGATGGACTGCTGTGGCTGGCGACCGGTTCAGGCCTGTACCGCTTCGACGGCCGCCGTTTTGAACGCCAGGCGCCGCCAGCGGGCAGCAGCTTGCCGTCCACCAACATGGTCACCCTGGCAGTCGGGCGCGATGACGCAATGTGGATCGGCTACTTCCAGGCCGGCATCAGCCAACTCGCACGCGGCCAACTGTACAACTATGGCCGGCAACAAGGCGTACCGGTCGGCGTGGTGCCGCACTTCAGCCAGGACCGCGAGGGCCGCCTCTGGGCAGCGGTCAATGGTGGACTGCGCTGGTTCGATGGCCGGCGTTGGCAGCCCCCGCCGGCCTCCGCCGGGCTGCCGGAACACCGCGTGCAATGGGTGTTGCATGACAGCCGTGGCACATTCTGGGTACTGGCCGATCTGAAGATCTGGATGCGCGGGCCGCACCAGGCAGCGTTCACCGATACCGGCATCGCCGTCTCCCAGATGGCAACACTGGCGGAGAACCCGCAGGGCGAGGTGTGGCTGGCTGACCGCGTCCGTGGCGCCTCGCCGCTGGCAAACGCACAGGGGCTGCTGGCCGGGCCCGAACGTGAGGCGCGGCGCCTGCCCGACCTGGTCGCTGCCCGCATGCAGTTCACCACCGACGGCACACTGTGGGCGACGATGAGCCCGCATGGAGGCGTCGCCCGGGTCACATTCGACGGCACCCGTGCCGTGCGCATGGAGCGCTTCGATTCACCGCACGGCCTGACTGCCACCTCGGCGGTGCCGATCATCGCCGACCGCGAAGGCAACCTCTGGGTCGGTACCAATCTTGGCCTCAACCGCTTCCGCGCGCGCAGCGTGCACACCCTGGCGGCCGGCCCCGCTGATCCGTACCGCTCGCTGGTGCGCACCACTGACGGGCGGGTGTACGGCTACGGTGAAGACCTCAAGCCCTACGACCTGCGGCGCCCACTGCTGGAAGGCAGCGCCGCGCAGCTGCAGGCCGCGGCACGGCGGGCACCTGCACCGATCTGGCAGTTTGATTGGGTCAACCTGGCGCGCACTGTCGAAGGCCGCACCACGCTGATTCCGCTGCCCGCACCCTTCACCGGGCAACCCCTGCAGGCCCTGCTGTTTCCCGACCAGGCGCAGGCCTGGGTATGCGCCGGCGAACGCGGTGTACTGCATTACCGGGACAACCAATGGCAGCGCGCTGGCCGCCTGCCCGAGCAGGCCTGCTCGTCGCTGGCGCTGGACGCCCATGGCCAGCTGCTGCTCGGCTACGCCGATGGTCGCGTGCGCCGGATGGGCACTGCGGCCATCGAGACCTTTGGCGCAGCGCAGGGCCTTTCGGCAGGGCCGGTGACCGCCCTGCTGCAGCACCGGGACCTGCTGCTGGTAGCCGGCGAAGCCGGGCTGGCCGCGCGCGTCGGCGAGGGGCCGTTCGTTGCCGTGCGCACCGACATGGCCGGCGTCCTCGAAGGCATCACCGGCATGGTCGCCGATGCGGGAGGGCACCTGTGGCTCAATGGCAGCCGTGGCCTGGTAAGGCTGGAGAGCAGCCAGCTGCGGCGCGCACTGCGCGCGGGATCCCCGGTGACGCCGCGCCTGTTCGATGCCGTGGATGGCATGCCGGGCATCGCCCTGCAGAGCGGCCCCATCCCCACCGCCGCGCTGGCCGATGACGGCCTGCTGTGGCTGGCCACCAACCAGGGCCTGGCGTGGCTGGATACCACGCGTTCGCACGTCAACATCACGCCACCCAGCGTGCGCATCGGTGACGTCCTGTACGGCAGCAAACACCAGCCGTTGCATGACGGCCTGCGCCTGCCGGCGGGCACCAGCCAGCTGCAGATCGACTACGTCGCGCTGTCGCTGGCACGCCCGGAGCGCAACCGTTACCGCTATCGCCTGTCCGGCGTCGATGATCGCTGGCAGGATGCCGGCAGCAGCACGCGTGCCTACTACACCAACCTGGCGCCAGGCAGCTATCGCTTCGAAGTGGAGGCCGCCAACGAAGACGGCATCTGGAGCGCCACGCCAGCCAGCCGCAGCTTCCGCATCGCACCCACCTTCATGCAGACGGTCTGGTTCAAGCTGCTGTGCACGATTGCCGTACTGGCGCTGCTGGTGGTGGCAGTGCGCATCCGCAGTAGCCAGCTGGCGGCACTGTTCCGCGCGCGCCTGCAGGAACGCAATGGTGAGCGCGAACGCATCGCGCGCGACCTGCATGACACCCTGCTGCAGGGCAGCCAGGGGCTGATCCTGCGCCTGCATGCGATCAGCCAGTCACCCCAGACCCCGGAGCCGGTGCGCAGCCAGCTGGAAGCGGCCATGCAACTGGCCGAACGCAACCTGGCAGAGGGCCGCGAGCGGGTCAACGCGCTGCGCGACGGTCCGTTCGCCGGGCGCGACCTGGCCTCGGCACTGGCCGACGTGCATGCCGAGTATGCCGGCCACGGCACCAACCCCCTGCGCCTGACCGTCGAGGGCGCGACGCCCCCCTTGCAGGCCGATGCCGCAGAAGAGGTGTTCCTGATCGGCCGCGAGGCGATACGCAACGCACTGCGCCACGCCAATGCGGGCGCCATCGAAGTGGAACTGTCCTACGGCACGCACTGTTTCCTGCTGCACGTGCGCGACGATGGCGTCGGCATCGCGGACGAGAATGCCGGCTACGGGCATTGGGGCCTGCAGGGCATGCGCGAGCGGGCGCAACGGCTTGGCGCGGAGCTGCAGCTGTGGACCCGCCCAGGCCTGGGTACCGAAGTGGCGCTGGCGGTCCCTGCCCGGCGCCTGTATCACCGCCGTCCGTCGCGCTGGCGCTGGCGCTGGCCCTGGAGCAGACCGAACCATGACTGAGTCCCGTACCCCGATCGGCGTGCTGGTGGTCGACGACCACCCGCTGCTGCGCGATGGCCTGGCCGCGCTGCTCGGCGCCCAGCCTGACCTGCGCCTGCTGGGCGAAGCCGCCGATGGCGAGGAAGCCATCGCGCGCTACCAGCAGCTGCAACCCGACGTGGTGTTGATGGACCTGCAGATGCCGCGCCTGGATGGCGTGGAAGCGATCGTGCGGATCCGTGCACTCGACCCGCGTGCGCGCATCATCGTGCTGACCACCTACCGCGGCGACGTGCGCGCAGTGCGTGCGCTGCAGGCCGGCGCCAGCGCGTACCTGCTGAAGGACATGCTGCGCCATGAACTGGTCGACACCATCCGCATGGTGGCCGGCGGTCGCCGCGCGCCGATTCCCCCAGCGGTGGCCGCCAGCATCGCCGCGCACGTGGTGGAAGATCGCCTGTCGCCGCGCGAGACCGAGGTATTGCGCCACGTCGCCAGCGGTCTGTCCAACAAGCGCATTGGCGAGCGCATGCAGATTTCCGAGCAGACGGTGAAGGCGCACATGAAGAGCCTGATGGACAAGCTCGGCGTGGGCGATCGCACGCATGCGGTCACCCAGGCGCTGCGGCGCGGCATCATCAGCCTGGACGACAGCGATCACGATTAGGCGGTTGTTCGGCAGGGCCTGCGGCCCTGCACCTGCGGCAGTGCTGGCCGCTGGCCGGCAACCTCAACAGAAAAAGCGGGCTTTCCGTGGGATGGCGGGGCGGTGTCGGAGTGCGGGGGCGCCGCAACAGGAACCCCGCCATTGATGTTGCTGTTGCTGTAGCTGTTGCCTCCAGCAGGTGCAGGGCTGCAAGCCCTGCCCCCTCCTACTTCAAACGCAGCAGCAGGCTGCCGCCGGCACACATCACCGCCAGCCAGGCCACGCCGAGCCACCCCCACTGCGCCAGCGCCAGGCTGCCCAGCGCCCCTCCCGCGGCCATGCCGATGAACATACCAGTGAACAGCAGCGCATTGAGCCGGCTGCGTGCGGGTGGCACCAGGCCGTAGACCAGGGTCTGGTGTGCCACCAGCGCCGATTGGAAGCCGAAGTCGAACAGCAGCGCACTCACTACCAGCAGCGGCAGCAGCGCGACGGCTGGCAGCCAGGCCTCGGCCAGCAGCAACCCGAAGCCCAGCAGCGCCACCGCGATTGCCAACCGTGCCACCGCATGGCTGCCCAATCGATCGGCGAAGCGACCTGCGAACGGTGCGGCCAGTGCGCCGGCTGCACCGGCAATACCGAACGCACCCGCCGCCGCACTGCCCAGGCCGAGGCGTGCATGCAGCATCAATGCAAGCGTCGACCAGAACGCGCTGAAACCGACCGCGAGCAGCGACTGGCTTGCCACGGCAAGGCGCAGCTGCGGCTGCTCGCGCCATAGCGCCAGCAGCGAGCCTAGCAGTGCGGGATAGCGCAGTGTGCTGGTCGGCGTGAAACGCGGCAGTGCGCGTGACAGCACCGCACCCATCAACGCCACCGATACCGCGGCCAGCACGAACTGCGTGCGCCAGCCCCAGGCTTCAGCCACCACGCCGCTGACCACCCGCGACAACAGGATGCCCAGCAACAGGCCGGTCATCACCCGGCCGACGATCTGCCCGCGCTGCGCATCCGGTGCCAGCACCGCAGCGGCGGGTACGATGTCCTGCGCCAGCGTGGCCATCAATCCGACCAGCAGGCTGGCCATCAGCAGGCCTGGCAGGTGCCCAGCCATCGCGGCGGCGCCCAGTGCCAGCGCCAGCAGCGCGGACTTCAACAGGATCAGATGGCGGCGGTCGAAGCGATCGCCCAGCGGTGCCAGCAGCAGGATGCCCAGTGCGTAGCCGAGCTGGGTCAAGGTTGGCACCAGGCCCGCGGCGCGTTCACCGGCGCCAAGGTCCTGGGCAATCAGGCCCAGCATCGGCTGGCTGTAGTACAGCGATGCGACCGAGAAGCCGGCACCGCCCGCCATTGCCAGCACCAGCGGGGTGGAGGGGGCTGTCGCCGGGTTGGTGGCCACGGAAAGCGAGGGAGTCGACATGGGGCGTCCACTGAAGAAAGTGGACGTATCCTGCCGGTATTCGCTTTACGCCTGTAGTAGGCTGAAATGCATATCTTTCATACGTGGTACGCATGACCGATCTCACCGCTGGCGCAGATCGACTGGATCTGCTGCGCACCTTCCTGCGCATCGTCGATGCGGGCAGCCTGTCTGCCGCCGCCGTGCAACTGGGCACCACCCAGCCAACGGTCAGCCGCCGCCTGCAGGCCCTGGAGCGGCAGCTCGGTCTGCGCCTGCTGCAGCGCTCCACCCACGGCCTGCAACTGACCGAGGACGGCCTGCGCTGCCAGCGTCATGCGCAGCGCGTGGTTGACGAATGGGAGTCGCTGCAGGCCGAACTGAACGGCGAACCGGAAACGCTGCGCGGACGCCTGCGGGTGATGGTGCCGCACGCCTTCGGCCAGGCGCAGCTGCTGCCGACCATGCTCGCGTTCCTCGCCCAGCACCCACAGCTGAGCCTGGAGTGGATCCTGGAAGATCGGCGCCCGGATTTCATCGCCGAAGGCATCGACTGCGCGGTGCGTGTCGGCCCGGTGGATGAGCCGCGCATGGTCGCACTGCCGCTGGCAGAAGTGCCGCGCATCGTCGTGGCGGCGCCCTCGCTGGCGGACGCCACGGCGGTCAGTACGCCGGAACAGGCACAGTCGCTGCCGTGGATCTCGCTGGTCACCTACTACCGCGAACGCCTGCTGCTGCATGATGCGCAGGGCCGGGCGCATACGCTGTCAATCAGCCCACGCCTGCTCAGCGACAACCTGTTCGTGGTACAGCAGGCTGCACGCGCCGGGCTGGGCGCAGCGGTGGTCTCGGCCTGGCTGGTGGCCGACGACCTTGCACAGGGGCGGCTGGTGCAGCTGCTGCCGGACTGGCAGGCACCGGCACTGCCGGTACACGTGGTATTTCCGGCCGCGCGCCAGCAGCCGCCGCGGCTGCGCGCCTTCATCGATGCGATGAAGGCCGCACTGCCGCAGCTGCACGGAATGCGGCCGGCGCCGCGCTAGGTCACCGGCCGCATCATCAATTGGCCTTCGCCGCCTCGGCATTCCACGCCGCGACCTTGGCCTTGGTATCGGCCAGCATCTTGTCCAGCGCGGCGCGGTCATACACGTTGCCGCGCAGGATCACGCTGTCGATCTTCTCGGTGGCGGCGATGTCCTGCAGCGGGTTGGCGGTCAACAGGACCAGGTCGGCGGCCTTGCCCCGCGCGACACCACCGTAACGGTCCATCTGGCCGAACCAGGCCGGGCCGGAACGGGTTGCGGCCGACAGCGCCTGCGGCGCGCTCAGGCCCTCCTTCACGAACAGCTGCAGTTCCTGGTGCAGGGCGATCCCCGGGAAGTTGAACGAATTGAGGAAGCCCGCATCGGTGCCGGCAATGATGGTCACGCCGGCCTCCTGCAGCATCGGCAGCACTGCAGCTACCTGGTGGTACTGCGCATGGCGCGCTTCGATCTGCGCCGGCGTCGCCTTCGCCGCGCGGTCCACGCGCCACTGGTAGGTCGCACGCAGGCCGGGGCCGATGTAGGCCAGGTACGGGTCGTTGGCGTGGTCATCCTGGTCAAGGAAGTCGAGGATGCGGCCACCGTTGAGGGTCGGGGTCACGAACACGCCACGCTTGGCGAAATCACGGTAGGCATGCATCGCCGTGTCACGGTCGAAGCTGGCGTCGAGGCGGCGGTTGGCTTCGGCGCGGTCGATGCGCCCGGCACCGAAGTCGGCGGCGATCTTCGCTTCGTCCTTGCTGCCGGCCTTGAATACATAGTCCAGATGCTCGATCGAGGCCAGGCCTGCATCGACCGCCTGCTCCACGGTCAGCGCCATCGGGATGTGGCCCGACGCCTTGAATCCGGCCTTGCGCGCGGCACTGGCCGAGTACAGGAACAGTTCCGGCCTCAGCGTGCTGTCGGTGATCTTCACGAAATCGACCTTGTCGTGCTGCAGGCGGGCGATTGCCTTGTCGGCGTCGGCCTCGCTGCCCACTTCGATCGTGCCCTTCCAGACCGGCTTGATGCCTTCGATCTTCGCTCCGGAACTGAGCAGGCGCGGGCCGAACAGGGTGCCCTTGGCGATCTCGCCACGCCACTGCAGCACCTGCTCGGGCAGATCGCCGGAACAGTCACGCACCGTGGTGATGCCGTGCGCGATGTAAAGCGGCAGCAGTGCCTTGTTTTCCTCGATCAGCGCCGGGCCACCGCCGAAATGCACGTGCATGTCCCACAGCCCCGGGATCAGGTACTTGCCCTTGGCATCGATCTGGCGGGTTGCGCTCCACTGGCTGCGCAGTTGTGCATCCGGGCCGACAGCGACGATGTCCTCGCCGCGGATCACCACGCTCTGCCTGGCCAGGGTGCTGGCGTGCTCGACGTCGACCACGGTGGCATTGCGGATCAGCAGGTCGGCGCGCTCGGCGGCAGCGGCCGACAGTGGCGCCACCGCAAGGAGGATGGCAAGGGACAACGGACGGGAACGGAACATGGACAGCATCCTGGTGGGCACGCCCAGCGTGCGGGTGGAAGGGGTTGCGGTTCAGCGCACCGCGCCGTGCTGGCGCAGCAGGGTTTCGATTCCGGTGTAGCCGCGCTGGCGCGCGTGCGCCAGCGGCGTCACGCCGTCGCCGTCGGCCAGTTCCGGGTCGGCGCCGGCATCCAGCAGCAGCTGCACGATCTGCACGTGGCGCGCACCGCCATCGCCGAGCAGGATCGCTTCCAGCAGCGCGGTCCAGTGCAGCCGGTTGACATGGTCTACCGCTACGCCCGCGCGCAGCAGCGTACGTACCGTGGCGACGTGGCCGCGCTCGGCGGCTGGAATCAGTGCGGTGCCACCATAGCGGTTGGTGCTGCGCAGATCAGCGCCATTCACCAGGGTCATCGCCAAGATCTCATCCAGGCCGCGCGCACCGGCATACAGGTAGGCGCTGTCCTGCAACGCATCCTTGGCATTGACGTCGGCGCCGGCTTCGATCAGCTCACGCGCGGCATCCACGTTGTTGCCATGCGTGGCCAGCAGCAGCGCGGTGCGGCCCTGTCCATCGCGCGCCTCCAGCGTGGCGCCCTCCTCGATCGCCTGTCGCACCGCAGCAGCGTCACCGCGGCTGGCAGCATCACGCAGGCGGCCATCGACGTCGGCGTTGGACGTTGCGGTGCAGGCCGGGGTGACCATGGCCAGCAGGCACAACAGCAGCACGCGCGCGAACGGTGCAGGCCAGCCAGGGGAACGATGGACGCGCATGGCAGTGTCTCCTCGTGTCCGTCACCACGGAGCACGGGGTGACGGTAGCAACAGCCGCGCATTGCCGGCCTCTGCCCTGCATGGTAGAAGTCGGCCTGGGTATCCAGAAGTGAAATGTTCAAATGCAAGACAGTGCCAAATCGAATAGAACCCTGTTCGAACTGGACCTGCTGCGGGCGCTGGTGATGGTGGCCGACTGCGGCAGCTTCACCACGGCGGCCACGCGCCTGCATTCGACACAATCCACGGTCAGCCAGAAGGTACGCCGGCTGGAGGAACTGGCCGGGCATCGCCTGCTTGAACGCGGCCACCGCGACGTTCACCCCACCGACGCCGGCCACACCCTGCTCGGCTACGCGCGGCGCATGCTCGACCTGAACGAGGAAATGGCACAGGCGTTGGCCGGTGCGATGGTGGAGACCGCCGTCCGCATCGGTGTGCCCGAGGATTTCGTCAACCCGCAGACCACGCGCATGCTGGCCGCCTTCAGCCGTCGCCACCCGCAGGTGAAGCTGGAGATCAGCAGCGGCCTCAGCCGTGACCTGGCGCAGGGCTTCGACCACGGCGAGCTGGACCTGGTGCTGGTCAAGCAGCGCCGCAACAGCCGCCAGGCGGTGCATTGCCGGCGCGAGCCGATGCACTGGATCGACAGCCTGCGCAGCAGCTGCCTGCAGCAGGAGCCGCTGCCGCTGGTCACGTTTCCTCCGCGAGGGTTGTACCGCGACGAGATGATCCACGCCGTGGAAGCGCTGGGCCTGCGCTGGCGCATCGCCTTCACCAGTTCGTCGCTGAGCGGCATCCAGGGCGCGGTGGCCGATGGCATCGGCATCAGCCTGCTGCCGCGCCGCGCGGTCAGCCGCGAGCACCGCATCATCGATGGCGAGCGTGAGCTGCCGGTGATCGACAACTACGAAATCGGCCTGCTGCATCGTGCCGATGCCGATGAGGCCGTGCGCGCACTGGCCAGCGAGCTGTGGCGGCAGGTGCAACGCGAACCGGATTGACCACCGCACCTGAGGTGGTGCCGGCCGCTGGCCCGCAACCTCGACCGCTGCATTGCCCGGCGTGGGGTCAGATCCGCTTTCCATAGGAGAACGGATCTGACCCCGACGTGCGTGGATCTCGCGCATTGATCATCGATATCTGATCAATCCGGCTGCACGGCCGGCAACGTCGCCTCGTAGAGTGCCTGTTGTTTCCGTGCTCCACGGCGCCTTGCCATGTCCGACGAAGTTCCCACCCGTTTCGATCCCCTGCCCGCTGCCCTGCAGACGCATCTGCAGCACCAGCGTGGACTGATCGCCGCACGCGTGGCTGCCAGCTTCCCGACGTTGCCGGTACAGTGGCCGCTGACCGCCAGCACATTGCAACGGGTGGTCGACGCCGAGCTGATCGATCGTGACGATTGTGCCGGCTGGGAAGCGCTGGGCGTGGCGTTCGGTGACACCCTGGCCCAGCGCGTGCCGGGCCTGGCCTGGATGCAGGTGACCGATGCCTGGGGCATCGACGCGGTACTGCGCTATGCCGACAGCAGCCTGCAGATCGGCGCCAGCACGCTGCTGCTCAAGCGCGTCGAACAGGGCGAGGTCATCGACATCGCCCATCTACTGGCGTGGCTTGAGGAATTCGTCGCTACCCGCGCTGACGATTACGCCTGAAAAGCCGCCAAGCATGGCTCGGCACTACAGGGGGTGGCGCGGCGTGGATCTACAGCCAGCGACCATCAACCACCACGCGGCGCTCCACCGGCACCGCCGCCACCGCGGCCGGGCCGTGGTCGGCACGCACCGCCACGAAAGTGGCTGGCTGGCCTTCGGCAATACCATGCTGCGGCAGGCCGATCGCCTGCGCGGCATGGGTGGTGACCATGTCCAGCGCCAGCATCAGGTCGGCGTCGGTGTAGAAGCCGGACCGGTAGCCCAGCAGCATCGCCCGCTGCAGCAGGTCGCCATTGCCATACGGCCACCAGCAGTCACGGATGTTGTCGTTGCCGGCGAACACGCGCACACCGGCATCATGCAGCGCACGCAGCGGCGGGAACGGATGATCGCCCGGCGCGTTGCTCATGATCGCCACACCCGCCGTGGCCAGTGCTTCGCCCGCCTGTAGCGCGCGCGCCAGTGGCACGTCGCCCAGCGCATAGGCATGGCTGACCGCAACGCGCCCCTGCAGGCCGGCGGCCCGTGTCCGCGCGGCGATGCGCAGCAGCTGGGCCAGGCCGGTTTCGCCCGGCTCGTGCAGATGGATGTCCAGCTGCACACCGTAGCGCTCGGCCAGGCCGAACAGCAGCGCCAGCTGGCCTTCGGCATCGCCGTCCAGGGTCGTCGGATCGATGCCGCCCAGCACTTCCACGCCAGCGGCGAGGGCCTGCTCCAGCACCGCGGCGGTGCCCGCACAGGACATCACGCCCGCCTGCGGGAACGCCACCAGTTGGATGCGCATGATGTCGGCACAGCGCAGTGCGGCCTCGCGTACCGCTTCAAGGTGGCGCACGCCGGTGCTGCCATCGATATCGACGTGACAGCGCATCGCCACGGTACCGAAAGCACTGCACTGGCGGATCAGCGCCTCGGCACGGTCAACCATCGGTGCCGCACCCGCCACAGCCGCCTTCTCCACCGCCAGCCGCTCACGCAGGGTGTTCACCGGCTGGTGCGGGTGCCAACGGTCGCCGACAAAGCTCTTGTCGAGGTGGATGTGGCCGTCGACCAGGCCGGGCAGCACCGCGAAGCCCTCCAGATCCACGCATTCCGTCCCGTCCGCCGGCGCGGCCTCGCCATTGAGGCCGCTGATGCGGCCATCACGGATATGGAAATGCAGCGGCGCACCGTTGCGGTCGACACCGCCATGGACGAACTGGAGGGTCATCGGGAACTCCCGGAATGCCAAGACTGCCGCCATCGTGCGCCCCGCTGCACCCATCGACCAACGAAATATCTGGATGGCACGCATTCACCAGGACGATGATTGCGCCTGCGACAACCGGTCGCAGCCACGCCGTGCACACTCCTGAACAGGTAACATGGGCGCCTGTTTCCGTTGTGATGCCGCATGGGCCCGTCCGACCGCCACGATCGTCTCCGCCGCTGGCAGGCCGCATCCCTGCTTGCCGCCGCCCCGATCGCCAGCCTGTCCGCCACTGATGCTGCGGCCGCTGCACCGCTGCAGTCGCCGCCGGGCCAGCAGCGCATCGCACCGGCTGCACTGGTCGAGCGCCTGCACCAGCGCGTGCTGTCCGGGCAGAGCGCCACCGCCACGCTGGAACACTGGTGCGCCGAACATGGGCTGGCCGAACAAGCCCGGGTGCGCGCGGTGCGCGTGCACGGCCAGGACAAGCCTGCCCCCGCCGACGTTCTGCAGGCGCTGGGCGCGAAGCCGGGTACCGAACTGCGCTATCGCCGCGTACAGCTGGTCTGCGGCAGCCGCGTGCTGTCCGAGGCCGACAACTGGTACCTGCCTGGCCACCTCAGCCCGGCCATGAACCAGGTGCTGGACAGCACCGACGAACCGTTCGGTCGCGTGGTCGGCCCGCTCGGTTTCCAGCGCCAGACCCTGGCTGACCAGACGTTCTGGCCTCCGCGGGGCGAAGGCGATCACGGCGTGATCCTGGAAGTGCGCGCCCTGCTGCGCGACCGCCAGCAGCAGCCTTTCAGCTACGTCATCGAGTCGTACCTGGTGCAAGTGCTGCCTTGACCGAGGCAGCGCCGGCCCAGACGCGGGCGCTGCCCAACCATGCCAGCCTATTGGTTGGTGATCATCGAACGGGCAGCAGGATCGGTGGAAAACACGAACCTTCCCTCATGGTTCCGCTGGTCGAGCTTCTTGCTCAGGCCCGAGAAACTGTAGGTGGGCGCAGCAGCGTCCAATCCAAACTTTTCGGTCCAGGCTTCGTACGCTTCAGCCGATCGGGTACGCACCGAACCGATGCACAGACTGTACCCACACGCAAATTCACCCAGGGATTCGTCCTTGCCGAGGCTGCGTGCAATCGCCTGCCTGTAGTGGGCGGTCAGGTCCTGCGCTTCAGGACGCTTCCCGGCATCATCGGCAAACGCCTGGACTGTCTTTTCGAAGACCTTGTCGGATGCGAGGATGGCATCACTCTGCTCCACGGACAGTGCACCGTCCTGCAGCATTGCACTTTCTGCAGCCAGATAAGGCGAATCCCCAGCGGACATGCCTCCCCCAGCAGATGACGGAATCGTTCCGCGCGCGCTTGTAGCCGTTGCAGGCGCCACCTCCTGGCCACTACCCGCGTTCCGTACGGCGGCAGATGACGACCCGGCGTTCGCCTGTGCGGTTCCACCCGCTGCCACATCTTCCTGCGCGCACCCCGCTACACATACGGCTGCCATCGTGATCAAAAGTACTCGTGCATCCATGTTCCGCTTCTCCTTCACGCTCGTTGTCCGGCCCCCGTAGAGGCCGGATTCAAACCGGTACTACCTGCCGCGCAGGCCGCAGTTACTCCTCGGGCGGAGGCGTTCGGATCACGCGGGTTACGCGCCCGCCACAACAGTCCGTCACGGTGTAGCCACCGTTGCCATTGGTCTGCACGACGCAGCTTGACGTGCAGGTATAGCGCGCACCATTGACGGTTACCGAATCTCCCGCCGATGCCGTTCCACTGGCCATGGCGAGTCCACCCAACAGGATCGGACTTACGATGAGGCTTGCCTTCATTGATCTCTCCTTGACTCTGGCGGTTTGCAATGCTGGGTCACTCCAGCAGCTGGAAACTAGCAGCGGTTAATGCACCGGTCAATTACATAAATGCTAATTGGCAACCGCCATTGAAATGCAAAGAAACCCTCGAATAAATCTTTCGATTTCATCAGGCCCGATATCGAAACATGCCTGTCGATAATACTTTCGATAATTGCGTTTCCAATGCACCCCTTGCGTCGTGCATGATGCCGGTCATTCGCATTTCCTTGTCTGACCGGCCCGAGAAAATAGAAGATGGATCTTCCAGCAAGCCTGTTCGTCCAAATACCCAGTTATCGCGATCCGCAACTGATCCCAACACTCATCGATCTCGTGCGGCGCGCGGCCGCGCCGGCCGCACTTCACGTGGTGGTGTGCTGGCAGCATGGTGACGAAGCAACCCTCCAGGATTTCCTGGCTGCGGGCTTCCAGCTGGAGTCGAGCTGCATCGGCAATCAGCATCCGATTCACCGCCTGCACATGAACGGGGCCGAAGTTGAACTGATCGAGGTGGGCTTCATGCACGCCCGCGGCTGTGGGTGGGCACGAAGGCTGGCGCAGGAGCGCTATCGCGACGAGCGCTACAACCTGCAGATCGACTCGCACCACCGTTTCTCGGATGCATGGGACGGTTTACTGGTGGAGATGCTGGAATCCCTGCGGACACGTTCATGCAAACCACTGCTGACCGGATACCCGCCCGCGTTTCAACCCGAGAGCTATCCTGATACCCGGCAGAACCATGTCGGCCAGATGCTGGTCCGCGGCTTCAACAGTGTCGGCGTGGTCAGCTACAAAGCAGTGCGCATGCCCAAGGATCCCGTACGCAACGAACCGATGCGAGCTCGATTCATCAGTGGCGGGTTCCTGTTCTCCGACGGAGAGTTCGTGCGGGACGTCATGAACGATGCAGACCATTTCTTCTCGACGGAAGAGATCGTCATGGCGGTCAGGGCGTATACGCATGGTTACGACTTCTTCCACCCCCATCGACCGCTGCTGTGGCACCAGTACAACTCGGATGCGAACAGGGTGTGGGATGATCACTCCGACGAGCGCCGGTCACGCGGTGAAATCGAAGCCAGTGCCTTCGATCGCTCGCTGAGAGCGTCGAGCAAGGCAGTGAACATGCTTGCAGCAGCCGGATCAGGAGATGCGACCGCACTGGCCATGCACGGGCTCGGCTGCAAGCGCTCCCTGCAACAATACGAGCGCTACGCCGGGCTGAGCTTTACTCACCGGGGTGTGCACGAGGAGGCGACACGTGCAACCGAGCCTGACAACACTCATTTCGCGACGGATGAGCAGCACTGGCTGGACAAACTGATCTGCCGACGCGTCTTTCAGGTGCAGGTCAAGCGGTTGGGCGCAGAAATCGGCGCTGCCGATGATCTCGAGTCGCTGGTCCTGACCGCCCAGGCCGAGGACGGCACCACCGTCGGCCGACGCGAGTTGTCACCGGAAGATCTCCAGCAACTGATCGCCCGGGGTGAATATATCTGCATCGACCACTTCAGCAGCTGCCCTTCGCGTCTCCCTGTCTGCTACCAGATGCAGGTTGGCGGCAATTCCCGGGATGATGCCAACCGATTCCAGGTGATCGTGAGGGAAATCGAGGAAGACCTGATGGCCTGAGCGCTTGGTTCCTGACGAAAAGCCCGGCATTGCCGGGCCTTTCGTTCGCCTGCTGGATCAACGGAACCGGTAATCCAGCTGCACCCAGTACTGACGGCCGTAGGGGTCGTAATTGCCGACCGGGTAGAACGGCCAGCCGCCTCCGTTCCTGTCCGCCGGCGGGCGGCTGTCGCGCAGGTTGTTGACGATCACGCCCACCGACAGATTCTCGCCGAACTGACGGAACACGCTGGCGTTGTACGTCATGTACGGCGCGATGCGGCCACTGCCATCGGTCTTCGGCAGCGAGCCGAAGCGATTGCCGTACAGCGTGGTGGTCCAGTCACCCTGGTTCCAGGTGATGCTGCCATTGGCCTTGCTGCGCCACTGGTAGTCATCGAGCGAATTGCGGATGTCACGCTCCGGATCATCGGAGAACTGCCGGTATTTGTGCTCCAGCACCACCGTGTAGGCCAGGCGCGTGGTGAATCGGCCATAGCGACCGGCATCGAAACGCCAGTTGCCCTTCAGGTCCAGGCCGCGCACCGATTCAGAGGCGGCGTTGATCGGATTGATCAGCACACGGGTCACCTGGTCCGGCTGTACGGTTGCATTGGACGGATTGCGGATCACCCGCGACAGCGCGTCCTGGCACAGTGGTGAACCGATATCGCGTGCTTCGCCCCCCAGCGTGCGACCCAGACGGCAATCGGCCTCGTCGCGCAGGATGCGGCTGGTATCGAGGCTGGTCACCTCGTTGTCGATGCGGATGTCGTAGTAGTCGGCACTGAAATCCAGCCCGGACAGCGGCGACCAGACCACGCCGAAACCATAGGATTTCGCGGTTTCCGGCTGCAGCTGCGCGTTGGCGCGGTTGCTGTAGTCGATCGACAGGCCGTTGTAGTCGCAGTTGTCGTACGACTGGCCTGCGGTGCGGCAGCGCCAGTAGTCGGTCATGCCCGGGTTGTAGCCGCGGGTCTCGGTCGCGAACACGTAGTTCATGTCCGGCGCCCGGAAGCTGGTCGCAGCAGAGCCGCGGATCAACAGGCTCTCGATCGGGCGGAACTCGACGCCGAAACTCCAGGTCGCCTTGCCGATGTGCTCGCCGCCGGCACGGTACTGGTCATAGCGACCGGCCAGGGTGGTGGTCAGCGACTGCAGCAGCGGCAGCTGCAGCTCCACGCCGGCGGCATAGCGGTCGCGCTCGCCACCGGCACCGATGCCGGCGCTGGTGTTCCAGAACTCGCCGGTGCCCAGTCGCGGGTCCGGGCGATTGCGGTAGCCCTGGCTGCCGGCCTCGACCACCGCGGCCAGCGCGGCATCACCACCGGGCAGCGCAAACAGGCGGCCATTGACGCTGGCGCTGAAGGTCTGCAACCACGCCGCATTGCGGCTTTCCTGGTAGCCGGACAGGCCCTGGTACTCGTCCGGCGTCAGCGGCTTGAACAGCCGTGCCGGGTCCGGCGCATAGACCTCCACGCCATTGCGTACGCCCAGCTTCGGGCCCAGCAGGTATTCATTGATGCCGGCCAGCAGCACCGGGCGCCGGGTGCGGTTCTCGTAGCGTGAGCGGCTGTAGACCGCTTCATAATCCCAGCCACTGTCACCGATCTGGCCGCGCGCGCCGACGTTGAACGACCACGAGTTTTCCAGGAAACGATTGGCATTGCGCGGCAGGCCGCCGATTTCCTCGGGCGCGAAGCGGCGGTACCAGCTTTCCAGGTTGCCGGTGGTCTGGTTGTAGAAGTAATTACGGGCCGAGGTCCAGGTGGGCGCACGGGTGTTGTTGGTGATGCGTGCGCTGCCCACGGCCAGATCGGCGAACAGGTCGGTGGTCTCGTTGACGTGGAAGGTCAGCAGGCCGTAGCCGTTGAGGTTGCGCTTCTCGGTCTGCACCGTCCAGTAGCTGGCGGCGGCCTCGTTGCTGCCGCAGTACCAGCCCTGGCGCGGGTTGAAGGCGCGGAACACGCTGCCGCCATAGATGTCCGACGCCGCGTCACAGCCATTGGCGCCCGGATCGATGTTGCGGCCGGTGGCGGCGTTGCGGCGATATGCGATCGCCGTCGCCTGCGGCGCCTTGCCGGTCGGATCGTCCTCCAGCGAATCCATGAAGTCGCGCTGACGCGCATGGATCGCCTTGCGCACGTCGAACTCGAAGCCGAACAGCGCATCCCAGCGCTCGCCGGAACTGCCACCGACCACCTGCACGCGTTGGTTGTCGCCACCGCCTTGCTGGGTGCCGCCGGCGCGCACGTTCACATCCACACCTTCAAAGCGATCCTTGAGGATGATGTTGACCACACCGGCAATGGCATCGGAGCCGTACACCGCCGACGCGCCGGCAGCCAGTACCTCGATGCGTTCGATCAGCGCACTGGGAATGTTGGCGAGGTTGACCACGTTCACCGAGCCTTCGTAGGCCAGCGGGTAATCGGCCTGGCGGCGGCCGTTGACCAGCACCAGCGTGCGGTTCGGGCCCAGCCCGCGCAGGTTGATGGTGTTGGCCGCGGGCGTGAAGGTGTTGCCGAAGTCCTCACCCTGCACGTTGCCGGTGTTCTCGGTCAGTGCGCTCAGCGCATCGAACGCATTGCGGTAGCCCTGCGCGTCGATCTGCTCGCGGCTGATCACCGTCACCGGCGACGGCCCTTCGACGCTGGCGCGCGGAATGCGCGAGCCGGTGACCTTCACTTCCTGCAACGACGTGGGTGCGCTTTCCTGCGCGAAGGCCGGCAACGAGACCAGCATCAGGGACGACAGCGCGAGCACCAGCGGACGCGGGCGCAGCGCCTTGGGGGAGGCGGACATGGGCTTCCTGGGAAGTTGGGCGGGTGGTACGGGGCCGGAGGCCTGTGCGGCGCATAACGATCCCGTAACGAAATTGTCCTGAGTGGGTGGTTTCAACGGAAATGACCAGCCCTGATGGGCTTATGCCTGAACCGAATCAGGCTCCGTCCGGTGATCGCCCCGTTTTTGCAATCTTTTGAATGGTCTGGCGAACCGGGCATTGCCATCGTTCCAGGGATGATGACCCCGTATCCCACATCCGAGCTCCCCGTTCTCCGACCTGTGTCGCGCCGCCATCTGCTGCAGCTGCGGGTGGCTCCGGTCACCCTTCGCCCGTTCCAGCGAACCGACCTGCCGAGCTGGCGCCTGTTCGACGACCGCCGCCGCCGCGGCCGGCATCTTCAGCCCGGCATCGACGAAGAAGCCCGCTTCCTGGCGCACATGCACCGCTCACGCCTGGAGCAGGACAACGACCAGCTGATGCTGGGCGTATTCGATGACGAACACGGCACCGTGCTGGACCAGTTGCACGTCCGCCTGCATTCGCTGCATTCACGCTGCGCCGAGCTGCTGTCACTGCAGCATTGGCATCCCCACACCGATGCGACGCTGCAGGCCCTGTGCCCGTTCCTGTTCGAGGACGTTGGCCTGCACCGCCTGTTCGTGATGCTGCCGCCGTACTGCGGCGCGCCCTTTGCCCACGCGCTTCGCGCCAGTGGCTTCCAGCAGGAAGGCGTGTTGCGCGATCAGCACCTTGGGCCGGATGGCTGGCAGGATCGCCAGCTGCTGGCGCTGACCGCACCGATCTGGCGCAGCCAGCACCAGGCGGGGGATTAGCGCACCCGCTCCAGCGCGTCGCCGGCACCGGTCAGCACCGTGCAGGCATGGTCCTGCAGCTCTTCGCCGCTGGCCTCGTTGCCGCTACCCGCGTCGACGCGGGTGGCGAGCAGGATGAAGCCCGGTCCAGCCTGCACGTTGTCCCGGCCAGCCACCACCAGGCTCCATTGGCCGACATCGTCCACGCCGCTCAGGTCATAGGCGAGCAGGTTGAGCGGATTGGCGGTCAACTCCGCGCCCGGCAGCAGCCGGGCCTGGTACTGATGGCCGCGCAGCAGCACCGGCAATTGCGTCCACCGCGCCCCCAGAGCACCGGCATGTGCATCCAGGGCCTGCAGCACATCCGCACGCAGGCAGTCGACGTGGATGTGCAGCTGGTGCTGAGAGCGGCCGTGGGGTGAATTCAGCGCCAGGCTGGCAACGCTGCGTGGCAGTGGTTGGCCCAGAGCCCGTTCGGTATGGCTGCGGGCCTGCCAGGCTGCGGCAAAGTAATTCGGCGCTCCGCGCTGGTACAGCGCGAGGTTCTCGATTCCGCTGACCTTGTCCAGCGGCATCAGCAGGAACTGGTAGTCACCGTGCGCGTCCTTGACCAGCACATCGCGGCGGTCCGCCGCAGCGTCAACCCGCAGGCAATCACCCCGTGGGCCTTCGGCGCCACGGCAGTCACGCTCGATCAATCGCCACAGCGCATCGGAATGCGCCGGCGGCGGAGGCGCGCTGGCACAGGCGGACAACAGCAGCAGGGACGACAGCAGGAAGGGGCGCAGGGACACGGCAACGACTCACGGAACAGACACGGCAGACGGCGCCGCGCCGCATTCTAGCCAGTGGAGTGCTGCAATCAATAAGTGCCGAACGGCACTTCAACCACGATCGGGGCGGCGCCCTCGCCTGCCTGCAGGGTGTAGCGATCCAGCGCACCATCGTCGTCGGCATGCGGCTGGCGCTGGAAATGCAGCGGATAGCGGCTGTCGCCCAGGCGCACCGCGCTGCCATCGGCGTCCAGGGCGGCGCCTTCGGGGATCAGCAGTCCCCCCAGATCGCTGTAGGCACCCGGTACATCGGCGAAGCTGTAGTCGGCCAGCTCGTCCACCCGCTGCATCGCGTAGACGTGCGGAACATAGGGACGTGCCGGGCTGCGGCCATTGCTCAGGTCGGTCACCCAGGCCTGCGGCAGGTGGTACTGCTCACGCAGCGCGGCCACGCCCAGCGATGGACTGGCCACCTGCAGGCAGCACACCGTGCGCTTGCCTTCGCGGTCGAGGATGGCGAAACGGTCGCCACGGGTCGCCGCCTGCGGCAACATGGCAAAGGCCAGATTGCGCTGCGCAGGCGCGTAGCCCGCTTCGGTCTGCAGGTTGCGCCAGGCCCCGAACACCGGGGGATCGACCGGCGCGGGTTCCGGATCGGCAGCGGAGGCGGCAAACGCCACGCCCAGCATGGACAGCACCCGTGCCATCGTCGTCCTGCCCTTGTCGCGGAAACTGCCTGCCGTCATACCGTGTCCAACACCTGCGCCGGAATGGCCCGGCCTGCCCGCTGGCGCACTGCCAGCCATTCCTCCCACTATGCAATGGCCACGCTCTGCCGGCAATGACCGTGATGCTGACGCCTTTCGCACGCCGGGTGCTATCGTTCCCGCCATCTCCCCTGCGCAGGAGCGCTCGCATGTCCACCCTCCGTCTGTTCCTGTTGCTGCCGGCCTCGGCCCTGCTGCTGTCGGCCTGCGTCAGTACGCCCGGCCCGCAGGTAAAGGGCAGCGGCCGGTGCGATGCCAGCCAGCTGGGCTGGGCAATCGGCGAGCCGGCCAACGAACCCAACATCCGCCGCTTGTCTGCCGAAAGCGGCGCCGGCCTGGTCAACCCGATCGGCCCCAGCACCATCACCACCAAGGACATCCGCCAGGATCGCCTGCGCGTGTACGTGGACAAGGACAACATCATCACCGCCACCCGCTGCGAGTAAGCGCCGCTTCGGTTTTTGTAGAGCCGAGCCTACGCTCGGCTGCGCTTCCGTGACAGCCGAGCGTAGGCTCGGCTCTACAGAAAACGCGGGTCGAGCATGGCTCGGCTTTCCAGGGCTCAGGGTTCGGTATAGCCGGCGCAGTCCGGCAATGCCTGGTCGGGGTGGAACATTCCCTCGCGGAAGCGGAACAGCCGCGTATAGGTGCATGCCGGATCCTGCTCGGTGCGCAGGTCCTTCTGCTTCAGCGGCCCTTTGGCCAGCGAATCCTCGAAACGTGAGACGCCGGCCGGGAACCGGGTCGCCACGGTCTGGTAGCGCAGCACGGGCATGCCCTGCCCTGCTGGATCCAGCGCCAGCTTCGCCGAAAAGCTGTATTCATCGTGGCAGGCGCCTGCGCGATGCTTGCTGTCCTGCTCGCTGAAACAGGCGCGGATCATCGCATTGCCCAGCCATGGCACGGTCAGCACGTCGTCGTCCACCTGGATGTCGTCCTGCAGGTGGCGCACGCGTGCCAGTTGCAGCGTGGACGCGTCGGCACCTCCACCGGAATACATGGTGCTGAACGTGACGATGCCGCCCACCAGCACATTCTGGCGGACGCGCTGCTGCGGGTCGGTCACTGTTTCATCGCTGCCCACGCCCGGGGCCAGGCGCACGATCCAAGGCCAGAGCTTCAGCTCGCTTTCCTGCGGCACATCAATGCTGACGTGATAGCTGTGGGGCTTGCCTTGGCCCTGCACTTTTTCAAGCACTTCAAGCAGGGTGGGCCGATCACCCTCCTCGGCTGCGGGCTGCACGCGCACGCACCAATGGCCGTCCCGCGTGCAGTCATAAAGCCCTGACGGTCCGGTCTCATTCGCGATCAGCACCTGCCCCAGCGGCTCCATCACGTTGCCGGCGGCATCGCGCTGCTGCGGCAGGATCGCGCTCTGGGCCAGCGCCAGCAACGGGGTCGCCAGCAATGCAGCGCACAGGGTGGCGCGGGCGATAGCGGTGGGCATGGACGGCTCCTCCGTATGGGCTTCCGATGGTAACCGCTGCCCGGGCGGCGTCGAGCCATGCTCGACCGCTTGTCACCACAAGCACCAGCCGAGCACCGGTTCGGCTCTACATCATCCGCAGTCGCAGCCACCCCACCCCTTGGCCTTCGAGGTCTGGCCGATGCCCGGGTTGAATGTATTGCTCGGATCAAGCTGCCGGTAGAAGCCCGCCAGCGCCGGCTTGGCCGGATACAGATGGCCGACATTGTGCTCGGCCGGGTACTCGGCACCACGCTTGTCCAGCAATGCCCACATCGCATGCTCGATCGCCATCGGGTCTTCACCCTTGCGCGCGATGTAGTCCTGATGGAACACGTGGCAGAGGAAGTGCCCGTAATACAGCTTGTGCAGCAGGCGGCCGTCGATATCCGCCGGCAGCTGCTCGAACCAGTCGGCGTCGTCACGCCGCAGCGCGATGTCCAGCGCGACGATATCCTGCACCTGGTCACGATGCACTTCACGGTAGCGCACTGCGGCACCGGCCACGGCAAAGCGATGCAGGAACGCCTTGCGTCCCTCCTCCGCCGTGCAGTGGAAATAGCCGCCTTCGTGGCCAGCGAAGAAATCGCGCAGCCAGGCTTCGGTTTGCGCTGCGTCCTGCGCGGACACCTTCAACAGCAGGTGATGCTCATAGCGCTGGCGGAACTCACCCATGCGCTTGGGCAGGTGCGAGGGCAGCAGGCCCGTCAGCACCTGCATCACCCGATCGGTCACGCCGCGCAGGCCCAACCGCTCGAACCAGCCATCAATGCGGCTCTTCAGCGCAAACGCGGCCGGCACGCGGGAAGTGCCAAGGCGGTCGATCAGCAGGAAGCTGTCCTTGCCGTAGCGCTCGCCGATGTCATAGGCATCCCGGTGGATGTACTCGCCGGCAATCGGCAGCCGCTCGAAGCCGGTCAGCAGCTGGCGACGGATCGCGGTGAGGCTGCCGGCGCGGTTGCTGCCAATGTAGAAGACCTCGGCGGCCTCCTTTTCGAAGGTGTCCAGGCGCACCGCGAACACCGCCAGCTTGCCGGCCGAACCCGCGGCTTCGTAGTGACGACTGGGATCGGCGTTGAAGCGTGCGGGGGTATCGGCATCGACCTTGCGTACTTCCTCGGCATAGCGTGGATCGGAAGCCGCACGGCCGTCGCCATCGCCTACGTCGGCGGCCGTGTAGTCACCGGCCTGCAGGCGCTGCAGGATCTGCTCGGGCGTATCACCCAGCGCGATACCCAGATGGTTGACCAGCTGCAGCTGGCCCTGCGCGTCGACCTGCGCGTACAGCGCCAGTTCGGTATAGGCCGGGCCACGGCGCACCAGCGCACCGCCGGAGTTGTTGCAGATGCCGCCCAGTACCGAGGCGCCGATGCAGGACGAGCCGATCACCGAATGCGGTTCGCGGCCGAGCGGCGCCAGGGTCTGCTCCAGCCGGTCCAGCGTGGCGCCGGGCAGGCACAGCACCTGGCGGCCTTCGTTCAACAACTGGATGCCGGTCAGGCGCAGCGTGCTGACCAGCACGACCGGGCGACCGTAGTCGTTGCCATCCGGAGTCGAACCACCGGTCAGCCCGGTATTGGCTGCCTGCAGGATGATCGCCGCCCCACCCTGCACCGCCGCCTGCAGCACGCGCCACAGTTCCAGCAGCGTGCCCGGGCGCACCACGGCCAGCACCGGGCCATCGCCGAAACGGTAGCCGCGACGGAAGCGCCGCGTGGCCTTGTCACCGGTCAGTACATGGCGGCTGCCGACCGCGTCGCGCAACTGCGCCAGCACCGTGTCGTGACTGCTCACGGCAGGCTGACCAGTGAATCGCGGCCGATGTCGGCAATACGGTGCGCACCAGTCAGTGTCATCGCCACGCGCATTTCCTTGGCGATCAGGTCCAGCAGATTGGCTACGCCCGCCTCGCCCTGTGCGGCGAGCGCATAGACGAAGGCACGGCCCAGCAACACGGTATCGGCCCCCAGCGCCAGCATGCGCACCACGTCCAGCCCGGTGCGGATGCCGGAATCTGCGAGGATCTTCAGATCGCCCTGCACCGCGTCGGCAATCGCCGGCAGGGCGCGTGCGGTGGACAGCACGCCGTCGAGCTGGCGACCGCCGTGGTTGGAGACCACGATGCCATCGGCACCGAACTTCACCGCATCACGCGCGTCGTCCGGGTCGAGGATGCCCTTGATCACCATCGGGCCCTTCCAGAACTCGCGGATCCACTCCAGGTCCTTCCACGAAATGGACGGATCGAAGTTGCTGCCCAGCCAGCCGATGTAGTCCTCCAGCCCGGTCGGGTTGCCACGATAGGTGGAGATGTTGCCCAGGTCATGCGGACGCCCGAACAGGCCCACGTCCCACGCCCAGTGGGGATGGGTGATGGCCTGGCCGATGCGGCGCAGCGAGGCGTTCGGGCCGCTCATGCCGGAGTGCGCATCACGATAGCGCGCGCCCGGCACCGGCATGTCCACGGTGAACACCAGCGTGGTCACGCCCGCGGCCTGTGCGCGCTCCAGCGCGTTGCGCATGAAGCCACGGTCGCGCAGCACATACAGCTGGAACCACATCGGCCGCTGGATGGCGGGGGCCACTTCCTCGATCGGGCAGACCGACACCGTGGACAGGGTGAACGGGATGCCGCGGCTGTCGGCCGCGCGCGCTGCCTGTACTTCACCGCGCCGGGCATACATGCCGGTCAGGCCGACCGGCGCCAGCGCCACCGGCATCGCCAGTTTTTCGCCGAACAGCTCGGTTTCCAGGCTCAGGTCGGACATGTTGCGCAGGATGCGCTGGCGCAGCGCGATGTCGGACAGGTCGGAAACGTTGCGCTTCAGCGTGTGCTCGGCATACGCGCCGCCATCGATGTAGTGGAACAGGAACGGCGGCAGCCGGCGTTGCGCTGCGGCACGGTAATCGGTGGAGGCGGAAATGATCATGGGGTCAACCGTGTGGGGAAGGCAGACGTGAGGCCCGCGCACGCCGGGCCTCGTTGTCATCGAGGGTGCGCAGCGTGGTGTGCACGAACTCGAGGTGGGCATGCGCGGCGGCGCGCGCGCGTTCCGGGTCGCCGGCCAGCACCGCATCCATCATCTCGCGGTGCTGGTCGGACAGCGGCGAGAAGGTCCTCGCCGAGGTATAGAGCTTCTCGCGGCTCTGCGAGATGTTGGTCTGCAGCAGCTCGAACAGGCCACGCATCACCTGCAGCAGCACCAGGTTATGCGAGGCTTCGGCGATGGACAGGTGGAAGGCCGCGTCGGCCTGCGCTTCACTGGTCGGGTCGTCCTTGCCGTGCGCGTCCATCATGGTCTGGAAGGCCTGCGCGATGCGCGTGCGATCCTCGTCGGTGGCACGCAGCGCCGCATGCCAGGCGGTGGCACCTTCCAGCGCGTGGCGGATCTCCAGCACGTCGAAGCGGTATTCCGGGTCGCCCTGGAACAGCGGCAGGTACGGCGCCAGCGGTTCATCCAGCGCCTGCCGCGCGCGCGCCGCAGGTTCGGCTACATAGGTGCCGCCACCGACGCGTGCGGTCAGCAGGCCTTGGCTGGCCAGCTGCGCGATCGCTTCGCGCAACGCCGTGCGCGAGACCCCCAGCTGCACCGCCAGGGTGCGCTCGGCCGGCAGCCGGTCACCGGGCTGCAGCCGTTGTTCCTGCACCAGGCCGCGCAGCTGTGCGGCCACCTTGTCGGAAATGCGTTGCATGCTCATGGCGCCATTGTGGCCCGAAGCACGCGGCAGAGGGATGGCCGGCGTGGCATGGCTCAGGGAATCATCCAGGTCAGCCAGTAGGCCTGGGCCAGGGTGATCAGGCCGACCATCGTGGTGAAGACCAGGCTGTGCTTCACCGTGAAGCGGAACAGGTCCGATTCCTTGCCGGCCAGGCCGACCGCCGCACAGGCAATGGCGATCGACTGCGGCGAGATCATCTTGCCGGTGACACCGCCGGTGGTGTTGGCCGCGACCAGCAGCACGTCGGACACGCCGATCTGCTGCGCGGTGGTGGCCTGCAGTGCCGAGAACAACGCATTGGACGAGGTGTCCGAACCGGTCAGGAACACGCCCAGCCAGCCCAGGAACGGCGAGAAGAACGGGAACGCATCGCCGGTGTGCGCCAGCGCGAGGGCGAGCGTGGCCGACAGGCCCGAATAGTTGGCGATGAAGGCGAACGCGAGCACCATGCCGATCGAGTAGATCGGCATGCGCAGCTCGCGCACGGTCTCGCCGAAGGTCTGCACCGCCGAACGGGCCGGCATGCGCAGCGCGATGATCGCGATCACCGCCGCGAGGATGATCGAGGTGCCGGTGGCAGAGAACCAGTCGAATTTATAGACCGCCTCATAGCTGAGCGGCGCGTCCACGATCGGCGGCATCTTCTGCACCAGCTGGTCCAGCCCCGGCACCGGAATCTTCAGCACCCAGCTTTCCAGCGGGCCGCCGGCCGCGAACAGCGACTTGAACGGCTTGATGCTCCACAGGGTGACCATTGCAGTGAGGATCAGGAACGGCGACCACGCCTTGGCGATCTGGCCAACGCTGTAGCGCGGCGCTTCCAGTGCCTGGGCGGCCGCCTCGGCGCTGGTTTCAGTGTCGAAGCGGAAGATCCGCACCGGCTTCCAGCGGCGCAGGAACAGGGTCAGGCACACCAGCGACGCCAGCGACGCGGTGATGTCCGGCAGTTCCGGGCCGATGAAATTGGAGGTCAGGTACTGGGCGATGGCGAACGAGCCGCCCGCAACCAGCACCGCCGGCCAGGTTTCCTTGATGCCGCGCCAGCCATCCATGATCGCCATGATCCAGAACAGCACGATGATGGTGAGGAAGGGCAACTGGCGGCCCGCCATCTGGCCAATCTCGAACGCATCCAGCCCCGTGACCTGCCCGGCCACGATGATCGGAATGCCCATGGCACCAAAGGCCACGGGCGCGGTGTTGACGATCAGGCACAGGCCAGCCGCATACAGCGGCTTGAAGCCCAACCCGACCAGCAGCGCCGCGGTGATCGCCACCGGTGCGCCGAAACCGGCGGCACCTTCCAGGAAGGCACCGAAGGCGAAGCCGACCATCAGCATCTGCAGGCGCTGATCTTCGGTGACCGACAGGATCGAGGCGCGGATGATGTCGAACTGCCCGGTCTTGACCGAGACCTTGTACAGGAACACCGCGCCGATGATGATCCAGGCGATCGGCCACAGCCCGTAGACGAAGCCGAAGCCGGCCGCACCCAGTGCCTGGGTCAGCGGCATGCGGTAGAACAGCAGCGCAACGCCAAGTGCGATGGCCACGGTGATGGTGCCGGCCAGCCAGCCCTTCATGCGCAGCACGGCCAGGGCAACGAAGAAGAACGCGATCGGCAGCAGCGCGATCAGGCTCGACAACCACAGGTTGCCGGCGGGGTCGTACAGGTGTTGCCAGGGCTGCATGAAGACTCTCGACTGGATGCGGAAGGTCCCCACCGCAGGCGGTGGGTCGCCGTGACTGACGAATATTGGTCGTACCAATAAGGGTTTCGATCAGACCACTCGCAACGGATTTAACCGTTACTCCGACGAGGAGCCTATTAGACCATAGCGCTAGATGCCATATTGGTCTTACCATTCCAGAAACTCGAGATTCCTCACGAGATCCGTTTCTCCAACCGACGCATCACCGCCAGCACCAGCACGCACAGCACGCTGACGCCGATCGCAATCACGTATTTGCCGATACCCACGGCGATGCCGATGGCCGCGGCCATGATCAACGAGCTGGCAGTGGTCAATCCGCTGACCTGGTCTTCGCGCGAGCCGCGCAGGATGGTGCCGGCGGCAACGAAGCCGACACAGGCCACCACCGCTTCGATCAGACGGACCGGGTCGACCTGCAGCAGGTCGCGATAGCGCTCCTGCTGGAAATGTTCGGCGACCGAGTCGCCGAGGCCGACGATCAGCGCAGCGGCCCCGGCGATCAGCATGTGCGTGCGCAGGCCGGCGGCGTGCTTGCCCATTTCGCGCTCGACACCGAGCACACCGCCGAACAGCATCGCTGCGGCCACGCGCAGCAGGATCGAGACATCCTGGGTGAGTTCCATGGGCAGGCTCCGGGAGTTTCCCGGAGCGTCGCGTGGCGATCGTGGGACGGGGGTGAAGGCGATGGCACGCCTTCTTCACCGCATGCGCTCATCCACGCATGCCGTGGATCCACTGACCGCATCCGCTCACTGCGCCAGATACCCACCATCGATGGCGTAGTAGGCGCCGGTCGCGAACGAGGCATCATCGCTGGCCAGCCAGGCCACCAGCGCCGCCACTTCCTCGGCCGTGCCCAGGCGCTTCAGTGCGTGGCGCCCTTCCAGCGTCATGCGGACCTTCGGGTCCATCTTGTCCAGCAGCGGCGTGCTGATGAAGCCCGGGCCGACCGCATTGACACGGATGCCGTCGCCCGCATGCTCCCAGGCTGCGGTCTGGGTCAGCCCGACAACGCCGTGCTTGGCCGCCACATAGGCCGTGGACCCGGCATACCCCACCTGGCCCAGGATCGAGGCCATGTTGATGATGCTGCCACCCGTGCCGGCCGCGCGCATCGCCTGGATCTGTGCACGCTGGCACAGGAATACGCTGGTCAGATTGACGTCGATCACGCGCTGCCAGCCATCAATCGGATAATCGCCACTGCTGGCTGCCGGCCCGCTGATGCCGGCGTTGTTGACCGCGATATGCACGCCGCCCAGCTCCTTCACCGTGCGCGTCACCGCCGCCTCCACCGCGGCCTCGTCGGTGACGTCCAGGGCAATGCCGATCGCCTGCGTGCCACCAGCCTGCAGCGTCGCCACGGTAGCGTCCACCGCGTCCTGCTTCAGGTCCCAGACCGAAATGCGGGCGCCGGATGCCGCCAATGTCTGCGCCACCGCCAGGCCGATGCCGGATACGCCGCCGGTCACGATCGCGGTCTTGCCGGTGAGCTGGTAATCAATCATCTGTGTTCTCCATCAGTGGGGGGTCTCGGTGCGGCATGCAGCCGCCAACCGATCACGCTACGCGCCTGCACGTGACGACCGGGCTGACATCGCGCACGCATGCGATCGTTCCACTGATAAAACCTCAACTCATGTTGATGTATGGAATTGCGTACGGATATGCGTGCAAAACGCTTCCGTATGTTTTCCGGATATTTCAATTTGGCCGTATTTACCAATCGTTTTGACCATCTTGAAATCAAATGCGGGTGAATCAAGGCGACAATGGGAAACGTTTCCAGCTACTTCGACACACACTCATCCCAACCTGGCGTTTCCCCAGCCCTCCGGCATCCCGTTGCCGCCCGCATCGCGGCGGGTAACGGTCGGAGCTGCGCCTGCATTGCAGTGCGCATCCGCAAGGCACCGCCAGCGTCCACCTCCTGCGCATGTGCCGAGCAATGTCCCGATATTTCACTTTTGCCGATTACCGCCGCTTCGGTCACCGCCACGGCTTTGATTACCGCGCCGACCCGGAACACCTGCGTGACGACCAGTGGGCCGGCCATGGCGAGGTCAACGAGCAGTTCCTGCGTGGTGGCATGAGCCTGATCGCGTCCGACGTGCATAATCGTTTCCCGTACGTCGCCACGGCCCAGCAGAGTCCCGGGCTGGCCATCCGCGTGATGCTGCAGGGCCAGGTGGATGTACGCATCCCCCAGCGCAGTGGCTTCACCCTGCGCGCGGGCACTGCGATGACCGCGCACCACCGCGAACAGGTCGAAATGACCGGCGCGCATCCCGGCGAAACGCGCATGCGCGGCGTCAGCGTGATGGTACCGGCGGAGATCGATCCGGATCTGTTCCAGCTGCCGCAGCTGCACACGGCGCTCAGCACTCACCTGGAATGCCGCCACTGGGCGATTCCGCACACGCTGCTGCCGGTGCTGGGCCAGTTGTTCGACAGTCCCTGGCAGGACGGCATCGACGCGCTGTGGCGCGAAGGCGTTGCCCTTCAGCTGCTGGCCGTCGGCCTGCAGGCCGAGGATCTGCAGACCGAGCCTGTGCGCACGCTGCGCGCCGGCCAGCGCGAACGGCTGGAGCGTGTACGTGCCTACCTGCACGATGATCCCAGCCACGCCCACAGCCTGCTCGAACTGGCCCAGTTGGCCTGCATGAGCCCAAGCTCGCTGCGCCGCCATTTCGCCCAGCAGTACGGCTGTTCGGTATTCGACTACCTGCACGAACAGCGCATGCGCCATGCCGAGCAGGGCCTGCGCGAAGATGGCTGGACGGTCGAGCAGGCCGCTGCCGCCAGTGGCTACCGTCATCCCAGCAATTTCGCGGCGGCGTTCCGCAAGCGCTTCGGTCTGGTGCCCAGTCGCTGGCGCACCGGCCCGTCGAAGATCGGCTGAAAGCCTGTGCCCGGTGGGTGTCGACCTTGGTCGACACGCTTCGGCACCATGTCCGATGCCGGCCAGCGGCCGGCACCACCACGCGCCGCCGGGCATGGCCCGGCGCCCCCTCCCCCGGCGCCTCAATACACCGGCAGATCGATGTAGCTCGCCTGCGCTGCGCTGTGCCAGACCCGCTGCGTGGCCTTCTGGTAATCGCCCGGCTTGGCCAGGTAGATGTTCGGCACGTAGGTCTGCGGATTGCGGTCATACAGCGGGAACAGGCTGGACTGCACCTGCACCATCACCCGATGCCCCTTCTGGAACGTGTGGTTGGCGTTGGGCAGGTCGAAGCGATACGGCAGCACCTGGTTGGCCGCCAGCGGCTTCGGATCGCTGAAGCTCTCGCGGTAGCGGCCGCGGAAGATCGCCAACGACACCGGCAGCTCATAGCCCCCCATCTCCGGCGTCGACGCTTCCTGGTCCGGATACACGTCGATCAGCTTCACCACCCAGTCGCTGTCGGTGCCACTGGTCGAGGCCTGCAGATGCACCACTGGCGCGCCGCCGATGCGCAGCGGCGCGGTCAGCGGTTCGGTGATGAAGGTCAATACGTCCGGGCGACCATCGACAAAGCGCTGGTCCTTGACCAGCCAGGTGGTCCACATGTCCCGGTCACCGAAGCGGACCGGACGCGGCACGAACGGCACCGGCTTGGCCGGGTCGGACACGTACTCCTCGAAGTCACCCTCGCCCGTCGCCGGCGCCTGGAATGCCAGCTTGCCGCCGGCGCGCAGGTACAGCGGCTTGCTGCTGGCGGCACAGCCCTTGTCGCAGCTGCGCGGCCAGCCCTTCAAGCGATCCCAGTGGTTTTCGCCGGTGTTGTAGATCAGCACCGGCGGCGTGTCGGCCTTCGGCGCACCGTCCACCAGGTACTGGTCGAAGAACGGCTTGAGTACATCACGGCGGAACTGCAGCGCGGTATCGCCGTCGAACTTCAGCGCGCCCAGCTCGCTGGCGCTGTAGTTCACCTGGCTGTGTCGCCACGGGCCCATCACCAGGTAATTGCGGTTGTTGCCACTGTCGCGCCCTTCCATGGCCTGGTAGGCGTGGTTGGCACCCCACATGTCCTCCTGGTCCCACAGGCCCTGCAGCCACATGGTCGGCACCTTCAACGGCGTTTTCGCCATCACCGCGTCCAGCGCCTGGCCCTGCCAGAAGCCGTCATAGGCCGGGTGCTCGACCAGCTTCTTCCACCAGGTCAGCTGGTCCACGCCGGTGAAGCGCGCATAGTCGCCAGCCGAACCGATCCGCAGGAACGTGCTGTAGTCGTCGTAGCCGAGGCTGGGCAGCGGCGTACCCTTGCCGCGCTTCTCGGTCTGCATCGCGAAATAGTTGAAGTTGACCTGGCGGAACGCGCCGTAGTTGAGCCAATCGTCCCCCATCCAGCCATCGACCATCGGGCTCTGCGGTGCCGCCACCTTCAACGCCGGATGCGGGTCGGTCAACGCCATCACCACGGTGAAACCTTCATAGGACGAGCCCAGCATGCCGACCTTGCCGTTGCTCTCCGGCACGTTCTTCACCAGCCAATCGATGGTGTCCCAGGCGTCGGTGGAATGGTCGACCTGGGTGTTGTTCAACGGCCCGCGCAAGGGCCGGGTCATCACGTAATCGCCTTCGGAGCCGTACTTGCCACGGATGTCCTGGAACACACGGATATAGCCGCCATCGACGAACACCTCGTCACCCTGTGGCAACAGGTCGCGCATGCGCGGCGAATCACTGCGGCTGGCGCGACCGGCAGCATCGTAGGGCGTACGGGTCAGCAGGATCGGCGCATTACGTGCGCCCTTGGGCACCACGATCACCGTATACAGCCTGGTTCCATCACGCATCGGCACCATCACCACGCGCTTGTCGTAGTCGCGGCCGACATCCGGGGCGACGAAGGGCTTGCCGCTGATGTCCGGGGTCATCGGCGGGGTATCGGCGGCCAGCACGCTGCTGGACAGGCAAAGGGCAATGGCTACAGCGACGGCACGCACACGCATGGACAACCCCTCCCGGCAGGAAAGCCTCAAGCCTACTCCTGCGCTGTGCCGTGAAGTGTGTGCAGGCTTTGCATTCTGCGGCGGGAGCAGGCAGGACTGATGGCACATGTGCTGCCCGACGGGCACGCAACGATCTGACCGTTGTAGAGCCGAGCCCGCGCTCGGCTGCTTTTCAGGCAGGTTGCGGCGGCCCCAGCCGAGCGTGGGCTCGGCTCTACAACATCAGGCCGCCGTCACTTCATGCAGCGCCAGCCAGCGCCAGCACCCGGCTTCCTGCCGCAGCACCGCCAGCGACTCCCGCCAAGCAGGCGTGCCGCCATCGATCGAATGGCCCTCGCGATAGCGCAGCACCGCCAACGGTGACGGCGCGTCCACGGCCTGCACGGCCTCGATGCTGATCCGCAACCCGGCGCGCGCGCCATGGCCTCCCACGAACAGCGCCTGCACGGCATCGCGATCCAGCCGCCGCCCCGCGATGCCGACCATGCTGAAGTCCGCACTGAAGTGCGCCATCAGATCCTCCAGCGCATCGGTGCCGACGTCGGCACGGAACCAGGCCTGCAGCGTGTCGTGCAGGAGGTGGATTTCATGTTCTGCAGTGGTGTCCATCAGGCATTCCCGGGTTGCGAAAGGGAAACAGAGTGCGAGCGGCGCAACAGCGCCATCGGCAACAGCGTCATTGCGGCGGCCAGGCCCAGCGCCACGCTGGTGGCTTGTGCCGGCAGCCACTGCATGGCCAGCGCCAGCAGCAGCGCGATGGCGGCGGTACCCAGGCAGAAGCTGATCTGGCGGTTGAGGTTCCATAGCGCGCTGGCGTCGCCCAGCGCCTCGCCCTCGACACCATTGAACGCCAGCGTCTGCGCGGTGCTGCTGCACAGGCTGCCACCGGCGCCCATCAGTGCGTACAACAACGCAGCCAAGGTAAAGGCCGGCTGTAGCAGCAGCGCCATCAGCAGCAGGCCGCTGGCCTGAAGCAGCATGCCCACACGCAGTACCGTGGCCGGGCCGAAACGGGCCAGCAGGCGTTTGCTGGCAGTAATCGCCACGGCCGAGGCCAGCGCCCACGGCAGCATCAATGCGCCGATGCGTGCCGCGCTGTAACCGGCCTGGTGCAGCTGCAGGGTACTGACCAGCTGGCTGCCGATGAACACGCCGGGCACTGCCAGATAGACCAGCATCGCCAGGCGCAGGCCCCGATGGGACAGCAGCGACCAGCGCAGCAGGGGCTGCGTCTGCTGCCGTGCATGCCGCAGGTGGGCCGCCGCCAACAGCATTGCGATCAACAGCATTACGGCACCGGCGGCCCAATGGCCGGGTTCACCCAGCCAGGTCAGCGCCAGCAGCAACGCGCCCAACGCCAGCATCGCGGTGGACAGCGCATAGGCCTGCAGGCGCGGCACACTGCGCGCGCCATCGGCCGGCATCCAGGCCAGCACCAGGCCGATCGCCACCACCGCCAACGGCAGGCTGGCCCAGAGCACGCCGCGCCAGGACAACCACTGCACCAGCAACCCGCCCAGCGCCGGCGCCAGTGCCGGCACCAACAGCGCCACCAGCAGGATGCGGCGGGTCAGCGCGCCACGCTGGTCGGACGTGCATTGTCGGTACGCTGCCGCCTGTGCCACCGGAATCAGCAGGCCACCGGCCAGCCCCTGCAGCAGGCGCCAGCCCAGCAGCCAGCCGATACCCGGTGCGGCGCCGGCCAGCACAGCGGCAACCGCGAACAACAGCAACGCCACCAGCAGCAGGCGACGCTCACCACAGCGCGCGGCCAACCAGGGTGCCAGCGGAATCACCACGCTCAGGCCCAGCATGTAGGCGGTGCCCACCCAGGCCAAGGTGCTGATATCGGCGTGCAGCTCCGCTGCCAATGCCGGATAGGCCACCGTGGCGATGAACATATTGACCAGATCCAGGGCGAACACCAGCAGGAAGATCGCCTCATGGCGCAGGCGGGGGGACGGCATCGGCGGCGCTCCAGCAGGGAAGCGGCCAGCATGCCGTGCGGGCCTTGCTGGAAAAACACGACAGCAAATGCAACACTGTCAAATCCAATTTGACAATGAATTGCCATGGTCAGCCTCGATCGCTTCGATATCTTCCGCGCCGTGGTCGAGGCCGGCAGCCTCACCGCAGCAGCCGATCGGCTCGGCTTCAGCCGCGCGGTGGTCAGCTTCAACCTGAAGCGGCTGGAGCAGGAGCTGGGCGTGACCCTGCTGTTGCGCAGCACCCGCCACCTGGCCCTGACCGAGGCCGGCGAACAGTTCCTGCAGCACTGCGTGCAGGCGTTGGACGCCGCACAGGCAGCGATCGATGCCGCGCGGCGCGACCAGCACCAGCTACAGGGTGTGCTGCGCCTGACCACCACCCCGGAGTACGCGCAGCTTCGCCTGATTCCCGCACTGGAAGCCTTCCGTGCGCGGCATCCGGCGCTGCAGCTGCACCTGTCGACCTCACCGGCACCGGCCGACCTGATTCCCGAACGCTTCGATCTGGCGATCCGCCTCGGCCGCCTGCCAGATTCAGGGCTGCATGCCAGCGAACTGGAACGGCATCCATTGTGCGCGGTGGCGGCTCCATCCCTGCTGGCACGCCTGCCCTCCGCGGATGCAGCCGATGACCCGGTGCAGCTGGGTGCCCTGCCCCGCCTCGGCTACCCGCGCCTGGCCGATGTACCGGTGGTTGCCCCCGATGGCAGCGACGCGCTGTTCGCCACCAATCCGGGCAATGCCGTGGTCCGCGTCGACGGCGCCAGCAGCCTGCGCACCTTCGCCTTGGCCGGCGCCGGGGTCACCGTGCTGCCACGCTGGCTGATCGAGGACGACCTGGCCCAGGACCGCCTGCGGCAAGTGCTGCGCCATCATCGCTTCCCGCAGCAGAGCGTGTGCGCGGTCTATCCGCACAGCACGCAGCCCTCACCGAAGGTGCGACATCTGATCGACTTCCTGCGCATTAGGCTTGATGCATCCGCATCTGAAGAAACCCCTTAATTAAAACCAAATAATAAACAAAATTATTTAGCATTAAGAATATAGAGGCCTTACCACTACCCAACCCACCCCAAATTCGGCCCTTCGGCATTGCCATTGCATTACCGACACCGATTCCGCCCCCAGCGCCACCAATTACACGAAACAACCAGACATCGACACATCAAGGTCAAAATTCTCAACTAATCTTGAGCAGCATCATGGAGTAGCGCTGCACAATTTGCCGCATCTCGAAATGCATAGAAAGAAGCAAGAAATATGAGCAAAGCAAAGCCAAGAGCAGCAACCTCAACCACCTTGCCAAACGGCGCACCCAAAGATCCCACATAAATTGGCATCAGCATCATTATTGCCGACATAACTGCCAACTGAATCGCCTGCAGCCTACACCGCATCTCCTGCCGCTCTATCTTTAACCGCACATTGTCACTCGACTTAATCTCCAAAACTCGCTGACGCCAAGCGATCTTGCGCTTGATGGATCTATCTCGCCACCAGGCCGAAGCCCTGCTAAACGAACCATCCAAGGATTTTTTTAGATAAGAAGAGGCAATATTTACGAGCACCCCAAAAACAACAACACTAATCCACCACGCCGGTTTTGAAAGCTCAACAATTACATCACCCACAACACCCCCTCTAAATTGCAAAATAGCAATTGATTAAAAAATATTAACAAAATTTAGATCGTCATCGCTAAATCCTGCGCTCTCCAGTTGACACCGAATCTAAAGCGTCAACCTCGCACTCATCACACCCACCCGTCGCGCACCAGTTACCCACTTCTAGAAGCAACTTAAACATTCCAGTCCAGTCTCAAGAGACACAATTCTGGATCCACACAACTCCATAACCTTCCCCGAGAACAGGCTATTCAACAAGAAGGCGGCCTCTTGCTCGGCCTACCGCCAAATTGGCATGCGGTGACACTTTTTACAATCCACGAGCCCTGACTTGTCAGGAAGATGAGATTGGCAGCCCACAAACAGAAACGGCCCCTTGCGGGGCCGTGTCTTCAAGCATCAACAAGCCGCTGGATCAGCGCAGCACCTGCTCCACCAGCTGCACGTCCACGCTCTGCAGCGGTTCGGCAGCATTGCGTGACAGCTGCACCTGGTAGGTGCCGCCGTCGATCTTCCACTGGCGGGCCTGCGCATCGTAGTGGGCCAGGGTCTTCGGCTCGGCTTCGATGCGGATGCGGCGCTGTTCGCCCGGCTGCAGGCTCACCTTGTCGTAGCCGATCAGACGGATCGGCGTGGCGCTGCCGGTCGGCAGCTTCAGGTACAGCTGGGCCACGTCGGCACCGGCGCGCTTGCCGGTGTTGCGGATGTCGACGCTGGCGACCAGGCGCGAACCTTCCACGCTGACTTTCAGGTTCTCATAGGCGAACGAGGTGTAGGACAGGCCATGACCGAAGGCGAAGGTCGGGGTCAGGCCCTTGGCCGCCATCCACTTGTAGCCAACGTTGGCGCCTTCGATATCGAAATCGAACACATCACCGAACGGCTTGGCTGGCTTGAAACCGAGGCCGTCGATATGCGGGCGCGGCAGCTGCGATTCGTCCACCACCCAGGTCACCGGCAGGCGACCGGACGGGTTTGCCTGGCCGGTCAGCAGCGCGGCGATGCCTTCACCACCGCGGATGCCCGGGTACCAAGCCTGCAGCATCGCCGGCACCTGCGCCAGCCACGGCGTGCGCACCGGGCCGTTGGTTTCCAGCACCAGCACGGTCTTCGGATTGGCCTTGGCCACCGCCGAGATCAGGGCGTCCTGGTTGTCGGGCAGCTGCATGTCCGGCAGGTCCACCGATTCGGCCGCCCACTGGGTGGCGAACACGATGGCGACGTCGGCCTGCGCGGCCGCCTTGGCCGCCGCAGCGGCGTTGGTGCCGTCCACGTACTCGATGGTCGCGTCCGGGCGCGCCGCACGCAGCGATTCCAGCGGCGAGGACGGGTGGAAGATCACCGGGCCCGGCCAGGTGGTCGGCATCACGCCCGGCACCGCATTGGTGCCCTTGGCGGTCACGCCCACCATCGACGAACCACCGCCACCGATCACGCCCTTGTCGGCGTGGCCACCGATGATGACGATGCGCTTCACCGTGTCGGCCAGCGGCAGCAGGTTGCCTTCATTGCGCAGCAGCACGCTGCCCTCTTCCACCGTGCGCTGGGCCACGGCGAAGCCGGCCTCGGCATCGACCTTCTGGTGCTGCGGCGGGTTGTCGAAGTTGCCATGCAGGAACATCGTGCGCAGGATGCGCGCGACCATGTCGTTCAGGCGCGCCTGCGGCACCACGCCACCGTGCACGGCCAGGCGCAGCGGCTCATCGAAGAACACCGCCGCATCGAACACTTCACCGGCCGACTGCTGGTCGAGGCCGGCCAGCGCGGCCTTCGAACCACTGTGCACGCCACCCCAGTCGGACATCACGAAACCAGGGAACTTCCATTCCTGCTTCAGCACCTGGTTCATCAGGTAGCCGTTCTCGCAGCCGTAGGTGCCGTTGATCTTGTTGTACGAGCACATCGCCACGCCGGGGCGGCCGGCTTCCAGCGCGATCTCGAAGGCCAGCAGGTCCGACTCGTGCATGGCCTGTTCGCCGATGCGCACGTCGTGGAAGTTTCGGCGGGTCTCCATGTCGTTCAGCGCGAAGTGCTTCATCGAGGAGATCACGTGCTGGCTCTGCACGCCCTGGATCAGCGCGCCGACCATCGAACCGGCCAGCAGCGGGTCTTCACCGGCGTATTCGAAATTGCGGCCGTTGCGCGGGTCGCGCTGCAGGTTGACGCTGCCTGACAGCAGGATGTTGAAGCGCTGCTGCCATGCCTCGCGGCCCATCGTGGCGCCACCGGCGAAGGCCACTTCGCGGTTCCAGCTGGAGGCGGTGGACGGGCCGGACGGCATGGCGGTGGCGAAGTCACCCGGACGGATACCACCGGGATTGGTCACGCCGACGCCGGCATCGGCCGACTGCTGCGACGGGATGCCCAGGCGCGGCACTGCCGGCACGAAGCCGGCCGAACCGACCGCGCCCTCCGGCAACGGACCACCGTCCTTGCCCAGCCCGAAGTAGCTGTGCAGCATCTGGAACTTCTCGTCCTCGGTCATCGCCTTCAGCAGCAGCGCAGCGCGCGCATCGGCGTTGAGGGTGGTGTCCATCCACGGCCTGTCGCCATGTTTGTCGGCGGCATAGGCCAGGGTCAGCAGGGTGGCACGCAGCGTGCTGCCTTCCACCTTGAACGGTGAACTGCTGGCCGCCTGGAAGCCGTCGCTGAAGTAGCTGGCGTCCGCTTCCAGCGCCACACGCGCCGGATCGAAGCCGGCGGCCTTGGCCGATTCACCGGCCACCGCGCCGAGCAGCACCGCCGGTGCACCCAGCCGCGAACGGGTGACCAGCGCTGGCAGCTGCGCGGCACCTGCGCCGGCATCGGTATAGACCGCCACCGTGTGGCGGCCATCGTCCAGGCGCAGGTAGTTCAAGCCTGGCTGGTCAGGACCGGACTCGGCAGCAATCGGCAGCCGGGTCAGCACGGCCTGGCCGCGCTGGGTCTGGCCATCGTCCTTGCCGGCGGCGACGAAGCGGTATTCGTAACCCAGGCCATCGGCCAGCACCTGCAGCGGATCGACCTGGCCGATGCCGCGCTGCACCTGACGCACGCTCACCGCGTCCACCTTCAGGCTTTTCAGCTGCGCGGCCAGGGCCGGCATCGCCTCGGCGTCGGGTGCCTGTTCCAGGGTCAAGACAGTGAAGGCTGCGGGATCGGCCCAAGCCGGGGCGGCCAGTGCGGCAGACAGGGCAAGGGAGAGAGCGAGCGGCTTTGTAAACGTTTTCATCGGCAGGCGTAATTCCGTTGCCAAGGCAATCGGTCCAGGGAAAGTGCCGCCGAAGGGTGCAGCGTTCATGCCGCGCAGGGGTTGCCAGGCAACCTCCCGCAGGCCGAAGGACGGGCCGGTCTGCGCGCGGGACCCTCCTCCCGGCGTGACAACCTGCCTGTCCGGGCCGCGCAGAGCGACCCAATCCTGTGAAGATTGTGGGAGGGCGTTCACACCTGTCAACAGGACCTAAGTCACAGGCGTATCCCGCGGCTGGTTATCAGGCCATCACCGGCGGTCATCAGCGCGCCGTGCGGGGCTGCCGATAATGAGGGTCCCTGGCCACGAACCGAGCCCATGACCGTACATCGCGACTTCGACCATCTCTGGCGCGACCGCTGTGATACCTCCAGCCAGCGCGCGCCGCGCGTGCTGATCCGCGTGTTCGTGGCGCCCGGTGAGCTGGAGCGCAGCGTGGCCTTCTACGAGCAGTTGCAGGGACTGGTGGCCGATGCCGGGTTTCCATTCCCGGAGGCCGGGCTTCGCCTGGCGATGGTGGGTGCGTTCCTGCTGATCGAAGGCAGCGACGATGCGCTGGCGCCGTTCACCTCCACCACCGGCACCCTGCTGGTCGATGATGTGCGGCCCTATCACGACCGGTTGGTGGCGGCCGGGGCCGAGATCATCTTCCCGCTGCAGGTCGTGCCCACCGGTGCGGCATTCAATGCGGTGCATCCCGATGGCACGGTGGTGGAGTACGTGCACCATCGCCCGGACCCGCACGGCCGGTGAGGGGACGGCCGGGCTGCCGCCCGGCACCCGCTGACGTCAACGTCAACGTCAAAAGCCTGCATTCCGTGGGATGCCGGGGCACTGTGGGTCTGCGGGGACGGCGCAAGTACGTCCATGTAGCCTTGGTCGCCGCATCCATGCGGCTCACACCCCGCACACCCACAGTGCCCCGCCTTCGACAGCTCGCTGGTGGCCAGTAGATCCACGCCATGCGTGGATGCTTTTCAAATCAACACGCGATATTCGATTCCGGTGGAGATCCATCCACGCATGGCATGGATCTACAATTGCGCCATGCCCCACCCCGCCCTGCCCTGGACCGGCACCCTGCTGCTGGATGCACACACGGCCCTGCTGCAGGGCCACGCCGGTGACAGCGGCACGCACGCGCACTATGCCCACCAGCTGCTGATCAGCGATGGCGCACCCTGGCAGGTGGAAATCGACGGCGTGGCACGGCACGGCCAGCGCCTGTGGCTGCCCTCCTTCGTACCGCACGCCATCGTTTCGGCGCCACAGGACGGCTGCACGCTGTTCCTGGAACCGACCCACGCTGATCTCGAGCAGATCCAGCAGCAGCTGCCCACGCTGCCCACCGACATCACCGCCCTGCGGGAACGGCTGCCGCAGCTGAGCCGTGCGCAGGCGCTGGACCGCCGCGTGCAGATGGCGCTGGAACGCATCACCCAGCACCTGCCCGGCCCGGTGCCCGCCGCCGATATCGCCGGCGCCGCACATCTGTCCACCAGCCAGCTGCACCGGCGCTTCCACTCCGACCTGGCAGTGACCCTGCGCGGCTGGGTGCTGTGGCAGCGCCTGCGCATCGCGTTGGCACATCATCTGCAGGGGCACAGCCTGACCGACAGCGCGCATGCGGCCGGCTTCGCCGATCTGGCCCATCTGTCACGCAGCCTGCGCCGCATGTTCGGCATCGGTGCGGCACAGCTGCAGGGGCTGCAGCTGCACGCGGCCTGAGGCGCGCATTCAGCGGCGGCGCAGGCCTTCAGGCAGCTCGGGCACCGGCCCATGCGGCAGTTCGCGGAACGGCGCCAGCAGCTGCCCGGCATAGCAGCGCGGATAGTCAGGCTGGCTGCCGATGCCCAGGTCGCGTGTGCCCAGCCGGTAGCCCGGTGCAGCAAAGGCCGTGCCCAGCAGGTGGTCCCAGACCGTCAGGAACAATCCGAAGTTGACGTCGCCCGCCGTGCCGTAGCGCATGTGGTGGAAACGGTGCAGCGGCGCCCACGCCATCACCCGGCCCAGCATGCCCGGGCGCATGTCCACGTTGGAGTGCTGCAGCAGCAGCTGGATGGCGATGGCGAAGGCCAGTACCGCGGCCACCGGCATCGGCAGGCCCAGCAGCAGCAGCGGCAACACGCCGCCCACCGCTTCGGCCGCCTGGTGCAGCGGGTGTTTCATCAGGCCGTTGAAGCCATACATGCGGGTGACGCTGTGATGCACGGCATGCAGGCGCCATAGCCAGCCGATGCGATGGCTTGCGTAGTGCACCAGCGTGATGCCGAGATCGGCAGCGATGATGGCCATCAGTATCTGCAGCGCAAACGGCCACTGCAGCGGCCAGACCTGCCACGGAATGATCGCCGCCAGCAGCGGCACCGCCGCGATCGACAACAGGTTCAGGCCTTCGTTGACCAGCGCATGCAGGGTGTCACGCAGGCGGTCGCCATGATCGTGGTTGAACGCGGGATCGTACGGCCACGCGCGCTCGGCGGCGAACGAGAGCGCAATGGCGGCCGCCAGCAGGGCCAGCAACCACAGCGGGTCACCGTGGCAGTGGCCGACCCAGACGACGGCAGTGGCAACGAACCCCAGCAGGAACAACGGGGCATACAGGCGGAGGATCCAGTGTTTCATGGGCAACCCGGGAAATGAGGGCCTGCATGCTGGCGTGGCGTGCGGGTTGCTGGCTTGAACAAACGGCGCAACCCTGCCGCACCGCGTTTCCCACATCCACGCATGGCGTGGATCTACAATGGCGCCTTCATCGCGCCCGGGGCCGGCATGGATTCCTTCAACCTGATGCGCGCCTTCCGCCGCATCGTCGAACGCGGCGGGCTGGCCCGCGCCGCCGAAGACCTGGGCATGTCGCCGGCCGGGCTGAGCAAGCAGCTGCGCACGCTGGAAACCCACCTGGGCGTGGTGCTGCTGCAACGGACCACGCGACGCATGAGCCTGACTGAGACCGGCCATGCCTATTACCGCGAATGCTGCCGCCTGCTCGACGAACTGGACGCGCTGGAACGCGGCATCGCCGAACAGCGCGGTGAGGTGGCCGGGCGCCTGCGCGTCAATGCGCCACAGTCGTTCGCGCTGAGCACGCTGTCGCCGTTGCTGCCACGCTTCCTGCAGCAGCATCCGCAGCTGTCGTTGGACCTGGTGATGGAAGATCGCCTGCTCGATGCAGTCGGCGAAGGTTTCGATGTGTCGCTGCGGCTGCGTGCCGAGCTGGATGATTCACGCCTGGTGGCGCGCCGGCTGGCGTCGCTGCAGCAGGTGCTGTGCGCGGCCCCGTCCTACCTGCAGCAGCACCCGGCACCTCAGGCAGTGGACGATCTGCAGGTCCACAGCGTGCTGGCCTACAGCCTGTCCGACTCGCCCGGCAGCTGGCCGCTGCTCGGCCCCGATGGACAGGTCACCATCACCCTGCCGGCGCGCGTGACCGTCAACAACAGCCTGCTGCTGCGCGAACTGCTGGTGGCCGGCATGGGCATCGGCGCGCTGCCTTCGTTCCTGGCCGCTCCGGCACTGGTGCGGGGCGAACTGCAGCAGGTGCTGCCCGACCACCGCTATCCGCCGCGCTTCGTGCATGCGGTCTATCCCACCTCGCGCCACCTGCAGCCCAAGGTACGCGCCTTCATCGATTTCCTGCACGCCGAGCTGCCCGGCTGCGCCGGCCTGGATTCGTAACCGCCAGCGAAAACTGAGCTGCCCGCGGCGTGCTGTTTCGGCCCCGCCGCGCTGCCTACTCTGCCGCCTCCCCTCTCACCGATGGCAGGCAGATGTCTTCCGTTCCGTCCCCCACCACCGCCGCGCCGGTGGTCGATTTCTTCCACGACGTGGTCTGCGGCTGGTGCTTCGTGCTGGCCCCACGCCTGCAGCAGGTCTCCGCCGAACTCGGCATCCAGGTGCGCCACCGCAGTTTCGTGCTGCAGGACTCGCGCGCGCAGATGGTCGAGGTGTTCGGCTCGATGGCGCGTGCCAAGGCAGTCATCCTGCGCCACTGGACCGACTGCGCCGCGCATGAAGACACCGCGCGCATCGATATCGAAGGCATGCGCGCACAGGACTTCGAATATCCCTCTGGCTGGCTTGGCGCACTGGCCTGCCAGGCCGCCGGGCTGATGGGCGGCAACGATGCCCATGGCGCGATGTTCGATGCCGTGCAGTGGGCGCACCTGCACCAGCACCGCAACATCGGCGATGCCGAAGTCCTGCTGGATATCGCCGAATCGCTGGGCCATCGACGTGGCGCCTTCGCTGACCACATGCACAGCGACGCAGTGCGCCAGCGCGTGCAGGCCGATCGCGCCGAAGCCGCTGCCCTCGGCATCCGTTCCATACCCACCGTGATCGGCGACAACGGCCTGCGCCTGCAGACCCTGCCGCTGCCACACCTGCGCCAGGCCCTGGCGCCCCTGGTCGCGGCCTGAGCCGCCCCCTCCCCCACCCTGCAAGGAGATTTCCCATGACCCCACGTACCCTGGCCACCGCGCTGGCCCTGCTGGTGGCCACCACCGCCGCTTCCACCACGGTGTCCGCGCACGAACGCGTTCCCTCCGGCCAGCAGGTCGGCACCAGCCCCTGGGGACCGAAGGATGAGATCGGCCGCCTCAACCTGATCACCGAGGCCTCGCGTGCGGCGATCCTGTCGCGGGTCAGCGGCGGCAAGGCCTATGACCTGGCCACCGAGTACTACGTCGGCATGCCCAGCTGGCAGGACGCCGGCGACCCGCACTACCAGTTCTGGATGACCCACACCCCGCGCGGCACGGTGATGGATGATCCGATGGGCGTGGGCGAGACCATGAACCTCACCCGCAGCTACACCGGCACCGCGTTCTCGATGTACAGCCACACCGGCACCCACATCGATGCCCTGAACCACTTCGGCATCCATGGAAAGATCTGGAACGGCTTCGAGGCCGACAAGCACCTCGGCGACCGCGGCTGGAATGTCACCGGCATCGAGAAATTCCCGCCGCTGATCGCGCGTGGCGTGCTGATCGACGTGGCCGGCGCCAAGGGCGTGGACATGCTGCCGGACAGCTACCGCGTCACCCGCCAGGACCTGAAGGATGCGCTGGCACGCCAGAAGGTGAAACTGCAGCAGGGTGACGTGGTGCTGATCCGCACCGGCCGCATGCGCCTGTTCGAGCAGCCCAGGGCGTACATGGCCAACCCGCCGGGCATGGGCCTGGACGCGGCACGCTTCCTGGTGGAGGACAGCGGCGCGATGATCGTCGGTGCCGACAACCTCAGCTTCGAGACCTTCCCCTCGGAGGTGTCCGACGACTACGTGCCGCTGCATACCTACCTGCTGGCCCAGCAGGGTGCGCCGATCATCGAGCTGGTGGCGCTGGACGAACTGGCTCGCGACAAGATCTACGAGTTCGCCTTCATCGGCGGCCCGCTGAAGATCCGTGGCGGCGATGCCGCACCGCTGCGCCCGGTGGCATTGCCAGTGCGCCTGTAACCGGGAGCTGTGGGTGCCGACCTTGGTCGGCACTCCTTTTTACCCTTCAGCAACCTGAAACCCAGTCCGCCGATTTCATTAGTAATTCTACTCACAACGCGAGTAGCATGTCCGGTCTCAGCCCCTGATACCGGCCCGTCGATACTCGCGCCATGCCCGCCGTTTTCGCCCATCCCTGCCGCTTCCAGCCCGCCCGGCGCCTCCCTTGGAGGATCGGCTGATGGGCGCCGTCGTCGCCCTCGACCGGCTGCTTGACGGCCGCCAGCTGTGGCGCGGCCCGGCCCGCCAAGGGCCCGCCAGCGACCATCTGGCCAGCGGCCATCCGGCGCTGGACGCGCGCTTGCCCGGCGGCGGCTGGCCGGCCAGCGGGCTGTGCGAGGTACTGCAGGTGGCGCCCGGCGTCGGTGAGCTGGCGCTGGTCTGGCCCGCACTGGCGAAGCTGAGCCAGCGCGACCGCCCGATCGTGCTGGTCGCCCCCCCCTACCGCCCGCATGCCCCGGCCTGGGCCGCAGCCGGGCTGGACCTGGCCCAGCTGCAGATCATCCATGCTGCGCCGAAGCAGGCGCTGTGGGCCGCAGAACAATGCCTGCGCTCTGCCGCCTGCGCGGCGGTGCTGTGCTGGCCACACCAGGCCGATGACCGCGCCCTGCGCCGCCTGCAGGTCGCCGCCGAAAGCGGCCAGTGCCTGGGCTTCGTGTTCCGCGAGGCGCAGGCGGCGCGCAACCCTTCTCCGGCCAGCCTGCGCCTGCAGCTCGACCATGGCCAGGTGCGGGTGCTGAAGTGCCGAGGCGGCCTGCCGCCGGCGCAGCCGTTGCCGCTGGCCATCGTCCACTGAGGTCGCGCCATGCACTGGGCCTGCCTGTTGTTGCCGCAGCTGGCGCTGGACAGCGTGCTGCGCCTGCAGCCGGACCCGCAGCGGCCACTGGTGCTGCTGCAGGGGCCGGCACAGCGTCGCGTCCTGCGTGCGGTCAGCCCGTCGGCACGCGCAGCGGGGCTGCGCCCGGGCATGCTGCTGTCGGCTGCGCAGGTGCTGGTGCAGGACATACACCTGCACGACTACGACCCGAACGCCGAACAGCACACCCGGCAGCTGCTGGCCAGCTGGGCCTACGCCTACAGCTCGCAGGTCAGCCTCGATTTCCCGCATGCACTGGTGCTGGAGATCGGCGCCAGCCGCGCCCTGTTCGGCGACTGGCTGACAATCGAAAAGCGCCTGCGCAACGAACTGCATGAACTCGGTTTCCGCCATCGCCTGGTGGCTGCACCCACCGCGCATGCCGCGCGCGTGCTGGCCAACGTCCACGATGGCCTCGGCATCGATGCGCAGCAGCTACCGGCGGCGCTGGCACAACTGCCGTTGCCGCGCTGCGGCCTGCCCAGCGAAGCGGTGACGGTGCTCGGCCGCTCCGGCCTGCGCACGCTGGGTGCGGTGCTCGAACTGCCGCGCGACAGCCTGGCCCGGCGCTTCGCACCGGACGTGCTGCAGCAGCTGGACGCACTGCGTGGCCTGCCCACCGCGCCCCTGCGCTACTACCAGCCACCGGACCGGTTCGATGCGCGCATCGAATTCGAGTACGAGATCGAATCCAGTCAGGCCCTGTTGTTCCCGCTGCGTCGACTGCTACTGGACCTGGCAGCGTTCCTGTGTTCGCGCGATGGCGGCGTGCAGCGCTTCGACCTGCATTTCGAGCATGACCTGCTCCCGGCCAGCGTGCTGACCATCGGCCTGCTGGCCCCCGAACGCGATGCTGCGTTGCTGTTCGAAATCGCACGCAACCGCATGGAGGCCTTCGCCCTGCCTGCCGGCAGCCGTGCACTGCGCCTGCAGGCCGAGCAGCTGCCGCCGTTCGTACCGGCCGCGCGCGACCTGTTCGACACCCGGCCGGCACAGGCGATGCCCTGGAACCAGCTGCGCGAGCGCCTGCGCGCGCGGCTGGGCGATGACGCCGTACAGCCGCTGGCGGTACAGGCCGACCATCGCCCCGAGCGCGCCAGTGGTATCCAGCCCCCGACCAAGCCGCCCGCTTACTGGCCACTGCGCCCAGGCTGGCTGCTGGACACCCCGCAACCACTGCGTGACCCGCGCCTGCGCATCATCGCCGGGCCGGAGCGGATCGAATCGGGCTGGTGGGACCAGGCCGACGCACGGCGCGACTACTACGTGGTGGAAACCGCGCACGGCCAGCGCGGCTGGGCGTTCCGTGAGCGCAACGATCCGCATGCGCCGTGGATGCTGCACGGCTGGTTCGGCTGAGCCGCCATGCACAGTGAACTGCCCGGCTACGCCGAACTGCACTGCCTGTCGGCCTTCAGCTTCCAGCGTGGCGCCTCGATCGCCGAAGAACTGTTCGCGCGCGCCGCCGGCCAGGGCTACCGCGCGTTGGCGATCACCGACGAATGCTCGCTGGCGGGCATCGTGCGCGCCTGGCAGGCCGCGAAGACGCATGGCGTGGCGCTGATCGTCGGCGCCGAATTCCAGGTCGAGGATGGGCCGAAACTGGCCCTGCTGTGCACCGACCAAACCGCCTATGCCGGGCTCTGCCAGTTGATCACCACCTGCCGGCGACGGGCGGCCAAGGGCGAGTACCGCTGCCTGCGCGACGATCTGCTCGGCCTGCCCGACGGCCTGCTGTGCCTGTGGCTGGACCGGCAACCGGCGGCCACCGAGCTGGAACTGCTGCGTGCCGGCTTCGATGATCGCCTGTGGCTGGCAGTGGAGCTGCATCACGAACACGACGATGCGCGCCGCCTGCAGCAGCTGCAGTCCTTCGGCGAACGCCATCGCCTGCCGCTGGTGGCCAGTGGTGATGTGCACATGCATGTACGCCGCCGCCGCGCCCTGCAGGACACGCTGACCGCGATCCGCCACCGCTGCAGCGTGGCCGAAGCCGGTTGGCGCCTGTTTCCCAACGGCGAGCGCCACCTGCGCCCGCGTACCGCGCTGGCCCAGCTGTATCCGCCCGAACTGCTGGCCGAGACCCTGCGCATCGCCGAGCGCTGCCACTTCACCCTCGAGCAGCTGCAGTACACCTACCCGCGCGAACTGGTGCCGGAGGGCCACGACCCGGACAGCTGGCTGCGCGAGCTGGTCGAAGAAAAGATTCCATGGCGTTGGCCAGAAGGCGTCAAGGACGCGCAGCGCAAGCAGATCGAACATGAGCTGGCGTTGATCCGCGAGAAAAACTACGCCTCCTACTTCCTTACTGTGCATGACATCGTGCGCTTCGCCCGCAGCCAGGACATCCTCTGCCAGGGGCGTGGCTCGGCGGCCAATTCGACGGTGTGCTTTGTGCTGGGCGTGACCGAGATCGATCCTGCGCGCAGCAATCTGTTGTTTGAACGCTTCATCTCCGCCGAGCGCAATGAGCCGCCGGACATCGACATCGACTTCGAGCACGAGCGACGCGAGGAAGTGCTGCAGTACGTGTTCAAGCGCTATGGCCGTGAGCGCGCCGCACTGACCGCAGTAGCAATCAGCTACCGTGGCCGCAGCGCGATCCGCGACGTGGCCCGTGCGCTCGGCCTGCCGATGGACCAGGTCAACGAACTCGGCGCTGCGATGGACCACTGGGGTGGCAGCATCCCGCTGCCGGACACCCTGCGCGAGCGCGGCTTCGATCCGGACACGCCGCTGATGCGGCGGCTGCTGTCACTGACCAATGAGCTGATCGACTTTCCGCGCCACCTGTCTCAGCATCCGGGCGGTTTCGTCATCTCCGAGCATCCGCTGTCGACCCTGGTGCCGGTGGAAAACGCAGCGATGGCCGACCGCACCGTCATCCAGTGGGACAAGGACGATCTGGATGCCACCGGCCTGATGAAGGTCGACTGCCTGGCGCTGGGCATGCTCACCGCCATCCGCAAATGCCTGGCGATGTTGAAGCAGCACGGCCTGCATGAAGGACGCATGGATGCGATCCCGCCCAAGGATGCAAAGACCTTCGACATGATCTGCGCCGCCGACACCATCGGCGTGTTCCAGATCGAATCACGCGCACAGATGGCGATGCTGCCGCGCATGCAGCCACGCACGTTCTATGACCTGGTGATCGAGGTGGCGATCGTGCGCCCTGGCCCGATCCAGGGCGACATGGTGCACCCCTATCTGGAGCGGCGCCGGATCCTGCGCGAACAGGGACCGGACGCGTTGAACGACCCGGACAACCCGCTCTATCCACCGCAACTGGAACGCGTTTTCGCACGCACGCTGGGCGTGCCGCTGTTCCAGGAACAGGTGATGCAGCTGGCGGTGGAAGCGGCCGGCTACACGCCGGGCCAGGCCGATGCCCTGCGCCGCTCGATGGCGGCGTGGAAGCGCCGTGGCGGCCTGGAGCCGCATCGTGAGAAGCTGCTGGCCGGCATGCTCAAGAACGGCTTCAGCCGCGAGTACGGCGAGCACCTGTTCGAGCAGATCAAGGGCTTCGGTGATTACGGTTTCCCGGAAAGCCATGCTGCCAGCTTCGCCCTGCTGACCTATAACAGCTGCTGGCTGAAGTGCCATCACCCCGCCGCGTTCACCGCCAGCCTGATCAACAGCCAACCGCTGGGGTTCTACAGCCCCGACCAGCTGCTGCAGGATGCACGCCGCCATGGCATCCGCGTGCTGCCGGTGGACGTGCGCCACAGCGACTGGGACTGCACCCTGGATTTCAGCAAGGGACCGGCGGCGATCCGGCTCGGCCTGCGCCTGATCGACGGCTGCAACGAAGCGGCCGTGCAGGCCATCACGCGCGAGCGTGCGCGGCGCCCGTTCGACGATGTCGGTGACCTGTGCCAGCGTACCGCCCTGGACCGCCGCCATCAGGGCCTGCTGGCCGATGCCGGTGCGCTGCGCGGGCTCAGCGGCCATCGTCATCGCGCACGCTGGGATATCTCCGGTGTAGAACACCGGCTGCCACTGTTCGACCAGACCCGCGCCACCACCGAAGCCCGCGTGCCGTTGCCACTGCCCAGCGCATGGGACGACATGCAGGCCGATTACCGCAGCACCGGCACCACCCTCGGCCGCCATCCGATCTCGTTCCTGCGTGTGCAACTGCGCAGTCGCGGTTGCCTGGATGCCGCACAACTGGCGGGGCACGGCCATGGCCGCCGCGTGCGCATCGCCGGCCTGGTACGCATGCGCCAGCGCCCGCAGACCGCCAGCGGCGTGACCTTCCTCACCCTCGAAGACGAGACCGGCATGGTCAATGCGGTGGTCTGGCGGCATCTGGCCGACCGCCAGCACCGGGTGCTGGTCGACACCCAGCTGATGCAGATCGACGGCCGCCTGGAACGCGTTGATGGCGTGCAGCATGTCATCGTGCAGCGCATGCACTGCCTGGATGAGCTGCTGCAGGGCCTGCGCAGCCACAGCCGCGATTTTCACTGATACCGGGAATGACGGCGCAAAGGTTAGTGAGCGATGGCTGCTGCGTGATGTCGCCTGGGTGATGGCGACTGAATGATGGCCACTGGGTAGAGTCGACTGTCAGTCGACCAGCGCGCGTCAGCGCGGGGATTTCCGCGACCTGATCGAACAGCAGTCGACTAACAGTCGACTCTACCCATCCTCTTTTGCATCCGCTATCGTCGGCACATCCAAGGAAGGACGATCCGATGCCCCGCGCACTGCTGCTGACCACGTTGATGGTCTCGACCCTTGCCCTGCTCGTTTCCGGCTGGACCGCCTGGAGCCTGCATCGCAGCCAATCGCCAGAGCGGATCATCGAAGCGCGCGGGCTGGTCATCCACGATGCAAGCGGCCAGCCGCGGGTGATCCTCGGCGCACCGGTCCCCGATCCGCTCAGCGCGGGCCGCACCCAAGGCCCGCGCGCCACCGCGCTGTCCGGCCTGATCCTGCTTGGCCCCGATGGTTCCGAGCGCGGCGGTTATGGCACCAGCGACCGCGGCGGCGAAGCCCTGCTCACCCTCGACGATGCCACCGGCACCACCGAAGTCTTCAAGGTCGTCGCCAACCCGGACCGTGGCGCCAGCCTGATGGTCAAGCACCAGAACAACACCGGCGCCATGCTCACCTCCTGGCAGGGCAAGCCGGAACTGATGTTCCTCGATGACAGCGGCCAGGCCTACTACGTGCGCCCGGGTGCCAACGCCGCGCCCTGATCTTCTTCTGTAGAGCCGAGCCATGCTCGGCTTTGCTTCATCTTTGTAGAGCCGAGCCATGCTCGGCTGCTGTTGCTAGAAGCAGTCGAGCATGGCTCGACTCTACATGACGGGCAGTCGAGCATGGCTCGACGCTACACCCCACACACCGCCGCGAGGTCATCGGCCAAGTGCCGCAACTGCGCCGCCCCCAGTGCCGCGCAGGTGATGCGCAGGCCATGCCCCGGCGCCGCCACCGCGAACACCTCACCCGCGCGCACATGCCATCCGCGCGAAGCCAGTGCCAGCACCTGGGGATGGCTGTCGGCCTGCAACGGCAGCCACAGGTTCAATCCTTCCATCGGCTGTGCCGTCGGCAGGCCACGCGCATGCAGCAGCGTCTGCAATGACTGCAGCCGCTGCTGGTAACACTCCCCCGCCGAGGCGATCTTCGCCCGTTGCGACGCCGACGCCAGTACCGACGTCGCCGCATCCTGCAGCAGGTGACTGACCCAGCCAGTACCGGACGCCAACCGCAACCGAAGCCGCATCGCAGTCTCTTCATCGCAGGCCAGCCAGGCCAGCCGCAGGTCCGGGCCCAGCGGCTTGGACAGCGAGCGCAGCAGCGCCCAGCGCCGGCCATCCAGCGGCAGCACCGAGTGATAGGCCTGCTGCGAGAGCAGTGCGTAGTGATCGTCGATCAACACCGCCACCTGCGGATAGGCGGCCAGCAGCTGGCGCAATGCGCGTGCCCGCTTCGCATCCAGGCTGGCCCCGGTCGGATTGTGCGCCCGTGGGGTCAACAGCACCGCGCGTGCGCCGCTCTCCAGTGCCTGCCGCAGCGATTCGACCTGCATACCGTGTTCATCCACCGCCACTGGCAACGGCGCGTGGCCCACCGCGTTGAGCACATTCAGGCTGCCAAGAAAGCACGGATCTTCCACCGCGATGCGATCGCCCGGCAGCAGCCACGCCGCCAGCAGGCGTTCGATGCCATCGACCGCGCCATGGGTCAGCTCCAGCGCGTACCCATCAGGGCAGTCCACATCCAGCGAAGCGCGTGCCAACGCCTGCAGTCGCGGGTCGACTGTACCCACGCCATACAGCCGCGGTGCCGCTGCGGCCAGGCGCAGGCTGGGCAGCAGGCGCGGATCCGGGTTGCCACCGGCCAGGTCCTGCAACGCCAACCCTGGCGTACTGCCCTCGCGCGCCAGCATCGGCGGCAGGCCACGCACCACCGTGCCGCGCCGGCCCGCGGTGCTGGCCAGGCCCGCCGCGTCCAATCGCTTGTAGGCGGCGGCCACGGTGTTGCGATTGACCCCCAGCTGATCGGCCAGATCGCGCACCGGCGGCAGCACGCTGCCGGCTGGCAGACGGCCCTTGCCGATGCCATCGCGGATGCTGTCGAAGATCGACTCGGCGCTATGCCCGGTGATTTTCATTTTGTCCTATGCCAAAATAATTCTTGTCCTGTGCCAGTGTATCCCACCCTGGCCGCCCTGCATTGGAGGTACCCGCATGCCCCTTGCCGCCGCCGACTGGCCCGTCGCCCAGTCTGTTGAACAGATCGCCGCCAACCTGGTCACGGTGCGACAACGCATCGCCGATGCCTGTGCCCGCGTCGGCCGGGATCCGGCCAGCGTGCGCCTGCTGCCAGTCAGCAAGACCGTCGATGACGCCCGCATCCGCATGGCGGTGGCCGCCGGTTGCCACGAACTGGGCGAGAACAAGGTGCAGGAGGCACAGCGCAAGGCCGAGACAATGGCCGACCTGGACGTGCACTGGTCGGTCATCGGCCATCTGCAGACCAACAAGGCGCGCTACGTGGCGCGCTTCGCCAGCGAATTCCAGGCGCTGGACAGCCTGCGCGTGGCTGAAGCGCTGCAGCAGCGCCTGCAGCTGGAAGACCGCACACTGGATGTATTCGTCCAGGTCAACACGTCTGCCGAACCCAGCAAGTACGGTCTGGAACCCGATGCCATGGAGGCATTCGTGCAGCAGCTGCCAGCCTTCGACCGGCTACGCGTGCGTGGCCTGATGACCCTGGCCATCTTCACTCCCGAAGTCGAACGTGTGCGAGCGTGCTTCGTGCGCCTGCGTGAACTGCGCGACCAGCTGCGGCATACCGCCCCGCCCGGCATCGACCTGTCGCAGCTGTCGATGGGCATGTCCGGCGACTTCGAAGTGGCCATCGAGGAAGGCGCCACCGTGGTCCGTGTCGGCCAGGCCATCTTCGGCGCCCGCGCCACTCCGGACAGCATCTACTGGCCGAACAGCGGAGCCCCGGCATGAAGCACGCGGTTGTCCTGCAACACGTTGCCTTCGAGGACCTTGGCACCCTGCAACCGTTGCTGCTGGCCCAGGGCTGGCAGCTGCAGGTGCTGCAGGCGGGTGTAGATGCACTCGATCCGGCCGAAGCGGCTGACCTGCTGGTGGTGCTGGGTGGCCCGATCAGCGTCAACGATGTTGATCTTTACCCGTTCCTCAACGATAGCATCGCGCTGTTGCAAGGGCGTTTGCAGCAGCAGCGCCCCACCCTTGGCATCTGCCTTGGCGCGCAGCTGATGGCGCGTGCGCTGGGTGCCAGCGTTGTGCCCAGTGGCGGCAAGGAGATCGGTTTCGCGCCGCTTCTGCTTACCGATGATGGCCAGCACTCACCGCTGCAGGCACTGCAGGGCATTCCGGTGCTGCACTGGCACGGCGAGGCGTTCGAACTACCAGTCGATGCACGCCGCCTGGCCAGCACGCCAGCCTGTCGCCACCAGGCCTTTGCCATTGGCCACCACGCACTGGCGCTGCAATGCCACCCGGAACTGGATGCACGCCAGTTCGAGCGCTGGCTGATCGGCCACACGCTGGAGCTGGCCCAGGCCGGTATCGACCCCAACGATCTACGCGCGCAGGCGCGCCGCTATGGCGCACCACTGGCCGCAGCCGCCACTGCGATGTTCGACCACTGGCTGCAGGACCTGCAGGAGATACCGCGATGAACTACCGATTGCAGATTCACCGCGATGGCGCCTACTGGGGCCATTTCGATTGCAGCGGCCCCGATGCACTGCAGCGCTTGGACGGCATCGCCGCACAGCTGCCTGCCGACCAGGGCTTCCAGTTGAAGCGGCAAAAGGGTGTCGGCGAGGAGCGCATCCTGTCCAGCAATGCCGACGGACTGCGTGTGCTGGCCGCGCAGATCCAGTACCGCGATCTCTGACGATCGTCACGGTAGTGCTGGCCGCATGCCAATCTTCCACCCTGCTGACCTTGCCACGCGGCAACCACCACCCGTCGACGCACATCGCATATGGATGCAAATGATTCTCTTTTGCTGTAAGGTGCAGCCGCTGCCCTTGCCGCCGCGGGCTGTTCCCTTTCCCAGTTGTCGCCCGCCCCGTGTCCACGCCTGTCGAACCGACGGATGTCGCGCAGCTGTGCGCGGCCCATTACCGGCCGCTGCACGCCCATGTCCGCCGTAAACTCCCGCAACGCAGCGATGCCGATGACGTCGTCCAGGAAACCTGGCTGCGCGTCGTCAAAGTTGCCGCCAGCGGCCTGCTGAGCAACGGCCGCGCGTACCTGTACCGCGTCGCCCACAACCTGATCGCCGATCACTACCGGCAACGCCAGCGCCGTCGCGAAGAGGCGCTGGAGGACGCGCAACTGCATGCCATCGCCGATCCCGCGCCCCTGCCCGAACAGCGCCTGCTTGATGCCGAACAGCTGCGCCACCTCGATGCCATCATCGCCGCGCTGCCGCCACGCTCGCGCCAGGTGTTCCTGCTGGCCCGTGTGGAGCAGATGGCCTTGGCCGAGATCGGCCGGCAGCTCGGCATCAGCCGCCAGACCGCGCACGGCCATCTGCTGCGCGCCCTGGTCGCGTTGCAGCAGGTGCCGGGCGCATGAGCCAGGAGACCATTGCACGCGAAGCTGCGCGCTGGTGGCTGGATGCGCACGATGGCGACCGTGATGAGAACGCGTTCGAGCAATGGTGCCGGGCAGATCCACGCCATGCGGCGCAGTACCTGCACCTGCAGGAGCTGTGGCAGGCCGGCGCGGCGACGCCCAGCCTGCAGCGGCAGCAGCGACGACGGCAGCGCCGCCGCCTGGGTGAAGCCGGCCTTGCGGTGCTGCTGCTGTGCGCGCTCGGCCTGTACAGCCGGCATGCTTCGCCACCCGCCGCACAGGTACTGCGTACTGCGTCCGGCGAGATCCGCGACGAAACTCTGACGGACGGTTCACATGTGCTGCTCTCGCCGGGCAGCGAAGTGCACGTGCGCATCGACGCACAGCGTCGCCAGCTCCAGCTGGAGCGCGGCCAGGCCTGGTTCCAGGTCAGCGTCGACGCTGCGCGACCGTTCCAGGTGCATACCCCGCACGGTACCGTCACCGCGTTGGGTACCGCCTTCGATCTGGCGGTACAGCGTGATGACAGCGTGGTCACAGTCACCGAGCATCGCGTCAGCGTGGTGTCCGGCAGCAGCACCGTCCAAGCGTCCGAGGGGCAGCAGATGCGTTTCGACGGAAAGACGCGGGCCCTGCCGCGCGCCGCCGATGCAGGTGCGCTGGCTTGGCGCGAGCGACGGCTGCGCTGGGTATCGGCGCCGCTGACCGAGGTCACCCAGGGTCTCGACCGCTGGCACGGTGGGCACACCTGGATCATCGGGGCGCGACTGCGGCAACAGCCGGTCACTCTGTTGGGCAGCGCAGACGGCGCCGCCGGCAACCGCGACCAGCTGGCCGCGCAGCTGCACGTGCGCGTACTGCGCCTTGGCAACGGCGTACAGGTGTGGTTGCCGCCGCGTGCGGAGCATCGTGATGGACCCTGACAACCAGCCCATGGCTGCGTCTACCCAGGATGACGACGCTCTGCGTCAGCCCCTGGAGCCCCCGATGCTGTGCCCTCGCCCTCTTGTCCTTGCCCTGTCGCTGGCCTGCGCCGGCACCGTTCCGCTGCTGCCCTCCAGCGCCCACGCGCAGGCCGCCACGCGTACCTATGACCTGCCCGCCCAACCGTTGGCTGCCGCGCTGGATGCCTACAGCCGCCTGACCGGCATCGACCTGATCGTTGGCGCGGCGCTTCCCACCGGCCATGCAGCGCCGGCGCTGCGCGGCAACTTCGACGATGCGCAGGCCCTGTCGCGCCTGCTGGCCGGCAGTGGCCTGCGCCCACGCTTCATCGATGCGCGCCGCGCCACTCTGGAACCGGCGCCGGCCGAGCGCAGCGACGGCAGCCGACGCACCGTGCCCCTCCGTGTGCAGGGCGATAGCGCGCACGGCCACGCACCCGGCACCGGTGCCAGCCAGTACGTGCCGGCCACCCGTAATGGCTTCGCACCCACGGTCGGCAGCGAACGCGTGGCAATGGCCGAACACCAGGACGGCAACAGCCTCCTGCGCTCGATGCCCGGCACCCACAGCTTCCATTCGCGCAGCCAGCCGGGCCTGCAGGTCAACATCCGCGGCATGACCGGTGCCGGCCGGGTCAACACCATGATCGACGGTGTCACCCAGACCTTCCGCAACAATGCCGGGCATGGCTCGGGCGGTCCGTTCGCCTATGTTGACCCCTTCCTGCTGGCAGGCGTGGACGTGCAGCGCGGTGCGGTCGCTGGCGGTGACGGCGCCGGTACGCTGGCCGGCAGTGCCAACTTCCGCACCCTGGATATCGACGATCTGCTTGGCGAGGGCCGCGACTGGGGCCTTCGTGCAGGCTACCGCCACGGTAACAACGGCTACGGCAGTGGCCGTACCTTCGCCGGTGCCTGGCGCCACAGCGACGACGGCGGTGACCGCCAGTTCGGCCTGCTGGCTGCTGCCAGCAGCAGCCGCAGCAGCGAATACGCGACCGCGCGTGGGCAGAAGAACGATGCCGACCCGGGCAGCCAGCAGCCCAGCAGCTGGCTGCTGAAAGCGCGCCTGCAGCCCAGCGACCAGCATCGGCTCGACCTGAGCCACATGCGTTACGAAAACGACTTCTACCACAACTACCCGTGGCAGATTTCCGCGCGCAACCAGCGCGCCAGCTATCACTACACGCCCTACACGCCGTGGATTGACCTGCGTGCGACGTTCGCCAGCAACAAGACCCGGCTGTTCTATCCGCCGGTGGAAGATTCAAGCTACATCGGCCGCCGCACCCACAGCAGCCTGAGCAGCTGGACCGTCGACAACACCAGCCGCTTCGATATCGGCGCCGTGCAGGCGCGCTGGAACACCGGCGTCAAGCACCAGTCGGACATCTATGTGGCCGATACGCCCATCCTGCGCGGTGCCAACCCGCAGGGTCGCAGCCAGCTGGACAGTGTGTTCAGCACGTTGGAACTGCGGTACGACGTCTACGCGCTGACTGCCGGCCTGCGCCAGGATCGCTATGGCATCCGTGGCCACGTGCCGATCTGCTCGGATGTCCCGGGCCAGTGTGCCGATATCAACGGCGGCGGCATCGATGTGCGCCGCACCCAGCGCGCACTCAGCCCCAGCCTGACGGTTTCGTGGCAGGCCACCGACTGGCTGCAGCTGTTCGCCGAAGTCTCCCGTACCTCCCGCCCGCCGCGTGTGCAGGAGATGTTCTTCGAGAAGATCCCGCTGGAAGGCATGAGCGATGCCGATGGCGTCGGCGCCAACCCGTTCCTGCGTCGCGAACGCTCGCGCAACCTCCAGTTCGGCGCCAACCTCAGCACCGACTCGCTGCTGGTCGACGGTGATCTGGCACAGCTGCGCATCACCCGCTTCGACAACCGCATCCGCGACTACATCAAGCCGCAGTACCTGCTGATCGTGCATCCGCCGGAAATGGAACCGCTGGTGGTGCCGATCGACAGCGATCCGCAGCTCAATGCCTGGACCGATGTGCTGGATGCAGATGACTTCACCGCCACGACCCGCTGGATGAACCATCCCGGCGTCGTGCGCATGCGCGGCATCGAGCTGGAGGCGCACTACGCCAGCGAGCACTACCACGCCACGCTGAGCTGGACCCGCTCACGTACCAGCGCGCCGTCCATCGAGTTCGTCAACCTGGAAGACATCACCGCCCTGCCCGACCGCTACTGGACGCTGGATGTGGGTGGCCGCTGGTGGCAGCAGCGTGTACAGGCCGGCCTGCGCGCCGAGTACTCGGGCCCGACCGAGGAGGGCTACGACTTCTTCCAGACCCGCAAGACCGGCGGCACCGGTGTGCTGCTGGATTTCTACGCGAGCTTCAAGCCCCAGGCCAACACCACGCTGTGGCTGAACATCGAAAACCTGCAGAACAAGGCCTATGACAACAATGCCTCGATCGACAGCATCTTCAGCCCGATCCTGGACCGCGGCAACGGCCGCGGCCGTACCGTCTCGATGGGAATCAATGTGGCGTTCTAGCCGTCGCTGGCTGCCACTGTGCCTGCTGGCGCTGGCGCTGGCGAGCATGGTTGGCGCGCAGCCGATGCCGGGCTCGGTGATCGATCTGGCCAATGGCCAGCGCGTGGACGAGGCCGCATTCGTGCAGCGTGCGGCCAGTGCGCAGCGGCTGCTGCTGGGTGAACGCCATGACCTCGCCGGAGACCATGCCGCCCAGCGCTGGCTGCTGCACGCTCTGCTGCGGGAACGCCCGCAGGGCGCCCTGGTGATGGAAATGATCGCCAGCGCGCGCCAGCCACGCCTGCAAGGGGTGCAGCGCTGGCTGGCCAAGGGCAACCATGCCGAGGGTGCACGCCTGCAGGAACTGCTGGACTGGGATGCGCGCTGGCCGTGGGCCGCGTATGGCGGGCTGGTACGGGAGGCTGCCGATGCAGGCACGCCGTTGTTCGGTGGCAACCTGGCGCGTGCCGAGGTCAATGCGCTGCTGGCCTCGACCGAGGGCGTGCGATTCCCAGTGGCCGCTGCCCGCCAGCGCCTGTCGGCGGTGGTGCTGGCCCAGCACGCAGACGCGGCACCGATGCTGGAAGGGATGCTGGCCGTACAACAGGCCCGCGACACGCGCATGGCCCAGGTGCTGCTCGATGCGCCCGCACCGGCGCTGCTGGTAGCAGGTCGCTGGCATGTACTGCGCGGTACCGGGGTACCGGGCTACCTGTCACCGGACACGCCTGCGCTGGTGATCGCATTGGCTTCACCGGGTGAAACCGTCGATGCAGCTGATGCCGATCTGCTGTGGGTGCTGGACGATGAGTGAGCGCGGCCAACACTGGCAGGCGATCGCGATCACCGTCGTCCTGCACCTGCTGCCACTGCTGCTGTTGATGCACTGGGTCGCGATGCCGCCGATGCTGCCGCCGCCGGAGCAGGACGTGCGCATCAGCCTGCGCCTGCTGGCACCGGCCACGCCGCCACAGCCGGTAGAGGAGCGCCAGGCCGAAACCCCCAGCCAGGCGCAGCAGGCCCGCGCCTCGCAGCCCACAAAGTCACCGCCGCCGCCCAAGCCTACGGCGGCGCGCGAGGGAGAGCAGGCCGCCAGCGAACCGGGTGGCACGGGCCGCCAGCCACTGCCGGTCGCCCCGCCTGCGGCCGCGACCGATGCAAGTCCCGCACCGGCATCGATCACGGCCGCGCCGCCCGCTCCGGACGCGCCACCGGCAGACTTCCAGGCCGGCGCCGCCAGCGACCAGTGGGAAGCCCGCCTGATGGCGCGGCTGGAACGTTACCGCTACTACCCCGCTGCCGCGCGCTCGCGCCGGCAGCAGGGCACTGCCTGGGTCAGGGCCAGCATCGACCGCGAGGGTCGCCTGCTGGCACTGCGGCTGGAGCAGTCCAGTGGCCAGCGGATGCTCGATGACGCAGCTCTGCAGACCTTCCGTCGCGCCCAGCCACTCCCCCCCATTCCCGATGAACTGAAGGCACCGCAGGAGCTGGTGGTGCCGGTGGAGTACTACCTGCGCTAGGCGCGTTGGAACTGCGAGGCAGTCTGCGACCTCAACCCGGGTTGAGATCAAATACATCCGACGCAACAGAGCAGTCCGCCGTGCGCAACGAACGCGGCATGTTGCGTCGCCACGCCAGCGCTTTGCTACTGCACGCGATCGGCAGTTGTGGAGCCGAGCCCATGCTCGGCTGCTCCACGCGAACGGCAGCCGAGCATGAGCTCCGCTCTACAGGGGAGCAGAACCCGGCCCGGCAAGGCCCCGGCGCCAAAGAAGCAGGGCTACGTCCACGCCGGGTCGGCGGTGAAATCGATGGTCAGCCAGAACGTGCTGCCACGGGCATCCAGGCGTACCGCGATCTCATCGCGCATCGCATCGACCTGGCCCACCGAACCCAACGGCGTCGTCGGATCGGCCAGTACGTGGATCTCGATGAAGCTCATCCGCCCCATCTTCGCCACGTGGCTGGTAAAACCGGCATAGCCGCGCTCTGCCACGAACGCCTGCATGACCTGCTGCACGCGCCGGTCCAGATCATCCGGGGCCACCTGCAGTACCTCGCGCATCGCCTTCCACGCGCTGCGCGCAGGCACCGGCAGCACCGCCAGGCTGATCAGCGCCAGCACGATCGAGTCCAGGTACGGCACCCAGTGGTGCCAGTCGCCGCCGTGCAACGCCAGTGCCAGCACGAAGGCCAGCACCACCGCCAGGCTCATCAGCCCCCCCAGCAGCCAACCTCGCACGTCCAGCCACAACAACGCCGAGCGCAGGCGCCGCGCACGCTGCGCGACGAATGCCGCCATCGCCAGGTTGCTGGCGCTCAGCAATGCCGCCCACCACAGCGCAGGCCCGAATTTCACTTCGTGCCCGCCCGTGGTCAAGCCGATCACTGCGTTGGCCAGCGCATACACGCAGGCCAGCGACAGGATCACCCCGCCGAGTGCCTCGACCATCGGCTCCAGGTGCCAGTAGCCGTACTGGAAGCGCGGGCTCTGTTCCCGCGCAACCAGCCGCAGCACCGACAACGACACCAGGGTCAAGGCAACGTCGACCAGGCTGTACACGCCGTCGAACAGGATGGCCTGCGATCCCACCAGCAGGCCACCACTGAAGCCAACCGCGCTGACTGCGATGGTTACCCCGATGGAGAACTTCAGGATGCGTTGCTCGCGCGCGGTATCCATCGTCCGCCGAAGGGCCGACCGTTGCCGGTCAGGCCTTCAGCACCTCCACCCTGTACGAAACCGCATCACCCTCCTGCTCGATGATCAGCCCGTGCACGTCCGACTCGAAGCCCGGGAAACGAGCGTTCTGTTCGCGGGCCATGCGCAGCGACTGGATGATCGGCTCGTCACTGTCGCCAAAGCGCTCGCCCGGCATGATGGTCGGAATGCCCGGCGGGTACGGCACCAGCATGGTCGCGGCGACGCGGCCACTGAGCTGCTCGATGTCGACCCGCTCGATCTCGCCCTTGACCAGGTGGTTGTAGGCATCGGCCGGGGTCATCACCGGGGTCGGCAGATCCACGTACATCTCGCGCATCACCTTGGCCACCGCAAATTCCTGGTTGAACGCATGCAGTGCATCGCACAGGTCACGCAGGCCCCAACCAGCGTAGGCATTGGGATAGTCGGCCGCCAGCGACGGCAGTGCCTGGCTGAGCGGCGCGTTGCGGTCGTACAGCTCCTTGAATGCCATCAGTTCGGTGACCAGCGTGCTCCACTTGCCCTTGGTGATGCCCATCGAGAACAGGAACAGCACCGAGTACAGGTTGGTCTTCTCCACGGTGATGCCGCGGCCCCACAGGAACTTGCTGAGCACCGCCGCCGGAATGCCCAGCCTGCCCATGCTGCCGTCCATCGCCAGGCCCGGGCTCAGCAGGGTCACCTTGATCGGGTCGATCAGCACGTAGTCGTCGACCAGATTTTCGAAGCCGTGCCAATGCGCGTCCGGCTGCAGGTACCACTCCTCGCGCTTGGCCACCAGCGGTGCCGGCGTGTCACCCTTGTCCAGGCTGCGCTCGACCTTGGTGGGCTGCCACACGCTGAACCACCAGTCGTCGCGGCCGAGATCGTCACGCACGTGCAGCATCGCGCGACGGAACGCGATGGCTTCGTCATGCATCTCCTGCACCAGCGAACGGCCGGCCTCGCCCTCCATCATCTTCGACGCCACATCACAGGCCGCGATCACCCCGTAATGCGGGCTCGTCGAGGTGTGCATCATGAACGACTCGTTGAAGCGCTCGGCATCCAGGTCGCGCTGCGCCGAATTGCGCACGTGGATCATCGATGCCTGCGAGAACGCGGCCAGCAGCTTGTGGGTGGAATGCGTGGTGAAGATGATCGCATCCTGCTCTCGCGGCTTGCCCTTGGCCATGCCGTAGTGGTTCTCGTAGAACGGATGGAAGGCGGCATAGGCGTACCAGGCTTCATCGAAGTGCAGGAAGTCGACCGCGCTGCCGATCTCGTCGGCGATCTTCTCCGCGTTGTAGCACAGGCCATCGTAGGTGGAATTGGTCACCACTGCGATGCGCGGCTTGGAACCGGCCTGGTAGGCCTTGCTGGCCAGCGGGTTGGCGGCGATGCGCTGCTGCAGCGACTCGGGCGTGAACTGGTCCAGGCTGATCGGGCCGATGATGCCGTGCGCGTTGCGGCTGGGGGTGAAGTACACCGGCACCGCGCCGGTCATGATCAGCGCGTGCAGCAGCGACTTGTGGCAGTTGCGGTCGACGAACACCACGTCGCCGCGGGCCACCGTGCCGTGCCAGACGATCTTGTTGGCAGTGGAGGTGCCGTTGGTGACGAAGAAGGTATGGTCGGCACCGAAGTTGCGCGCGGCTTCTTCCTCGGCATCCTTGATCGGGCCGGTATGGTCGAGCAGCGAGCCCAGCTCCGGCACCGAGATCGACAGGTCGCTGCGCAGGGTGTTCTCGCCGTAGAACTGGTGGAATGCACGCCCCACCGGCGACTTGGTGAACGCCACGCCACCGGCATGGCCCGGCGTGTGCCAGGAATAGTTCGACTCGGCCGCATGATGGATCAGCGCCTTGAAGAACGGCGGCAGCAGGTTCTTCATGTAGTCTTCGGCTGCGCGCATCACCTGCCGCGAGATGAAGCTCTTGGTGTCTTCGAACAGGAAGATGAAGCCGTGGATGTACTTGAGCAGCTTGCTCGGCACCTTCTCGATGGTGCGGCGCTCGCCGTACAGGAACACCGGCAGGTTGGCGCGGCGCGCGCTCTGCTCGCGCAGGAAGGCGGTCAGGCGCTGGAACTCGCCATCCACCTCCTCGCTGCCATCGATCGAGATCAGCACCGCCGACGCCGCCACGTAGGTACGGGCACCGGCGCGGGCATCATCCAGGTTCAGGCCACACAGCACGCGCTGGTCGTTGCTGCGCAGCTCCTCCACCAGGGCGCGGATCAGGATGCCGCCGATGCGCGGCGACTCGTAGTCGTTGTCGATGACAATGACCGGATAGTCCAGGGACTTGAAGTACACGTTGATTCTCCTTGTCTAACTCAGGAACGCTGGGCGCCGGCACTGATCGCCGAAGCCTCGCGGGCGCGCTGCCGCTGCTGGCGGCGCTCCTCGCTGAAGAAGGGATAGAACACGGTGATGAACAGCACGAACAGGAACGCGTACTGCACGATGGTTCCGGACGAGCCGTAGATCGCCCACAGGCAGTACACGACGGTCAGGCTGGTCAGGGTCCAGAACGCACCGGTATGAATGATCGTGTGCGAGCGCTCGACCACGAAGTAGCAGGCCACGCACGAGTAGATGTAGGGCAGCAGGGTCAGTACCACGGCCGCCGACGTGATCACGTCGAACTGGGCCGAGGCGGTTTCCGAAGTGGAGGTGACCAGCACGGCCAGGGTCATCAGCACGGCCACGATCAGCACGCCCTTGACCGGCACGTCATCCTTGTTGGTCTTGCTGAAGATGCTCGGGAACAGGCCGTCGTCGGAAGCGGCCTTGGCGCTCTGTGCGGTCAGCAGGATCCAGCCGCCCAGCGAACCGGCCGCACCGATGAAGGCACACAGGCTGACCAGCGCACCGCCCCAACCGCCCACTGCCTTGGCCGCGGCCAGTGCGAACGGCGCATCGGACGTCTGAAGTTCACCATTGGGCACCATGCCCATGATCACCGAGGAGCTGGCGATGTAGGCGATTGCGGCCAGGAACACGCCGGCCAGGGTGGCACGGGCCACGTTCTTTTCCGGGTTCTCGACCACACCGGCCGTCACCGAGGCCGACTCGACACCGATGAAGGCCCACAGGGTCAGCGCCGCGGCGCTGGAGATCGCGCCGAAATTGGATTCACCGGACACGTTGTAGGCGCCCTTGAAGATGTCGGCATCGAAGAAGAACCAGCCGAAGATGGCGATGCCCAGGATCGGTACCAGCGCAAAGCTGGTGGTAACCGTCTGCACGCGGCTGACGAAGGCTGGGCCGATCACGTTGGCGAAGCTCAGCGCCCACACCAGCACCAGCACCGCGATGCAGCGCACCAGCGGCTCGGACAGGATCGGGAAGAAGTAGCTGAAGTAGCCGACCGCCGCAATCGGGATGGCGACGTTGCCGATCCAGTTGGCGAACCAGTAGATCGTGTTGGTCTGGAAGCCCATGTACGGCCCGAACCAGTCACGCGCATAGGCGTACGGACCGCCCGCCTTGGGCGCCAGCTTGCCCAGCTTGGCGAACACGAACGCCAGCAGCAGCGCACCTGCGGTGGTGATCAGCCAGCCCCAGATCGAGGCGGTGCCGATCTTGGCCAGGCTGGACGGCAACAGGAACACGCCTGAGCCCATCATGTTGCCGGCAACGAGGAAGGTGGCTCCGACCACCCCGATTTTCTTTGCTTCTGCCATGACAATCTCCTGTACTGGCATGAGCCCGGCTTGACCGGGCGTGGGGACGGTTACGCTGGCGTACGACTGCTCGCGCTTACTTGATGAAGTTGTATTGCAGGCTGCCCTGCACCCGGACCGTGTCGCCGCGCGCGCCGCCCTGCTGTTCCAGGCGGCCGTACAGCAGCTCCATGCCCATGGTCCACGAGGGCGCCGGGCTCCAGATCAGGTTGAACACGCCGTAGCGGCTTTGCCGGAACGCGTCGGCGGCCAGTGCCGCGTTCCGCTCCAGGGTCAGCTGGCCAAAGATCAGGTTCGACCGCCATAGCTCGGACCAGTAATGGGTGTAGCCAACGAAGCCGCCGTGCAGGTCCAGCGCGTCGAGACGGCCATCGGCACCGACCACCGCGTCCAGCCCGGAGCCGGTCAGGTCGGCGGTGTAGCGGCTGAGACCGCGGCCACCGAGTGCACCGAACAGCAGCAGGTCGCGCTCGCCTACCGAGGCCGAGCCACTCAGCTGCAGGCCGCCGGCCATGCGCCGGTCGCGCTCGTCCTCGCCGTCGTAGGCCAGGCTGCGCGCCACCGCGCCCAGCTGCAGGTGGCCCCAGTCGCGCTCCATGCGCGCGGTCACGGTTACGTCCGGCAGACGGTTCACCGCGGCCCGCTCATCACTGGCACCGGCCAGTTCGGTCTTCGGGTCTTCGGCGGCGACGGTCAGGGTGTTGCCCTTGCCCATCGCAAAGCTGTGGTGGATGCCCGCCACCAGCAGATAGCCCGCGCCGCCGGGCCCGGCGAAATCCAGCGTGTCGGGCAGGCTGTCCGGGTCCATGAAGCTGGAGTAACCATAACCGGCATAGGTATTACCGAGCTGGCCATACGCATGACGCAGGCGGAACTCGTAGCCGTCGCTGCTGCCGAAGAAGTCGTTCTCCAGGTAGAAGCGCAGGTTGCCGTGCGTGGTCGGGCGTCGCGCCTCGAAGCTGAAGCGCGTCTGCTTGGCATGGATGTTGAAGTTGGACACATCACGGTGGCTGCCGCCGACCGGCATCGACGACGGGATGAACTGGTCCTCGTCACCGGCCGCGCGCGAGTCGGCGATGGCATCAAGCTTGGCGTAGCCGCCGATGCGGATCACGGTGTCGGTGCCGGGAATGGCGAAGAAGCCCTTGAGGTCGGGATCGGTCGGGCCCGCGGCACTGTCCGGACGCGATGCCGCTGTGGATGGATCGGCCACGGAGTCGCGTTGTGGCAACACCGGCTGTGCGACACCCGGGACCTGCGTGCCATGAATCACATCGGAAGGGACAGGTGCCGAAACCAAAGGCGTCGTTGCAGGCGCTGCCGTCGTCCGTGCCTGCACCGGCGCATCATCGCGCGCCTCCAGCCGATTCAACCGTTGCTGCATGCCTTCCAGCGCCTGACGCATGGCGGCAATCTCACGCCGCAATGCCTGCGCATCCTCCGCATCGCCCTGTTGCGCATACGCTGGCGAGATCGCCAGTGCACCCATACACGCCAGACTCAGTACCGCCAAACGCATTGCATCCTCCCCGGACGAACACTCGCATCACGGTCCTGGAGCGCACGCATGCGCCGCCCTGGCTTCGCGTTGCCGTTGCTGGAAATGCGGGTACTGCGTCGACGACACCGGTCAGCCTGCGCGCGGCAGACAACAGGACGATGACATTGCCCTGCCTGTACCCATGTCGCTTCCATCAAGGCCGCGCTGCCAGAGAGGTGGCGACCGCAGCGGTCTGCGTAACAAGCAGGGAGTGAGAGTGTCGTGAATAGCGGTGCCACACTGCCCGAATCGGGGCAGCCGTGGCGCGGCATCCATGGCGCGTTGACGCTGTATTCCATGCGTCAAAGGCTAATCCGCCTGTCGTTTTTGGCCTTGATTGGAATCAAGGCGCGATGCTTGATCTCAGTCACGATTCAGACGTGACCTTGAACAGGTCATGCGCAAGCGGTTGTGTCGGCCTGGGGCACAGAACGCGACAGGCCCGCATGTCGCCATGCGGGCCTGTGGGCTACGTCATCATGTCGACACGGGTCAGCGCGGGCCGAGCACCGTCGTCAGGTCGTCGCCCTGCGGCAGTCCGGCGCGGCGCTGCACCTGACCCTGTGAATCCTGGAACAGGATGCCTGGCGTGCCCTGGAAGCCCATCTCCAGCATCAGGACCTGGTTGGCATCAAGCTTGCCTGCGATCTCGCGGCTGATGTTCGGCAGCGCCTTGATGCCGCCACGGTCGAACTGGTGCTCGTTCTCCAGCAGCGCCGCGCTCGGATCACGCGCGGCGAGGATGGCGGCGGCCTTGGCCGGGCTGTCCTCGCGGATCACACCAACCATGATGTGACGCAGCTGCACCTTGCCGGCATCGACCCACGGCCGCGCTGCTTCCCAGAATTTGTGGCAGTAGGGGCAGTTGGCGTCACTGAAGGTGTAGACCACGCGCGGCGCATCGGCCTTGCCATCGCGCACCCAGGCACTGGCTTCCAGCTTGGTCCACATCTTGGCCGACATCGGTGCGGCGACCAGCTTTTCGACCGCCTCGGCGGCCACATCATTGCCCTCGGCATCGAACAGGCTGCCCACCAGCACATGCTTGCCATCGGCCGTGACATAGGCCGCTGCAGGCTGCTGGCCACCTACCACGCCGGCAAAGCCACGCAGGCCACCCGGCGCATCAAATTCGGCAACGACCTCGAAGCCGTGCTTCTCGATGCCCTTCAGCACCGCCGGGCGATCGCCCTTGGCGGTCGTGGCCGGTGCGCCGGCCGTCGGCGCCGTGGCGGCCTTGCCCGGTGGCGTCTGTGCCTGGCTGCAGGCGGCCAATGCCAGCATGACCGGCAGCAAGAGCACCGCCGGAGCAGTGCGCAGGGAAGTCGACAACATGGGAACTCCGTAGTGAGATGCCCGCGCAGGCTACCGCAGCCGGCGCAGTTTGTGTTCAAGACCGGCCGCCGTCAGTTCGCCCAGGTGCAGTTCACGCAGGCGCCCATCGGCGTCGAAGAAGAGCGTCGAAGGATAGGCCTGCACACCCAGCACGGTTGAAGCGGCAGCCTCATCGTCCAGCAGCACATTGCCCAGCTCCAGTCGTTGGCTGGCCAGGAAACCCTGGACCTCATCCAGGGTTTCGCCCTGGTTGAGGAATGCGAACTGCACATCGGCATGGAGCTGCTGAGCCGTTGCCAGCACCGGCATCTCACGGCGGCAGGGCCCGCACCACGTGGCCCACAGATTCAGCACCAGTGGCTTGCCGCGAAACTGCTGCAGATCGACCTTGCCGCCCTTCAGGTCTTCCACCTGCAGCATTGGCAGCGGCATCTGCCGCTCCTGCCAGGCAGACAACAACGCGCCACCACCGGCCCAGAGCAGCACGCCGACCAGCGCACTGGCCAACACCGGTACACGCAGTGCGCGCCACGGCCGCAGGCGCCACAGTGCCCAGGCCAGCCCTGATACCAGCACCACCCCCAGGTGGTAGCCGCCGTCGGTGATCTGCAGGATGCTCCAGGGTGCCTGGCGATAGAGTGCAACATTCAGCGCGACAAAGCTGATGCGCCCGCACAGCAGGCCGATCAGCAACATGTCCAGCACCATGCTGGCTGCCGAGGGCACCGGCATTTCGCCCTTCCCGCGTGGCCACAGGCGGGCAATGCCCATTGCGAGCAACGCACATGCAAGGATCAACACCACCGGCATCGGTACCGGCCCTACGCTCGACATCAGCCCACCCGCTCAATCGTCCACTGCCTGCATGGTCGAAGCCTCGCCCCCAGGTTGCAAGCACTCCCCACCACCACGCATCACGCGGCACTTCGTCCCGATTGCACACCCGACGGCGCCTGCAGCCCGCGCAGGCTTCCGGCCACCGACGGCATCAGCGGTCGCTCGCGCCGCTTGCAACTGACATGGCGGCGATAGTTGGCCGGCGTCATGCCCACGATGCGAAGGAACAGGCGTCGGAATGCACTCTGGTCGGCGTAGCCCACACCCCAGGCCACCTCGTCGATCCCGGCGCCCTGCTGCAGCAGCGTCTGCGCCTTGGCAATACGAAGCCGCTGGCAGTACTCGATCGGTCGCAGGCCGGTGGCCCTGAGGAAGCGTCGCTGCAGCGTCCGCGGCTCCAATCCGGAAACCTCGCAGATGGCAGCCAGGGTGGCACCTCGTGCTGCAGTGGTATGCAGCCAGCGCTGCGCCTTCAGCACATCACGATCACCATGGGCGAAGTTCGCACTGAAGCGCTCCAGATCCTGCTGGATCCCGGCGGGTACGGCGATTCCCAACTGCTGTGCGACCGCACTGGCCACGCCTTGCCCGTGCAACCGGTACAGCAGCCGCAGGGCCAGGAACCGCCAGGCCTGCGAGCCACCGACCGTCAGCAGATCGCCGTCGTCGACCAGCGCACGTTCGCTGGGCACCCAGCTCACCGCCTGGGCCTGCAAACCGGGATGCCGCCCAAGATCGGGCCCGCTGACCGTTCGGCCCGCCAGCAGGCCGGCCCGCGCCAGCACACCCACTCCGTCACTGGCGGCTGCCAGCAGGCTGCCGCCGTCGTAATGGGCCCGCAGCCAGTCCAGCAGGACTTCCTCGGCGCGCAGGCAGGTTCCCGGGCTGATCTGGCCAGGGACCGCGATCACCGCGGGAATGGCGGCTTCCAGCATCTCCGCACCGGCAATGCGATGCACGCCGGTCTGGCTGGCGGGTACGATCCATCGCGTGACCACCACGCGCTTGAATGGCCGACGCTGCTGCTGTGCAAGGCGGTTGGCGACATGAGTCATCTCGGCCAGTACCGACGCGGCGGAGGGGTCGCCCCCCGGATACTCGACCACTGCGACCTCGACGAATCCTTCGTTGCTGATTCCATCCACAGACCACCTCCTCGCTTCGTTGCAGGCCATCGGGTGGCCGGTTCAGGCGAAGCGTAGGAACTGGCCCATCAGCGGGGCTATGAAGAAAGTTGCAAAGTACGCTGAATACGCGGCGCGAGCGTCCGGCCTTGACCCTCGAGCCGGCTCCAGGCTTCACAATGGCCCGCAGCATCCGCAGGAATCCGCCATGAACATTGGACAACTGGCCCGCCAGGCGGGCGTGCCCATCGATACCGTGCGCTACTACGAGCGGCAGCAGCTGCTGCGGACGGCAGCCCGCACGGCCGGCGGGTACCGCATCTTCGGCGAACAGGACCTGCGCCGCCTTCGCTTCATCCGACGCGCCAAGGCGCTGGGCTTCAGCCTGGAAGAGGTCGGCGAGCTGCTCGCCTTGAGCGACCACCACTCGCAGGACATGGGCAGCGTGCGTGACACCGCCCAGGCGCGCCTGCAGGACATCGCGCAACGAATGGCCGAGCTGCAGCGCATGCACACGGCACTTTCGCAGCTGGTCGACGCCTGCCCGGGACACGGAGCACGGGATCAGTGCCCGATCCTGGCGGCACTGACCGAGGACAATGCCTGACCACAGGCGACGGACAGCAGCGTCGCAGCGCACGTGAAGAAAAGTGCAACAAATGCTTGCCAACCCCCTAGGGCAAGGCTATTATTTCGCTCCTCAGCGACGTGGGGCCATAGCTCAGCTGGGAGAGCGCCTGCATGGCATGCAGGAGGTCAGCGGTTCGATCCCGCTTGGCTCCACCAATCTTTCGGCATTAGGCCGTCGAAAGGTCGCGAAGAACATTGATGAGAATTGCGTCCCCATCGTCTAGAGGCCTAGGACATCACCCTTTCACGGTGGCGACCGGGGTTCGAATCCCCGTGGGGACGCCACTCATCACGAACAACGAGGACCCGGCCGATAACCGGGTCTTTTTTGTTCACCGCCTACCGGCATTCAGGTTGTGGCGTTGCGGTTCCCCCGCCCTTGTGGCGATGGTTGAACCGGAACGAAAAAAGTTCAAAAAAGACTTCCACAAACGTGAACACGCAGGTATGATAGGCGGCTCGGTAACACGGGGCCATAGCTCAGCTGGGAGAGCGCCTGCATGGCATGCAGGAGGTCAGCGGTTCGATCCCGCTTGGCTCCACCACTTTCGACATTAGGCCGTCGAAGGTTCTACAACTTGAAGTTTTTCGTGCGTCCCCATCGTCTAGAGGCCTAGGACATCACCCTTTCACGGTGGCGACCGGGGTTCGAATCCCCGTGGGGACGCCAGTTTCAAAACGGACTCTGCTCCCGGCAGATCATCCGGAGTTTCATGGGGCCATAGCTCAGCTGGGAGAGCGCCTGCATGGCATGCAGGAGGTCAGCGGTTCGATCCCGCTTGGCTCCACCACTTCGACATTAGGCCGTCGAAGGATCTACAACTTGAAGTTTTCGTGCGTCCCCATCGTCTAGAGGCCTAGGACATCACCCTTTCACGGTGGCGACCGGGGTTCGAATCCCCGTGGGGACGCCAATTCTTGAAAACCCCGGTTTCGGCCGGGGTTTTTCTTTGCCTGCGATTCCAGGGAAGGCCCTATCCACGCATGCGTGGATGACCTCACCGCCACCCCTCTTCAGAACCGGCGATACATCCCGATCGAGGCCGGCGCGGTCGGCGCGAAACCAAACTGTGCGTACAGGCGATGTGCTTCACCATCAGCCAGCAGACTGACGTACGCCGACGGCGGCAGGTTCGCCTGCATCCATGCATCGAGACGCCGCATCACCTCCTTGCCCAGGCCCTGCCCCTGCAACCGCGGCAGCACAGCGATATCGCAGACCTGCAGATGGCATCCGCCATCGCCGACGATGCGCCCCATCGCCACCAGCTCAGCCCCTTGATAGGCGCACACGCCGAACAGGGTGTTGGGCAGCGCGCGTTCAGCCGCTTCCCGGCTCTTGGCGCTGAGGCCGGCAAGCACACGCAGCTGGCAGTAGTCTTCCACCGTGGGCACGGCCTCGCGGAACTGGCAGGTGACAGAATCGTTCATACACTCTCTCCAAAGGGTCAGGCTATCCTGCCGCATCCGCGTCGCAGCCGCTGCGACCCACCTCCAGCAGAGTCCCCATGTGCTATTCCGCCCTGATCCGCGCCGACTACGCCAAGCTGGTGCGCGAGTTCGGCGCCATCCTGTCACTGGAGGAATTCGCGGAACTGTACGCGCACGACCCCGGCAAGAAGCGGCCGAAAACTCCGAAAGCAATGGATGACGGCTTTGCCGGCGCCCGCACCGAACAGGGCCGCGACATCGTCGCGAAAATCCAGCAGTGGCATGCGCAGGAACGCCAGGATCTGGAAGCGGAGCTGGCCCGCCAGCGCGAGCGCCGGGATATTGCCCAAGCCACGCTGGCAACCCGCCCCACCCAGAAGGCACGCAACGACCTGCGCGTGGCCGGGAACCGCATCGAGCGCGCCCAGGCCCGACTGGAGGATCTGCACCGGGTGCAGCTGCTGCCGCGCGACAACCGCATTTTCCCCGGCACCTACGCGCCGGTGATGGTCACTGAGAAAGGCCAGCGAGTGATCAAGCCGATGCGCTACCAGTGCCGCCTCCCCGACAAGCCCGCACGTAACGACGTGCTCTACCCGGGCACCTACAACGCGCGGCGCGACAGCCTGGAAGGGTATTGGCGAGGCGCGTTCGGCCTGCGCCACGGCGTGGTGGTGGTCAGCGCGTTCTATGAGCACGTGCCCCGGCACGCGATTGCCGGTCGCACACTGGGCACGGACGAGAAAGAGCAGGATGTGGTGCTGGAGTTCCGTCCAGAGCCGCCCCGCGACCTGTTGCTGGCCTGCCTGTGGGCGGAATGGGAGGGCCCGGAAGGCCGCCTGCTCTCGTTCGCCACGATCACCGACACCCCACCACGCGATGTCGCCGCGGCAGGCCACGACCGCGGCGTGATACCGATCCGCAGGGAGCACCTGGATGCCTGGCTCACGCCCGACCCGGACAACCTGGCCGAGCAGTACCGCATCCTCGACGACCGCGAGGACATCCGCTACGTACATGAAGAAGCGGGCTGAGCGCCTTGCGCAGATGAAAAACCCCGCCGAGGCGGGGTTCCTGGATCAGGGATTGCCGCCGCACATCGCCTCTTCGCAGAAAGCTTGTTCCTGCAGGCACTGCTCAACCTCACCGCCGCGTGCGATGCAGCTCTTGTAGAGCTGGAAACAGGGCTGGCCGCACCACGCGGCAGTTGCCGTACCACCGAAGACCGCCATCGAAAGGACACCCGCAGCAACCATGCGCTTGATCCACTTCTTCATGCCACTCTCCTTGTAGGCCTGAGCATTCAGGCCCGGGCAGCATACGCCGGCCGTCTCCACGTGGGCCAGTCAGGCCTTGACGCGGGAGCGACCCACTGCGCGAACCAGCGCCTCGCTCAGATCCGCCGACAGGTACGGCTTGACCAGCAGGATGCCGGTCAGCATCGCATCCGGCAGTTGTTCGGCCAGCATCCCGGTGGCGAGCACGAACGGTACACGGCGCGCCGACAACGCTGCCGCCACCGGTTCGCTGGTCTCGTTGCGGGCCAGGCGATAGTCCAGCAGGGCCACATCCGGAGACGTCTCCTCCAGCAGGCGCAGTGCTTCAGCCACGCTCGCCGCCAACCCGACCACGGTGGCTCCGGCATGCACCAGCTGCATCTGCAGCAGGGCCGCGCTCATCTCGTCGTTCTCGACCACCAGCACCCTCAGGTCCTGCAACACTGTCATCGGCTACCGCTCCTGGAGGTATTCAAGCCGCCGCAGTATAGCCATCACAAGGCTGATGCCGACAGGAAACGCCTCGATCTGCCTTGCCCCTATGAAAGCCCTGCCCACCTCGGTTACACTCGCACGCTGCCTGCCGGTGTGGCGGAATGGTATACGCAGCTGACTCAAAATCAGCCGGGGGTGACCCCATGAAGGTTCGAGTCCTTTCACCGGCACCACTGCATCAAAGGCCAGGTCCCCGACCTGGCCTTTTGCATTTCCGGGGCTGAACTGCACGCCGCGTCCAGGCGGTCGTCCTGGGCAGCGCCGAGGGGCTCCGGAGCCCAGTGCGCCACAACCGCGACTGCTGACAAGGTTGACACTAGACGCAGCGCACACTTTTCTTGCCAGCCTCACGTACATCTGCCTATCGTGATCCCGCCGGATCCGGGGGCGGGGGAATGCATGACGCTACGTGCTGCACTGTTTTTTCTGGTCACGCACGCTCTCGTCATTGCCTTGATCGGCCCGCAGGACCCTGTCGGTTCCTACCTGTTGCTGATCACCGCCCCCTCGCTGGCCGCACTGGCGTGCGTGCGGCGGGCACGCGGCAGACAGGCAGCCTGCAAATGGCGGCTGCTCGGCGCGGCCGTCGGTTTGTTCTCGCTCGCCCTGCTGGCACTGCTGTACCGGAACGTGGCCGGCCTCGCGCCGGCGCAGATGACGGCATCGTCATTGATCCTGTATGTGTTCTACCGGGTCCCCCTGACCTACGTGGCCGCCAGCCCCGGAGGTGGCAACCGCAGCATCCGCACGGTGGACCTTGCAGTCATTGCCCTGCTGTGGCTGCTGTACTACCTGCATATGCGGGCCATGGCGCCCCTCAACACAGCGCTGTGGACGCAATGCCTGCACACGATGAGCAGCGTACAGAACAGCCTGGTGTTCTGTTTCGCGCTGATCCGTTTCCTGGCCGAGGACAATCCCGACCGCCGCGATTTCTTCCGGACGCTCTCGATCTACGCGCTGGGATACTTCCTGCTGGCGCTCTACATCAATACCTACCAGCCGCAGATACCTGACGGCAGCTGGGCGGACCTGCTGATCAGTGCACTGTTCGTGCTGCTGGCGGTCATGGCAGGCAGTCGCCGCCGCCCGCCAGTGGCAGTATCCCGCAGCCTGCGGCGCATCGTCGATGCCGGCGTACCACTCATGCTGCCCTTGCTGCTGATGATGGTGGCGCTGCTGGTCGCCCGCCTGCAACCGGGCCTGGCCATGGCCGGATTCATCGGCGCCATGCTCGCCTACGCGCTGCGCAGCGTGCTGAGCCAGGTCGAGGTCCAGCGCCAGCGCGATGAACTGGAAACACTGGCACGACGTGATCCCCTCACCGGGCTGGGCAACCGGCGCAGCTTCGATGAGTCGCTGGGTGCCGCCCACCGCCGCGCGCGCCGCCAGGGGCGGGGCCTGGCCGTGCTGATGATCGACATCGACCACTTCAAGCGGCTCAACGACACCTACGGGCACCCGGAAGGTGACCGCCGCCTGCGTGCCGTCGTCGGCATCCTCGATGGCTGCCTGCAGCGAGGAGATGACCTGCTGGCCCGCTACGGGGGCGAGGAGTTCATCGCGGCCCTGCCATCGCCCGAGGCGATGCACGCGCTGCATCTGGGAGAACGCCTGCGTGCTGCGGTCGAAAGCGCTGCACTACCCGCTGCCGAGGGCCATGTGACCATCAGCGTGGGCGTGGCCTGGCAGGCCGCCAGTGATCCGTACGAGCCGGGTAACCTGGTCGACCGTGCCGACCAGGCCCTGTACCGCGCCAAGCATGCCGGGCGAAACCGCGTGCATCTTGCCCCGGCCCTGCAGGCCCGGGACGCACCCGCTGCCCCGCGCGCCTAGACCACCCGCAGGGTTGCGCCGCCATGCGGATGCCCTGCCCCGTCCTGGACACGGAAACCGGCCACGGTCTGCAGCAGCTGTGCCGACTGCTCTTCCATGCTGCGCGCTGCTGCCGACGCCTCTTCGACCAGGGCAGCATTCTGCTGGGTGCCCTGGTCGATCAGGTCGACCGCCTGGTTCATCTGCTGGATGTCGTCGCTCTGCTGCTGCGAGGCGGTGCTGATCTCGGTCATCAGGTCGCTGACCCGGCGGACATTGGTCACGATCTCGTCCATGGTGCGGCCGGCGCTCTCGACCTGGGCGGTGCCGGCCCCGACGTTGGCCACCGACTCATCGATCAGCTGCTTGATCTCCTTCGCTGCGCTGGCCGAGCGCTGCGACAGCTCGCGGATCTCGGTGGCGACCACGGCAAATCCACGCCCATGCTCGCCGGCGCGTGCGGCTTCCACCGCTGCGTTCAGTGCGAGGATGTTGGTCTGGAACGCGATGCCGTCGATTACCCCGATGATGTCGACGATGCGCCGCGAGGAGGCATTGATCACCGCCATCGTCTCGACCACCTCATGCACCACGCTACCGCCGCGCGCAGCGACGTCAGCGGCACCGCCGGCCAGCTGGCTGGCCTGGCGCGCGTTGGTGGCAGTGCGCTGCACGGTCTCGGCCAGCCCCTTCATCGATACCGCGGTTTCCTCCAACGAGGCCGCCTGCTGCTCGGTGCGCTGCGACAGGTCACTGTTGCCCTGTGCGATCTCGGTCGCCCCCACCGCAATGGTGTCGGCAGCGAACTTGATCTGACCAATGATCGCTGCCATCGCCTCGACCAGCGCATTCACGCCTTCGCACAGCTCGGCGATCGCGCCCTGCTTGTCGGCCGTGGCAACGCGGCGGGTCAGGTCGCCCTGCTTGGCCGCGGCCACGACTTCGCGGGTCTGCGCCACGGCGCGCTGCATCGCCTGGTTTTCATGCACCTGCGCGGTGATGTCGGTGGCGTACTTGACGACCTTGAACGGCTTGCCGTTGAGGTCGAGGATGGGGTTGTAGGACGCCTGGATCCAGACCTCGCGGCCGCCCTTGCCCAGGCGCCGATACTGCCCGGCGTCGTATTCGCCGCGGCCAAGCTTTTCCCAGAACCGGCGGTACTCATCACTGCCACGATGGCCAGGCTCGACGAACAGCGAGTGGTGCTGTCCGCGCACCTCGTCGAGGCTGTAACCGGTGGTGGCGAGGAAATTGTCGTTGGCCGACAGAATGCGCCCGTCCATGCTGAACTCGATCACCGCCTGCGACTTGCCGATCGCCGCCAGCTGCCCGGCCGAATCAGCCGTCTGCAGCTTCTGCGCGGTGATGTCGGTAGCGAACTTGACCACTTTGTATGGCCGCCCCTGGCGGTCCAGCACCGGGTTGTACGAGGCCTGTATCCAGATCTCGCGCTGGCCCTTGCCGAAGCGGCGATACTGCCCGGCGTCGTACTCGCCACGCCCCAGCCGCGCCCAGAAATCGCGGTATTCGACGCTGCGCGCCTGCTCCGGATCGACGAACAGGGAATGGTGCTTTCCCTGGATCTCCTCCAGCCGATAGCCCACCGCCTGCAGGAAATTGTCATTGGCCTGCAGGATGGTGCCGTCGAGCGCGAATTCGATGACAGCCTGCACCCGATGCAGCGCCGCAACCTGGGCCTCAAGTTCGGAGCGATCGTTCGCTGCAGGCATGGCGCTGGCGCGGTGCTGCGGGGCGAGGACGCCCAGCAGCGCGCGCCACGGCGACCAACGGGTATGCAGCTCGGCTGGCGCCTGCGCGCCTGCCGTGAAGCCTGGAATGAGCATTGTCTGATCCTCGGTGTCCGACAAAGGGTTGCGACCCGACGGGCGGGATGCCCGGCGGCAACTTCAGTTGCTAAGGACTACAGGTACCGGCAGGCACCCCTCGAGCGGCTGGCAAGAACATCTGGTGCGGGTGCGATCGGCATCTGGGAGCGGCGGAACACACAGCGCGGGCCGCCCATCGGGGGCAGCCTGGGGTCCTGCAGCGGGCGACTGGAGCGGGATCCAGAGGGGATATCGGCGATGCCGGCGGCGGCTTTAGCGGAATTCCGCGACTTCCGTCTCAACTTCCGCCGACGCTGCGGTGTACTTCACGGCGTACTCACGCGCTGCGGAAGCGGGTGCAGTTCGAGCCGGTGATGTCTGCATGACCCACGGGAGATACCCCGCCACGTGAAAATGGCGACGTGCAGCCATCTGCAGGAGGTACATCGACAAGGAGATCACATGTTCGTTCGGTTGGACGGCCTCATCCTCCTTGGCCTGTGCAGCACTTGCGCGTTTGCCACCGATGCCGGCTATCGCCCCGCCTTCCAGCCAGACCAGTGAAGGGGCCACCCGCCGGGCGCCCTAACGAAGTTCTGGTCCTCGGCACGCCCCATCTTTCCGGGCTGCCGAAGACCTTCACGCCGGACATTCTGCAGCCGCTGCTCGAGGCCCTGCTTCGGCGGTGGTGCAATGGCTGCGCCTGCCCAAGGACGAACGTCGCACCGCCGACAGCCTGACACCGGAACTGGTGCCGTTCCTCGACAAGCGCACGGCCAAGCGTTACGAGGTGGGCATGATCGCCGGCGTGCTCGCCACGCCTAGACCTGGAGCGCTTACGGTCGGTCGATGACCTCACCGGCGACGCTCCCATCCCGGAAGCACAGAAAAATGCCTGCAGCGCGGCCCTGCAAGCAGCCTGGGACAACCCGGCAAGTGCGGCGCGCTTCACCGCGGACGAGCCGATGAAGGCCAACCTAAGCAAACCCGATGACCTGCTTGCGCTCCATCGCACGACGTGCTGGGCCAGCACCCGGGTAGCCGCATGCTGACCATCGTCGGTGCCTCGCACAGGGGCTACTACGAGGCCTACCTCAACCAGATGCACGATGTGCACCTGGTCAACGCGGACGCAGTATTGCGGCGACGGGGATAGGTGCCGGCCACGCGCCGGCACTATCCTGCAGGGCCCGATCTGCAGGTGCCGGACATGCTGAAAGTGATCGCCGAGGATTTCATCCGTCCCGATGCCGTGGACACCGTGCTGCCGCTGTATCGTGAGCTGGTCGCGTGCACGCAGCGCGAGCCGCTCTGCCTCGGCTATGAACTGTTCGTGGACCAGAAGGATCCGGGTCATTTCATCTTCATCGAACGGTGGCCGGACCGCGCGGCGCTCGACCTGCACTGCGCCAGCGAACATTTCCAGCGCCTTGTGCCCCGGATCAACGCCTTCCAGCGTGCACCGTGCCGGTTCCTGCTGATGGATGCCGCGCCGCTGTAGTGCCCGCATCGATGCCACCACGATTGCGGTGGCCACCTCGCCACAGCAGCACGCTGGCCGCCACCGTGCAGGCCAGCGTCAATAGCAGCGACGCCACCACGCCGCCGTGCAGCAGCGGCAGCATCGCCTGGGCAAGCCGGTCGTCGCGCAATTGTTCCAGACGCAGGCCACTGGCCAGTGCCAGGCACCAGCCCACCATGGCCGGCGCGTAGGCGGCAACGGCATTCCGATTCCAGGTGATCATCCTGCGTTCTCGCTTCCAGATGGGGTTGCGGCGATTGTTCCGCCCCGCCCTCTCACAGGCTGAGACCGCCTGCCGCTGCTACTGCGACCAGCCACCACCGAGCGCGGCCATGAGGGCCGCGCTGGCCTGCAACTGCCGGCTCTGGATGTCCTGCAGACCGAGCTGAGCCTGGCGTGCATCGGTCTGCGCACTGACCACGTCCAGATAGCTGATCGCGCCGCTGGTATAGCGATCATGTGCGATCTGCTCGGCACGCCGCGCGGCGGCCACCGCATCCTGCTCGTGGCCGCGCTGGGCGTCGAGCTGGCGCAGCAGGGTCAATTGGTCTTCCACCTGGCGGATCGCAGCGAGCACGGTGGCGCGGTACTGTGCCGACGCTGCGTCGAACTCCGCATAAGCCTCGGCCTTGGCTGCCTTGCGCCGGCCGCCATCAAACACCGGCAGCGCCGCTAATGGGCCCAGGGCCCAATAGCGGTTGCCTGCGTCGAGCAGCGCGCTGCCACCCGAGGTCTGCCCCCCCAGCAGGCCGCTCACGCTGAGCTGCGGAAACCACGCTGCACGCGCCACGCCGATACCTGCGTTGGCGGCGAACACCCGGCGTTCGGCGGCGGCGATGTCCGGCCGTCGCCGCAGCAGGCTGCTGGGCAGATCGGCCGGCACCGATGGCAGCGACGGCAGGCCCGCATCGGCGACGGCGAAGCCGCTGGCGGGCGCACCGACCAGCTCGGCGATGGCATGCCGCAGCAGCGCGCAGCGTCCGTCGAGCGCGTCCAGGTCGGCCTGCGCGCTGGCCAGCTGGTGCCGCGCGCGGGACACGTCCAGTTCCGAAGCGATCTCGCCGCGGAAGCGGTCCTCGGTCAACGTCAACGCTTGCCGGTAATCCTCGATGCTGCCACGCAGGGTCGCCTGCTGTGCCTGGGCACCGCGCAGCTGCAGATAGAGCCCGGCCAACTGCTGCGACAGGCTCAGCCGTGCGGCAGCCAGATCATCGCCACTGGCCTCGGCGCGCGCCTTGCCCGCGGCAGCAGCGTTGCGCAGGCGCCCCCACAGATCGAGGTCGAACGACAACGAGAACGTCGCGGTGTTGCTGTCATAGATCGCCGGCTGGGTGGCACTGCGCAGGGGCTTGTCATCGGATTGGCGCTGACGCACCGGGCCGGTGCTGAAGCCGATCTGCGGCAAGCGTGCCGCCGCTACCTCACCGGCGGCCGCGCGCGCCGCATCGTAGTGCGCCACGGCCAATGCCAGGCTCGGGCTGGCGGCGATCAACCGCTGCTGCAACTGGTTCAGTACCGGATCCTGGAAGGCGCGCCACCACGCCTGAGGCAAGGGCGCTGGGGTTGCTGCCTCCGCGTGCTCATAGCGGGCGGGCATCGCCACCACCGGCGTCTGGTAAGTCGGCGCCAGCGAGCAGCCCCCCAGCAGCAGGCCGATCACCGCCAGTGTCGCTGTGCGCTCAACTGCGGACATGCGCAGGCTCCGCGTTGCCAGCGACCACGCGCACATGATCGCCCTCGCGCAACGCGTCCGGCGGATTGGGAATGACCCTGTCGCCCGCTTTCAGGCCACGATCCACCCGCAGGGTGCTGCCGAGGTCACTGGCGATGTGGATGTCCCGCAGGTGCACGATGTCGTTGGCATCGACCACCGCCACCTGCGTGCCCTTGGCACGGAAGATCAACACCTCCGCTGGCACGCTCACACCCGCCCCCCCGCCCTGCAGCGGCAACGTCACTTCCGCATAGCTGCCGGGCAACAATGCGCCGTCGGTATTGTCGACCACGAACTGCGCGAGCAACGTACCCGAGCTGCGATCGATCGCGCTGGAATCGCCCTGCAACGTGGCAGTGAAGTGGCGCGCGTCCTGCCCCGGCACCTGCAGCGTGGCCTGCAGGCCAGGGCGGATGCTGGCCGCGCTGTTCTGCGGCACCGGCACCATCAGGCGCAAGCGCCGGGTATCGGCAATGTTGAACAGTTCGCGACCGCTGTCATCGGCGCGGATCAGCTGGCCGACGTCGGTCTGCCGCGAGGTGACCGTACCGTCGAAGGGCGCGCGCAACGTACGGTAGCGCCCCAGTTCCTGCAGCCGTGCATAGTCGGCCTGCGCCGCTTCCACGGTGGCCTGCGCGGCCACCGCATTGGCCTGCTTCTCGTCGGCCTCCTGGCGCGACACCGAGTGACTGCCCAGCATGCCCTGCCAGCGCTCGGCGCTGACCTTGGCCAACGCTGCATCGGCCTGCACCTGCAGCAGATGCGCGTGAGCCTGGGCGATCTGTTGGTCCAGCTCTGGGCTGTCGATCACCGCCAATACCTGCCCGGCCTTCACTGGCTGGCCGATGTCGGCACTCCAGGACTTCAGGTAGCCGCCCACGCGGGCATGGATCGGCGCTTCGGTCCAGGCACTCAGATGCGCCGGCAAGGTCAAGGTACCGGCAGCGCCCTGCTCTCCAGCAGTGACCACCTGCACCGAAGGAACCGCTTGGCGTTCGGTCCAGTCGACCACCGCGTGCGCCTGCTGTGCGCGCAGGGCCAGACCGGCGGCCACCAGCGCCAGCGCCACCGCAGCGGCCAGGACCAGGGGACGGCGCAGCGAACGCTGCGGCAGCAAAGACTCAGACATGCAGGGCTTCTCCGGCAGGAGCAGTACGGGTTTTACGGGAATGGGCCAGCGCGAACACCACAGGCACAAAGATCAGCGTGGCGCAGGTCGCCAGCAGCAGACCACCAATCACCGCGCGACCCAGCGGCGCGTTCTGCTCGGTGGACAGCGCGGTCGGCAACATGCCGAGGATCATCGCCAACGCGGTCATGCACACGGGTCGGAACCGGGTGAACCCGGCTTCCAGCGCGGCTTTGGGGGCATCTCCGTGTTCGGCCAGGCGCTCGCGGCAGAAGCTGACCACCAGGATCGAATTGGCGGTGGCCACGCCCATGCACAGGATGGCGCCGGTCAGCGCCGGCACCGACAGCGTGGTGTGGGTCAGGAACAGCATCCAGACCACACCGGCCAGCCCGGCCGGCAACGCGGTGATGATCACGAACGGGTCGGTCCAGGACTGGAAGTTGATGACGATCAGCAGGTAGATCAGCACGATCGCCGCCAGCAGGCCGTAGCCGAGGCCGGTGAACGCCACATGCAGCGCGTCGATCTGCCCGTGCAGGCCGACCTCGGTGCCGCGCGGACGCTGGCCCGCCATACCGTCGATGACCTTCTGCACGTCCGCCGCCACCGCGCCCAGGTCGCGGCCCTGCACGCTGGCAAACAGATCCAGCGTGGGCTGCACGTTGTAGTGGGTGACCACCGCGGAACTGGAGCCGCGCTGGATGTCAGCCAGGCCGCCCAGCACCTGCGGCGTGCCGCTGCTGCCGGTCACCGGCAGCGCCTGCAGTGCGGCCAGGCTGTCCATGCGGTATTGCGGCGTGGCCGCCACGACGCTGTAGGAAATGCCATTCTTCGGGCTCAGCCAGAAGGTCGGTGCAACCTGGCCGCTGCCGGCCAGCGACGCCACCATGCTGTTGGTGACATCGCGCTCGGTGATACCCAGGCCATTGGCGCGCAGGCGGTCGACATCCACCTTCAGGGTCGGATAACCATCAGGCTGCTGCAGGCGCAGGTCGACCAGGCCCGGCACGTGGCGCAGGCGACGCTGCAGCTCCTGCGCATAGGCGCGGTTGCCGGCGGCGTCCGGTCCGGCGATGCGGATATCCAGCGGCGCCGGTGAACCGAAGTTGAGGATCTGGCTGCTTGTGTCGGCCGGCAGGAAGGCGAAGGTGGCGCCCGGGAATGCGGCCGCCAGCACCTCGCGCAGGCGCTTCTCATACTCGGCCGCATCGCCGTGCCCCGGCTTCAGCGAGACCTGGATGTCGCCGTCCTGCGGGCCGATGGTGCCGCTGGCGCTGTAGGCCATGTTGATGCCGGTCATCGGCAGGCCGAGGTTATCGACGACGGCATCGATCTCGTGCGGCGGGATCTCCTGGCGGATGCGTGCCTCGATGCGATCGAAGGCCGCAGCGGTTTCCTCGATGCGCGTGCCCAGCGGCAGGCGCACGTGCAGCGACAACGCGCTGGCCTCGGTGGCCGGGAAGAAGTCCTGGCCCAGCGTCGGCAACAGCGCGAAGGACAGCAGCACGCAGGCCATGAAGCCGACCAGGAAACGTCCGCGATGGGCCAGCGCCAGGCCGAGCAGCGCGTGGTAGCGGTCGCGGGTTGCGGAGAAACCGGCCTCGAAGCGCTGCTGCCAGCGCACCAGCGTAGCGGTAATGCGTGCGCGGCGCGGCTGAGGATGATCGCCCTCATGATGGTTGAGAAAGGCATCTTCGGGATGATGCCCGGTGCCCCGCTCCACACGATGCGGCTTCAACAGATACAGCGCCATGGTCGGCACCAGCGTGCGCGAGAGCACGAACGAACTGGCCATGGCGAAGATCACCGCCAGCGCCATCGGCCGGAAAAGATAACCGGCAATGCCATCAAGCAGGAACATTGGTACGAACACGATGCAGATGCACAGCAACGATACGAACGCCGGGCCGACGATCTGCGCGGCACCATCGAGGATCGCCTCGCGTACGCCCTTGCCCTGCTCCAGGTGCCAGTTGACGTTCTCGATGGTGACGGTGGCATCGTCGACCAGGATGCCCACCGCCAGTGCCAGGCCGCCGAGGGTCATCACATTGAGCGTCTGCCCTGCAGCCGACAGCAGCGCGATGGCCGAGAGCACCGCCAGCGGAATCGACGCTGCGATGATCACCGTCGAGCGCCAGCTGCCGAGGAACACCAGAATCATCACGCTGGTCAGCAGCGCGGCGATGATGCCCTCGCGGGCCACGCTGCTGATCGATTCGCGCACGAAGGTGGAGGCATCGCCGAGCAGCGAGATCTTCAGCGACGGCGGCAGCGTCTCGCCGATCTGCGGCAGCATGCTGCGGATGCGGCTGACCAGGGTCAGCGTGGAGGCATCGCCGTTCTTCAGCGCGGCCATCAACACCGAATGACCGCCATTGACACGCACGATGTTGGTCTGCGGCGGTGAACCATCGCGGACGTGGGCGACCTGGCCGATGGTGACCACCGCGCCATTGACGGTACGGATCGGCAGGTCGTTGAGGGCTTCAATCTCGCTGGGGCTGTTGTTGAGCAGCACCGTGAATTCGTTGCTGCCCAGCTTGGCGGTACCGACCGGGGTGATCTGGTTCTGCGCGGCCAGCGCATTGCCGACGTCCTGCGCGGACAGGCCCTTGGCCGCCATCGCCTGTGGGTCCAGGTCGAGGGTGATCTGGCGCTGCTTGCCACCGTAGGGGGCGGGAATGGCCAGGCCCGGGATCGAGGTCAGTGGCGGCCGCACGGTGTTCTGCGCCAGATCGCGGATCTGTGATTCACCCAGGGTCGGGCTGGAGAACGCCATCTGCAGTACCGGCACGGTGGAGGCGCTGTAGTTGAGGATCAGCGGCGGCGTCATCCCGGCCGGCATCTGCTTGACGATGGTCTGCGAGATGGCGGTGATCTGTGCGTTGGCGGTACGGATATCGACGCCGGGTTGGAAGAACACCTTGACCACGCCCATGCCGGCCAGCGACTGCGATTCGATGTGCTCGATGTCGTTGACGGTGGTGCTGAGCGCACGCTCGTAGGGCGAGATCACGCGGCCGGCCATCGCATCGGGCGACAGCCCGGTGTACTGCCACACCACCGCGATGACCGGGATGCCGATATCGGGGAACACATCGGTGGGGGTGCGCAGCGCGCTGAGCGGACCGACGATGCAGATGAAAATGGCCATCACCACGAAGGTGTAAGGCTTGTTGAGCGCGGTCTTGACCAACCCGAGCATGCGGCTCTCCAGCGATGCCACTGCCCACCGCGGGCAGCGCAGGCCGGCAAGTATCGGCGCTGCCGGCTAAAACAATGCTGTGCCGCGGATGAAACATATTTCATGAAAGGGGTGGGTTCGGCAGGGCGGCGCCCTGCACCCGCCGAAGCAACGTCAACATCAAAAGCCAGAGCGGTTTGCTGGGGGTTGGCGGGGCACTGTGGGTTTGCGGGGACGCCGTAAACCCATCCATTGGGGCTTTGCCGCGGCATCCATGCCGCGGACACCCCGCAAACCCACAGTGCCCCACCTCTGACAGTTTCCCGGTGGCCAGTAGATCCACGCCATGCGTGGAGCAAATCCATCCGGTATCGACAATCAAGCATGGGGTCAGAGCCCGTTGCGCAGCAACGGGATCCGACCCCAATGGAAGTTCCGGCAGATCGCGGGAATCTGCGAAGGCGGGGTGGGTTCGGTTGCGGGGGGCACTTCATGGACGGGTTTACGGCGTCCCCCGCAACCGGATCCACCCCGCCTACCCGCAGGAAACCCGGCTTTCGACATTGACGTTGCTTCGGCGGGTGCAGGGCTGCAAGCCCTGCAAAAGAACACCCTCCTACAGCACCTGCGGCCGGCACAGCAGGCTGAATCGGGCGCCACCCAGCGTGGACTGCGCCACCTGCAGGCGGAATCCGTGCAACCCGGCAATCGCCGCCACGATCGACAGGCCAAGCCCGAAGCCACCACCCTTGCTGGCCTCCGCGCGATGGAAACGCTGGAACACCAGGCTGCGCTCGCCCTCGGGAATACCCGGACCGGAATCCTCCACCACGATGCACGTGGCGCCCTCCTCGACCCGGGCAGACAACTGCACACGCCCTCCCTCCGGCGCAAACCGGATCGCGTTGTCCAGCAGGTTCCCGATCGCTTCGAACATCAGGCCGCGATCCCCCATCACGCCCGGCAGATCAGGGGCCAGTTCAAGCAGCAACAGCTGCCCCTTCTCTTCTGCCAGCGGCGCATAGAAGGCATGGATCTCCTGCAGCAGCGCGTCCGGCGCCAGCGTGCTGAAACCGGAGCGGCGCTGATGGTCTTCCAGCTCGGAAATGCGCAGCAGTGCGCGGAAACGCGCCATCAGCGTATCGGTTTCCTCCAGCACCTGCTCCAGTGCCAGTGCCTGCGGATCGCCATCGACCAGCTGCTGGCGCATGCGGTAGAGCTGCGCGCGCATCCGTGTGAGGGGCGTGCGCAGGTCGTGGGCGATGTTGTCACACACACCTTTGACTTCGGTCATCAACTGTTCGATGCGGTCCAACATGGCGTTGACGATGGCGGCCAGCATGTCCAGCTCATCGCGGCGGTTGGACAGCGGCAGGCGCTGGCCAAGATCGCCAGCAACGATATTGGCCGTCGCCTGCTCGATTGCCTGGATGCGCCGCAACGGGCGTTGCCGCAGCAGATGCCAGCCCAGCAGGCCCGGCAGGAGGGTCAGCGACACGCCCCACAGCAGCGCATCAAGGATCAGATGGTTCACCTCGTTCAGCGGCCCGCTGTAACGCACCAGTACCAGGATGCGGCCATCGCGGGTGGGCATCGCCAGGCCGAAACCACGCTTTCCGCGCGCATAGGCATCGGTGATCGGCAGGCCAGACACCGGATGCGCGCTGCCATCAAGCGGCAGCTGCGCCGGCAACGACTTCAACATGCCGGCGAGCGGTTTTCCGTCGGGCGTGAAAAGCCCGTAGGCATCGATGCCGTGAAGGTCGTAGCGGCGGTTCTCGCGCAGCGCGGCGGTCAGCCCGTCTCCGCTGAAATGCTCGAACAGATGGGCGCGTTGCAGCACCGCCGACTGTGCCAGCTCGTCCAGGTACAGCGAGACCCGCCAGTACAACACGCCCAGCAGCACGCACGACCAGGCCACGAACAGCAGGCTGTACAGGCCCAGCAGGCGGCTGCTGGAAGAACGCCAGCCGTCAGACAGTTTCGCTGAGGACATAGCCGCTGCCGCGTACGGTACGGATCAACGAGGGCGTGTCGGGTTGGTCCAGTTTGCGCCGCAGGCGGCCGATGTGGACGTCGATCAGGTTGGTGCCGGGATCGAAGTGATAGCCCCACACTTCCTCGAACAGCATCATCCTGGTCAGCACCTGGCCCGCGTTGCGCATCAGGTACTCCAGCAGCTTGAATTCGGTCGGCAGCAGGCTCAGGCTGCGGCCGCCACGATGCGCCGTGCGTGCCAGCAGGTCCAGCTGCAGGTCGCCCACGCACAGCAGGGTCTCGTTGCTGGCCGGGCGCTGACGGCGGCGCAGCAGCACCTCCACCCGCGCGGCCATCTCGTCGGAGGCGAATGGCTTGGTCAGGTAGTCATCGCCACCGGCACGCAGCCCGCGTACCCGCTCGTCCACGTCCGACAGCGCGCTGAGCATCAGCACCGGCGTGTCGATGCCGATCCGTCGCAGCGTGGTGACGATGGCCAGCCCATCCAGCCCGGGCAACATACGGTCCAGCGTGATCGCGTCGTAGTCGCCACTGGCCGCGCGCACCAAGCCTTCGCGGCCGTCGGCCACCCAGTCCACCTGCAGTCCATGGCTGCCCAGTTCCGCCACGATTTCCTGAGCGGTAATGGCGTCATCCTCGATGGTCAATACGCGCGACATGGGCACTTCGGAAGTCCAGGCTCGCCCATGCTCGCCAAATCGGCCGACGCGGGCAAATGAAACATCCTTCATCCGCGCCCGCGAGTGCGGGCCGGTTCAGGCCGGCTCGCCGTCGTCGGTCGGTAGTTCGGACAGCTCGCCCTGCACCTGCACGTTGTTGCGGCCCATCGCCTTGGCCCGGTAGCACTGGGCATCGGCTGCGGCCACCGCCTGGTCCACGCTCATGCCGCCGGCCAGCGGCGCGATGCCGATGCTGGCGCCGACCCGCAGCCGGCCCTGGTCCCACGGAATCGACAGCGCAGCCAGGGTGTTCAGCAGCTCGCCACCGATGCGGGCGGCGCGGCGTGGCGTGCAGCCCGACAGGATTACCGCGAACTCATCGCCGCCCAGCCGCGCCACCACATCCGAATCGCGCACGCCGTGACGCAGCACACTGGCCACCGCCCACAGCACGGCGTCGCCGGCCAGATGGCCCCAGGTATCGTTGATGGGCTTGAAACGGTCCAGGTCGATGAACATCAGCGATGCAGCCTGGCCGGTGCGTTCCACACGGGTGATCGCCTGCTGCAGATGCGCCTCGAAGCCACGGCGGTTGCTCAGTTCGGTCAGCGGATCGATCTCGGCCAGGTGCCGCGCCTCGCGTTGGCGTGCGCGCTGCTGGGTATCGTCGCGCAGCACCCATACCGCGCCGCGCACGTGGCCTTCGTCATCGCGCAACCAGGCGCGGGTCAGATCCACCGGCACCGTGGCGGTGCCCAGCCGCAGCAGCAGATCGGCATGCAGGTCCACTGCATTGCTTTCCGGGTCGAGCAGCACCGACACGTCCAGCACCGAACCTGGCGCGTACTCGGTGGTCAGCGCCAGCACGTCCTGCACTTTGTGCCCGGCCAGCGACAACGCGCCATCACCGGCCAGCGTGCGTACCGCTGCAGCATTGGCGTAGTCGATGCGGCCGTCCAGGCTGACACTGAGCACCAGGTCGGCCACCGCATCCAGCGTGATGCGGCTGCGCTGTTCGCTCTCGAACAGGCGCTGCTCACTGCTGCGCTGGGCGGTGATGTCCTGGATCTGCGAGACGAAATGCAGCGGTTCGCCATGCTCGTTGCGCACCAGCGAGACCGACAGGCGCGCCCAGATGATGCGGCCATCGCGGTCCAGGTAGCGCTTTTCCAGATGGTAGTGGCTGCGCCGGCCCGCCAGCAGGTCCTGTACCAGGGCCAGATCGGCCTGCAGGTCATCGGCGTGGGTCAGACGCTGGAAATCGACCTGCAGCAGTTCCTCGCGCGGATAACCAAGGATCCGGCACAGCGCGTCGTTGACGTCCAGCCAGCGCCCCTCCAGCGACACCAGCGCCATGCCCAGCGCAGCCGACGTGAATGCACCGGCGAACTTCTCCGCCGACAGGCGTGCCTCGGCGCGCGCCTGCAGGATCTCGGTGATGTCGATGGCCATGCCGACATAGCCGATGCGCGCCCCATCGGCACCGTCCATGCGGCTGATCGACAAGCGTACCTGGCGTGGCTGGCGGTCCTTGCGCAGCAAGGTCCACTGCCGCGAATAGGTCTGGCCGTCGGCACGCGCACTGAGCGCCTCGAACACGCCTGGCAGATGGCCATCGGCATCGGCCAGCGGTCGCAGCCAGGCATTGAGTTCCTGTGGGTCGTGGAAGGCATCGAGCCTGCGCTGCCCGACCACCTCGGCCGCGCTGTAGCCCAGCAGGCGCTGCGCGCCGGTATTGAACAGGGTGATGGTGCCATCGGTATCGGTGGCGATCACCGCCACCTCATCGGACGCATCGACCACCGCCTGGAGGCGTTGACGGGTCTCGGCCGCATCGTGGCGGGCCTGCTGCAGCTCGGTCACATCGGCATGCGCACCGGCCATCCACAGCGGACGGCCCTGGCCATCCCACTCGAAGACCCGGCCACGGTCCTGGATCCAGATCCACTGGCCGTTCTTGTGGCGCATCCGCAGCAGGCAGGCGTAGTTGTCGGTGCGCCCGTCGAAATGTTCATCCAGTGCCGCATCGGACACTGCGATGTCGTCGGGATGGACCAGCTTCAGGAAGGTCTTCTGGCAGACCGGCTCCAGTTCGTCCAGGCGATAGCCGACAATTTCGGCCCAACGCGCATTGACCCGCATCTGGCCGGTCTGCACGTTCCATTCCCAGGTGCCGGCGGCGGTGCCGTCGATGATCATCGCCAGCCGGCGGCGCTCTTCGGCCAGCTCCTGCAGGCGCCGTTCAAGCAGACCGTTGCCGTTGTTTCCCTGGCCCGCCATCACTCCGGTCCCCTGCCGGCACGGGCAGGCGCCGACCGCAGCGAAGCGCTGCAGCCTGCGACGAAGACGGCGGGTCGTGCTGGCGTCATGGCCCTCCCCAGCGACAGCGGGGAGGCCGAACGCCCCCCTCAGGCGCAAGTGTGCGCAATCACGGGGAAAACCGACAAGTCCCCCGCTACGGATCAACCGTGACGGGGGGCACGATCCTCAGCTGCGCTTGGCGCGGGCGAAGGCCTCGGCCAGGGCATTGTTGGCCGGCGGCGCGGCCTGGCCGGCCCGGCCGCCATGGCCCGGGCCCCGGTTCGGTCCGCGGTTCTGGCCACCTGCCTCGCGGCGCGGCCCCTGGCCCTGGCCACGCTCCTCCCGCTGGCCGGGGCGGCTGGTGGCCTGTCCCGGGGTGTCATCCAGGCGCCGGGTCAGGGCAATGCGCTTGCGCGCCACGTCCACCTCCAGCACCTTCACCTTGACGATGTCGCCGGCCTTGACCACGTCACGCGGGTCCTTCACGAAGGTATCGGACAGCGCCGAGATGTGGATCAGGCCGTCCTGGTGCACGCCGATATCGACGAATGCGCCGAACGCCGCCACATTGCTCACCACGCCTTCCAGCACCATGCCCTCGCGCAGGTCCTTGATGTCCTCTACGCCCTCGGCGAAGCGCGCCGCCTTGAACTCCGGACGCGGGTCGCGGCCCGGCTTCTCCAGCTCCTTCAGGATGTCGCGCACGGTCGGCACGCCGAAGGTGTCATCGGTGAACTGTTCGGCCTTCAGTCCGCGCAGGAAACTGCCGTCGCCGATCAGCGCCTTGATCGGGCGCGCGGTGCTGGCGACGATGCGCTCGACCACCGGGTAGGCTTCCGGGTGCACGGCCGAGGCATCCAGCGGCTGGTCACCGTCGGCGATGCGCAGGAAGCCGGCGCATTGCTCGAAGGTCTTCTCGCCCAGGCGCGCGACCTTCAGCAGGTCCTTGCGGCGCTTGAACGGGCCGTTGTCATCGCGGTGGCGCACGATGTTCTCGGCCACCGTGGGCGAAAGGCCGGACACGCGCGACAGCAGCGCGGCCGACGCGGTATTCACGTAGACGCCCACCGCGTTCACGCAGTCCTCCACCCGTGCGTCCAGCGCCCGCGCCAGGCGGTACTGGTCAACATCATGCTGGTACTGGCCCACACCGATCGCCTTGGGCTCGATCTTGACCAGCTCGGCCAGCGGATCCTGCAGGCGGCGCGCGATCGAAACCGCGCCTCGCAGCGACACGTCCAGCCCCGGGAATTCCTTGGCCGCGAATTCGGACGCCGAGTACACAGAGGCGCCAGCCTCGCTGACCACCACCTTCTGCAGCTTCGGGTTGCCAGCGGCCTTGATCGCTTCACCGGCCAGCTTGTCGGTTTCACGGCTGGCGGTACCGTTGCCGATCGCGATCAGCTCAACGTTGTGCTTGGCACACAGCTGCTTGATCGTCTGCAGCGACTGCTCCCACTGTCGGCGCGGCTCGTGCGGGTAGATAGTGTCGGTGGCCACCAGCTTGCCGGTGGCATCCACCACCGCGATCTTGCAGCCGGTACGGATGCCCGGGTCGAGCCCCAGCACGGTCTTCGGGCCGGCGGGTGCCGCCAGCAGCAGGTCCTTCAGGTTGTCACCGAACACCGCGATGGCTTCGGCTTCGGCCTTTTCGCGGGCCTGGTTGAACAGGTCCAGCAGCAGATGGGTGTGCAGCTTGGCGCGCCAGGTCAGACGGCAGGCATCCAGCAGCCAGCGGTCGGCGGCACGCCCCTGGTCGGCGATGCCAGCCTTGCGCGCCACGCGCCCCTCGGCGTACTGGTGGCCCGCTTCGGCATCGCTGCCCGGGTCCAGTTCCAGGAACAGGATCTCCTCGCGGCGCGCACGGAACAGTGCCAGCAGCCGATGCGAGGGAATCTTCGCCAGCGCTTCGGCGTGCTCGAAATAGTCGCGGTACTTGGCGCCTTCGGTTTCCTTGCCCTCGACGACGCGGGCACGGATGACCCCGGTGTCGCCCAGCCAGGTGCGCAGTTCGCCGACCAGCGCGGCGTCTTCGCCCCACCGCTCCATCAGGATCGCGCGCGCGCCTTCCAGCGCGGCCTTGGCGTCGGCCACGCCCTTGCCGGTATCGACAAAGGTGGCGGCGAAGACCTGCGGGTCCTGCGTCGGGTCGGCCAGCAGGCCATCGGCCAGCGGCTCCAGGCCGGCCTCGCGGGCGATCTGGGCGCGGGTGCGGCGCTTGGGCTTGTAAGGCAGGTACAGGTCTTCCAGGCGGCTCTTGGTATCGGCGGCCAGGATGTCGTTGCGCAGTTCGTCGCTGAGCTTGCCCTGCTCGCCGATGCTGGCCAGCACTGCGGCGCGGCGGTCTTCCAGCTCGCGCAGGTAGGTCAGGCGCACTTCCAGGTTGCGCAGCTGGGTGTCATCCAGGCCGCCGGTCACTTCCTTGCGGTAGCGCGCGATGAACGGAACGCTGGCGCCCTCGTCGAGCAGGCCGACGGCGGCACGTACCTGGGCGGACTGGGCACCGATCTCGTCGGCGATGGTCTGGGCGATCTGCTGGGCGAGCGCGCTCTGGGCGTTCTTGGCGTCGTGCATTGCTTCAGGTCTGTGCCGCGTTACGGGAAGACCCCATTCTGGCAATCCACGACGGAGCCGGACAAGGCATTGACACGGGGCGAGGTTCAGCGGCGGCGGCCGGATTGGACGCCGGCATCCTGGCGGATAGGCTCGGACTGGCCCGCGGCTGGGATGCCGGCGCGGGCGCGCGATGGTGGAGCGCGCCCTGCCGCGTGTTGCGAAGGTCAGCGGTAGTGGCGGGCGGCGCGCTGCATGACGATCTCGTCACGCATGCCTTCCAGGGCCATCAGGCGGACCTTGCCGACACCCTGCAGTTCCATGAACCGCTCCGTGTAGAACTCCGGCCCCAGCGCGGTGTCGGCGCGGGATTTGCTGAAGCCGTAGGGCACCACGCCCTTCTCGCCATCCTTGCTACCACCGACATAAAGAACGATTGCCATGTGATGTCTTCCTCCAAATTGCTACTGCGTACTGCACTCGATGAGCGATGCTGCGAGCTCATCGGGGGAGAGCTTACCGCGTCGAACCTGACTGGAACGTCACGAAGGCTAATGACGATCGGTTGCATGCAGATGACTGCGGGATCGCAGCAGAATGCTTACGGATCCTTAACTTCCAGCTAACGAATCGTGGCGATTCCAGCCGACGGCGCAGCCGCTCGTGGGTGGATTGGTTGTTCGCGAAAAGCCGGTTTCCTGTGGGCTGGCTGCTTTCTGTTGTGGAGCCGAGCCTGCGCTGGGCTTCGCGGACTGGCCTGAACGCAGCCGAGCGTGGGCTCGGCTCTACACGAGCAAGCGCAGCGCGCGACCCGCTTCTGCTGTTCTGTTTCTTTTCCGTGGGTGGTACAGGTCTCAGCCATCTGTCAGAGGGCGGTCGGGGTGGGTTCGCGGGGGTGTCCGCGGCATGGATGCCGCGGCCAAGCCCCCATGGACGGGTTCACGGCGTCCCCCGCGAACCCACCCCGACCGACCAGCGCGAGGGTTTTGCATTTGGCGACCAGGCATCACCACCCACGAGGGGCTGCGCCGTTGGCTGGAAACTACGGCCACCAGCCGTGCCCGAACCGGGCGTAATGATCCGCCGCGCGCTCGAATGGATTCCGCGCACTCACCCCGCCACACAGCAGGTACACCGGCAGGTACAGCGGCCCCAGCACCATGTACTGGTAGATGTGTGCGCGTTCGTGATCATCCAGCCGGATCAGCGGCTCCACGCCCCACCCCGCCTGATGCGCATAGGTCCGGCACGAAATGCCCAGATCGTGACCGGTATGCAGGATCACATTGCCCAGCGTGATCGCCCCACCCGGCCCCCACGGCCAGCGATCGAACACCAATGCGCAATCACGGCCGCTCCAGCGCAATGTCGCGCCGCCGAGCATGCCGGCCAAGCCGCCGACCACGCCGATCAGGGAATTGGGTGACGTCCACACCGCGCCCAGCACCTGCAGCGGGCGCAGCCAGATCGGCGAGGGCGTCAAGGCAGTCCTCAATCGGCCTCGTTCGGCATCAGCAGCCACAGGATCAGGTAGACCAGAATGCCCGGGAAGGCGGCCGAACCGATCGATACCAGCACGAACACGATTCGCACCAGGGTGGCATTCCAGCCGAAGCGATGGGCGATGCCCCCCATCACGCCGGCGATCATGCGGTCGTTCAGCGAACGCGACAGCGTCTTGGGCGTGGTGTTCATGGCGGTGTCTCCTGGGAATGCGCAAAGGCGGTCGAGCGTGGCTCGACTCTACACCGGGCTCGTGTCTACGGCGTGCGTTGGCGCAGCGCCTTCAGGCGTGTGCCGAACCAGGTGGCAGCAGTCTGTTCAGGCTGCCCCGCGCACTGGATACGGTACGGCTTGCCGCTCATGCTGCTCTGGCTGGCAGCGCGCTCGATGAACTGCTCGGCGCTGTCCACCATGTCCTTCTTCAGCAGGTAGTCGTACTTGCGCTGCAGGTGCGCGCGCGCGTCGCTGCCGTCGTACCAGCTGCCATTGCGCTGAAACCGGCACTGCGAACCGTCCAGGCTGGCAATCAACTGGGCAATCTCGCGCTGTGCCTGCGGACCGGGGGCGGCGTGGGCGAGCGGCGCGGTCAGCAGCGCGGCAAAGATGAGCAGATTTCGTCGGAACATCGGAGCGTCCGTGTAGTCGAGCGTGGCTCGACTCTACACGTCGCGTGCCTTCAGCCAGCCATCGATCGTGGCCGGCACTTCGCGCTGCGCGCGCCCGGACACGTAAATGCCGATGTGGCCGCCACGGAAACTGGACTCGGTGTAGTCCTCCGTACCCAGCCGCCCGCGCAGCGCGCGCGAGGCATCCGGCGGTACCAGATGGTCCTGCTCGGCATAGATGTTCAGCACCGGCAGGGTCACCTGCGACAGGTCCACCGCTTCTTCGCCGATCCGCACCGTGCCCTTCATCAGCCCGTTGCCCTGGTAGAACTGCTTGATGAAGTCACGGAACGCCTCGCCTGCGAGGTCCGGCGAATCGAAGATCCACTTCTCCATGCGCAGGAAGTCCTCCAGCGCCGCCTTGTCATCGAGGATGTCGAGCAGGCCGACGTACTTCTGCACGTTCAGGCGGAACGGCTTGAGCATCAGGTAGCTGGCATTCATCAGGTCGGCCGGAATGTTGCCCAGCGTGTCCACCAGCAGGTCCACATCCACCTGCCGTGCCCAGTGCGAGAGCATGTTGTCGGCGGTCTGGAAATCGACCGGGGTGACCATGGTGATCAGCTTGCCCAGCTTCTGCCGGCGCAGCGCCGCATAGCACAGTGCGAATACACCCCCCTGGCAGATGCCCAGCAGGTCCACCGGGCCACCACTGCGCGCGCGCAGCGCATCCACCGCGCCATCGATGTAGCGCAGCAGGTAGTCCTCCAGGGTCTGGAAGCGCTCGGAGCGGTCCGGGTAGCCCCAGTCCAGCACGTACACGTCCTGGCCCAGCGCCAGCAGCTTCTGTACCAGCGAGCGATCGGCCTGCAGGTCCACCATGTACGGCCGGTTGACCAGCGCGTAGACGATCAGCAATGGCGTGCGCCGGGTCGGGGCCTGTTCGCCGACGAAGCGGTACAGCACCACCTTGCCGTCGCGCCAGACTTCCTCGCGGGCGGTCACGCCATAGTCCACGTCTTCCACCTGCGGCAGCAGCTTCAGCCCTTCCATCAGCTTGCGCTGCATGGCCAGGGTCTCCTGCATCAGGTCATCGGCATTGAAGCCCAGCGGTCCTTTCATCGGTCACGCGCCCGTGAGGGGGTGCGGGCGGCGGCTTTCTTCGCCGGTGCCTTCTTCGCCGCCGGCTTCTTCACCGGCGCAGCCTTCTTCGCAGCTTTGCGCGCCGCCGGCTTCACCTTCGCCGGTGCCGGCTGTGACACCGGATCCACCGCGGCAGTGCCCGCCAGCACCGCCACCTGTGCCTGCAGGCGGCGCAGGCTGCGCTCCAGCTCGGCGATGCGGCGGTGTGCGGCGTCCATCTCGCTGCGCGTCGGCAGGCCGATGCGTTCGCTCATCTGTTCCACCTCGCGCTGCAGGCCGGCACGCAGGCGCATCTGTGCGTTGCCCAGCGAGGCATACACCTGCTGGAACGGCTCGGACATGGCGACCTTGGCGTAGGCCTCCTCGGCCACTTCGATCCACAGGTCGAACATCGCGCGGGCGCTGGTCAGCTGGCTGCCGGGCTGCTCGTGCTGGGCCAGGCGCTGCTCGAACAGCGCGAAGGCTTCGTCCAGCGCCTGCTTGATCTGCTCGACGTAAGCACCCGAATGTTGCTGGTAGTCCTCCTGCGCGCGCAGCAGGGCCTGCCAGCGCGCCTGATGCTCACGGCCGGGACCGAATGCCGGGCTCTGCAGCCAGGGGCCGGCCTGCAGCTGGAACTGTTGCAGCCAGGCGGCGAACTCGGGCACGGCGGCGCCGGCGTGGGTGCTGCCCCGCGCACCCTGCAGCATCCACTGCAACATGCCGTCGCCCTGCCCCTGCACCGCCTCGCGCCAGGCCTGTGCGACTTCGGCGCTGCTGGCGTCGCGGCCAGCGAAACGTGCGGCCACTTCCTGCATCGTGCCGTACCAGCTGCCCGCCTGTTCGCGGAACCGGCGCATGGCATCTTCCGGCGCGCCCTGCCCCTGTTCGGGCAGCAGCTGGCCCCACCAGTCGAACAGCCGTTGCCAGCTGCCGGGGTCGTCACCGGCCGGTGCACCCGGCGTGGATGCATGGCGCAGGGCATCTCCCCAGGCGCCGAAGTACTGCCGGGCCAGGGCTTCGAAATCGCTGCTGCCGGCGTCGTTGGCCGAGCTGGTCATCGCAGGTCTCCGCTGGGCTGGCTCATGGCTTGGGGATGCGCAGGGTCTTGCTGATCATCAGTGATCCGGACAACGCGAACAGCAGCACCATCGGATGCAGCTGCCACGGGCCGATCTGCCACTGGCCGAACCAGATGTTCTGGCCGATGGCATCGGTACCGGCGGCAATCGCCAGTACGATCACCAGCACCAGGCTGGTCGGGATCGGAGTGCCCTCGAAGTACTTGACCTTGCCCTCGTCGCCGGCCAGCGCCTCGGCGGTGACGTTGTAGCGGGCCAGGCGGCTGACGCCGCAGCAGACGAAGTAGCTCAGCACCAGCCAGTCCCAGCCGCCCTGCATGCCGCAGGCGTAGGCCAGCGCCGCCGGGGCCACGCCGAAGGAGATCACGTCGGACAGCGAGTCCAGCTCGCGGCCCAGGGTGGAGCTGGACTTGCGCCAGCGCGCGATGCGCCCGTCGAGGGCATCGAAAATGAAGGCGAGCGGGATCAGCGCCATGCCGAACAGCAGGTAGCCACGTTCGCCGTCCTGCAGGAAGCGCATCGCGGCAAAGACCGCACCGGTGCCGCAGAACGCATTGGCCAGGGTGAACCAGTCGGCCAGCTGGAATTCGCGCAGCATCGAGAAGTGACGTTTCATGGGGTCTCACGGAGCATCAAGGCCCACAGGTTACCGCGAGCGCTGCCGTGGGTGACAGCGCCGACCGAGGCGATTCTTCACCGCTCCCTCACCTGTCCTCACCAGCGGTGAATTTTTCGCCACCCATCTTGACAGCCTAGGGGGGTGGCGCCTGTCGCGGCTTATCCACAAAGTTGCCCACGCGTAATCCACACCCCCTGTGGACAACCAGATCTCACCGACTGCGACGCTGGACATTTCCTCATCACCCCGCAGCGGGGTTTCCCTACTTCCCAAGCCATCAGGTCGGCGCTATGGTCACCGGCGGACCCGCCGCCGCCACGTCCGAATTTCTTCCACGGACGATGACGATGCTGGATGCTTCCACCCTGGCCGCACAGCTGCGGCAGCCCCATGGCGAGGCCGCGCTGGCAGTGGCCGACTCGATGAACCGCAGCAACGGCGCCCTGAACCTGGCCGCGATCGGGCTGCTGGCGGTGAAGCCCGGCGAAGGGATTCTGGAGATCGGCCCCGGCAATGCGGCGTTCGCGCCCGAACTTCTGCGGGCCGCGGGCAGCCACTACCTCGGCATCGAGCTGTCCCCTGCCATGGTTGAAGCCGGCAACCGGCGGCTGGCCAGCGCTGGCTTGTCCGACCGCGCCATGATGCGCCACGGCGATGCCCACGCCCTGCCCGTCGGCGATGCCTCGATGGATGCAGCGTTGGCGGTCAACACCCTGTACTTCTGGCCGAACCTGGCCCCGGTGCTGGATGAACTGGCACGCGTGCTGCGCCGCGGTGGCCGTCTGTGCCTGGCCTTTGGCGATGCGGCCTTCATGCGCAGCCTGCCATTTGCCGCTGATTTCCAGCTGCATGAACTGGACGCCGTGGAGCTGGCGCTGCGTGTATCCGGGTTCAGCCTCTCGGCCTGGCGCAGCCATCTGGAAACCGCGCCCGGCAATGATGGGCAGGCGCGGGAGAAGCATTTCCACCTGCTGCTGGCGCATCGGCGCTGATTTCCGCCGGATGCGATCCGACCGAGCGGTAGAGCCGGCCGCTGGCCGGCTGCCCCGGCAATGGCGCTGCGCTCAGGCCGCTGCCGGCAACCGACCGCGCCACCTGGCGAAACACATCATCTGCAACAGCAGCATCGCCACCAGTCCCAGCGGCCACGCCCACCACAGGCCGGTCAGCCCGTGCCGCGCCTGCAGCCACATCGCCAACGGCAGCTCCAGCAGCAGCACCGCTGTCATGCCCAGCAACGCCGGCAGCAGCACAGTCCCGCTGCCACGCATCACGCCGACCAGCACCGTGGTGCCGCCCATCGCCAGCACGCCCCACACCACCGTGCGCAGCTGCAATGCGGCCAGTTCACGCACCTCCGGCGCCGCCAGGATCAGGCCGGTCAGCCATGGCGCCAGCGCCATCACCAGCAGCACCACGACCGTCAGCATCACCAGACCCAGCATCACGCCGGTGCGGGCAATGGCGGGCAATCGTGCCGCACGCCCTGCCCCCATCGCATGCGCGGCGAGGATGGTGGCGGTGATGCCCAGCGACATCGCCGGCAGCTGCACCCAGCTCATCAACTGGTTGACCGCACCGTAGGCCGCCGTCGCGGTGTAGCCATAGTGGTTGATCCAGCCCAGCAACACGATCTCGGCAATGGCCAGGCTGAGCATCTGCAGCGAGGACGGCACGCCGATGCGCAGCATCGAACGAATGATCGCGCCATCGAAACGGATGGCCCGCAGCAGCTCATGGCCCGGTGCCAGCGGATGCCCCAGGCGATGCCAGCGCCACAGCAACCAGAGCAACGCCAGCAGCGAGGCAAATGCCGCCGACACCGCGGCACTGGCCGCGCCCAGCCGCGGCAGGCCGCCCCAGCCGAGGATCAGCAGTGGCGTGCACAGCAGGCCGAGCACGGTCGCCAGCAGCAGTGCGTGCAGCGGCGTCTTTGCGTCACCCACCGCGCGGCTCACGGCCGTCGCCAGCCACAACAGGAAGAACGCCGGCGCACTCAGCAGCAGCACCCGCGCGTAGACGATGGCCTCGCCGAGGACCGGCGCCGGCGTCCCCAGCGCCGCCAGCATCTGCGGCGCGAACACGCCGCCGACGCCCATCACCAGCAGCGACAACAGCAGGACAAGCGCCACCGCACTGCCGGCTACCGCGCGTGCCCGCTGCGGTTGGCCGGCGCCCCAGGCCTGGCCGATCAGCACCATTGCGCCCGTCGCCAGGCCCATCACCAGGGCCATCAGCAGGAAGAACACCGGGAAGAACGCCGCGGCGGCAGCCACCGCCTGCGTGCCAAGCAGATGGCCCAGGTAGACGTTGTCCAGCGTGCCGGCGGCCAGCTGCAGTGCATTGGTCATCAGCATGGGCAGCAGCAGGGCCAGGTAGGTGCGCGACAGCGGCGGCGCAACCGGAGGTGTCGCGTGTGCAGAAAGGCTCATGGGGTTTCTCTGGGCAAGGCGCTGCCCTGCCCGGCGTTTCCGCCAGCAAAGCAAGCACGTGGGAAGCGGGCAGTCGCCCGCGATCAAGCGGCGCCGTCGTTCATCCACGGCGCCCTGGGTCGGTCGTCAGTACTCAAGCAGGTGGGATATCGAAGGCCAGCCGCAGGGCGTGATCGCGCACGTCCCCGGGCCAGCGGTGCAACGCCGCTTCCAAGCCCGCGCGGTCATGCGCGAACAGGAGGCGGATGGCTTCCTCGAAGCCGGGCAGATCACCCGCAATGGCCTGCAGGAAGTGATAGGCACGCTCCGTATCGCGGCGCTGCCGGTCCTTGTCGGCACCCGCACGGCTGGCCGCTTCCACCAGCCTGCGCAGGACCACGGAGGCCCCGCCCGGCTGTTCGGCCAGCCACGCCCAATGGCGCGGCAGCAGCGTCACTTCGCGCGCAACCACGCCCAGCTTCGGGCGACCGCGGCCACGTGGGGGTGACGGTGCATCTTCGGTGTCATCGGCGTGGGTTTCAACATCCGTCTGCAGCGGCGCCGGAAACGCTTCGGCCACCCGCGCCAGCAGTTCCGCGTCGCTGCCTCGCGTATCGAAATCGCGGGTGCGGCCAGTGGCATTGTCGAATACCAGCAACGGACCTGCGGCGTTGTCGGCGCGCAGCTGTTTGAGCGCCAGCGCGGCCACTTCCGGCGTACCGGAAACGACCAGGCAATGGCCGTCGAAACAGCTGAAGGGGGGCAGTCGGAACGCAGGCATGGCATCGGCATCGGGGGCGATGTGCAAATATTGCCCGGGTAATTTGCGCTCGTCAATATCACCCGGGTATTAATTGACCGGGAGAGCGTGCCAACCAAGGTTGGCACCCACCGGAATGGTTGGCACCCATCCGATTCGTCGGGTCACAGCCGGCTGTAGGACCAGCTCACCATGCGCCCGTCCTTGTACGGCATCACCCCATGGAACGGGCGCGGGTCGGCGTCGAACACCAGCGGCAGGAAGTTGCGGTCGCCCTCCCACATCGGCAGCGTGTCCAGCTTGTCCAGGTCCACCCACTCCAGCGTGCCTTCGTGGTTGCCACCGTGCGGGGTGCCTTCGAAGGTATCGATGACAAACACGAAGCCCAGCCAGTCCTCGCCGTGCTTGCCGAAACCCGGCCAGCTCAGGGTGCCGCGCAGGCGCATGCCAGTGCAGTCGATGCCCGCCTCTTCCTGGATCTCGCGGCGCATGCTGGCGGCCACGTCCTCGTCCGCTTCGATCTTGCCGCCCAGTCCGTTGTACTTGCCCAGGTGATGGTCACCGGGGCGGGTATTGCGATGGATCATCAGCACCTGGCGACGATCAGGCGACAGCACGTAGCCCAGGGTGGCGACGATCGGGGTATACGGCATGGGGCAGCATCCAGCGGCAGGTCAGCCGTGGATTATGGCCGATCAGCGCACCAGCGACAGGCGGCGTTCTGCAGGCGCGACGGCACCCTCAGGGGCGCGGCGCAGGGTGGCGACACCGTGGCCGCGCTCGGCCAGGTATTCCAGCCACTTGCCGAGGAAGGTGTTCATCCGCATGCGGTGGCTGATCAGCTCCGCCGGCGGCGGGTACAGGCCCATCGTGTCCTGCCAGCGGCGGCCGACGTAGCAATGGGTGGTCTCAGCCTGGCGCGCGTCGCGGTACAGGCGCACATAGGCCGACGGATCCGGCTCGCCGGTGACCGGGTCGGCCAAGTCGTAGGTCAGGCGCAGCTCCACCGTGTAGCGGTGGCATTCGATCACGTCCAGGCGCACATCCAGGCCGTCGCCGATCGAGGAAATGTAGCTGCCCGCCACCAGTCCGGCCGGCTCGAAGAGGCGTACCAGATGGCGATAGTTCTCCGCGTACAGACCCATCAGCCAGCTCAGCCGGCTCAGTCTGGGAATGCGTTCGGTACGGGGCAAGGCTCGGGCCATGGGTCGATCCTACACGTTGGTGCTTCAACGTGGGGGCGGTCCGCGCCACAGCCAACCCACCGACTGTGATCCCCCTGTTGCGCCGAGCCCATGCTCGACTGGGCCACCGGGTTCTGGCCCAAGAGCCGCCGAGCGTGGGCTCGGCTGTACAGGGCGCAGCATCCACGGGTAGCGCCGGGCGATGCCCGGCGTACGTGGCGCGCGCCTCAATACAGCTCGCGCTGCAGCCCCAGCGTGGCCAGCACTTTGCTGGAGATCTCCTCGATCGAGGTATGGGTGGTGCTCAGGGTCGGGATGCGCTCCATCTGGAACATCACCTCGGCCGCGGCCACCTCGCGCTTGCAGGTATCCAGGTTGGCGTAGCGCGAGTTCGGGCGGCGCTCCTGGCGGATCTGCTGCAGGCGGTCGGGATCGATGGTCAGACCGAACAGCTTGCGCCGGTAGTTGCGCAGGCGCGGCGGCAGGCGGTCGCTTTCCAGGTCTTCGTCAGTCAACGGGTAATTGGCTGCGCGCACCCCGTAATGCAGGGCCAGGTAGATGCAGGTCGGCGTCTTGCCGGCGCGTGACACCGCCACCAGGATCACGTCGGCGTCGTCGTAGTTCACTGCGATGCCGTCATCGTGGGTCAAGGCGAAGTTCATCGCGTTGATGCGGCGGTGGTAGGTGTCGAAATCAACCATGCCGTGGGCCTGGCCGACCCGGGCCAGGCGCGGGCTGGCCAGTTCACGCTCCAGCGGCTCGATGAACGGCGCAAACACATCCAGCATCAGCGCGCCGCTGTCGGCGAGGATCAGGCTCAGGCTCTGGTCCACGCAGGAGTTCACCACGATCGGCCGGACCTGGTACCGCTCCCCCGCCGCCTGGATCCGGGCACAGGCTTCACGCGCTTTTTCGGGGTCGTCGACAAACGACATCCGGTCGGTAATGAAGCTGAACCCGGAGAACTGGGTCAACAGGCTATGCCCAATGGTTTCAGCGGTGATACCGGTTCCATCGGAAACGTAGAACACCGGACGGATGGTCGACATGCGCGCTTTTACCCCCTACGAAGCTTAAAAAGGCCGCCAGCACAAGCTTGTGCCGACGGTGCTCTGCCCGGCATCATATCGGCTTCTTCCTACGGACGCGGCCACTCAGCCCGCCTCGGGCGATGGCCAAACGGAGCATCGCGCTTGAACGAGAACATCCTGTGGTTGCACGAACTGCGTCTGGCCGATCTGGCCCGCGTAGGCGGCAAGAATTCGTCGCTGGGCGAGATGATCGGCAACCTCGCCGGTCTGGGCGTTTCGGTGCCGGGCGGTTATGCCACCACCGCTGAAGCCTTCAAGGACTTCATCGCGCACAACGATCTGTCCAAGCGCATCTTCGACAAGCTGGCCACGCTGGACGTCGAGGACGTCAACGCGCTGACCGCCGCCGGCAAGGAAATCCGCACCTGGGTGATCGATGCCCCGCTGCAGCCGCAGCTGGACCAGGACATCCGCACCGCCTACGCCAAGCTGAGCGCCGACAACGGCGGTGGCGACGTGGCCGTTGCCGTGCGTTCGTCGGCCACCGCCGAGGATCTGCCGGACGCGTCCTTCGCCGGCCAGCAGGAAACCTTCCTCAACGTCACCGGCGCCGACGACGTCGTGCACAAGGTCAAGGAAGTGTTTGCCTCGCTGTACAACGACCGCGCCATCGCCTACCGCGTGCACCACGGCTTCAAGCACGAGGACGTGTTCCTGTCCGCCGGCGTGCAGCTGATGGTGCGTTCGGGCGTCGGTTCCTCCGGCGTGCTGTTCACCCTGGACACCGAGTCCGGCTTCCGCGACGTGGTGTTCGTCACCTCCTCGTTCGGCCTGGGCGAAATGGTCGTGCAGGGTGCGGTCAACCCGGACGAGTACTACGTCTACAAGCCCACCCTGCAGGCCGGCAAGCCGGCGATCCTGCGCCGCTCGCTCGGCAGCAAGGCGATCCGCATGGTGTATTCGGATGTCCCCGGCGAGCGCGTGAAGATCGAGGACACCCCGGCCGAACTGCGCAACACCTTCTCGATCAGCGACGAGGACGTGCAGGAACTGTCCAAGCAGGCGCTGGTCATCGAAAAGCACTACGGCCGCCCGATGGACATCGAGTGGGCCAAGGACGGTGTCAGCGGCAAGCTGTTCATCGTGCAGGCGCGCCCGGAAACGGTGAAGTCGCGCAGCCACGCCACGCAGATCGAGCGTTTCGCGCTGACCGAAAAGGGTGGCAAGGTGCTGGCCGAAGGCCGTGCCGTCGGTGCCAAGATCGGCTCGGGCGTGGCCCGCGTGGTCAAGACGCTGGATGACATGAACCGCGTCCAGCCGGGCGACGTGCTGATCGCCGACATGACCGACCCGGACTGGGAACCGGTGATGAAGCGCGCTTCGGCCATCGTCACCAACCGCGGTGGCCGTACCTGCCACGCTGCGATCATCGCGCGCGAGCTGGGCGTGCCGGCCGTGGTCGGTTCGGGCAACGCCACCAAGGTCATCGAAGATGGTCAGCTGGTCACCGTCAGCTGCGCTGAAGGCGATACCGGTTTCATCTACGAGGGCAAGCTCGGCTTCGAGCGCACCACCACCGATCTGGGCAACATGCCGCCGGCACCGCTGAAGATCATGATGAACGTGGCCAACCCGGAACGTGCCTTCGACTTCGGCCAGCTGCCGAACGCCGGCATCGGCCTGGCCCGCCTGGAAATGATCATCGCCAGCCACATCGGCATCCACCCGAACGCGCTGCTGGAATACGACCGCCAGGACGCGGCGACCAAGAAGAAGATCGACGAGAAGATCGCCGGTTACGGTGATCCGGTCAGCTTCTACGTGGACCGCCTGGCCGAGGGCATCGCCACCCTCACCGCCTCGGTCGCACCGAATGCCGTGATCGTGCGCCTGTCGGACTTCAAGTCCAACGAGTACGCCAACCTGATCGGCGGCAGCAACTACGAGCCGCACGAAGAGAACCCGATGATCGGCTTCCGCGGCGCCAGCCGTTACGTCGACCCGAGCTTCTCGGCCGCCTTTGCGCTGGAGTGCAAGGCCGTGCTGCGCGTGCGCAACGAAATGGGCCTGGACAACCTGTGGGTCATGATTCCGTTCGTGCGCACGCTGGAAGAAGGCCGCAAGGTCATCGAGGTGCTGGAACAGAACGGCCTGAAGCAGGGCGAGAACGGCCTGAAGATCATCATGATGTGCGAAGTGCCGTCCAACGCACTGCTCGCCGATGAGTTCCTGGAAATCTTCGACGGCTTCTCGATCGGCTCCAACGACCTGACCCAGCTGAGCCTGGGCCTGGATCGCGACTCGTCGATCGTCGCCCACCTGTTCGACGAACGTAACCCGGCGGTGAAGAAGCTGCTGTCGATGGCAATAAAGGCCGCACGCGCCAAGGGCAAGTACGTCGGCATCTGCGGCCAGGGCCCATCCGACCATCCGGATCTGGCCGAGTGGCTGATGCAGGAAGGCATCGAGTCGGTGTCGCTGAACCCGGACACCGTGGTCGATACCTGGCTGCGCCTGGCCAAGCTGAAGGCCAACGGCTGATGCAGTGAAGGCCGCGGGCTGACGTCGTGTTCATCGGCGTCTGCCCATACTGCTGCTGCACGCAAGCCCCGCCGCTGCGGGGCTTCGTGTTTCTGGCGTCCAAGGACGCTCTGCCCTTCGCAGCAAAGGATGTCCGCATGATCGTCGCCGCAGCACCCGCCACTCCCGCCGCAACCCCCTGGTTCCACTCACTCGACTGGGAACGCCTGCTGGAAACCTACGGCCTCCCGTTGCTGGCCGCGGTCGTCGTACTGCTGATCGGCCTGTGGATCGCTCGCCGCATTTCCAACGCAATGCCGCGTGCCACCTCGCGCATGGGCGTGGATCCGATGCTGGGCAGTTTCCTTCGCAACGTGGTCTACGCCGCGGCACTGGTGATCGTGGTGGTGCTGGCGATCGCCACGCTTGGCGTGCCGATCTCGCCGCTGCTGGCTGTACTCGGCACCGCTGGCCTCGCTGTTGGCCTGGCCCTGAAGGATTCGCTGTCCAACATCGCCTCGGGCGTGATGCTGGTGACGCTGCGTCCATTCCGTGTCGGCGACGTGGTCACCATCGCCGGGCAGACCGGCACGGTGCGTGAAGTCCGCATCTTCCAGACGGTGCTTACCGGCGCCGACAACCAGCACACTACCCTTCCCAACACGCTGATCACCGCCGCGCCGATCATCAACCTGACCGCCGAACCGACGCGCCGCGTCGAGCTGGTGATCGGCATCGGCTACGAGGACAACATCCAGCTGGCACGCGATACCGCACTGGCGCTGATGAAGGCCGACCCGCGCGTGCTGCAGACGCCAGCACCGGACGTGGTGGTGTACGAACTCGGCGCGCATGCGATCAACCTCGGCATCCGCTGCTACGTGAAGTCGGCCGACTGGTTCGGCACCAAGGTGACGCTGCTGGAGCAGCTGAAGCTGGGCTACGACAAGGCCGGTATCAACATTCCGTATCCGCAGCAGGACATGCACCTGTACCTGCACGGCAAGGATGGTGGCGTGGTCGAAGCCGACGCGCTGGTGCGCGACAAGCCCTGATCCATCCCGGTAGTGCCGACCAACGGTCGGCACCCACCGAGGGGCATCAGGCCTCGACAGCCTCTTCCAGCGCCGGGTAATCGGTGAAACCCTCGGCACCACCACCGAAAAATGTGGCGCGATCCGGCGGATTCAGCGCTGCACCCGTGCGCAGGCGCTCAGGCAGATCCGGGTTTGCGATGAACGGCCGGCCGAACCCGATCAGGTCGGCCCAACCTTCAGCCAACGCCTGCCCGGCGCGCTCGGCGGTGTACTTGCCCGCGTAGATCAGCGTGCCCGGGTAGACCATGCGCAGCGCTTGCTTGAAGGCCACCGGCATCAGCGGCGCATCATCCCAATCGGCCTCGGCAATGTGCAGGTAGCCCACACCCAGCTCACCGAGCAGGTGTGCAGCCGCCAGATAGGTCGCCTGCGGCGTATCGTCCACCGCGCCCTGCAGCGTGGTCAGCGGCGCCAGGCGCACGCCAACGCGATCACCGCCGGCCACTGCCACTACCGCCTGTACCACCTCGCGCAGGAAGCGCAGCCGGTTCTGCAGCGAACCGCCATAGCCATCGGTACGCTGGTTGGCCTGCGAGTCGATGAACTGGTTGATCAGGTAGCCATTGGCACCATGCAGTTCAACGCCGTCGAAGCCCGCCGCCAGCGCATTGCGGGCGGCCTGCGCGTAATCGGCGACGATGCCCGGAATCTCGTCCTCGCGCAGCGCGCGCGGCATCGAATGCTGGATCATTTCGCCCACTCCGGCTTCGGGACCTGCCCCGGTCGGGTCGACGAATACCTTCACGCCTTCCGCCAACAACGCCGACGACGACACCGGCGCCGCACCACCCGGCTGCAGCGCCACATGCGAGACCCGGCCGACATGCCACAGCTGGGCGTAGATGCGACCACCGGCGGCGTGCACCGCATCGGTCACCTGGCGCCAGCCCTTTACCTGTTCCGGGCTGTGGATGCCCGGGGTCCAGGCATAGCCCTGGCCCTGCGGGCTGATCTGGGTACCTTCGCTGACGATCAGGCCCGCGCTGGCGCGCTGCGCGTAGTAGGCGGCCATCTCCGCGGTGGCGACGTTGCCATCGGCGGCACGCGAGCGGGTCATCGGTGGCATCACGATGCGGTTGGGCAGGGTCAGCGGGCCCAGACGGTGGGAGGTGAACAACATGGCGGACATCTCTTGCGGGGGGAGTACCTGCAAGAATGGGGACCGCCTGCGAAAGGCAACAGGCGTGCCGTGGCAAAACAGTTGTGCCCGGCAGGCAAGGATGGCGTGGCCAAGGGCCAGAGCCCCTTCATCCGGAACGGGATGCGACACCGCGCGCTGCCGGGTCGGATCCCTTTGCAATGCAAAGGGCTCTGACCCCAAACCCGGTTACAGCGTCGGCTCGATCAATACCCCGCCATGCGCCACCCGGTCATAGCAGGTGCGCACCACATCTTCCCCGTACTTCAACTCCAGCCGGCGCACGATGAAGTGGCCACGCGCCATGTCCTGGTAGTAGTCGGTGAACATGGTATTGAGCGTTGCACCGGCAGCGGCACCGACAATCGGCACCGCCTGCGCGGCGAACTTCTCGGTAACCACCACACCGAACCGCGCCGCCACCTTCTCCACCATCTTCGCCAGCAGCTTGCCGGCCTCCTTCGGCGCCACGCCCAGGGTCAGGTCACGGCCGGTCACCACGCGCCCGGCCAGTTCGGCCGACAGGTGGCGCATCACATCGGTGGTGAAACCGCGGGCCAGGTAGTAGCCGGTCTCGCTGGCGTCATCACGGGGCGAATTGCCGCCCAGCGCGAACACTTCCAGGCAAGCCTGGCGGGTGCTGAACTCGGACAGGTCGAAGCCCTCGCTGCGGGCCACGTCGGCCACGGCGCGCATCATGATGGTGGTCGATACCGGGAGCTCGATGAACAAGGCCGCAAAGCCGAACGCCCCACCGACCGCGCCGGAGGTGGCCGCCGCCAGCTTGTGCCAACGGGTAGAGGCGCCTTTGCCCGGGGTGTTGTCCATGCTCCATAGCGCGGCCTGCGCGGACTTGGACAGTGCCGCCTGCACGGCGCCATGGATGCGATTGGAGACCGAGCTGGGCAGCGCCTTCACCGCGAACTCCAGCGGCGTGCCGACCAGGTTGGCCATGCGCGCGGTCAGGGTCGGCGCTTCCAGCAGGGCCACCGCCCGCTGCAGGTCGGACCAGTCGCGGGCGTCGTGGGCGATGTCGCGCGGGAGCAGGATGGGCTCGTTCATGGCGCCGATCTTAGCGCCAAGGAGTTGAACGGAGGGTAGCGCCGGTCCATGCCCGGCGGCGTCGTTCAAGCAGCCGGCAACCCCGACAACGCCCCCATGAACTGGCGGTAATGGCGCAGCTCGGCGATCGAATCGTGCACGTCGCTGAGGGCAGTATGGTTGCTGTTCTTGCCGACACCGGCAGCCACAGTCGGCGCCCAGCGCTTGGCCAGTTCCTTCACCGTGGACACGTCCAGGTTGCGGTAGTGGAAGTACTTCTCCAGCCGCGGCATCTGGCGGTGCAGGAAGCGACGATCCTGGCAGATCGAGTTGCCGCACATCGGCGACAGGCCGGCCGGAATCCACTGGGCCAGGAAGTTCACTGTCTGCGCCTCGGCCTGGCCGAGCGTCGTGGTGCTGTCCACCACGCGCTGCCACAGGCCCGAGCGGCGGTGCTGGTTGCGGTTCCACTCATCCATCGCCTCCAGCGTTTCCAGCGGATGGTGGATGGCGAATTCCGGACCTTCGGCCAGCACGTTGAGCTGGGCGTCGGTGACCACGGTCGCGATCTCGATGATCGAATCGTTGTCGGTGTCCAACCCGGTCATCTCCAGGTCGATCCAGATCAGTCGCTCGTTGGCCGCGCCGGTGTCCGCCATTGTGTCGCCTCGTTGCTGGGCAGGCGCGCGGCCTACCGGTGAAGGAAAGAGGCGCCCATCATACCCGTTCGCCCCTCAGCCCTCGCCGACGTGGTCTTCCAGCAGCAGCGGCGGCTTGCCGCGCTTGGCGCGGAAGTAATTGGTCAGGCGCGTGCTGGCTTCCTTGGCCAGCACTCCGCCGTGGATCTCCACCCGGTGGTTGTGGCGCGCGTCACCGAGCAGGTCGAACACACTGCCGCACGCTCCGGTCTTTGGATCACTGGCGCCGTAGACCAAGCGCGATACCCGTGCATGCACGACCGCCATCGCACACATCGCGCACGGTTCCAGCGTCACGTACAGGGTGCTGCCCAGCAGGCGATGGTTGGTCAGCAGCTTACCCCCAGCCCGCATGGCCACGATCTCGGCATGCGCGCTGGGATCATGCGAGGCAATGTTGAGGTTCCAGCCTTCGCCCAGCAGCTGGCCGTCGGCGCTAACCAGCACGGCCCCGACCGGAATCTCGTCGAACTCACGCTGTGCGCGCTCGGCCAAGGCCAGCGCATGGCGCATCCAGTGTTCATCGGCGTCGTGCACCGGTACACCCAGGACATCGGTCATGGCGGTTCTCGCGTTTCAACTGGGCCAGGATGGCCGCCGGGGTCGCATTGTACGCCCCGCGTCGTGCAGGCGGCGCCAGCGTGCGTCGAAGCGCTCGCGGGCCGCGTCCTGCAACCGCGACGCGGGATGAATCTTCGCCTGCAGGCGTTACCGGAAAGCCTCATACTTCGTGTTCTTCCGAAGCACCTTGGTGAACCCATGACCACCCTGCGCCCCTCGCGCGCCGACGACGGCGCCGCCCTCGTCGACCTCTGGCGTCGCGCCGTCGACGCCACCCACGATTTCCTCAGTGCCGAAGACCGCCAGGCCATCGATGCCGAAGTGGCTGGTTTCCTGCCGCAGGCGCAGATGACCGTTGCCGTCGATGCGCAGGATCGGCCCGTAGGCTTCATGCTGATCGACGGCACCCACATGGAAGCACTGTTCATCGATCCGGACGTGCGTGGCACCGGGGTTGGTCGCCAGCTGTTGCAGCACGCGTTGACCCTGTCCCCACAGCTGAGCACCGACGTCAACGCACAGAACGCGCAGGCGGTTGGTTTCTACCTGCGCATGGGTTTCGTCGAAACCGGTCGCTCACCGCTCGATTCGCAGGGGCGTCCGTATCCGCTGATCCATCTTCGGCATAACGGCTGACATCTGTCGGGTCTGACGCGCGCCCTGACGGGCACGCGCTCGCCGTGGATCAGGCCGTCGCCTCGAAGGCCGGCGAGTACTGCACCTCGCCCTGCGCCAGCGGAGGCTGCAGGCAGAGCGCCTGGAAGTACTCCGCAGGCACACCCGGCAGCACCAGGCCTGGCTCGGCACGGAAGCCGAAGCGGCCGTAATACGCCGGCTCGCCCAGCAGCACGCAACCCTGTGCGCCCAGTCCACGCAGCGCGTCGAGTGCCGCGCCCATCAGCGCCACGCCAATACCCTGCCCCTGCCACGCGGGCAGCACCGAGATCGGGCCAAGGCCGAACCAGCCTGTGCTTCCATCGCTGATGGTGACCGGCGACAGCGCAATGTGGCCCACCACCTGGCCCTGAGCTTCGGCGACCAGCGAAATGCTCAGTTCCCCACGCGAACGCAGCGCATCGACGATGAACTGCTCGGTGTGGCTGCTGTGCGGGGCTTCGCGGAAGGCGGCTTCAGTGAGCGCATGAATCACGGCGTGATCGGCAGCGGATTCGGGGCGGATCGTGTAGTTCATGGTGGAAGACTTCGCCTGGTGATGATCGCGTGAATTAATGATCGATGTCACAGAACGACAGCAGAATGTCGAAGGCGGTACGCGGTCGTTCCGATGCCGGCAGATCGACTGTGCCGCAAGCGCTTCCGCGACACCACCCAATCCTGAATGCGTCAAATTTCTGGCACTCATGCCCGCTCTCGGGTGGCGCCGGGTTTCCCGGGCACCCCATAATCGGGAAACCTGTCACCAGGGAAGGATATATGGACATGGATGCACGATGCAGGAACACGCCTTGAGCACGGCAACGCCATCGCGCACTGCACGATGCTGGCTGCCGGCGACCCTGTTGTTGCTGGCACTGGCGGCGTGCTCGCCTTACGCAGACGCAGAGCGCGATGTCGCCGCGGGCGGACGCGGCCTGGCCAAGCTCAATCCCGCACCGAAGCAGGCCTATGAGCTGGTGCTCACACTGAAGGACGCGCCGGGCCCGTTCGTAGTTGCGGAGGGTGTCGCGCAGTACGACGTCAGCAATCATGAAAGCTGTGGCCGAATCCTGTCCGCGACCGGCACTGCAGGGCGCATCACCAGCCAGGAACCCGTCGAGCTACGCAAGGTCGGTGAGAACGAATACCGCGGCACGTTCTACCTCGACCGCATGCAGGACGAGGACTACTACGGGCGTGGCGCCTGCCATTGGACGCTAACGGGTGTCGGTGCGATGTTGCGCGCTACGAACGGCGAGGCAGATACGAGATTCCTGACGTACCTCAAAAAGGAACGCGTGAACGCTGGATCGCCATTGACTCTCTACTACCCGAAGATTGCCTATCCTCGCGCAGAACTTGCTGCCAACTATCCTGCAAGTGGCAAAGAAGATCCTTCAGGTTACAAAGAAGATCTACGCGACGCGCTGTTCTCAACCACCACCACTGTGCAGAAGCTCGCGCCATGAACTGCCAGGGTCATATTCACCTCTACCCCCAAGGAGGCCGACATTGCGCCACAAGATGATCCCGTGCCTTGCTCTGCTTCTATTGACCGCCTGCAACCCGGAGACCGCCATGAACCAGGAACGTGCCGCTGCCGAAGCCGATGTCGCCCAGGGTGGGCGCGGCCTCGCCAAGCTAAACCCCAGCCCGCGCAAGGCTTATGAACTGGTATTGCGCCTGAAGGACGCTCCCGGCGATTTCGCGGTGGTCGAAGGCGTGGCGCAGTACGACGTCACCAACGAGGATCAGTGCGGCCACATCGAGCCGGCAACCGGCACCGCCGCCCGCATCACAAGCCAGGAACCTGTGGAGCTGCGCAGGGTCGCTGAGGGCGAGTATCGCGGCACCGTGTACCTCGACCGGATGCTGGATGAGGACTACTACGGTCGTGGCGTCTGCAAATGGGCATTCAGCGGCGCCGGCGCGATGTTGAAAGCCACCGGCGCCGAGGGTGAGACCCGCTTCCTGTCGTTCATTGAGGCAGCGCCCTTCGTCAAAGGCGAGACCGAGACTCGCCACTATCCTCGCGCAGACTATCCGCGCGTGAATGAGATTCCTGATTACGGCGCAAGCGGCCAGGAAGATCCCACCAAGTTCCGCCCTGAACTGCGGAATGCGCTGTTCTCCGCTTCGCTTGAAGCCAGCGAGGTCCGCCAATGAGCCTCAACAGCCAAGACTATGCTGCGCTATCCGAAGATGCATACAAGGATTATGCAGTCGGTCGTCGTGCACCTGGCCAAGAAGAAATCGTCCCGATCAACGGGCACAAATACAAGATTCTCGAGCACGTTGATAATCGACTGAACGGTTATCAGGGAACGATCTACCAGCGAGTCGACACCAATGAAATTGTCGTCGCACATCGCGGAACCGAACAAATCGCACGCGATGCGATTCTGACCGATGGCGGCATGGTCGTTGCCCGCACCAATGTGCAGGCTCCAGACGCCATCGCGCTGACTCAACGCGCCATCGCTTACGCCAAGAAGGAGGGGCAGGATCTCGGGCAGCGTCCACCCGAAGTCACCGTCACTGGCCACTCCCTCGGCGGCGCCCTCGCCCAGATCACCTCGCACCATTTCAACGTCAAGGGCGAGACCTTCAATGCCTATGGCGCGGTCAGCCTCAGCTACCGCATCCCGGAAGGCGGCAACACCATGATCAACCACGTCATGGCCTCCGATCCGGTCAGCGCCGCGTCGCCGCATTTCGGCCAGGTGCGCATCTATGCGAAGCCGGATGAAATCAAGACACTCGCCGCAAACGGCTTCAGCAACCATCCGATGCGCGCCCTGATCCCGGACAGCCCGCTCATTGCAGCAGGCAGCTCGTTCGGTGCGCACAAACTGGGCAACTTCCTCGGCGACGGCTCGGCACTCAAGCACCCGGAAACGCAGACGCTGGCCAAAGACAACGCCAAGATGATCGAGGAGTACCGCGACGACGTAGAGTCACTGCGCCGTGGCGTTACCCGTGCAGCGCGAGGCATCCCGGGCGGCGCCATCGATCTGTACGACCACATCCGCGGCCCGCTGCAGCCCGGTGAGCCGGCACGCCGCGAGGCGGAGAAGAACGGCCATCACACCAGCATGCTGCGCATGGACGATGCCAACCACCTGGGCAACCCATTGTTCAACGACGCGATCCGCGGCGTGCATGCGCAGGACGTGCGGGTCGGGCGCGTGCCGGACGTGATGAGTACGCAGCTGGCCGGCAGCCTGGCGGCCGAAATGCATGCCGCAGGTGGCAAGCGCATCGACGAAGTCGTGATGAATGCCGATGCATCGCGCAGCTTCGCGGTGCAGGGCCAGGGCGGCGACCCGGCACACCTGCGCGTGTCGGTGGATACCGCGGTGGCGATGAACACGCCGCTGGAGCAGAGCAGCCAGCGCATCGACCAGCAGGCCGCCGGTCAGCGCCTTGCGCTGGAGCGCGACCAGCAACTGGAACAGCAGCAGAACCAGACCCGCAGCATGCAGGCCTGATGGATGGCGCGGGAGCCGGTCATCCCGGCTCCCGCTGCACGTCGGCACTCCCGCTCAGGGACCGGAGGCAGCCATCGGCGCGGAGGTACCGGCCGTCACAAACAGATCCGGGCCGGAATCCGGGAAGCCGCCGCAGGCCCGATCTCCCGGTGCCACCGGGTCGCAGGGCCACTGGCTGCGCGGGATCTTCTCGCGCAGCTCGAAGCGATCACCGGTCCAGACCAGGAAGGCGAGGTGCTCGCGGTTCCAGTCACTGAACGCACGCGGGCCACCCTTCTGGGCGGTTTCCGGGTACTGCACGAACCAGCGCATGGCCGGGCCGAACTGCAGCTTGCTGTGATCCAGCGTGATCCTGCCTTCGCGAGCCAGCTGGCGCGCACGATCGGCTTCCGTCAACGGTGGCATGGCCGGCATGATCTCGGCCGTTACCTCCCTCGGTGCAGCATCGCCGCGCACCTGGTATACGCGCTGGGCGATGTAAGCCTCGCGGCACTCACCGGCCGGCACGCGCACCGGCTCCTGCGCCTGCACCGTGGTCCCGGCCGCCGGATTGCTGCAGAGGAAAGGCGCCGACACCAGATAGAACGTGCTTTCGGCGTCACGGCCCTCCAGCGAACGCACCCAGACATCCCCCATCCGCGCAATGAAGTCCGGACGCTGGCCAAAGCCCGGTACCGCCTTGAACCACACCTTCTGGCGCACCTCACGCTCGCGCCAGCTGCGCGGCAGGTGAATGTCCTGCTCAGGCAGTGCGACCAGCACGGCCGCCAGGTGCGCCGGCATCTGCCCCTCACAGGCACCGATCAGCAGATCACCCTGTGCAGCCAGACGTCCGGCCAGATCAACCGGGCAGCGGGCGCCCAGCGCGCGCTCGGTGGCCTGTTCCGGCGGCAACGGCACGATGGCGAGTGCAGGAGGCATCGGCGGAGCCTCCGGCAGCGGTGGTGGCGCGTCCTGGGCCTGCGCCAATGAGGCAGCCAGACTCAATGACAGGAGCCAGACCGGCGACGGGCTCGGCCGGACAGACGTGAAGCTGGCAACGGCGTGCCGGAACACTGGAAGTACGGTTCGCATGTGGTGTCCTTACGTTGGGTTTCCCTATCGGCGCCGATAAGCGCCACGCGTCGTGCGTCCAGCGCCTGCGGGCCTCCACCCCGCAAGCGCCCCTTGAATCATATTGAGCGCGAGCGCTGCTCCTGCTCGCGGGCAACCGAAGCTGCCTGATCCTGTTGCGAAACACTGGCCGCCATCTGCTGGCTGCTTTGCGCCAACGGCTGCTGGGCGGCCTGTTCCCTGTCTATGGACGCGCGCAGCATCGCCGGATCACCCAACGCGCCCTGCACCGCAAACAACGTGCGTCCGTCGTTGCCCGCCAGCAGATGGTCAATGCGCGACATCCCCGCCTTCTGTGCGCTCAGCGCCAGTGCGCCGGCCGCATTGTCCAGTTCCTGCGCACTGCGCAGCCCGCTCTGCGGCCCCATCTGCTGCAGGTGCTGGCGTGCGTTCTGGAACAGGACGTGTCCCGGCTCGCCCGGCTGCGACATGTCCCGTGCACCGGCCTGCTGCGCCGGCGCCCCGACTTCGCCTCTATCCAGCCGCGCCATCACGTCCGGCGTCAGCTTCTGCTGCCAGACCTCGAAGCGCTGCTGGCGGGCCTCGATGCCGTTGAGTGCGCCGTTGATCGCACGCGTGGCCTCGCGCACATCCTCGCGTGCCGCCTCCGGCACGCGTGTCTGCCATTGCCAGACCGCGATGCGGCCGGCGTGCTCGGGCTGCGCAGCCAGTTCCGGGTGGTTCACCAGGTCCAGGTCCAGCGCCTTGCCGGCACGCTCGTAATTCTCCTTGCCGACCAGCGGCAGATAGCCGCGGCCGTGATACTTCAGCGCGTCGCCCGGCGCGTCATTGCCCATCCGCCCGCCGTACATCAGCTCGGCCAGGTGCTCCGGTCGGCCACGCAGGGCCTCCTGGCGGGCGCTCTCCAGCGCACCATTGCCGTTACGCCACGCCGCCTCGACCGGGATCTGCGAGATGCCCCGGGTGAAGTTGAAGCTTTCATTGAGCCGGCTCAGGCCACGCGACTCGTGCCCGGCCTGCGCCATGAAGTTGGCCAGTTCCCGGGACGAGGTGATGCCGGCCTCCGTGGCCTGTCGCAACAACTGCGACTCTCTATCCTGCGACACGGTCAAACTCCTGCTCGATCATCGTGGGGTCCTCCTGCCTCCTCACAGGCGCGGCACTCAAGGCAAGCTCACGTCGGCAACCACGGATGGATCGAAGTCCTCAAACCGCACCCTGCCCAGTTCGGCCACCGAGAAGTCACGGGTGTGGGTAGCCTCGGTCTCGGTGTCGACCACCCGGCGCTGCACGCCATGGACCCAACAGACCTGCTCGGACGGCGCGTAGCGGAACGTATAGGTGCTGCTCCAGCGCTCGCGGCTGCCGCCGTTGGTGATCACGCTGAACGCGCCATCCTCGATCGTCACGTAGGCGAAGGGATCACCGGCAATGCCGCCGCGGGTAGAGCACGGCACCAGCTTGTCGTTGCGCGCCGCCAGCTGCCATTGTCCCGCGGCATCGCCCAGCAGCAGCAACAGCACCCGGTTGGGACCGTGCTCTCCGGGCACCAGGCCATCGGGGGCGGGCTGATCGATCACCAGCAACTGGTCGTCGATGCCATTGCCGGTCAGATCACCGCGCACGGCTTCCAGCAGGTTCGCGCCGGACGGCACGAACGCCAGGGCATTGTCCATGTTCGCGCCACTCCCGTTCTGCATCCGCTGCCACTCCTTCAATCCCGTCCTGCCAGTACGCGTGCGCCGGCCGGGATACCGCGCAATGCGCCGCAGGCCCCGGTGTCCGCCAGAGCGGATGATAGACCCGGCCCTGCGGTGGTGGTGTTGTGGGTGTGCGTCACCCGCACCGCGGGTCGTCAGCGTCCTCATGGACGGGAAAGCTCCTGCGTTCGATGGCACCGATGCGCCGGAATTTTGACGCGCACGCAGCTTACTTCGAGGAGGCTTCAGTCGTCGAAGGGGGAACGGAGCGAAAAGCGGACTTGATCACATAAAAGCGGGAGTGACGCTGATGGGTCCCGGTTCGGGATGCACCATCCGTCAGCGCCCGGCAGTTGTTCGTGCGGACCCGGCGCGGTGGGTCACGGCTCGGCGCACTCTACCATCGCCGCATGGGCTCCCGGCAGCCCACCCACTGTAGGACCCAAAGCGCGAGCCTCACCCCTCCCAACGCGACTGCGCGGAACTGACACCGCAAACAAACCCGGCGGCAGCAGCAACCAACACCCCGGCCAGACCGCATTTCATCATCCCAACCTCCTGATTCAGTGGCACAGCGGAGAGGCCGCAGCATCAATACGCCTTGAAGATCGGCTTTGTGCAATCCGAGTAGAAAACCTCGCATGCCCCTGCTTGATCATTCGTGCAGCCTTTCTGAGCTTCGCGCTCTGCCACGTCGAGTGTCGGCCCTCGTCCAATGCCAGAGCCACCCTGACCTGTACGGCCGCTGGGAACTACCCATGCCGCACACTGATTGAAGTAGGCAAGCACAACCTCGCAATCGTTCGCACCCGCGGAAGAACATTTGCCAAGGGCTTCCTGCTCCGCTCCACTCTTCCTTCGCTGCCCTGTCGACACACCTGCATCCGAAGTTCGCTTGGATGTGGCAATTGCACCCCAGGTGGTGATCCATTCTCCAGACGGTTGTGGCGACGAAACGGGAGCGGTCATCCCGCCATTGTTTGCTCCCGGGATAGGCGCACAGCCCTGTACTCCCTGTCCTCCGATCGGATACATACCAGGGGGGCAGTTGCCCTCCGCGCTTGCGGACGAGAATGCCAGCCAGAGCATTGCTGCTACGACCACTTGAATCAAACGACTAGTCATTGTCACTCACTCGCGTCCGATACAATTTCCAACCATCTGCGAACATGCATGAAGTCTCCGGGGCACGCTGGAAAAAGCCCAAGTCATATCAGACGCTGTCACGCATAGTGCCCCCCCTTCCGACGCGGCATGCATGTCTGCTGACAGCCATCATGCAGAACCTGGCGATCAACGAAACGCCCTGAACTCCGACATGCTGCAGGCCGAGTAGGCCACTTCACACGCTCCTCCATCATTCACAGAGGCGCATTCCTTCAACGCGAGCGATTGAGCTTCGTCAAGTGTTTCAGCGCTGGCAACGATTGAATTTCCGGCAGCCTTTCCGCCCGAGCGGGGCGACGGATCGGCGATCGCGGCGCATTGATCGTGATAGCTCAGACGAATCTCACACTTGCTCCCTCCTCGCCGGACACATCCGTCGATCGCCGCCGCTTCCGCAGCTCGCTTCGATTTCTGGGATACGGAAACACCGGTTGCCATCAAGCCACCAGTTGCTGGTTTTTTGTCCTCAGCGATGGCTCCCCAGCGCGTCTCCCATTTCCCGGCCGGAGCCGGCGCAGAAGATCCAGTGGAGGGAGAGCTGCTTCCGCCAGGAATAGGCGCACACCCGCCGACGCCCTGCCCTCCAACAGGGTACTGCCCAGGGGGACATCTCCCCTCCGCCAGAGCGGAAAAAGGGGCTATCAGCAGCGCGGCCGCAAGAAAGAACTTGATCATAGTGTTTACTCCAATCCCTGAATCATGCGCTGATCAAGCCTCAACTAACTTCCAGCAGCCTTGCCATGCGTACCAGGCCCAAGACTTCCGCTAGACCCGCCTTCACCTATAGACCTTCCACTGGTTGCATAGGTTACTGGTGGTGAAACATGCTTCTCCGCATTAAAAGTCTGAGGCGGCATGTAACTACCCGGCGGCTGGCCGTTTGAGCTGGGCGCCTGCGCTACCGGGCTACCATCTATCTGCGAACATGCCATGAAGGTACCCAGGGTGCCCTGGAAGAACATCGCGGCCATTGGGGGCGCAGTCAGGATCAGTGTCGTCAGGATCAGGCCCATGCCGCCCTGCTGCCAATGGCCCCGATGCGCCGGACTTCTTTCGCGCACGCAGCTTACTGCGTGGAGATTTCGGTCGTCGAAGGGGTCTAGAGCGAAAAACGGACTTGATCATACAAAAAGCACGGTTATCGTGAATGATTGCTTAGTCGTTCGCGTGAGCATTCGCTACGGACACCTTGTACAGCGTGGCTATCCTGGTTCGCATGCCGAACACCCAGCTGAAGCATCGATGGATCAGCACCTTCTAAACATTGAACAGAGGCTCAGTGCAATCTGCGTAAGATGCTGTACGTGCTCACGACGGTTGGTTCCAGCACCTCCCTTGAGGCGCCCCCGTAGCCTCCGCCTGCGCCAGACCGTATCCATGCCGGACAGGGACTATGTACTTCCCCCGCTCAGGGTGATCCAGAAAGCGCACCAACTGAAGGAAGTCATGCCGCCCCTGATCACGCGCCCAAAAGGCGGCGCACGCTTGCACAGCTTCCCGTTCTGCGCCGTTGACCTATCCGAAGTCTTATCAGTACTTCCGGAAGACGGGCAAGGAGCATTCGGAATAGACGACGGCGCACTTTCCGCCTCCGGTATCCCGACAATGACCAATTGCATTTCCAGCGACGGTCTCTGCATCTACCGCCGTATCCAAGGAGCCCTGCCCCTTTCCTGAGGACGGTACAGCGAATGCAACGCATTGGTTGTAATAGGTGACCGAAGACTTGCAGTCCTTTGCACCCTCTGCGGCGCACTTCTTGATCGCCACATCCACCGCACGACGCTCGCTGGACTCATTGGCTGCGGTGCCGACGAGATTTGACGTAGGCGATTCAGCCACGGCTCCCCATCTCGTCAACCACTCCCCCAACGGCTGAGCAGGAGCGGGAGCAGAGGGCGATGCCGTTCCACCAACTGCACCAGGAATTGGCGCGCAACCCTGGACACCCTGCCCACCAATCGGATACGACCCTGGGGGGCACCCACCTTCTCCTGATGCGGAGTGTACGCATAACAACAATACAACGAGAACTATGTAGGTCAAAGTCGTTCGCATCATGGCCTCCAATTCCCGAAGAGTTACGAATTCATTGTTCCAGCATTGCCGCGCTGCCCACTCTGAATCGGAGATTCAGTGGTCGCGCCTCCAAATCTAGGCATCGTATCTTGAACCGGAACCTGACTTGAGGCCCTCGAATTGGTGGGAACAGGAGGCATGTACATTCCTCCGCCCGACCCACTAGAACCCGGCGGCTGCCCATTCGGACCCGGCGACGTCGGCACCGCGCTACCGCCTATCTGCGAATATGCCATGAAGGTACCCAGGGTGCCCTGGAAGAACATCGCGGCCATTGGGGGCGCAGTCAGGATCAGTGTCGTCAGGATCAGGCCCATGCCGCCCTGCTGCAGCGCCATGCTGCTCATGCCCTCGGTCAGGTTCGACCCCAGCAGTGCACCCAGCGCGGATGCGCCCCAGAACGAAGCCGCCACGCGTGCCACCATTTCCATGGCAATGCCGGTCATCGCCGCCAGCACCGCCATCGAGAACATGGTGCCGATGCCATAGAACAACCATCGTTGGAACAGCGACTTTGTCTGCTCGAACAGCAGGCACAGGATGAACAGTGGTCCGAATCCGATGAACAGCGCCAGCGCGATCTGGTACAGCAGCAGCATCGCACCCGCAGTCACGGCGGGACCGCCCGTTCCCAGGCCGATGAACCACATCGCGCGGGTCTTGGCACTATCCAGCGCCACGTCGCCGGCCACATCCAGCACGCTTACCGACGTGAGTGCCAGCTGCATGTAGCCCAGGTTCTTGTCGATCAGCTCCTCCGCGGTCGACTTCTTGCCGGTCACAATGTAGGTGATCTGGTCCTGCACATCGCCGGTCAGGAAGTTCTGCAGCTTGGTTCCGAACATCGCCATCGACGTCGCGACGGTAACGATCAGGGCGGCGCGCGCCATGTTCGTCATCAGCGCAGCCATCGAGTCACGGCTCCGTCCGGTCACGATGCGGAAGCCTTGGATGAGCACCCACAGCGTCATCAGCACCAACGCCATCGTGCCGACCCAGGTCATCATCCGGCTCAGGATACCGTTACCGAAGTTGGTGATCTCGTCGCGCAGATAATCCAGGATCAGCCGGAAGAAGACGAAGTCGCCCACCGACGCGAACAACGTGCCGTGCAACAGATCATTGAACACCATACCGTGCATCATTCCCTGACTCATCACATCACCCGCCCCGCATCGGGGCCCTGCTGGAGTGCGTTGCGCACGTGATTCACTTCGAAAGCGCGGCCTTCAGCGCGCCGGCCTTGATGACGCTGCCAATCGGATTGCGCTCGCCACGCAACGCGCGCTCGGCCAGGTTCTTCTGCCGCCCCTGAAGGGCAAGAATCTGCTGATCGTAGACCTTGACGGTGGTTTCCCACTTCTTGAATGCCTTATCGAGTTCGACCGCGGTTGCCGTGTTGTTGGAGATATCCTCCTGCAGCGCGCCTTCGTTCTTGAACGCATTGCGGATCCGGCGCAGCTGCTGCAGCATCTGCTCCATTGCCGGCATGGACATCTGCACGACCTCGACGGTCTCGTTGTACTTCTTGTTCTCAAGCACCTGGATGTACGAGCAGATCGCACGCTGCTGCGCGCCGATATCGCCACCCGGGCTCATGTTCAGCACCGCCATCAGGCCGCTCATGCTGATCATGGAATCGCCACCGCACTTTTCGGCCACGTTCCAGTTTTCGGGAATCTTGGTCAGTGTGGGCGTCGGCGGCATCAGCGGCGAAGCAATGATCTGGGTCCAGTTCTGCAGCTTGGACAGCCAGTTGTCGATGGTCTTGCCGTACTGCTCTGCCGTCTGGCTCCAGCGCGCGGCCGTCTCGAAGTACTCCTTGCCGGCCTTCATCTCCTGCAGGAAGTTCATGACCCAGTTGAACGGGTCATAGACGGTCATCGCCTGCGCCGGGCTGGTGCCGGTGCTCACGGTCAGGCCCAGCGTCAGTACGGCGGCCATCAGGGGCGCCATGCGACGCCGGCGAATGGGCTTGCGTTGGGTTTCGGTCGTCATGGCAGTTTCCTTGTTCGTTTGAGTGGGCAGGTTCATGCCGTCTCCTCCTGATCCTGTTCGGCCCGCTTGCCCGAGCCCTTTCGATTCTTGTAGAACGCGTCCAGCCACTGATCCGGGGTCAGCTCGTCCACCGTCACACGGTTGCGGACCGCTGCCGTCTGCAGCACGCGATGCATGATGTCGATGTTGTCGGTCGAGGCCGAGATCACCGACAGGATGTCGTCCATGCCGCGCAGGTTGAGCTGGCAGACGCTCGAGGCATGACCCTGCTTGACCAGGAAGCAGCGCGAACGCTCGTCCAGCGCGGTAACCACCTTGAACTCGGCCTCGGTCAGCTTCAGGCCATCCATGTAGTCGCTCTTGCTGGCGTTCGGGTTCGGCAGCAGGATCAGCGTGGCGGTCTGTTCGATCAGCGCCGCGGAGATGTCGCTCTTCAGCGCATCCTCCGGGCTCTGCGTAGCGAAGATGCCCAGGCCGTTCTGCTTACGGATGGTCTTCTGCTTGTTCTTCGCGAACTCCTTCAGGCCACCCTCGCCGTCTAGGATCTTCCAGAATTCGTCCATCACATAGATCAGCGGACGGCCGTCGATCAGTGACTCCAGGCGGTGCAGCAGGTAATTGATGACCGGCACGCGCACTTCAGGGTTGTCGATGATGTCGGTGTAGTCGAACCCGATGATGTTGGCCTTGCTGAGATCAACGGTATCGACCGGGTTGTCGAACACCCAGCCCAGCGAGTTGCCCGAGGTCCAGCGGCGCATCCGCGCGTAGAGACCGTCATCGCCCATGTTGGGCAGGCTCTTCTGGAAGTTGGTCATGCTGCGCAGGTGCATCGGCGTATCGAGCATGCTCTCCACCGCGCGGTAGATGTCCTCTTCCTCACGGGCGCTGTACTCGCGCTTGCCGGCCAGCACCTTGATCAGGTCGGCCAGGAACTGCACGTTCGACTCGTTGTTCTCGCACTGGAACGGGTTGAAGCCGGTCGGCGCACCGTTCTCCAGCGCGAGGTAGTTGCCACCGCAGGCGCGCACGAAGATCTCCGCGCCGCGGTCCTTGTCGAAGAAGAAGATGGTCGGTGACGGCTCGTACTTCTGGACCTGGCTGAGCAGGAAGTTGATCAGCGCGGTCTTGCCGGTACCGGATTTGCCGATCACCATGGTGTTGGCGATGGCCTTCTCGCCCAGCGAGTTCTCCGACGGATGGGTCGCGTGGAAGTTGAAGTAATACGGCTGGCCGTTGGTGGTCTGCAGCGTGGTGACGCAGTCACCCCAGGGGTTGTTGTGCTGCTTGCCGGTGGCAAAGTTGTGCAGCGGCGACAGGCCCAGGAAATTCAGCGAGCTGACATTGGCCAGGCGCGTACGGTAGCGCCAGTTGCCCGGCAGCTGCGAATAGAACGACGAGGTAACCGCGAGGTCTTCCTTGGTCGACACGAACCCGGCATTGGACAGCTCGGCGCGGGTCGAGGCCACGTTCTGCGAGAGCTTGGCCTGGGTATCGCCGTAGACCGCCATGATGAAGTGGTACTCGCCCAGCACGAAGTTGCCGGACGACAACTGATCCATGGCCTGGTCCAGCTCGACGATCTGGCTGACCGCCTTGTCGCCGGAGGAGATCATCATGCCCTTGGTGCGGTCGAGCACCTTCAGCGCGTCCTGGCGCCCCATCGGGCTGAACGAATGGGTGATGACATACTCGTAGTCCAGGTACTTCAGGCCGTTGAGAATGCCCGGGTAGGTGCCCTCGGCATACTCCTTGATGTTGAGGATGGCACCGAAGTGGTTGGCACCATTCGGGGTGTTGATGACAAAGTCGCCGGTCTTGGCCGAGAACATGTGCCGGCTGACCGGCAGGTAATCCTTGATCGGCGCCGGCAGCACCGGAACCGGCTCGTCGATGCGGTTGATCAGGTAGCCGAACAACTCCAGCGTCTCGGAGAACACCACGCCATTCTTTGCCTCATACATGCCCAGGCGATACGGCGCGTAATCACGGATCACTGCCTCGACGTTGCCGGCCAGCTCCATCAGCTTCTCGATGGCCTGTTCCTGCTCGGCACGCAGGCGATCGACGTTCGCCGACTTCTCCACGAAGCGCTTACCCGATACCACCGGGCGATAGATCATGGTCAGGTACAGCTCGTTCTGCATGATGCGCTGCGAGGACAGCATGCCCATGTACTGATCGGACACGTCCTGGTTGAAGCGCTGCCGGTAGGTGCTCTTGCCTTTCAACGTGCGACGGCGCCGGATGTCGTGCACCCAGAAAGCCACGTTGACGAAGTCCGGCGCGCGCAGCGTCTGCAGCAGGCGATTGAAGGTGTTGTGCCGATGCTCGAGTTCCCATTCCTCACGTCCGACGAACGGCAGCCCCTCCAGGTACCAGGTCAACAGGTAGTCACCGCCCGTGGTCTTGACCACGTTCGGGGCGACATGCGTCGACAGGGGAATGAACTCACTGATGGAGGTATCTGGGCTGAACATACGACTGCTTCCAAAGAGTTGCTGCCAGGGAACTTCGAGGTGGCCTGGCGGGCAGCACGCGCCCGCCAGGCCATTCCGGACCTCAATCCATTCGGGCCGGCTTGTTGCGGTAATGATTCGGGTTGAATACCCACATGCCGTCGTGCTGCTGCACGTTGCGCACCCGCAGCTTGAACATCAGGCGCAGGCCCATCAGACGAAAGATCATCTCGTCACGTTTGGCCATCTGCCGCATGATGAAGATTGCTACCGGAATGGTGAGCAGGAACCAGAAATTGGTGTAGACGCTCAGCAGCAGCAACCCACCTGCCACCATGAAGAATGGCAGGTAGGGAACGCCCAGGAACATTGCCGGGCGAGTGCAACCGCGGAAGACGACGTTCTTATGCACTGTAGTAGAGCACTGCCTGCTGGATCAGCATGCCGGTCTTGCCTTCGCAGGTGCCGTACTCGTCACCCAGCAGCATGCGGGCGATCTGGCCGGCGGCACCGATCAGGACGCCACCGATCAGGATCGGCGAGACCTCGCTGATTCGCTTGTGCGCGAAGGCAATCTGATAGCCGGCGAAGATGACCGCGATGGTGACGACGGCAATCGAGGCCATGTTCAGCAGGCCATTGATGTTGGAGAAGAAGCCGCAGACCTTGCCGTCGGTACCGCCGTAGTTGGTGGCGCCGTTGGTGGCGAACACCTGCGGGGCGAACAATGCGCCGACGAAGATCGTTGCCATCAGCAGGGTCTTCAGCGTGCGCTGGGCCTGGACGAGGTCGAGATTGGATCGCTTCATGGATTGATTTCCTTGTTGATGGACTAACACAACTGAATCGACCAGCCGGGGGACTGGCCGCACCACGACTTCGTCAGAACACGAAGGCCGCATCCCCTGCGGGAATCTGCTGCACCGGCGCGCCCTGCGCCGGCGCGTTGTACGAATCTGCGCTTTCCGCCACCGGCAGGTTGCGTTCGCTCCACGGACGCAGCATCACCGGGCCATTGTCGGTGCCGCCCGCGGCACCAGGAAGCTGTTGCGGCATTGCCAAGCTGTTCTGGGACGGCAGGCGCTGCGCCATGCCCTGCGGGAACTGCGCCTGCTGCGGCTGTGCAGCCCCGCCCTGCTGACCTGCCTGCTGGGGCTGCATCATCCGGTCCACCGACCCCAGGACGACCTTGGACAGCCCCTGATCGGCAATATTCAGCAGACTGCCGCGCGCCATCGCACCGGTGGACGGGTACACCACGTACGCACGTGCCGGATCATCCGAAGGAACGTACACCGGTCCGTTCGACTGGGCGACAATGCGCGCCTGTGCCGGCGACGCCAGCTGCGGGTGATGCTCGATCTTCACGCTGCGGCGCTCGCCACGGCTCACCACGTCGATCGGCGCAACGCCATTACTGGCGACCTGCTGCCCACGGCGGATCGAGTCGTAGACCTTCTGCACATAGCCGTGACGAAAGCCCGTTTCGAAATTGCCCGAGTAGTAGCAGCTGAACGACTTGCCCCAATCGCCACCCGAGCGCTTGTAACACTCGGCGAGGATGCGGGATCCGGCCTGCAGGTTCGGGCACTGCTGGAACGCTTTCTCGTACGAATCCAGCCCGTACTTGCCCAGGTTGTAGCGGTTGACCTGGGCCAGGCCGATGGAGAAGTTGTAGCCCTTCTCTTCCAGCATGCGCACGGTGGCCAATGCCTCGTCCAGCGCCTTGGGCTGGCGCACCAGCGCTCCACCCACCACGCCTATCGCGTAGGGATTGCGCGACGATTCGACATTGATGACGTGCTGCATCACGTCCATCGACACGGCCATCTCCGGGCACGCCATCATTTCAAGTCCTGGCAGCATCCCTCAGCCCTCCTGCCCCTGGGCACGCCCAGGATTGAAGTCGATACCGGTGATGTAGCGCGAACCGGCATGCGCCTTGATGTGGACGACGATGTCGATGGTCATCATCAGCAGGCGCTTGATCACGTTGAATTCCAGGCCCGAGCCTTCGCTGGAAGCCTTCACCATCAGTGCCAGCTGGTCCCAGGTCTGCTCCGGGCTGCCGGCGTGGCAGCTGGTGATCGAGCCGGGATGGCCGGATGCGCAGTTGCGGATGAAGTAGAACGCTTCATCGCCTCGCAGCTCGGCGAGGATGATGCGTTCGGGCTTCATGCGCAGGCAGGCCTCCATGCAGCTCTTGGCAGTGACATTGCTGGCGCTCTGTCCACCCTTCGAATACAGCAGGTGGACCACGTTGGGCTGGGTCAGAAACAGTTCGCGGGCGTCCTCGATCGTGACCAGGCGCTCGCTGTCGGGAATGTGATTGACCAGCGCCTTCATGAAGGTGGTCTTGCCGCTACCGGTTGCACCCGATACCACGATGTTCTTGCGGTACATCACCGCACGCCGGAAGAACTCGGCGTATTCGCGTGAATGGCGCAGCTCGAGCAGCTCGCGGTCATGCTCGCTGATGCTGCCGTCGCTTTCCAGGATCTGGTTGAAGAATCCATCCTCGTGGTACTGCGTGAGCGACTTGGTGTGCTTGGACGGCAGGCGGATGGTGATCGACACTTTGCCCGCATCACAGGCCGGTGGAATCACGAACTGCGCACGCTGACCGGTCGGGAACGTGAGCGAGACCACCGGATCGGCATCGGTGATGCGCTGCCCGGTGTTGCTCTCGTTCACCACCGCCGTGCAGAACTGCCGGGCCCGCTCGAAGGTCAGGCTCGGCACCTCCACCCGCTGCCACCCGGCCCGGGTTTCCAGGTACAGCTCGCCGGGACGGTTGATGCAGATTTCCGTCACTTCCGGCGAAGTCATGTACTCGGCGATGCCCAGCACTTCGTACTGATAGCGCAGGAAGTCGCTGGAGACGAGGGCGAGGGGTGACACTTCAGCGTCCATGGTCGTTCGTTGGGTTACCGGCGGGGATGCAGCACGTTGGTGAAATCGACGTCCTTGGCGACGTAGACATTCACCACGGTGCCCTGGTTGATGGTGACGGTGGGCGGACGGCGACTGCTGCCGAGAGCTTCGTTGGCCAGGCGCTCCATGGTGCGTGCGGTGGCGCTTTCATAGGGCGACTGGATGGTCATGCCGTTGTTGGCCACGGTCGTGGTCTCCGGACCGTGCTCGGCAGCGGCGTACTTGAACGCGTCGGCCAGCAGGCTGATCATCAACGCCGAGGCGATACGGCTGCCCCAATGCGCGCTGTACTGGCCTGGATGGCCGGCGCCGCCCAGGCCATCGGTACCGGGGCTGGACATGGCCACGTCGATGCCATTGGGGGTGGTGATGCGATCCCAGATGACTTCCACGCGCTTTCCGGTGGGACCACCACCGTAAGCGCCATAGATCTTGGAGCCCTTCGGCAGCAGCAGGTTGCGGCCGTTGATCGAGTACACCGGCTCCGTCAGCAGGCACGAGGTGTAGCCAGCGATGTCGGTGATGATGCGGGTTTCCAGCACGCAGCGCAGGTACGTGCCCCGCACCAGCAGTGCATCCGGACTGCGGATGTAGGTGGCACTGGAGACATCCTCCACATCCGGTCCACGGCGCACCTTCTGCGGCTGCGCTTGCGGATTGGCCGCCGCCTGCATGGCCGCGATCATCGCCTGGTTGTAGTCGGAGCCGCTCTGGCCGTTGGCGGCGCCGCCCGCCTCGCTTCCGCCCACGCCGGAGCCGCTGCCCATGCGACGGTCCATCAGCGTCGGTCCGCGATCATGATCCGCCTTGGCCTCGTTGCCCATCGGGAAGCCCGGCATTGGCACTTCCTGCTGCGGCGGAGGCGGCAGCATCGGGATCGGATCGGCAACCGCGATCGGGGGCGCCGGCTCGGTCGCCCCGACAACGCTCGGAAGCTGCGGCGTGGTGGCGCGTGCTTCTTCCTGCGGCTTCTTCTGCTCGGCTGCATCGTCCTGCCCCTTTCGGAACAGCAGGAAACCCATTGCCATCAGCAGCAGCACGATACCGCCCAGGAACAGCAACGCCTTGCGGTTCAGGCGCTGTTCCTCTGCCGAGCGCAGCTGCGGGGCTCCTGCATCAAGATCAGGCGCGGCCTGCTGTTCGGTTGCGTTGCCGAAGTAAGGATTGGACGGCGGCTCCTGGCCTGCGGCGCCCTGGGAATAGGGAGACGGGTTCGGGTCGTTGCCCGGGGTGTTCTGCTGACTCATTTCTTCACGTTCCTTCGCAGGCCGACGACGAAGTCGCCGTGGCGGATGACCAGGTACGGGTAGGTCCCGTGCACGATCAGCGTGTTGCCTTCAACCGTGGTGTTGACCACGAAGTCTTCACCGTATTCCGTTTCACGACCGAAAACGGCCGGGAAGATGCCGGTTTTGTATTCGGGCGAGTTCGGCAGCTTCAGATAGGTGAAACGGCTATCGTCATAGGCGTTGACCGGGATCAGCCAGCCCATCTTCTTCGCCTTGCTGGTCGAGTAGGAGTAGTTGAAGTTGTACTGGCGATCCTTGGCCAGTTCAGCGCTCAGCAACGGCTTGGCTTCTTCCTCGACCGCTTCCTGGGCGACGCCGAACACGGTGTCATTCGGATAGACGAAGGCGATCTTGTACTGCACGCCGGCACGACGCGCCTGCTCCAGCTGACGCCAGTCGGTCGCCACCACCTTCAGTTCGAAGATGTAGGAGTGGGTTTCGGTGCGCACCATCATGTTGGTGTCCACGTCGACGTTCTTCGGCTTGAGGTAGAACACGTTCTCGCGGCGCGTCAGCTCCCAGCCGCTGCTGAAGCCGGTGCTGTAGTCGAGGATCTTCTCGTTCGGGCTCAGCTCGATCTGGGTTGTCAGTCCCAGGCCGGTGCGAACCGGATAGATGCGGTCCTTCTCGTATTCGTAGTGGTCCACCGCCTGCGCCATCGCTGCTGCAGAAAACAACAGCGACAACATCGACAGCAGCGCCAGCGCGCGTCCCCTGATCTTTCGACTACTCATCGGTTGCTTGCTCCATCAGCAGTTCCGGTGGAATTGTTCTGCACCGGCCTCATGGCCGGCTGTCCGGGCATGGCCTGCCCCGGCATTGCTTGCCCCTGCACGGGCTGTCCCGGCACAGGCTGGCCTGGCATCGGCTGGCCCGGGACCTGGCCGTTGGCCGGCACCGGTGCGGCGACCGGCTGGCCGGTGACCGGGTCGATCATGGTGGCGGCGGCCGGATTGTTCGGGTCGTACACGCCTTGCGCCTGCTGCGCTGCCTGCTGCGCTGCCTGCTGTGCCGCCTGCTGGGCCTGCGCCTGCATGGCGCCGTCGTCCGGCACCGGAACACCACGCGAGTAGTCGTTGTCGACGCGATACTCGGTGACCTGGAAGGCCAGCGGATTGAGGATGCGATCCTGCTCGGACAGCGCCAGGTTCTGGTTGTACTCGAAGCGCATCGTCACCAGCTGGTTGTCAAGGTACGTGGACGCACCGGTGCGCTTGTCCAGCAGGCTGCGCTGGATGCGTACCGAGGCGCCGCGGAAGCTGCCATTGGGCTCTGCGCCCAGCGGCGTGATGCTGAGGATCTTGACCCGGATGGCCTTCTCCCGGCCGTACATCACGAACGGGTTCTGCGGGTTGTTGCCGGCATATCGCTGCCGCATCGACTGCGACACCGGGCCGTTGGACATCACGAACACCAGTTCCCAGTCACGCAGGCCCATCACCGCCGAGTCGTACGATTCGCGCGCCAGCACGTACTGGGCGACGTTGCTGCGGTTGATGGCTTCGTTGGCGGTGATGGTCTCGCCCTGGAACGTGCCACGCAGTCGCGCCACGGTAGCGGTACCCGTATAGGCATCGGCCATCACCAGGAACGGCACTTTCTCCTTCAGCGGCAGCATGTAGTAGTAGCCGCCAGCCAGTGCGAGCGACATCAGCAATGAGCCGGTGGCCACCCACCAGGCACGGCGCTCACTGCGACGCGCCATATCGGCCACGGTGATCTCGTAGCTGACCGCCTTGGCGACCGACTGCTCGACCTTGGGACTATTGCCGGGATCCTTCTTGCGGAACATGGATTCTTCCGTACTGCTGAAACATCAATGGGCGTGGAGCCCCTGCGACAGGCGCGGGGAGCGGCACGTTCGATGATTTCTATGTGGACTCAGGTGCCGCTTTTGGAATCAGCGCCCTGCGCCGACGCGGTGGGCGTCGAGCCAGCGCTCTGCACAACGATCTGGTTGCCGACGATGGAGACGGAGATGCCTTGCGCCGCATACGCTGCGGTGAGGTCGATCACGGCCTGCTGCGCGTTGGTGGTGTCGATGTTCGAAACCGCGCCATACAGGGTGAAGTCCGAGCTGAGGCGATAGTCCAGCGTGCGTCCGGAATCCTTCGCCCAACGCTCGAGCATGGCTTTGAGCGTGCCATCCATCGGCGAGGCCTGGTAGACGTAGCTGGAATACAGCGGAATTTCGGTCGTGGCCGCGGCGAAGCGGTTGACCGGCTTCCAACGGCCTCCAAAATCGGGGGCGGACTTGGTGGCACAGCCTGCCACCATCAGCGCCGCGACTGCGGCGATGGACATTTTCGCGATAAACGCCTGATTCATACGGGCTTCACTTTGACGTACGAAAAAGCAGTCCCGAGCGTTGGCTCCCTGGTCGTCCGGCGCTGCATGGCGCACGCCGGAATCGGGGAGGCGCGCTGGCATGCAGCACACCTGCCCCGGCTCCCCTGCAGCCCGAAAGCTGCCAACCAAGTCGCGGGGCCGCCAGACACTGTCGACGACACACCCGCATACCCTCACCAACGTCGAAACCATCCTTGTTTCCATGGCACAAACTCCTGGCCACCCTGCGTTACAACTTTTGCCATCCAACACGCACTTCTGGATGACGCACACAGAGTTACACACCCACGCGTCAATTCCATGTCAGACAAGTCTGAAAATCTATGAACAGATGCCCAATTTTTGACTCAGCTCACGTTTTCATGTCGATGAATATGAATCCATGTCACATATTTAGCGACGTGAATTAGACGTTAAGCATGGGAACATCGACTTTCGGCAGCAGCCGCGAAGTGAAGTAGCGGTCCTTGTAATAGCGGATCTTGTCGCATTTCACCGGATGCGGTATGCCCTCGTAGAGGAACACTTCCTTGTCCGGCCCCATCGCCTTCAGCTCCTGCGGGAGCATCAGCGCACGGCGCTCCTCGGTGAAGTTGTGGGTCTTCTCACGGGCGTGGGTAACGTTCTTCTTTCGGATGGTGGTGTAGCCCAGCATGTCCGAATAGTCGTTGGCGTCCTGCTGCTCGCGCGGCGCGTACAGGATCTGCAGCGCGTGGTTGGTGATGATCGTTCGCGAGACTTCCCGGCCATAGGTGGCATCGAGCTGGGACATGCTCTGGATGATCGGCAGCAGGCGAATGTTGTAGCCGGCCATGTAGGACACCGCCGAGGCGATGATCTCCACCTTGCCGATCGAAGTGAACTCGTCCATCAGCAGCAGGCACTGGTACTTCAGGTCCGGATTGGACTTGGGCAGTTCCTTGGTATTGAGGTTGATCAGCTGGCTGAAGAACAGGTTGATGATCAGCCGGCTCTCGGCCAGCTTGTTCGGCTGGATGCCGATGTAGATGGTCATCTTCTTCCTGCGGACGTCGGTCAGCAGGAAGTCGTTGCTGCTGGTGGCCTTGTCCAGCACCGGATTGATCCAGGGATTGAGCGGTTCCTTGAAGGTGCCCAGGATCGAGGCGAAGGTCTCATCGGCCTGGGACAGCATGTTGGCGAACGCCGAGCGCGCGTTGGCGCTGAGGAACGGCCGCTCCGACAAGGCCTTGAGGTACTTCTTCAACTCGGTGCCGTCACCCGATGACAACCGGTAGACAGCGCCCAGCGTGGGCGTGCCCGAGCCGCCCGGGAAACCACTGCTGCGCTCGTCGTCCCAGTTCTCGAACAGATACAGGGTGAAGGCCATGAACGCGTTGCGCGCCTGGCTGACCCAGAACTTCTGGTCCTCGGCGCCGTCGGGATACAGCATCGCGGCAATGCTCATCAGGTCCGAAACCCGGAACGCCGGGTCATCGGACACGTAACTGAGCGGGTTCCAGCGGTGCGTACGGCGATCTTCTGCGAAGGGATTGAACAGGTAGATCTCCTGGCCCTGGCTGGCGCGCCAGCCGCTGGTCAGGTCGAAGTTCTCCTGCTTGATGTCCAGCACCACCAGCGATTCGCCGTACTCCAGCAGGTTCGGGATGACGACGCCCACGCCCTTGCCCGAGCGGGTCGGCGCGGCCAGGATCACGAACTGCTGGCCGTCCAGCCGCACCAGCTTTCCGCTGTGGCTGCCGACCACGATGCTCTGCCCGGTCTTCTTGAACATGCCATGCTTGGCCAGGTCGGCGCCGGTGGCAAAGCGTGCATCGCCGTGCAGCGAACGCTTGTCCTTCTTCAGCAGCAGCACCAGGCCGGTGACCAGCAGCACCAGCAGCGGCAGGCCGAAGCCCACGTAGCCGGCCCATTTGATCTTGCCCACGAACGGCGCGACCTGCGGCTGGCCGATGGCGTGGTAGTACTGGTAGTACGTGTTCCAGGTGAACAGCTTGGTGTCCAGCCCCAGGAACAGCAGGGTCAGGTAGCCGGAAAACACGAAACCAAGCAGCAGGGTCGCCAGCGTGATGATGGCGATGATCGAATACTTCTTACTGGGCAACACCCGGATCCTCCATGATGCGCACGAGGGCGCGACGGCCTAGCGGCGGCGCCAGCGCGACGCCTTCTTCCGCAGGTTGTTTTCGTTCTCCAGCCCGGGCTCTTCGCCCTCTTCACGCACCCGCTGCAACAGCAGTTGGCGCGCTTCGGCCAGTGATACCAGGTCGGTCAGACGATCCCCATCGTCGGCGACGACCGCATGGCCGACCACATCGCCCGGAGCGTACACCGGCTCGTAGGACACTGCTACCAGCTGATAGCGGCCGCGGGTTTCCAGCACATGCCTGAATTCCTGCATCGCATTCCTCCTTGTCGGGTCAACACTGCGCCCCCTGCCCCGCCATCATGCCCGTCGCAGTGTCATCGGCGTATGCACAACCGCTGCGGTTTCTGCGCGAAACTGTCTGCGGACATCCAAGGAGACTGCAATGGACTGGGTAGCACTTGCACGCACACTGGCCACCGAGGCCCACACGGGCCAGATGGACAAGGCCGGCCAGCCTTACATCTGCCATGTGGCGCGGGTGGCGGCCGCAGTGCGCGGCGACGATGACGCCGAAGTGGTGGCCTGGCTGCATGACGTAGCCGAAGACTGCCCGGCGTTTGCCGCCCGGATCGAGGCATTTCCCGCACCGCTGCGCGAGGCGGTGCAACTGCTCAACCGCGACGCGGCCCCCGACGCGGACAGCTACTACGCGCGCATTGCCGCCCACCCGCTGGCACTGAAAGTGAAGCAGGCCGATCTGAATGACAACGCCGATCCGCAGCGCCTGGCAATGCTCGACGCGGCGACGGCCGGGCGCCTGCGCGGCAAGTATGCGCACGCCCGGGCCGCGCTGGGCATCTGATCGCGCAGCACGGTGACGGGGTGGGCGAACATGCCACCGATCAAACGCTGATTTACCCTGACTGCGGCTGCCCTTGCTGCGATGCAGCAGTACAATGGCCGGCTCCCCGCCCCCATCGCGCCCCCGCATGAGCCCCAACTCTTCCCTGGCTGCGCGGCTGACGCCCCGTCAGCGCACCCTGATCATCCTCGCCCTGTCACTGGGCGGCTTTGCCATCGGCACCAGCGAGTTCGCCAGCATGGGCCTGATGCTGGAGATCAGCCGTGGCCTGTCGATCTCCGAGACCCAGGTCGGCCACCTGATCAGCGCCTATGCCATCGGCGTGGTCGTCGGTGCGCCCATCCTCGCCTTCGTCGGCGCCAGCTTCCCGCGCCGCAAGCTGCTGCTGGCGCTGATGGGCTTCTACGCCATCGGCAACCTCGCCAGTGCACTGGCACCGAACTACGGCACGATGCTGGTGGCGCGCTTTGTGGCCGGCCTGCCGCACGGCGCTTACTTCGGGGTGGCAATGCTGGTGGCGGCGGCGATCAGCCCGGCCGGCCAGCGTGGCCAGGCGATGTCGCGCGTGCTGCTGGGCCTGTCGATCGCGATCCTGATCGGCAACCCACTGACCACCTGGCTGGGCCAGCAGCTGAGCTGGCGCACCGCCTTTGCCCTGGTCAGCGTGCTGGCCATCGCCACCGTGGGGATGATCGCGCGCTTCCTGCTGCCAGACCCGGACGAAGTGCGTACCTCGCCGATGCGCGAACTGCGTGCCTTCAATACCACTCAGGTGTGGCTGGCGCTGGCGATCGGCGCGGTTGGCTTCGCCGGCATGTTCTGCGTGTTCACCTACCTGGCGCCGACCCTGGTGCAGGTCACGGGCGTGGCTGAATCTTGGATGCCACTGGCAGTGGGCGTGTTCGGCATCGGCGCGATCATCGGCAACATCGCCGGTGGCTGGCTGGTCGACAGGTTCCACTTCAAGGCCGCCGCCGTGGTGCTGCTCTGGTCCATCGTGATGCTGCTGCTGTATCCGCTGGCCGCGCAGTCAGCGTGGACGATCGGCCCGGTGATCATCACCGTCGGCACCATGGGTGCGCTGGCCGCGGTGCTGCAGACCCGCCTGATGGACGTGGCCGGCGAGGCGCAGACGCTGGCCGCCGCCTCCAACCATGCCGCCTTCAATACCGCCAATGCGCTCGGTCCGTGGCTGGGCGGCATGGCGATCAGCGCTGGCTTCAGCCCCGCCAGCACCGGCTACGTCGGGGCCGCCACCGCCATTGGCGGCCTGCTGTTGTGGGGCGTGGCGGTGATGCTGGACAGGAAGCGCAACGCCGCCGTCGCCGGCAGCCGCTGATCACCGCGACGGGGCGTCAGCCGCTGTCGGTACGGCGGCGGCGTCCCGGGCGGATACCGTGCGGGCGGGCTTCTCATCACTGGAGCGATGCTCCACCATCTGCATGGCCGGCGGCAGTCCGTCGCCGGTCGCAGCATGCAGAAGGACTCGACGTGGCAGCAGGACCGAACAGAAACCGCGAGAAGCTGCTCGATGACCTGCTCTCGCTGGGCCGTAACTGGGCGCTGGCCATCGCCATCGCCGGTGCCGGTGCCGCGGTCCATTACAGCGAGTCGGTGTACGAAGCAGGCATCTGGCGCGGCCTGTTGCCGACGCTCTGCTTCCTCGTCGCGATCATCTGGATCGTGCTCAGCATCATCCGCTTCGACCTGACCATCCAGCAGCATTTCCAGCGGAAGCTGTCACGCTGGCTCAGCCGTCTGCTGTATCTCGTCCTGCTGGGCACCGGCGTCACTGCCGTGTTCTTCGTCACTGAGCTGGCGGCCAACAACCACATCGCGCGGATGTGCGACTCGGTGGCCAACGAACCGGCCAGCCGCATCCACCGATCCGCCGAATGCCAGCGGTTGTACCAGCATCGGGCGGCCTACCGGCAGCGGCTGGAATCGGCCGAGGGCGAGTTCGACTGAGGCCTGCACCGGCTGCGCCACGCGCACGCGAAAAACACATGACGTGGATATGCGGTCGGGCACAGTACCTGCGCCGCCCTTCCACTCAACGAGCCCGGCCGACATGTACTCCCCCGCCCCTGCGCGCCACGATGCCATTGCCCTGCAGGCGGGCATGCTCGGCAGCGTGCTGGGCGTGGCGCTGTTCAAGGCGATCGCGCTGTCGGCGCTGGCAAGTGGATCACTGATGGCCATCGGGCTGTGGCTGCTGGCCTGCGCGCTGCTGGGTGCCTGGGCACTGGCCGCCTACCTGGCCTGCCTTGCACTGAGTCGGCGCGTATTCGTGTTGATGCTGGCGCTTTGCATGATCCTGGCGATCTGCGTCGCCTGATCGCCACATGGGCCGGGCTATCGCGCAATTGTTACGAGATAACAAGTGTGCTGGGGCGGATTGCCTGTCTGAGCGGCGGGAAAAGGCATCACTGAAACCCACGCTCCTGATTGCTGCGTCTGTCTTGATCACGCCCATGCATCCAGCTGACTGCTCCGTCACGGCCGACCCGCAACGATGCGCTTTCCTTATCCTCTAGAGACTCAAATGCCGGAACCCTGCCACCCTGTCATCCGCGCCTTCGATGCCGTGTTCGATCTGTCAGGCAGCGTGCAGCGCATCACCGCGCTTACTGTTACCTGCATGCATTGCTCGTCGACCAGCTCGGCCAGCGAACACAATCTGGTACAACTGCCGGGTGGAGCACTGTTCCGCTGCGATGGGTGCGGCTGCCACCAACCGGTCAGCCATGCCCGGCTGTCGGACTGGCAACCGGCATCGTTGCTGGGCATATGAGGCCGCTGCCCCTCGTGCCGCGGGTGTGCAGGGCTCCATGACACCCGCTCGGCTATGCTGCGCCCCCTCCTGTACCCATGGCGGCCATGCAACCTTTTCCCCTGCCTGTCTCTGCACCCGACCAGCTCGCCTACCGACTGCTGCAGGACAGTGACTGGGCCCGCTCGGCCACGGCCACCAGCGCGCCCTCCGAGCTTCGCACCTTGCTGGCCATGATCCTGGATTCGCCCGAACCCCTGTGGCTTGCCTGGGGCACCGAAGACAAGGCGTTCTTCTTCAATGATGCCTACCTGCCGATGCTGGGGGGAAAGCTGCACGGCGCGATGGGCAACCGTCTGGAAGATGTCTGGGCCGACGTGTGGCCGGACGTGGTGCATGCCGTCAACGACGCGTTTGCCGGCATCAGCCGGAGTTTCAAGAATCTGCCCTTGATGATGGATCGCGACGGAGTGCTGCGTGAAACATTCTGGACCTTCTCCTATTCGCCGCTGCGCGTCGGCTGCGGCAGCGTCGCCGGTATCCTGTGCGTGGTCAGCGAGCAGACCGAACGGGTGATCGAGCGGGACCGACACAGCCGCCAGGTGGCGGCGATCACCGAGCAGGCACGGGAGGCTCACCTGGAACTGGTGCGCGCCCGCGAGCAGCTGCGCCAGTCGCAGAAGCTGGAGGCGATCGGCCAGCTCACCGGCGGGGTGGCCCACGACTTCAACAATCTGCTGCAGGTCATCACCGGTTCGGTCGACATGCTCCTGCACACCTGGCCGACGGACGACAACCGGCGCCGGTACATCCAGGCCATTTCAACAGCGTCGGACCGCGCCACCAAGCTGACCGCGCAGCTGCTAGCGTTCTCCCGTCGCCAGAGCCTGTCGCCGGAGGTCTTCGATCTCTGCGAGAGCGTGCATGCGCTTTCGGACATCATCACCACGGTACTGGGTGCGCGCATCCAGGTCTCGTTGACCTTGCCCGGCACGCCGTTGCCGGTGCTGCTGGATCGGACGCAGCTGGACACTGCACTGATCAACATCGCAGTCAATGCCCGCGATGCGATCGAGGGACAGGGCAAGGTCACCATCGAGGTGGAGCGGGTAACCGCAGTGCCTTCAGTGCGCTTCGCCGCGCCGATGAAGGGCGATTTTGCCGCGATCAGCGTGACCGATACCGGCGCGGGAATCGACCCTGCCGTGGTCGACCGCATTTTCGAGCCCTTTTTCACCACCAAAAGCGTCGGCGCCGGGACTGGACTCGGTCTCAGCCAGGTGTTCGGCTTCGTCAAACAGTCAGAAGGCGAGGTGGACGTACAGAGCCGGGCCGGGACGGGTACCCGCTTTACGCTGTACCTGCCGCTGGCGCAGGAAAAAGGAACAATTGAGCGGCCAGCGATGCAACCGGGTCTGCAGCATGGTCACGGCGTCTGCGTGCTGGTTGTGGAAGACAACGTCGACGTGGCCGAGTTTGCCGTCGGAGCCCTGCGCGAGTTGGATTACAGCGTGGTACTTGCGCGCAATGCCGACGAGGCCCTGAAGGAGCTGGAACATGATGCCGGCCGTTTCCATGTCGTGTTCAGCGACGTCGTGATGCCAGGCATGAACGGCCTGGATCTGGCCCGCACCATCCGCAGTCGCCTGCCTGAGCTTCCCGTGATCCTCACCAGCGGCTACAGCGAGTTGCTGGCCCGGGATCCTGGCCATGGTTTCACGCTGCTGCGCAAGCCTTACTCACTGAAGCAGCTGGCCTCGGTGATGAGCGAAGCCGGGCGCCGCCCGCAGGCCGAGGTAGCAGCCCGCTAGCGGGCCGGTCACCGCCGCACACCGAACCATCGCTCCAGCGAGGACTCCAGCCCCGATGCGTCGCCGCCCGCATCGCAGGCCCAGGCAACGATACCGTCAGGGCGCACCAGCACGGCGCCCAGTCCCAGGGCGCCGCGCGCCGCGGACATCACGCAGGGAAACGACCGGGACACGTGATCAATGATCGGGCCGAGCGAAACACCGCTATCGAGTCCCAGCAGGAGGCCCTTCCCCGCACGCAGCAGCTCTCCCATGCGACGTCCATCGGCCAGACGGACGTCAAGCACGCTTCGGCCAACCCACGGATGATCGCCATCGAACAGCGCTGGTTGTGCTACGCCCCACAATCGTTCGGCGAGATAGGTGGCGCCGTCGCGGGTCGCGGCCAGATCGGCGACCACCGCCGCCAGCGCGCGCGAGCCGGGGCCCGGACGCATCAGCGCCACCTGGGCGCGCGACCAGTCCAGCACCCTGGCGCCGATCGGATGGCGCTCAGCCTGATAGCTGTCCAGCAGTGAATCAGCGGCCTGGCCTCGCACCACTGCGGCCAATTTCCAACCCAGGTTCATGGCATCGCCGATGCCGAGGTTCAGGCCCTGCCCTCCCAGCGGCGAATGCATGTGCGCGGCGTCTCCGGCCAACAGCACGCGGCCGCTGCGATAGGCCGTTGCCTGGCGCGCGGCATCCGTCCATGTCGTGGCCAGATGCAATGCGGTGATCGTTGCCTCGCGACCTGACACCCGCCGCAGCAGGGCCTGGGCGGTGCGCAGGTCCAGTGGCGTGCGATGACCTGCACCGCCATCGAAATCGGCCAGCGCCAGCGTGCCCGGCGGATTGAAATTGCACATGCCATGTTCGGTGAACTGACGCCCCGGAGTGAGCACCGTCGGGTCCGCCAGCTCCACTTGCAGCGTGTGTCCCGTGAACTCCGGCGGGCTGCCTGCGAACACGAAGCCCGACTGCTTGCGCACCGTGCTTCGGGCGCCATCGCAACCGACCAACCAGCGTCCATGAACCGGTGCACCCGATGTCTCAATGGCCATCCCTGCTTCATCCGGGGATACAGCCAGCACTGCACAGCCACGCACGATGCGGACACCCAGGGCGATCGCACGTTCGGCCAGGACCGCCTCCAGTGACTGCAACGCCACCGCCATCTGGTCAGGTACTGGCGTCGGCAGGCGGCGAGGCCAGCGCCCACTGTCCACGTCCTCCAAGGCGAACGGAATGCCGGCGAAGTGGCCGCCCAACGGCCGTGACTGTGCCAGCCAGTGCGCGGTGCCGGGCGGCGGCGGCCCTTTGTCGGGCCTCAGCACCTGCGTTGCGACCACCGCGTCCAGCAGGCCGCGTCGGTCCAGCGCCTCCAGGGTAGGCGCGTTCAAGCCACGCAGGCCGAACGGCAAGCGCTTCAAGGGCGAATCAGGGGACCCGGCCTGTTCCAGCACAAGCACCGAACATCCGGCCTGGGCCAGTTCGCAGGACAGGAACAGACCCACCGGGCCCGCCCCGGCAATGACAACGTCGTACTGCATGGGGGGGATTCCTCACGAGCGCCGGGCCGGCGCTCTGGCCAGTAGAAGGTTACACTCGGTGTACGTTTCCGCAAGTGAACCCCTCATGATCCCGCCGCCTGGCCGCCGCGAGCAGCGAAAAGCCGAGACCCGCCAAACGATTTCCGACGTTGCCACCGGGCTGATCGTCGCGCGCGGCTTCGAGGCCGTGTCCATAGCCGAGATCGCCGAGGCCGCCGGGGTCTCGCGCAAGACGGTGTTCAACTACTTCGCCAGCAAGGAAGACCTGGTCTTCGACCGTGACGAAGAAGCGCGCGCACTGCTGCGCGAGGGCATGGCGGCGCGGCGCGGAATGACCCCGCTCGCGGCGTTCCAGTCGCTGGTGCGCGAGCTGCTCGATTCCGGCCATCCGTTGTTGCGGATCAATCCTGGCGCCGCCGCGTTCTGGTCCACAGTGGCCGACAGCCCGGTACTGGTCGCGCATGCCCGGCGCCTGCAGGCGCAACTGACCGACGACCTGGCCCAGTGGATGGCGGAGGCGATTGGGCGACCCGCCGGCGACGCGGAAGCGCGTCTGGGCGCTGCCATGCTGGTGGCCTCGATGGTGGCCGCCTACGAAAAGGGCCTGGCCAGCCAGGCACTGGGCAAAGATCCCCGCGAGGCGATGGTGCAGATGATCGTGCGCGGCGCCACCGGAGTGCTGGTCGCCCTGGCTGGCACGCCCTACACAGACCCGGGTGCACATCCATAGCGCATTCGGGGGATAGGTCACGAAGCATTGCAAATGCTACTCTTTCTCATTTGCAATCACCGACACCTCCCCCATGCCTACCGTTCTGTTCCGCCAGCGCGCCCTGCACCTCGCACTGACCTTACCCTTGGCAACCCTCGCCCACGCCGCGGAATCACCCCCTGCAACCGCGACGGCGCTGGACAAGGTCGAGGTCCGCGGCCGGGCACAGACCCTCTACCGGGTGGACGATGCCGCCGTGGGCACGCGCACCGACACTCCACTGGCGCTGGTACCGCAATCGATCCAGGTGGTTCCGCGCGAGCTGATCGACGATCAGGCGGCACGCCAGGTCACCGACCTGTACCGCAGCATCAGTGGCATCAGCTTCTTCAGCTACGCCGGGGTCACCCTGCGCGGCTTCCGTCAGGAAAACGTGCTGTATGACGGCCTGCGTGGCGACCCGTACGCCGGCTTCTCGGTACCACAGCTGTTCAACATCGAACGGGTGGAGGTGCTGAAGGGCCCGGCGGGAGCGCTGTATGGCGGCGGAGACGCCGGCGGCGTCATCAACTACGTGACACGCAAGCCGAAGGCCACCGCCGAGCGCCGCATCGAAGTGCAGATGGGCAACGAGGGCTTCCGTGCCGGCTCGGTCGAGGGCACCGGCCCACTGAACGCCACCGGCAGCATCCGCTATCGCGCCGGGCTGTACGGGGATACCGAGCGGGGCCTGCGCTGGAACGCAGACAGCGAAAGCGTGATCGGCGATGCCTCGCTGGCCTTCGACGTGGGCCAGACCGGCGAGCTGGTGCTGCAGTTCACCGACATCACCCAGAACCTGGGCGGCAACCGCCTGCGCGGCGTGCCGGTGGACGATGCCGGCACCTTCATGACCAACCGCCGCTGGAACCACAACGAGGCCAGCGATTTCCTCGACATGCGCGCCAGGGTGGCGCTGGCGCAGTACCGCTTCGCCCCGCGGGACGATCTGGACGTGGAGGTCGCCGCACGCTGGTTCAGCAACAACGAGCACCAGATGTACCACGAGCCGATGGGCCTGATCGACCGCGACCGCGATGGCGTGGCCGAATGGATGACCCGGCAGCTGCGCAACCAGATCCGCGACAATGAGGCGTTCACCGCCAATGCCAATGCGGTGTGGCGGATCGACACCGGCCGCATCGGACACAAGGTGCTGTTCGGTGCCGACGTGTACCAGCTCGACGCCGACTTCACCGCGCAGACGGCAAACAGTGCCGACCTGGCACGCGGGGCGGGCCCGGTGCGCGGCATCGACCTGTTCAACCCGGTGTACGGCGCCAGCACCTGGCACGACTACAACCTGGGCGCCCTGCCCTGGCGCAGCACGTCCACCCGCAGCAAACGCTATGGCGGTTACCTGCAGGATGAGCTGGCGCTGGGCCCGCGCTGGCATGTGCTGGCCGGGCTGCGCTGGGATGGTTTCAAGGATGAGGATCGCATCGCCGGCAGCGGTGTCGATGGCAACGATCTCAGCTGGCGGCTGGGCAGCACGTTTACCGTGCGCGATGGACTGAACGTCTACGCCAACGTGGCCAGCGGCTTCGTGCCGCAGAGTGCGGCAAACCAGAACCCGGCCGCCGGTGGCCCGTTCGATGCCGAGCGCAGCAAGCAGTGGGAGGTCGGGCTGAAATCGCTGCTGGCCGAGCGCGTCAGCGTGACCATGGCGGCGTATCGCATCGATCGCAGCAACATCGTGCAGGCCACCGGCGCGGTGATCGGTGGCGTGAACCAGTTGGCCGCGCTGGGGCTGGTACGCAGCACCGGCATGGAATTGGACCTGCTGGCCGACGTCACCGAACGTTGGGTGGTGAACCTGACCTACGCCTACAACGATGCGCGGGTGAAGGACGCGGGCCCGGGCGGCATCACCAATGCCTCCGGCGACCGTTTTGCCAATGCACCACGCAACACGCTGGGCCTGTGGACACGTTACGACCTGCCGGCGATCCATTCGGCCATTGGCTTCGGCGCGGACCACGTCGGCGAACGCGTCAGCCTGGATGGGCAGGCGGTGAAGGCCTATACCGTGTTCGACATGAGCTGGAAGACCACGTGGAAGCAATGGCAGTTCCAGGCCAACGTCAAGAACCTGTTCGACAAGGTGTATGCGGCCAGTGGCTTCATCGCCCGGAACGGGCATTTCCCGGGCGAGCCACGACGGGTCTATGTGCAGGCCGCCTATGCCTTCTGAGTCGTCGCCCCTGCCCGCTGCCACGGGTTGGTCGAGGCATTGAATCGGGCGGCGCTGCATGCGCCCCCGATTCAGGTATGCTTTCGCGCGTTCAGCCACGCCAGCAGGCCACCGGTGGCAACGCATGCGGTGCAGCACGGACGTTGCGGACAAGCACAAGACGCACCATGGATGTTTCAACGTAATCACAGGGGAAAATGGATGAAGAAGTTCCTGTTCGCAGCGATCCTCGCTGCGTCGCTGGTGGGCTGCACCACCAATCCGCCGCTCAATTTCTCGGTGCCGAACGTCGGGGTCAGCAGCAAGAAGATCGACGGTGAACTGAAGTCGCTGACGGTCACGCTGGCACGCCCGGACGAGGCCAAGGGCAAGATTCCGGCGCAGGCCCAGCATGAAGTGCCGCAGATGTGGCAGAACGCGCTGACCGAAGCACTGAACAAGATGGCGGTGTTCCGCGACGATGCGCCGGTGAAGCTGAGCCTGTCGGTGAAGATCCTGGCCATCGACATTCCCAGCTTCGGGGCATCGATGACGACCAAGACGATCGCCCGCTATGAACTGATCGATCGCGCCACCGGTAGCATCGTCTACACCCAGGACGTGAGCGCTTCGGGCGAGGTGCCGTTCAACTATGCCTTTGCCGGTGTCATCCGCGCCCGCGAATCGATCAGCCGCTCGGCGCAGAACAACATCGCCCAGTTCCTGCAGGCGCTGGAGACCGTGGACATCACCCGGCCGATGTTCCCGAACAAGCAGGAAGCGCCGTGAAGGGCGTGCTGCTGACCGCTTCGGTGGCGGCAATGCTGATGGCCTGCGCACCCAACGTGCGCACGGACAGTTACTCCATCGGTTCAGTGGGACAGGTCAACCGTACGGTCAGCGGCACGGTCATCAGCGTTCGCGCGGTCAGTATCGACGGCTCGCAGGGAGGCGGTGCCGTTGCCGGCGCCGCCGCTGGCGGCGTGGCCGGCTCGACCATCGGTGGCAGCGACCAGGCTGCCGCCATCGGTGCCATCGGCGGCCTGGTGGTGGGCGCGATCGCCGGTGCAGCTTCCGAACGCGCACTTTCCCAGGCCAAGGGCCTCGAGTACGTGGTGCAGACGGAGAACGGCAACCTGATGACCGTCGTGCAGGGCCCCGATCCGGTGTTCAGCACCGGCATGCGGGTCCTGGTGCTGTATGGATCACCCTCGCGGATCATCGCCGATCCGCGTCAACCGAAAGCAGCTCCGTAGAACCCGTGATGCCCCTCCTGCGAGGGGCATCGCTCTATCCGCTACTGTCGGCCACGATCTGCTGCAGCGACTGAGCGACCGGGGTCTGCACCGCCACGTCGGTGGGCATCGAACCGCGCACGTGAGCGGGATCATTCATCGCGCCCGCCACCACGGGCACGTTGTGGCCGGCCGGGTGATCGGCGGTCCCGTCGCTCAGCAACCGCTGTCCGTGCTTCCATGGCCGCGATAGGTTTCACCCCACTCGCGCATGGCCAGCAGCACCGGCACCAGCGTGCGGCCGAATTCGGAAAGCTCGTACTCCACCTTGGGCGGCACCTCCGGATAGACATGGCGGATCACCACCCCGTCCGCCTCCAGTTCCCGCAGCTGGCTGGTGAGCATGGACTGGGTGGCGTTGGGCACCCGCCGCGTCAGTTCCATGAAACGTCGCTTGCGGCTCATCAGGTGAAAAAGAATGATCGGCTTCCACACACCGCCGATCACTGACAGCGTGACCTCCACCGCGCAACCGCTCTTGCCGTCCCAACGCCTGCTACGCATGCATACTCCGGAAAACCATAGTACCTACGGAAAATCATCGTTCTTGTTGCGATAGTGGTGCGAGCCTAGCATGGGGCCATCCACTGAACGTGAGGCCCCAACATGAGTTTCAAGGCGCTGCTGACCCGCAAGAGCGAGAACCGCGTTTCCACGGAACTGGTCGATTTCGACGAGGCCGACCTGATGGACGGCGACGTCCTGGTGCAGGTCGAGTACTCCACGCTCAACTACAAGGATGCGCTTGCGCTCACCGGCAAGAGTCCGATCATCCGGACATTCCCGCTCATCCCCGGAATCGATCTGGCAGGCGTGGTGCTGGAATCCAGCAGGGCCGCTTTCAAGCCAGGCGACCGCGTCGTGCTCAATGGCTGGGACCTGAGCATGAGCCACCACGGCGGCCTCGCCCAACGCGCCCGTGTACGCGGCGAATGGCTCAACCGGATTCCCGGCAGCCTGAGCACCCGCGACGCCATGGCCATCGGCACCGCGGGCTACACCGCCATGCTATGCGTGCTGGCCCTGGAACATGCCGGCGTGACGCCCGACAAAGGCGATGTGTTGGTGACCGGCGCCAACGGTGGCGTCGGCTCGATCGCGGTGGCAATCCTCTCGAAGCTGGGTTACCGCGTGGTGGCCGCTACCGGGCGCCCGGAGCATGCTGAGTATCTGCACAACCTGGGTGCGAGCGAAATCATCGACCGCGCGCAGCTTTCGGAACCGCGCAGCCGGCCCGTGAGCCCCGAACGCTGGGCCGGCGTGGTGGATGTGGCCGGCGGCCCTACCCTGGTCAACGCCATCGCCGAGACAAAGTATCGCGGTGCCGTGGCCGCGTGCGGCCTGGCGCAGAGCGACGCTCTGCACGGCTCGGTATTGCCCTTCATCCTGCGCAACGTGACCCTGGCCGGCGTGGATTCGGTGAATGCTCCACAAGAGGTTCGCCAGCGCGCTTGGGATCGGCTTGCGTCCGACCTGGATCCGCAAAAGCTGGAAAGCACCGTGCAGCAGATCGGCCTCGCTGAGGTGCTGGATGTCTATGAGCAGATCATCCCCGGCAAGGTGCGCGGCCGCATCGTCGTGGATGTGAACGCGTAAGCGGATCATCCGGATCAACGGCCGTTGATGCAGCTCCCATGCTGTGGCGAATGGTGAACATGCCGTGCCCGCAGGCAAGGCCGCACGCATCGTCAGGGGCCCTTATCATGTGGGGCTGGGGGCGCTGTACGCCCCATTGACGCTTGCAGGGCAGTATCTGGATGTCTATGGAATGGCGCCCCTCGCGCTGGGGCCGACGTGTGACCCGCTCGCCTGATTGGCGACTGCGGCTTGATGGCGAACACGTCGAGCTGGTGGTTTCCGGCCAGCAGCATCGGCGGCGCATGGCGGATGATCCACAGGTACAGATCATTCCAGGGGTCTTCTGGTCACGGATCGCGCTGCAGCTCGGCAATACCGACGGGCTGTGCGTGGACGGGCTGCCCAACGGACAAGCATCGCGGCTTGCCGCAGCCCTGCAACAGGTACGCCTTGCCCACACCGGGCGTGGGCGCAAGGCCTTGTTTGACGAAGTACTGCAGCAGATCCAGTCCTGGTTGTGCGCAGCAGATGACCTCATCGACCGGGGCACTACGGGCCGCCGCTGGATCACCCACGAGCAGCAGCAGGCGCTGCTGGCCGAGCGCGCCGCCCTGCCCCTGCCGCCATCGGAGCTGGAGCGGCTGTTCCTCGATGAGGACGTGCGTGAAGATCTGCACGGGCACAGCCATCGTGCGGCGCTGGACGCGCTGCGCGACTGGAATCTGGACTGGCCCGCTGCCTGGGCCGCCGCCAATGAAGCGATGACCCTGCGGGAACTGGCGTTGGCCAGGAGTTTCCTGGATCGGGTCGAGAGCAAACCACTGACCGAGGAACAGGCCCGCGCGGTCATCTGCTTCGACAACCGGGTTCAGGTGGTGGCCGCAGCCGGTTCGGGCAAGACCTCCACCCTGGTCGCCAAGGCCGCTTATGCCATTGATCGGGGCTTTGTCGAACCCGAGCGCATCGTGATGCTCGCCTTCAACAAGGATGCCGCCAAGGAACTGGAGGCGCGTGCGCAGCAGTCATTCGAGCGACTTGGAATTGCCGGTGCCGCTGTGGAAGCGCAGACCTTCCACGCGCTGGGCCTGGCCATCATCGCCAAGGCCACGGGGCGCAAGCCCGCTATCCCGGAATGGGCCACTGACGCCACGCAGGGGTTCAACAAGCTGGTCGAACTGGTCGACGATCTGAAGGACCGCTCGACCCACTTCCGCACCCAATGGGACATGTTCCGCCTCGTGTTCGGTCGCGACCTCCCATCCTTCGGCACGGAAATGGAGGCTGACGGCTACGACCGCGATGGCAGGCCCTACATCCGCACACTGCAGGGCGAGCGGGTAAAGAGCCTGGAAGAGTGCGTGATCGCCAACTGGCTGTTCTACAACGGCGTGGCGTATGACTACGAGCGGCGCTACGAGTTCGATACCGCGACGGATACCCATCGCCAGTATCGCCCGGACTTCTACTATCCGGACGCCCGGCTCTGTCACGAGCACTTTGCGCTGGATGCCGATGGCCAGCCGCCGAAGCACTTTCCCAACTACAACGAAGGGATGCACTGGAAGCGGCCGCAGCATGCGGCACGCGGCACCGCAGTGGTCGAAACGACGTCGTTCGGCCTGCGCAGTGGACAGGCCCTGCAGGATCTGGCCGAGCGGCTGGGTGCGTCTGGTGTCGAACTCGACCCGAACCCGGATCGCGAGCTGCCTGACCAGGGTGCCAGGCCGATGCCCGATGCCGACCTGATCGGCTTGATGCGGACCTTCATTGCGCACGCCAAGAGCAACTGCCTGACGCTGGAAGATATGGCAGCGCGCCTGCGGCAGATGCCTGAGGATCAGTTCAAGGAACGCTACCGGCGCTTCCTGGAGATCGCCGGGCCGGTTTTCCAGGCCTGGGACGATGCACTGGCTGAAGAGCGCAGCATTGATTTCGAAGACATGCTCAACATGGCCGCCGGGCTGCTGGAACAGGGCCACTATGAATCACCCTACGAACTGGTGATGGCCGACGAATTCCAGGACGCTTCGCGCGCCCGCGCCCGGCTCTGCCGTGCCTTGGTCAGCCGCCCCGGCCGCTATCTGTTTGCGGTAGGCGATGACTGGCAGTCGATCAATCGCTTCGCCGGCGCCGACGTTTCGGTGATGACCGGATTCCGCGAATGGATGGGCCATGGCCAGGTGCTGAAACTCGAGCAGACGTTCCGCTGCCCTCAGGTGCTGTGTGATGTTTCCAGCCGCTTCATCAGCCGCAACCCCGCGCAGATCGTCAAGCAGGTTCGCTCCGCTGCACCGGCAATGGGCCCGGTGCTGCAGGCGTTCCAGATGAATCGGCGTGAGGAGGTGCAGGATGGCGTTCGCCAGTACCTCACCAAGCTGCATCAGCAATTGTTGTCCGGGGCGGTGCCACAAGGGCGCAATGGACGCGTGACGGTGTTCGTCCTGGGCCGCTACCGCGCCGATCACAGCGCGGTGCCCTCGGATTGGAAGACGGCATTCGGCCGCACGATGAACGTGGAGTTCCTCACGGCGCACCGGTCGAAGGGACGCGAGGCGGATTACGTGATCCTGCCGGGAATGGTCCACCGCGGCTTCCCGAGCCTGCGTGCGGATGATCCTGTGCTTTCCTTGGCGATGCCGGATGGGGATGCCTACCCATTGAGCGAAGAGCGGCGCCTGTTCTATGTCGCGCTCACGCGCGCGCGACGGTCGGTTGCAATGTTCACCCTGCAGGGGAAACGTTCGCCGTTCCTCGATGAACTGGTGGCGGAAGGGGCCGTGGAGGTGACCGCGATCTCAGGGGCGGTCATCCACGAAGAACGCTGCCCGGTGTGCAAGGTGGGCGTGTTCGTGGACAGGACCGGTCCGCATGGGGCGTTCAGATCGTGCTCCAGCTATCCGTTGTGCCATAACAAGCCGAAGGGTGGGCGGCGGGGATGAATGTATCCCGCTCCATCCACGCACGCCTGCCCACAACAGGATGTCGCCTCTACGCCATGGCGTTCCCGGAAAAGAAGAAGCCCCGGCTGGGCCGAGGCTTTGGTCTGGATACCAGCAGGCATCACAAGGACCCTGCAAGCGCCCCGGTGTCCTGTTACGGGATGATGCAGCCGTTGGTGCGCAGGCATTGCATGTAGTTCCGGAAACAGATGCTCGCATCTGTACCTGACGTCTCACATGCCACGTACTGAACCTCGCAGTAGGAGCACGGCCCGGGTGATTTCGCGGTCGCGCTGCTGATTCCAAAGGTCAACGCACAGGCCGCAAACGCAACAGCAAGCTTGAATCCAATCTTCATGCCATGACTCCGTTGGTCGCCCTCCTTGGGCGTCCGAAGCCTAGCGCGGGCATCCGGCACATTCAAATTGACCGGCACCTACCTCAAGGTTTGTTTACCAGAAGCGCTTACCGGCATCGAACCCTGCGGGGCTTCTTTCGCTCGATGTTCTCCGCCAGCCACATAAAAAAGCCGCCCAGTGGGCGGCTTCTTCATCTATCTGGCGGAGAGAGTGTCTGAATCTAGGGCGTTCCCTAGCTTCCGTGCGCCTTCGTGAAACCAGTCTCAGCCCTTGCGCCAGCTACGTTTCACCATCCGGTCTGGTTCGTACACCTTCGCGGAAAGCCGCGCTTGCTGGGCGGGTACATGGATGGGTAGGAAATGGGTTTGAAGATCAATCGCCTAACGGCGAGAGGGGTGGCTACGGTGACCAGGCCAGGCTATCACCCGGACGGTGGCGGTTTATACCTGCAGGTGACCGCTTCCGGCGCCAAGAGCTGGGTGTTTAGGTATCGATTTGAAGGGAAGCGCCCGGAAATGGGCTTGGGCCCGCTACACGTGATCGGCTTGGCCGAGGCGCGGGAGGCGGCAGGTGCCGCGAGGAAGATGGTACAGGCAGGTCAAGACCCACTTGCGGGTAGGCGAGCGGCGGCTGTCGCCACTGGCAGCATCCCAACATTCTGGGAGGCCGCCACGGAATACATCGCAGAGCGCGAAGCAGGGTGGACCAACCCGAAGCACGCGGGCCAGTGGACCAGCACACTAGAGACGTATGCAAAGCCGGTGCTGGGAGATCTGCGGGTGGATCGTATCGAGACCGAGCATGTCTTGGCCGTGCTGCGGCCAATCTGGACCACCAAAACGGAGACTGCCAGCCGGGTCCGGCAACGCTTGGAGGCCGTGCTTGATGCCATGACCGTGCAGAAGAAGCGCAGTGGGGAGAACCCAGCGCGATGGCGCGGGCACTTGGCCGTGATCTTGCCGAAACCCACTGCGGTGACCAAGGTGGAGAACTTCGCCGCGCTCCCTTATGCCGAGCTCCCTTCTTTCATGGCTGCCCTGCGGTCAAAGCACGGGGAAGCTGCGCGCGCCCTCGAGTTCACGATCCTCACAGCGGCACGAACGGGAATGACGTTAGGAGCTACGCTAGGTGAGGTCGATCTTGCCGCCGGCACGTGGACCGTACCGGGTAGCCGGATGAAGGCCAAGGTAGAGCACACGGTTCCGCTTTCTACGCCTGCGCTGGCGCTCGCGCGGCCACGCATTAACCGTGACCTCCTCTTCCCCAATGACCTCAGCAATGAGCCCCTCAGCGAGAACGCGATGCTCGCTCTGCTGAAACGTATGGGCTATGGCCACATCACGGTTCATGGGTTCAGATCGACTTTCAAAGATTGGTCAAGCGAGACCACCGACTTTCCCGACGACCTATCCGAAGCTGCGCTGGCACACAAAATACGCGACAAGGCCAAGGCTGCGTACAAGAGAGAAAAAATGTTGGAAAAGCGACGAAAGATGATGGCGGAGTGGGCCAAATACTGTGGCTACGCTGAAGTAATGCACTCCGGCTAAGCGCGTCATTTCCACGGCCATGCCTTCATCCAGGCTATGCGGGCATGCCTCTGCCGGGCCTGGATCGCATGAGTGGGGGAGATTCCTACGCCCCCCATAAGACCTCAGTCCCGCTTCCGTTCGGCCGCCCCTGAACGTCGATGCCGCCACTTAAATTCAAGCGGCTTCTCTAACAAAATCAAAGCTAATCGCCCTTCTTACGCTGCCGCGGAACGGAAACTCTCTCAGAGGCCCCGCTCTTAACGGTCTGAATGGTCTTTACGGTATCAACTTTGAGACTAAGCCCTTGAACTGACTCACCGTTGACTATCGCGCGAACCTTGAGAGATGTGGCACTCTCGATCTGGACGGGAGACATTACAAAATTCACCGCAACGACGCGGTGAACGTCCTCCCCCCGAGGAGTACCGGATGCAATTTCTTTAAGCTGGCTCAACGCACCAGCCGGCATTTCAGCGGAGGCAATCTCATCCTGGCCGCGCAATACAGTGACGCGAACACTATTATAATCTTGCGCACCTTGACTGATAATTTTAACCGCGACACACAATTTGGATAGGGTAACCGGAAACTCTGGCACAATCATTTCTGGACCATAGCATCCGATTAACGAGGTCTTGCCTCCAATCTCTTCGCGGATATCATCACAGAAATAGCCGCTCAGCGTCCTAATGCTCACTTGGAATGTTCCTTTTCAAATGCCTGATCGATTGCATTCATATCTATCCCGAACACCGAAGCAAGTTTTCTCATGGTGTTTCGGGTAGGATCCGCACGGCCACATTCCAGCCGTGCGACGTGAGGTTGGCTGGTCTCAAGCTTTTCAGCAAGCTCCACCTGTGACAGTCCGTGCTTTAAACGAAGCCCTTTTAGACTCAATCCGCCCGATGCATTAGGCTTTACCCTGTGAGCGAAGCGACTTCTTGCTGACTTAATTTGTTCGGAGAAGCCATTGGCCTCCATCTTGCGAACGAAGTCTGAGATTTTTGAAGTCTTCGGGGCGCAAGGCTCCTCGTGAAACTTAGAGGCAATAAAGGCAACATTTGTGCCTGCAACAGAACCCGGCATTCCAACGGCACTGGAGGGATATACGACCTGAGGAATCAGCGCAACATGCCCCGCCCTATCGCCACGAACATCAAGATTTGCTGAAATGGTAAGCGGCGTTACATTAGGCGATCTCGTCGTAGCTTGCCAAGATTCGTTTAACATTTGGATGGCGCGGATTGTCATAATCGATTGCCGAGCGAAGTAATACTGCCAGGACCATGTAGGTGCGTTTTTTGGGCAGGAAGGCGTATATAACCCTATATCTAAGCCCGTCCGACTCAAGATCCAGGTTCTTCAGTCGCCACAGATTTCTTCCGACATACCACTGTTTAAGCCACCGCGAAATGCTGAGCTTCTGGGGCCAGTCTGGGTTATGAGGATCTTCAAAGTTGTGTTGAGAGAGTCTGTCCAACAGATCTTGGTCGTCCCCGACTTCTTCAAGGACGACCGCAAGATCTGCCATTGTCTGCGCATCGACATGCCCGATAGCGATCAGGTCGGCTTCGGCATCCTCATGGATGTGAAGATAGTACCTTATACCGCCCACGGTATAAATTCCATGTGTAGGCGTTCAGGATGACTTTGCTTAACCGGGCGCACGCCCTTCCCCTTAGATCCGTCTCCTTGGATAGGCTGAACATAGCAGAACCGCTCAATCGAGGCTACGACCACCTCGCACGCACCCTCAACCCAAGCGTTCATTGGATCATCTTTCCGCTATAGGCTTGGGTCTTGGACGACGTGGTGCCAGTACTTCCCTGCCCGTGGCCTGCTCCTGAACAGCCGGAAAGCGTTTACTGATCAGTAGCCACAGCGGAGCTGCGACCGCCCCGCCCTGGCCCGCGCCTTCATGGGATCCCTCCCCTAGGCTGGGTTTTTCTTCGGCGGTCGGCGCACCCAGCGGCCAGCCCTGCGTCCGCTGCCTACGGCGCGGACTTGGCGGATGGCGCGCACACCCGCCCCACCCGCTCGTGTCTTCAGTTCTGCACTTCTGCCCGGAAGGCAATCTCGATCAGCTGTTCGGGGAAGGCCAACGCCGAGACCCCAATCAGATTGCTCGCCACTTGCGGCACCGGCTGGCCGTAAACGGCCGGCCGGACCTTGCCACTTGCGGCGAAAGCTGCCGGCACGTCGATGACGAACAGCGTTTCCTCAACCACGTCCGCAAGCGACCCACCCAGCTCCGCCAGCAGCACCAGGGCGTTCTCGTAGGTGCGCCTCATCTGGGCTTCCATGGTGTCGAAGTTGGCGGGCTTGCCGTCAGACCCCAGCTCCGCCGGCGCGACCAGCTCCCCATGCGGCGTGTGCGAGAGCTGGCCGGACACGAAGATCGTGTTGTTGACGCGAACGGCCTGTACGTACCCGTAGGCCGACTCCCACGGCACTCCGAAGCTGGCGGTCTTCCGATTGGTAGCGCTCATCATTGCTCTCTCTGGTGAAAGGGCAAGTGTGGCAAGCAGTTTGCGTCTACCGCCTCCCCTGAACGGGGGATCAGATTCGAGCGCGGGAAAGCTGCTCTCTACCTGCCCTGAGCCACGCCTTCATGGGATCCCTCGCCCTGCGCTTGATCTCCTTCGGCGGTCGGCGCGGCTCCAGCGCTTCCTTGATCCGCTGCAGCTCCTTCGTCCCAGCCTCGGCTAGGCGCCGGGCCTGTTGCTGCTGCTCACAGGTCGGCGGCAGGCCGGGCAGCGGCGGCGGCAACTGAATCGGAGTGCTGTCGGTCAGCCGGGCAACGGCCTCACGCAGCGGCAGCTCGGGATACAGCCTGGCGGCGCACCAGCGCTCGGCGTAGCGCTTCGCCTGTCGGACGTTGGCGGCGCGCACTTCCTTCACCTGCCACATCTTCTGGCCTTCCATCCATAGCCGGACCCCGGGACGGCCATCAGGCGTGACGCTGGCCGTCTCGCGGCCGTTGTACCAGAGCGCCCAGCGCTCACCCGTCTGGACCCAGCCAGATGGGATCGGGGCGGTGCGGAAGCCGTGGGAGTACTGCATGGCCGGAAGGATACGACCGGCCGTCGCAGATCCTGCGAAGCAGGCGAGCACATGGCTGAATTGCTCACATTTGGACTTGTGTCACACCCCTCGCCTCGGTGGGGCTTTACCTACACCGAACCGGCCAGTTTTCCGATTGCACCCCAGGCGCACTGTTGCCACCTTGCGCGAGCAGTGCAGCACTACCCTACTCATGGAGAGATGGAAGTGAAATCGAAGCGCAACGACCGCAAAACTGCCCGCTCAGCCCTCCGCCCACTGCTGCTGGGCGCGTCCCTTTGCCTGATGTCAGCCGGCCTCGCCCAAAATGCCTTCGCAGGCCAGTGGGTCCAAACTGGCAGGGTGCTACTGTTAGATTCGGAAGGTATAGCACCTTACATCGTGTCTTGGACCAACACCTGCCAAGGCGGAGTGGAAGGACCCTCGGGCTTCTACACCTACGGGGACTGGGGTCCAGAGGGACTGGGCTCGTGCCCTTCCGACGCAAACACAGGCTGGGCAGCAAATTACGCCGGGAGCGTTGGCTACTGCAGACCGGAGCCCGAACATCTTGGCGGAGGGTACTCCTGCACAGAGTACTCGCACACGTTTGGTGGTCAAACATACTCGGGAGCTATACCAGCAACATGCAGCACGCCCGGAGCCTATGCAATCAGCTACATGCGACGCGCAGAGCTTGTGTATTCCGGCAACGGAAACATGCCCAATGACTACTACGACCGAGTGAACGAGGTGTCAGCCGAGTTCTACTGCCAGCAGTAGGCCGACCTAGGACACCTGACCGTCTCAGAAACAGTCCCCGCGCAAGCGGGGACACTTGCTTATGGCGCCCCCACCCCGTCAATTTCATATTGCCCCAAGGTCCTTGATGACGGTTTGGCCCTGCTGAAGGAAGCCGATCAGCAAGCGGCCGCCGGCAACCTGCCGGCCCATATGCTCGTTGAGGTAGTTCGCCTGAAGCCTTGCCGCAGCCAAGACGTCCTCCGACGCAAAACTGTCCGGGCGGCCTCGTAGTGGTTCACCTGGCGAGGCCAAGCCCCCCATCGAGCTGCTGCACGACGGCGAGAGTCGCGCTGTCGTTCTTGGCGTAGGCGGTTGCCACCATCCGCCCGCTTTTCGGCGACCAGCCGCCAAGCACAATCTCTGTGCCCAAGCTCTGCTTCGGAAGGCCTGCGTCGACCGCAGCGCGCTCATAGCTCGGCCAGAGCTTGTCGATCACAAGCCCCAGCTCCTTTGTCAGCTGCTCCATTGTGAAGTCTGCCCGGAAGCTTGCCTGCAGGGCAAGCTCGTAGATGCGCAGGAAGAACTGAGTGGACCCGCGTGCCGCCAACACCACGTTGTGCTGCGGGATCAGGAGAACCTTCGCGCCGGACGAATGGGCTCCGGTTCGGGCGTCCTCAGCAAGGGTATCGACCGCGACAAGAAGCTGGTCAGGACGCAGCAGAACATTGAGGATGCTCATAGCGGGCTCTTCTGGGCTTCCGCAGAATATCGCCTTCCCCGTCCCTGCCTGTCGAGACCATCATGACGACCGAAATCACGGAAATCCTTGATCGCCTCCAGACCTGCGAGGCCGGACTTGAGATGCACCGCGGCTACCTCAAGGCGATGGAGTACGCATTGCGAATCTGCGTACTGACACACCCAGCACCCAACGACCTCTCTAACGCTTGGCATCGGCTTCTGCCAAGCATTGCGGCCAAACACAGGCTGGACAGCATCGATCTCTTCGCTGCGGCCTTCGAGCAATCACTGACGGTTCTGACTGAACAAATCGGCGACGCTCACGCCCGATCGTCACTCCTCTGGTGCGGACACGGCGCTGCTCACCCGCCCCCGGGTTGAGCGGCCATCGGCCCCGGGTCCGGCAGGCCTAACATGCCCCTTGCGCCGGCCATGCGCCATCGGGCAACCGCGCGCGACAGGATCAGGGGTCCCTACCCCGCCAGCCGGTGCTCGTAGAACGGGTGCCGCTTGTCGACAAATATCTGGTACAGCGCGGCCAGACCTGCCATACGCGCCGCGAGGTAAAAAGGGCAGGGCTGCACAGCTGTCAGCCCCGCCCGCCCCCTCAATTCATGCGACTCGAAAGCCAGTTCTTCAAGCCCCGCCAGCCAAAAGGCGCGCTAAGAACCGCTACTGCACCAAAGGCTAAGAGAGCGTCTAGCATCCACGGCTTCAACCGTGGCGGCCCATCTGAGATGTGCGGAAGCACAGTGCCAAAGAGAACCACCCCGAGCACTGAGGTCGCAAAGACAATAGTGGATCCCAGTCCAGGTGTAACGCGCATCTCAGGGCCTCATTAGTCCTTGTTGCACATCACTTTAACTTCAGTTAACCGGATCGTGCTAGTGCAAGTGATCGTGCGGCTACCCGAACCAGTGACCGGAACGCCAATGTTGATGAGCGCATTAACGAAGCTCCCCATATCAGTCGCATTGCCTCCCGGGAACTCGAAGCGGTGAGTCACCCCTCCGCGTCCCTCACTCAGCTGGGTCACACTTAGAGGAACGGTGTTACCAAACCGGTCCTTATACAATAGCGTGTTGGGCTCCCAGCGGCGATTGGTCATGTTGTAGTTATAGGAAGCCCCAGACCCATCAGCGTACTTAATTTCTTGCGGTGCCCACACATTGATGCCAAGAGAGTATGCGCCTGATGCGAGATATATGTAGGTCTCAAATCGACGCTCTAGATACTGACTGACGGCATCCCTTCGCTGTGGGTTCTGGATATCGTCGTAGACGTTAGTGGGAAAGCCAGGCTCACTCAGAGTAATCACCGACTGAGCAACGATCCTCTTAAACTGCAGATAGTCGATCGCCGGCTGCTCGACGGGGAGTTCATCAACGATGATGAAGGGCTCACACTCCATTGCCCCCGGCTCCATCTTGTCACAACGAATGCCGCCCTCGCGATCCCGCATGACGCTGAACTTGCGGGCCATGTTTCCCGAGGGATTCAACACATAGATGATCCTGTGCGACGGCATGCTCATCCCGTGTGCAAAGGACTCAGCGACGCCCTCCATCTGCTGCCAACTGCAACCATTGCAATCACGCGTCGTGACCTGTTGTGCGTATGCCTCAGATGATCCTCCGAGCCAGGCCATCGCTGTCAGCGTAGCCGCACCAATCCATTTAAACACCGCACTTCCTTCCACGTATTCTGTTCCTTTAGAACAAGTAGGGGCAGCAAACATACGTTAATTTTCACAAATGTGAAATAGACTCCATGTTTGTCACTCACACCTTGCTTGCTCTAGCACGGCAAGCATCTCTTCGGGGCTACGCTGCAAGTCATAGTCGCAGTTGCGCGTGTCATCCTCTGGATCAATGGAGGCCCCACAATGTACGTAGCACACACCAACAGATCCAAGCGGCCAACCGGCTCACGAAGTAGACCATCGCGGCTCGATCTATGTTCAAGTGCTCGTAGCAACTTCGCCGGCAATGGCTGCAGGAGCGGCCTTCTACGTTCCTTCACCGCTGAGAGGGATTGCCCTGGCCGCGATCACCACCACCAGCCGTGGCGCAGCCAGCGCCGAAACCCGGGCTCACGCCGGAACCATCGTCGTCAAGGTCGGTGGCACCGCGCTGCTCAGCCTGACATCGGCCGAGGCCCGCGAGCTGGCCGAGCACCTGGCCGTTTGCGCCGACGCTATCGACGAAGGCGCGACCGAAACCGCCACCATCGCCCGCTCCAAGCCGCTGGCGCTCCAGCAGGCGGCTGCAGCATGAGCGCCGCCATCCTCTACTTCCCCACCCGCCGCGTCCGCGCCAAGGCCGTAGCCGACGCCGTGCGACACGCCGCGCTGCGGCTCGGATACCACCCGCACAACGCCGATGCAGCAGCCGCCATCGCCCGCAAGGACTTCCTCAGCGGCCGATACAGCGCCGCGCGCGCCGTCAGCGAAATGGTCGACCAGCTCGGCGCCGCCATGCGCCAAATGCGCGTCAAAGGCGGTGCTGCATGAGCGCCCCGTCCAAGATCGCGGCCATCCGCCACGCGGTGAGCGCGCTCCACGGAGCCGCTGACGACGGCGCAGACACCCGCCGCTACGCGGATGCGCTTCAGGAAGCGGCCGAGGCCATTGATGCGCTGATTGCCGCCGATGACGACTACGACCAAGCGCGCGATCGCTGGCTCAACTCGCCAAGTGATCACGAATCGTTCGAGGCAGCACGCGAAGCCTGGGCACGTCGTGCTACCGCCCTCGCCCGCGTCAAAAGCGGTGCCGCATGACCGACCACGACTTCTTCGCCGCCATGGCCGTCGGCATCCCGCCCATCACTCCGCCCGTCACCCCGGCGCCCTTGCCGGCTGACTCCAACAGCGAACTCGGATCAAGTTTTTGCCTAGCCCCGCTCGCCAATTCCTTCGAGTGCCGCGTTGGATTCAAGCCACAGGCTGTTCGCCAATTCGCGCGCGGCAACAACGAGCCGCAAACGATTCGAGATGGAGGTTCGAAGGTATTCCTCCCATTCTTCTTGACCATCTTCCCTTTCATGCGGACTTACCTCATCTGCGTGAATAGCGAAAGACGTGGTCAAGGATTTACATGCGCCCAAAAGCCTAGCGAGTCGCATCCCAGTGGCCGGCGGAATTGCGTGGAGACGAGGAAGCACCTTCTCCAATATCTCCCACGACAGCTCCCGGGCTCTGTCGTTTACTTGCCTTCTGAAGTCACGGCTCCTCACAAAGAGGTCTTCGACATCGTCCCCTCTAAGCATCCCGGCCAGCCCAGCCAGCGTGGGACCCATGACTTTCAGCTCTGCGCTGCAATACGCAAGAACAACCTTCCCTTCGCGTTCACGGTCATCGGCTGCCTCTTTTCGGCCTTCGCGGATATAGCGCTCTTGCGCTTCCTTAGCAGTGCCTGCCAACAGGTTTGCCTGACGTCCAAGCCAGAAGACCGATCCAGCCGACACAGCCGTAACCAGTACGGACAACCACGACAGGACAGCGGCAAATACCGCAACAACAACTGTCCAGGCATCCCAGTCAATTACACATGTCGCCCCCAGCGACCAGCACTGATTGAAGCCAAGCCACCAATCCATTTCCTGATCCCCCTGTGGACTCGCCGGCATTCTGCCATGCCGTGGCGCACGGAGAGCTGCCATGGCTGACCAGCAGCTCACGGCTGCACAGGCCAAGCACACAGCGCGCGTGCTGCTGACCGAATGCCGGGCACGCCGACACGGCCTCGGCTTCTGGTTCGCCTTCAACGCTGCACAGCGCGCGCGCATGCGCGCGACCGCTCCCGCACCACTGCCTGCATCGCCACGCGCACCGGCGCTGCCGGCCCAACTGGACCTATTCCCATGACCGCTCTATCGCTTCCGCTCCGCCTCAAGCTCCCCCAGCACGGCCGCCAGGCCGCGATTGCTGGCAATAGCTCGATCATGCCGGGTCTCTCCGGGCTTTCCCGCGTTGAGCCATTCCTTCGCTCGCGTCCGAAGCACCAGGTTTGCCGCTTCCAGAACTACATGGTGGCGAGCATTCCTCTGCCCAATCGCGAGCCGCGGGCCGAACACAGTCAGCAGCGTCGCGCCCGGCTCCAGAAGCTGTTGCGCCGCATCGCCCTCCAGGTGCTCACCGTGGTGAACCTGCCTGGCCAGTGCCTCCAACAGATCGGCCAGCGATCGGTCAGCGCCAGGAGCCATGGCGGCTCGGATCTGCTGCCGCTGCCAATGCGTCGTCGGCCTCTTGGCCAATACCAAGTCCTGAACGTCAGCGCTCTGTCGAAGAGCGCCCGCCTCGGCCTTGGCGCGGAGCCACAACTCCGCATGCGTCGAATTCGCATATTGACTCATGCACCCCAGTGTAGCGCCAGCCATTCCCCGCATTTGCATCGGAGCTGACACATGACCCAGGAACATATCAGCCACCCGGAAGGGTTGCCGAACTGCGCCGCCGGCCACCGCGCGCGCCACATCCACGACAAGCGCTGCGCCTCCGCCGGCGGTGGCCACCTGGTCGAGTGCCCCTGCAGGTCGACCAGCAAGCATGCCGACCCCGACAAGGCCATCGCAGCATGGCGCAGACTGAATCGCCCGGCGCGCAGCGCGCGTCCCGCATCGGTCGATATGCCGATCGACAACGTACTGCAGTTCCAGCTTGGCCTGACCGAACGCACGCCAAAGGCTCGCCGCATCGGAGGTCATCATGGGCGCGGCTGAAAGGCTCGAAGAACTGCTATCGCTCGATCGCGTGCGCCAGATGACCGGCATGGGGACCACCTTCATCTACGGAGAGATCAAGGCCGGTCGCTTCCCTCGCTCTATCCGCATCGGTCGCCGCGCACTCTGGATACAATCCGAGGTGCAAGGCTGGGTTCGGCAGCAGATCGCGCAGAATCGACCTTTGCAGGTGGATGGGTAAGCGGGCGGGTAGCAAGGGCTGTAGAAACGAAAAAGCCCCTATTTCTAGGAGCTTTTTGCAAAGACTGGCGGAGAGAGTGGGATTCGAACCCACGGAAGGTTTAACCCTTCGCCGGTTTTCAAGACCGGTGCCTTAAACCGCTCGGCCATCTCTCCAATCGGGTCCCGGTCGCCCGGGCAGCGGCGTATTCTCGCACGTGAAGGCCATTTGCCCAAGACCACCCTTGCCCCCGTCCCTCGCATCCGGCACGGTGGGGGCTCGACTGCATCCGGAGCCCCCATGGCCCACCTCGACCTGGCCAACCTGCGCACCACCCTGCTGGACGACACCCAGCTGGCCGCAGTGGCCCTGCACCGCACCTTCGCCGGCCACCTGCCGGTCAGCAGCGGGCATCTGGTGGTCTGCGATCCGCTGGTCCAGGCCGAGGCACCGGCGCTGGCCGACTACACCGCCCCGCTAGGCAGCCATCCGGTGGAGATCATCGTGCACAGCGGACGCCCGGCGCTGGCCGTGGTCTGGTTCAAGCCGCGCCAGGCACTCACCGCGTCCGCACTGCACTGGCAGATGGCGCGCTGGACCACGCAGGACCTGACCGGCCTGGATGAGGACAGCTTCATCGGCTATCCGGTCGACGCCGGCATCGGCTGTTTCATGGACACCGATACCCAGCAGGCACTGCTGGCCCTGATCGAACAGGCCGATGGTGACGAAGACAATGCGTGGCCGGATGCCCTGATCGACCACGACGGCCTCGACGAAGGCGCCGAGTACCACCCTTGGGGCGAGGACTCGCCGCACGCCCTGGTCGTATTCACCAGCGGCTGGGGCGACGGTGTGTATCCGAGCTACTGGGCACTGGATACCTCCGGCATTCCGGTAGCACTGGTCACCGATTTCCTGTGCATCCAGGGCGGTGACGGGCGCGACGAGCGCGAGATCGCCGACCAGGTCTATCGCGACAGTCTTCCACCCGAAGAAGCTGAAGCGCTGGCACGACTGGTGGCGGCCGTGGAGCGGGACGACGCCGATGCGCTGCGCGACCTGCTGAAGGATGCGCCACAGCGTGCCAACCAGATCGAGCCTGGATGCGGAGGCACCGCCGTGTTCGAGGCGATCCGGCTGGACCGCCCAGAAGCGTTACGCGTGCTGCTGCAGGGCGGCGCCTTGCCGGCGATGCCGGAGCGCCTGCACATGAGCAAGGTGACCAGCTACCTGGACTATGCGCGCTTCCTGAAGAAGCCGCGCAGCGCGGCGCTGATGGCGGTGCTGGAGGCACCGGTCATTGCTACCCAGCCAGCGCCGCAGGCAGCCCCGCGACGCAGCTTCTGGGACAGATTGTTCGGGCGGAAGTGATCGCCGCCGGATACAGCAACGCCGGGCATGGCCCGGCGCTACCGTTGATGTCCCTCAGCCGGCGTCCACCGCCAACGCGCCCAGCGCACTGGCCTTGATGCGCTCTTTGGCCTTCTCGCAGGCTCCATCGCAATGCAGGCGCGAGGCCTCCAGCTGCGGCGGCAGGTGCTCGGCCAGGAAATCGATGAACACGCGCACCGCCGGCAACAGGCCACGGCGCGAGGCGAACACGGCATGGCACACGCCCTGCGGCAGCGACCAGTCCGGCAGCACCACTTCCAGCTCGCCATTGCGTACGGCATCGGCGCACACGGTTTCCGGCAGCATGGTGATGCCGAAACCGTCCTTGACCATGCTCTGCAGCAGCGGGAAGTCGAAGCCGGCCACACGCGGCTGCAGGTCGACGCGGCGCACTTCGCCTTCCGGCCCGTGCAGCTCCCAGCGCTGGCGCGCTTCGTCTTCGCTGATGCTGAGGGTGACGTGCTGGGTCAGCTCTTCCGGATCCTTGGGACGGCCGGCCCGGTCCAGGTACTTCGGGCTCGCCACCAGCAGTTCCTGCACCTGGCCGAAGCTGCGCATCACCAGGCTGCCGTCGTCGTCCAGGCGCGAACGCACGCGCAGGGCCACGTCGTAGCCTTCATTGATGATGTCTACGCGGCGGTTGCTGATGTTCAGCTGCAGCCGCACCTTAGGGTACTGCTCGAGGAACTTGGGCAGCAGCTTGGGCAGCTGCATCTGCGCCAGCGAGACCGGCACACTGGCACGCACCACGCCGCGCGGTTCCGCACTGAGGCGGTCCACCACTTCGCGTGCAGCCTGTGCCTCGGCCAGCATCGTCTGCGCGTGGCGGTGCACGCTGGTGCCGACGTCGGTGACCGCGAAACGGCGCGTGGAGCGCTGCAGCAGGCGCACGCCCAGGTCGGTCTCCAGCTGGCTGATACGGCGGCTCAGGCGCGACTTGGGAATGCCCAGCGCACGCTCGGCGGCGGCAAATCCGCCGTGGTCGACCACCATCGCGAAGTAGTACAGATCATTCAGGTCATGCATGCCCGAGTTCCATATCTAGAACAATACGTGGCATTCAAACACCTTTATCCCGCCTTTGCAACAACCTATCGTTCTCTCCGTCGGCGGGGGCTACCCGCCCCTCCCTCCCAGAACATAGGTGACTGCCATGAAGCTTCTGCATCTCGACGCCAGCGTGCTTGGCGAGAACTCCGTCTCCCGCCACCTGACCGCCGCCGTGGTGGCCCGGTTCAAGCAGCAGATCGAAGGCCTGCAGGTCGATTATCGCGATCTTGACGCCAATCCGGTACCGCATCTGCGCAGCAGCTCGCTGGCCAAGGCGGATGCGGCGGAGACCGCCGATGCTGAACAGGTGCTCGAGCAGTTCCTTGCCGCGGACATCGTGGTGATCGGCGCGCCGATGTACAACTTCAGCGTTCCGTCCACGCTGAAGGCCTGGATCGACCGCGTCGCCGTGGCCGGTCGCACCTTCAAGTACACCGAGAACGGCCCGGTCGGCCTGGCCGGCGGCAAGCGGGTGATCGTGGTCAGCAGCCGCGGTGGCATCTACACCGATTCGCCGGCTGACTTCCAGGAGCCCTTCCTGCGCCAGACGTTCGCGTTCTGGGGCATCAACGACATCGAGTTCGTGCGTGCCGAAGGCATCGCCTACTCGCCGCAGCACCGTGAAGACGCCATTGCCGGCGCGCTGGCGGCACTGCCGTCGCACGAAGCGGCAGACGCCGTCGCGGCATAAGCGTTCCAGCGTTCGGCGCCGTTCTCTCCTCGTCGAGGCGCTGAACGCGGGCCGGGATCCCCTCCCCCATCCCGGCCCATCCTGGCGGCCCCGCTCTGCGGGGCCGTTTTTTTGTGGACCGATTCCCGCCCGCCGGGCATGGCCCGGTGCTACCGGATCGGGAGGGCAGCGCCGGGTCATGCCCGGCGGGAACGGTACAGTGGGTCATGAACTACATCGTGACGACTGCGCACCGCAGCGAATTTCCGCACCCGATCACCCTGCGTCGTGGCCAAGCGCTGGTGGTGGGCGAACGCTATGAAGGCCCGGAGGGCTGGGAGGACTGGTTCCTGTGCGAGGCCGAGGGGCAGCAGCCCGGATTCGTGCCGGCACCGGTGATCGGTCGCGATGCGCAGGGTGACGCGTTTGCCACGGAGGATTACTGCGCGCGGGAACTGGATGTGGACCCGGGGCAGAGGCTGCGTGGGCTGCGCACGCTCAACGGTTGGGCGTGGTGCGTGCCGGAGACCGGCGAACCGGGATGGGTACCCCTGGAGAAGCTGCGGGCAGCAGAAACCCAGTAGCGCCGAGCCCATGCTCGGCGGCGGCGCCGAGCGCCGACAATCAATGCGGCCGGCGATGCGCAGGAGCGGCCGAGCATAGGCTCGGCTCTACATGGATCTATAGCGCCTGAGCCTATGCTCGGGCGGCGGCGCGGAGCCCCGACAATCAATGCGGCCGGCGATGGGCAGGAGCAGCCGAGCATAGGCTCGGCTCTACATGGATCTGTAGCGCCCGAGCCTATGCTCGGGCGGCGGCGCCGAGCGCCGACAATCAATGCGGCCGGCGATGGGCAGGCGCAGCCGAGCATAGGCTCGGCTCTACATGGATCTGTAGCGCCCGAGCCTATGCTCGGGCGGGGGCGCAACGCGCCGGCTGTCAGGCGATGGTTTCCAGCCCACCCATGTACGGGCGCAGTGCTTCCGGCACGGTGATGCTGCCGTCCGCGTTCTGGTAGTTCTCCATCACCGCGATCATCGCGCGACCGACCGCCACGCCCGAGCCGTTCAGGGTGTGCACCAGCTCCGGCTTGCCGGTGGCCGGGTTGCGCCAGCGCGCCTGCATGCGGCGGGCCTGGAAATCACCACAGTTCGAGCACGAGGAGATCTCACGATAGGTCTCCTGCGACGGCAGCCAGACTTCCAGATCGTAGGTCTTGATGGCCGAGAAGCCCATGTCGCCGGTGCACAGCAGCACCTTGCGGTACGGCAGGCCCAGCTTTTCCAGCACCACTTCGGCACAGCGGGTCATGCGCTGGTGCTCGGCATCGCTGTCTTCCGGGCGACTGATCGACACCAGCTCGACCTTCTCGAACTGGTGCTGGCGGATCATGCCGCGCACGTCGCGGCCGCCGCTGCCGGCCTCGGCGCGGAAGCACATCGAGTGGGCAGTCATGCGCAGCGGCAGGCGCTCGGCGTCGACGATCTCGTCGCGCACGATGTTGGTCAGCGGCACTTCCGAGGTCGGGATCAGGTAACGCGTGGAGTCGCCCACGGCGGTCTTGAACAGGTCGTCCTCGAACTTCGGCAGCTGGCTGGTGCCGCGCAGCGAATCGGCGTTGACCAGCAGCGGCACGTTGGTTTCCTCGTAGCCGTGCTCGCCGGTGTGCAGGTCCACCATGAACTGGGCCAGCGAACGGTGCAGGCGCGCGATCGGGCCGCGCAGCACGGTGAAGCGCGAGCCGGACAGCTTGGCCGCGGTCTCGCCGTCCAGCCAGCCGTTGCGGGCGCCCAGTTCGACGTGGTCGAGCACCTTGAAATCGAACTGGCGCGGAGTACCCCAGCGCGCCTGCTCGACGTTGTCGTTCTCGTCGGCACCGGCCGGCACGTCATCGGCTGGCAGGTTCGGAATGCCCATCGAGATCGCTTCGATCTTCTCGCGCAGTTCGTCCAGCGCCACTTCCGAAGCCTTCAACTCGTCGGCGAAGGCAGCAACCTCGGCCATGATGGCCGAAACGTCCTCGCCCTTGGCCTTGGCCTGGCCGATGGCCTTGGAACGGCTGTTGCGCAGGCTCTGCAGCTCCTGGGTCCGCACCTGGATGCGCTTGCGATCAGCCTCCAGGGACTCCAGGGCAGACACGTCGAGCTCGAAGCCGCGGCTGGTGCGCAGGCGTTCGGCGAGGTCGGCGGGCTGGTGGCGGAGCAGGGCTGGATCAAGCATGGCAGGTGTCGTGGTGGGTATCAGGGATGGGATTATCGCTTGTTATACGGATTTCTGCCGCCCGGTTCATTCCCGCCGTGGCAGAATCGAACCATTCCGTACTGGTCCGGTCCATGTCTGCACCCCGCTCGTCGTCCGCCAAGTCGTTCACTGTGCATATCCCGCGCAACGCCCTGAAGATCGCCGGTATCGCCTTCGGGGTGGGCGTCCTGCTGTTCGTGCTGGTCTGGCTGACCGGTCGCGACAAGGAATTCTTCCGCGCCGATCCTGCCGCGCAGACGCCGCAGGAAACCGCCCAGATCGAGCCCCTTCCGGAACCATTGGCCGCTGCGGCCGGTTCCAGCGACATGCCCGATGCAAAGCCAGCGCCGGTCGAGGAAGAAGCGCCGAAGCTGGTCGAAACCGCCCCGCCGCCCCCCGCCCCCATCGCCGAGCCGGCCCCGGCCACCCCGGGCGCTGCGCCGGCCACGACCGGCAACAGCCAGCCGATGCCGATCGCCGGCCAGTCGCCACCGCCGTCGTACCCCGCCGCCGCCCTACGCGCCGGCGAAACCGGCACCGTGGTGGTACGCGTGGACGTGGACGCTACCGGCTATCCCAACAACGCCAAGGTGATCCAGCGCAGCGGTTCACGCGAGCTCGACCGTGCCGCCACCGATGCCGTGCGCCGTTGGCGCTTCACCCCGGCTCAGAACAATGGCCAGGCCGTCCCCGGCAGCATTGAAGTGCCGTTCGACTTCAAGACCCAGTAACTGAACGCTTCCCGGCAGGCAAACTGAACCCTGCCGGTGGCGTTGACGCAACGCTGACACTTCTCGTCCGTGGCTCGCGCAACACTTCCCACGTCGTCCATTGACGGAAGGAGTTAGCGATGGCTGCCACCACCCACGAAGACCTTCATTCGCCGCAGCTGCAGCAGGGTTCCAGCCTGCAGCACAAACCCACGTCACCCTGGATGTGGATCGCGCTGATCGTGGCGATGTTTGCTGCCGCCCTGCTCTGGCTGCGTCATTCAGACCAGGAAGACGTGGCACCGGCCCCTGTCGGCGAACGCATGTTGCCAGCCCCCGAGCAGGCCGTGGTGAAAGATGCAGCAGCCCCTGGAGCGCGCCAGACAGCCCCGGCGACTGTTTCGCGGAAGGCCGCACCGGTTGTGCGCAATCGCGAGGCCCGCCCGCTGGCCAGCAATCGCATGCCCACCTATCCCGCCGCCGCCCTGCGGAGTGGCGTGCAGGGCAGCGTGATCGCCAGCCTGAATGTAGATACCCAGGGCAATGTCGCCAATGCTGCGATCGTTTCGCGCAGCGGCGAGCGCAGTCGTGATCTGGATCGCGCGGTGCTGAACACGGTGCAGAACTGGAAGTTCCAGCCGGCGATGCACGAGGGCCGTGCCGTCGCAAGCGTGGTGCGGGTCCCGGTGGATTTCCGCACCGAGCAGCGTTGATCGCGGACGAGGGGTTCGTGATGTTTAGACGGAGGCTTCGGCCTCCGTCCTTTTATGCGGAAAAGCGCGCCAACCAGGGTTGGCACCTGCCGTGCAATGCGATCCGCCGGGCGTGGCCCGGCGGTTGCGGTGCCGGTCAGGTCAGGTTGAACCCGGCGCTACGCGCCAGGCCGTCGAAATCCGGGAAGGACGTGGCGACGTTGGCGATGTCGTTGATGCGCACTTCGCCGTCACTGATCTGGCCGGCGATGGCGAACGCCATGGCAATGCGGTGGTCACCGTGGCTTTCGATGGTGCCGTTGCCCAGGCGCACGCCGCCGTGCAGGGTGGCGCCGTCTTCAGTTTCATCCACCTGCATGCCCAGCGCGCGCAGGCCGGTGGCCATCGCAGCAAGGCGGTCGGATTCCTTCACCCGCAGTTCGGCGGCGCCGCTGACCACGGTCTGGCCTTCTGCGGCGGCGGCGGCCACGAACAGCGCCGGGAACTCATCGATCATGTCCGGCACCAGGGCTTCCGGAATGCGCACGCCCTTCAGAGGAGCGTAGCGCACCACCAGATCCGCCACCGGCTCACCGCCCTGCTCGGCCGGGTTCTCCTCGGTGATGTCCGCGCCCATCAGGCGCAGCGCGTGCAGCAGGCCAGTGCGGCGCGGGTTCAGGCCGACCTGCTTCAGGCGCAGCTCGGAACCGGGAACGATGCTGGCCGCCACCAGATAGAACGCGGCAGACGAGAAGTCGGCCGGCACCACGATATCCGTGGCGCGGAGGCGCTGGCCGCCACGCAGGCGGGCCTTGCCCGGCGAGAATTCGATGTCCACGCCGAACGCGGACAACATGCGCTCGGTGTAGTCGCGGGTCGGGTGCGGTTCCAGCACGCTGGTTTCGCCCTGTGCGTACAGGCCCGCCAGCAGCACTGCGGACTTGATCTGTGCGCTGGCCACCGGCGAGGCGAAATCGATGCCGTGCAGCGACTGGCCGCCATGCACGTGCAGCGGCGGCGTGCCGTCGTCCTGGGTGTCGATCTTCGCCCCCATCTGCGCCAGCGGGCCGGTGACGCGGCGCATCGGGCGGCCCGACAACGACTCGTCGCCGATCAGCGTGCAGTCGAATGCCTGGCCTGCAAGCAGGCCGGCGAGCAGGCGCATGCCGGTACCGGCGTTGCCGCAATCCAGCGGTGCGCTGGGTGCCTGCAGGCCGTCGATGCCGACGCCATGCACGATGCGCTGCGACGGGCTGGGCGTTTCGATGCGGACGCCGAGCTGGCTGAAGATGCGCGCGGTGGCGCGGGTGTCTTCGCCTTCCAGGAAGCCTTCGATATGCGAGGTGCCATCGGCCAGCGCGGCGAACATCACCGAGCGGTGCGAGACCGACTTGTCGCCGGGAATGGTCAGGCTGCCCTGCAGCGGCTGGCCCTTGCGGGCAATCCAGTGTTGCGCGTTGCTCATCGTTCGATCATTCCGTAAACACCGGCAGCGCCGGCGATGCATCAGGGAGCGGCGGCTGTTGCCGCCGAAGCAGCAGTCAGGGCACGGCCACCGGGTAGGAGCCGAGCACCTTGATCTGCGCAGAGTGCGCTTCCAGTTCGGCCAGGGCAGCCTGCATCGGCGCGTCGTCGATGTGGCCAGCCAGGTCGATGAAGAAGCCGTATTCCCACTTGCCGTGGTGCGAGGGGCGCGACTCGATGCGGTTCATGCTGATGCCGTGGCGGGCGAACGGGCTGAGCACGTCGAACAGCGCACCGGGCTTGTCATGGATGAACACCAGCACCGAGGTGCGGTCATGGCCCGAGGTCGGGAAGATGTTGCGGCCCACCACCAGGAAACGGGTGGTGTTGTCGGCATCATTCTGGATCGGCTTGGTAACGACCTTCTTCAGGCCGTACACATGGCCGGCGCTCTCGCCACCGATGGCCGCCGCGTCGTCGGCATTGCGGGCACGGCGCGCGCCTTCGGCGTTGCTCGACACCGGAATCTTCTCGGCCTTCGGCAGGTTGGCACGCAGCCATGCCGAGGTCTGCATGAACGACTGCGGGTGCGCGTAGATGCGCTCGATATCCTCGATGCGGCCGCTGCGCGACATCAGGTACTGCTGCACGCGCAGTTCCACTTCACCGCAGATCTTCAGGTTGGAGGTCAGGAACATGTCCAGGGTGATCTGGATGGTCCCCTGCCCGGAATTCTCCACCGGCACCACGCCGAAATCGGCATTGCCCGCTTCCACTTCCTGGAACACTTCCTCGATGCTGGCCATCGGCAGGCCCAGTGCCGAGCGGCCGAAGTGCTTGAGCACGGCCTGCTGGCTGAAGGTGCCTTCCGGGCCGAGGTAACCGATCTTCAGCGGCTCCTGCTGGGCCAGGCAGGCCGACATGATCTCGCGGTAGACGTGCACCAGCAGCTCGTCGCTGAGCGGGCCCTCATTGCGATCGACCACCATGCGCAGCACCTGTGCTTCGCGCTCGGGGCGGTAGTAGTCGACAGCAGCGGCCAGCTTGCCCTTGGCCTTGCCGACCTGGTGTGCGAAACGCGCGCGCTCGGCGATCAGGTTCTGGATGTCACGGTCGATCTGGTCGATCTTCGAGCGCACATCGGCCAGCGCCAGCGGCGCCAGGGTGGGCGCCGGGTTCGACGCGGCCTTGGCCTTGCCCTTCGCCTTGGTGGGCGCGCTGTCCCTGGCTGGTTCGGCCTTCTTCGGCGCCTTCTTGCTGGATTTGCTGCTTGCCATCGGAATTCCCTGTTGCGGGGCACGCACCCGACGGTGCGCGCCGTTCATTGCTCAACCGTGACGCTGCTGGAAATCGGCCATGAAGGCGACCAGCGCCTCGGCCCCGGCCAGCGGCATGGCGTTGTACAGCGAGGCCCGGATGCCCCCGACCACCTTGTGGCCCTTCAGCGCGAGCAGGCCTGCGGCCTTGGCTTCGGCAACGAAGCGCACGTCAAGTTCGGCATCGGGCAGGAAGAACGGGATGTTCATCCGCGAACGGGCCGCATGTGCGACCTCATTGCGGTAGAAGCCGCCGGAGCCGTCGATGGCGCCGTACACCAGTGCGGCCTTGGCGGCGTTGCGCTTGGCGAACTCGGTCACGCCGCCTTCGGCCAGCATCCACTTGAACACCAGGCCGGCCAGGTACCAGTTCCAGGTCGGCGGGGTGTTGAGCATTGAATCGCGGGCGACGTGCGAGCGGTAATCGAAGATGTCCGCGCGCGGCTGGCCACTGCGCTCGAGCAGGTCGCGGCGGATGATCATCACCGCGATGCCGACCGGGCCGAGGTTCTTCTGCGCGCCGGCATAGATCACGCCGTAGCGGCGCACGTCCAGCGGCTCGCTGGCGATGGACGAGCTGAAATCGGCAATCAGCGGGACGTTGCCGGTGTCGGGCACATCACGGAACTCGACGCCGTGGATGGTCTCGTTCGCGGTGATGTGCACATAAGCCGCATCGGCCGAAAGCTGCCAGTCCGCGCGCGGCGGCAGCGTGCGGTAGCCATCGGCCTCGCTGCTGGCGGCGATGTTGACGTCCACGTAGACCCCGGCCTGCTTGACCGCGGTCTTGCCCCAGTGGCCACTGACCACGTAGTCGGCACGTTGGCCGGGGGCAGCGAAGTTGAGCGGGATCAACGCCTGCTGGGTGGTCGCACCACCGGACAGGAACAGCACCGCATAGTCGTCGGGGATGTCGAGCAGGCGCCGCAGATCGGCTTCCGCCTCGGCAGCCACGGACATGAATTCCGCGCCGCGATGGCTCATTTCCACAATGGAGGCACCGGAACCGTGCCAGTCCAGCATTTCCGCCTGCGCCTGACGCAGGACCGATTCCGGCAAGGTTGCAGGGCCGGCACTGAAGTTGAACGCGCGCGTCATGTCACACCTGTGGGGCAAGACCCCTAGTATGCCGCAGTGCACCAGCCTTGCGGCCTTGTGGCGCAAGGGAAATTTGGTTTCATTGGAATCCATTGGCCCGCAGCATCGCACTGGTAGCCGCCGACCTTGGTCGGCGTACGCCGTCAGGCGTCATGCCAAGCGGAGGAGCGTGCCGACCAAGGTCGGCACCCACCAGAGTGGACCCGGCGGATGCGGGGTCAGCGCGCGCCGAACCAGAGCAGCAGACTGAGCAGCGCGGCCAGCAGCAGCGCACTGACCAGCAGCCACGGCCAGCGCCGGACCCTGCGCGGTGTCACCGGCAGCGCCGGCGCCTGTTCCGCGTCCTGGCTGGACTCATCCTCGGCCGGCAGCGGCCGCCGGCGCGGGTCGTGCGGCACTTCCAGCACAAACCGGTGCTGGCCATCGAACACCACCTGGTCGCCGGCCTGCAGCCAGCAGTGGCGCACGGCCACGCCGTTGACCCGGGTGCCGTCGGCACTGCCGAGGTCGCGCAGCAGCACACGATCACCGTGCACTTCCACGCGGGCGTGCTGTTCGGCGAAGGCCGGATCGTCAATGGCGATGTCGGCCTCATTGCCGCGACCGACCAGGCGGGCGCGCGACAGGGTGAAACTGCGGCCATGATGCAGGCCGCCGACACCACGCAGCAGACGCTGCTGCTCATCGTTGCCGTCGTCGTTCTTCGGTGCGGGCGCTTGCAGCAGGCTTTCCACCTCACCCTGCAGGACCATTTCCACGCCGTCCACATACACCGCATCGCCCGCACGCAGCAGGGCCATGCGGCGCACCGGGCGACCATTCACGTGGATGCCACGGATACCGTTGCCGACCTGCAGCCACAGACCGCGATCGTCCATGCAGAACTGCGCCAGCAGCAGGGCGCCGTGGCCGGCGTCGCCGAGCCGCACACTGCCGTTGGCCTGGCGCACGATGCGTTGCACCCCGGGCCGCAGCGGCTGGTCGGGCTGTTGTTGTTGACTGAAGTGAACAAGCAGGTTCTGCACGCGGCGCAGCCTAGCAGGTTGGCCGCCAACGAAGAAGAACCTGCGATGAGTGCTTGGCGCGACGGCCCTCGATGCGCACAATGCTCGCCCTCATAGATCATCCCCGCCCTGCGCCAGGAGCCCGCATGTCCACCATCGATGTCCGCCACGCCCACGCCCTGCCCGACGCACAGGCACGCGCCGCGATCGAACAGGTTGCCGCCAAGCTGTCCGAGCGCTTCGGCCTGAAGTCGTCCTGGACCGCCGACGTACTGAACTTCTCCGGCAGCGGCGTGGATGGCGCGATCGAACTGCAGCCAGGCGCCGTGCGCGTGACCGCCAAGCTGGGCTTCCTGCTGTCGGCGATGAAAGGCATGGTCGAAGGCGAGATCCAGCGCGTGCTGAAGGAAAAGCTGGGCTGAACCCCGGCGGCGGCCGTCACGGCCGTGCAACGCCAACGCGCGCTACTCTCGGGCCGGACCCAACTCCCACGGGAAGTGCGATGAACCAGTACGAAAACGATGACCGCCGCAACGACGACGCCTCGTTCGGTGACCAGGCCGAGCGCTTCTCGCGCAAGCTCAGTGACTCGGCCCAGCAGGTCTGGCTGGCCGGCCTGGGGGCCTTGGGCCGGGCCCAGGCCGAAGGCAGCCGATTCTTTGATGGCCTGGTGAAAGAAGGCGAAGCCTGGGAGGCCCGCCGCCGTGAACGCAACAGCGAACAGGGCCCGGGGTGGCGCGACAACGTGGAAACCTCGCTGGATGAGGCCCGCGAAAAGGCCTCCGGTACCTGGAACAAGGTCGAAAAAGCCTTCGATGACCAGGTGCAGGGCGTGCTCAAGCGCCTGCACGTGCCCACTGCCGATGAAGTGACCGCGCTGGAAGCCCGCATCGATGCGCTGCATGCCCGTCTGGCCAAGCTGGAAAACCGTGCCGCCTCGGGCACCGATGCCCCCGCGCCGGGCAGCCATCAGTCGCCCGGCAGCGTGCCCTGAACGCAGATTGTTGCAATGCAATAAATTTTGATTGAGAATCGCGAGCAACCCGCCAATCGCTTCGGCTGCCGTTTGTTCCCTCCCCTCACGGCTTCAGGATTGGCGGGTTTTTCGTGCCCGCGGTATGCCGATCTGGGCGTTCCATCACGCTTCCTGTCAGGAACGCCCTGACCCAGCGGGACAGTGCGGCCTTTACACTGTCGTCTTCCGCATTCGCCCCTTCCGCGCACCTCCTGCATGCTCCCCTGGATCCTGGCCCTGCTGTCGGCCCTGCTTACCTGTTCCCTGGCCGTTGTCTATCTCTGGTGGATCAAGCGGCGACAGAAGGAGATGCAACTGGGCCTGCAGGCACTGGCCGGCATGCACTGGCGCGAGTTCTCCGTGCTGATCAAACGCATGCTGCGCGAACAGCGCGGCCTGCGTGAACTGAACGACCCGTCCGAGGAGTCACGCGAACCGAGCAGCGACTTCCTGCTCAGCGATGGCCCCAACCAGTGGCTGGTGTCGTGCAAGCACGGCCTGGCCTATCGCATCGGCACTGCGGCAGTGAACGAGCTGGGGGCCGCGGCGCGTCTGGCCGGCGCCAAGGGCGGCGTGCTGCTGACCGAAGGCCGGATGGAGCGTGACGGCCTCAGCGCTGCCGAGAAGCAGGCGGTTGAAGTTCTCGATGGACCGCGTCTGTGGCCGCTGCTGCAGCCCTATCTGCCGGGCGATATCGAGGCCCGCGTGCGCAGCAGCGCCCGGCACGAGGCGCAGCGCCGCATCGCCATCGCCGCCCTGGGCTCAGTGACGCTGGGCCTGCTGGTGGGCCTCGGCCTGCAGGGCCTGCATGTGGAAGATGCCGCGCCCGTTGCCGCAGCACCGGAGATGGCGACGCCTTCGCCCGCGCCCGCGGCCAAACCCGCTCACGTCGCGGCAGTGCTCCCGGCCGTCCCTGCACCCGTGGCTGCCGTCGCCCCAGCGACCGACGCGCGCAACAACCCCGATCCGGATGCAACCACGCTGGAGCGCTTCCAGTCGGACCTGGCCCGCGCGCTGGCTGGCAAACCCGGCATTGCCAGTGGTGTCTGGCTGACCCGCCAGACCCTGGCGATCAATCGCACCGGCGAACTGGAAGCGGTGTGGCCCCAGGTCTGCGAGGAAGTACTGCGCTACCCGTCCCTGCGCAACGTGCGCATCCAGCTCAATGCCCGCCCCGGCGTGAACGAGCCGGTGCGCTGGCGGCAGTGCGCCACATACTGATCGGGGCAGCATCCGCGCACGACGTGGATCTACTGAATCCCGATGCGCGAACCCCGTGGTTGATCCACGCCATGCGTGGAGGGAATCCCTATCGCGCGCCCGGCGCGAAGCGCGCCACCAGGTCCCAGGCGTCCCCCAGGAACACCTGCCGCACGCGGGTGATCGGCTGTTCACCGCGCCAGGTCAGGCGCTCGATCACCAGGCAGGCGGTGCCCGGCTTCACCTCCAGCAGCTTGGCCGAGGCGGTGTCTGCGCCCCAGGCGCTGATGCGGTGCTGGGCGCGGGTCCACGACACGTTCTGCAGCAGCCAGCTGCCCGGCGCGGTGGTGCTGAAATCAATGTCCAGCACCTCGGGCACGCCGACGGGGCTGATCAGGCGATGCTCCAGTGCCAGCGGGCGGCCATCGGCCAGGTGCAGGCAGCGCATCGCCAGCAGCTCCTGCTCGCCGGCCAGCTCCACCTCGCCGGCATTGCCCACTTCAGCCAGACGCAGCTCGCGCTGCAGCAGGCGGTAGCCGTACTGATGGCCGCGCGAGCCGACTTCCATCGCGATGTCCGGAATTTCCAGCGCCACCTGCTCCAGGTGTGGCGGCTGCCGCGCCACGAACGAACCCGCGCGGCGGCGGCGCTCGATCATGCCGCTCTCGGCCAGTGCGGTCAGCACCTTGTTCACCGTCATCCGCGAGCAGCCGTACTGTTCCATCAGCTCGTGCTCGTACGGAATACGAAAGCCCGGCGCCCATTCTCCGCTGAGGATGCGGCTTTCCAGGTCGCTGCGGATACGCTGGTTGAGCGTGGCGGACTTGCTGGCCTTCACGTAATGGGATCTCTGTGGCGGGAGGCGATCAGCCCAGCACGCCCTTCAGGGCGGTGGCGAAGGCGGTGGTGATCGCCTCGCGCTGCAGGTGGCGGCCGTCGGCCACGCACTGGCGGCCATGGCGCCAGACCGATCGCAGCGCGCCATTACGTGCGGCGAACACCCAGCTGTCAAGCCATGCGTCATCCTGTCGCGCCTGCAGCGCCGGATGCGTGGCGTCCAGCTCGACCAGGTCGGCACTGGCACCGACCTGCAGGCCAGCGGCTACGCCCAGGGCCTGCGCACCTCCGTGCAGTGCGCCTTCAAACAGGAAACGACCGGTACTACGGGTGGCATCCGGGGCCAGCACGTTGCGCCCGCGCACGGTCAGCCGCTGGCCGTATTCGAGCAGGCGCAGTTCTTCGGCGGCATCGATCAACACGTTGGAATCGGAACCGACGCCGAAGCGCCCGCCCTCGCGCGCGAAGGCCTGCATCGGGAACAGGCCGTCACCCAGGTTGGCTTCGGTGATCGGGCACAGGCCGGCCACGGCGCGGCTGGCCACGATGGCCGCACGTTCGTCGTCAGTGATGTGGGTGGCATGCACCAGGCACCAGCGGTCATCCACCGGCGCGTGGTCGTACAGCCACTGCACCGGGCGCTGGCTACTCCACGCCAGGCAGGCCTCCACCTCGCGCACCTGCTCGGCGATATGGATATGCACCGGGCCGTCGGTCAGCGGCAGCAGCGCGCTCAGTTCCGCGCCGGTGACCGCGCGCAGGCTGTGCGGGGCAATGCCGAGTACCGCGTCGGGCAACGCGGCCAACGACGGCTTCGCCGCGTCCAGCAGCTGGGCGAAGCCCTCCACATCGTGGATCAGGCGCCGCTGCGCCGGATTCGGCGGTGCGCCACCAAAATCAGCGTGCGCATAGAACACCGGCAGCAGGGTCAGGCCGATACCGGCCTGGTCGGCGGCGGCGGCAATCCGTGCGCTCATCTCGGCGCGATTGGCATAGGCGCGGCCGTCGGCATCGTGGTGCAGGTAGTGGAACTCGCCGACGCGGGTGAAGCCGCTTTCCAGCATTTCCATGTAGGCCTGGGCGGCGATGGCCTGCACCGCGTCCGGGCGTAGATGGGCCAGGAAGCGGTACATCAGTTCGCGCCAGCTCCAGAAGCTGTCACCGTCGCCACCGCCGATCTCGGTCAGGCCGGCCATGCCGCGCTGGAACGCGTGGCTGTGCAGGTTGGGCAGGCCCGGCACCAGGATGCCGACGCGGGTGTCACCGTCCTGCGCGCCCTGCCCCATGCTGATCGCTGTGATGCGGCCGTCCTGGACCTGCAGCCGAACATCGCTGGCCCAGCCCTGGGCCAGCAAGGCGTGGGTGGCATGGAAACTGAGCTGGGAACGCGAATCGGACATGGCTGGACAACCCGAAATGGACGCCTATATTGTATAGACATATAAGCACAGCCGCGTTGTGGATGCCATGCACGTCGATACCCTCTGGTCCAACGTCCACCTGATCACCCTTGATGGCGAGGGGTTGGGTGTCATCCGCGACGGCGTACTGGCCTGCGCCGACGGCCGCATCGTCCACGTCGGGGCCGCCGGCAGCGATGCCCATCTGCAGCCAACCACCCGCATCGACGGCGAAGGCCGCTGGATGTCGCCGGGCCTGATCGACTGCCACACCCACCTGGTGTACGCCGGTAACCGCGCCAACGAATTCGAGCAACGCCTGCAGGGCGTCAGCTATGCCGACATCGCCCGTGCCGGCGGCGGCATCGTCTCCACCGTGCGCGCCACCCGCGCTGCCACGTCCGGGCAGCTGGCCAGCGAGAGCCGGCCACGCCTGCTGGCGATGCGCGCCGAAGGCGTGACCACGATCGAAATCAAGTCCGGCTACGGCCTGACCCTGGACGACGAGCGCAAGCAGCTGCAGGTCGCACGTGCACTGGGCCAGGAATGCCGGGTCAACGTGGTGACCACCTTTCTCGGCGCGCACGCAATCCCGCCGGGCCGCGAGGCACAGGAGTACACCGACGAGGTGTGCAGCGTGATGATTCCGGCCATCGCTGCCGAAGGCCTGGCCGAAGCGGTGGACGTGTTCTGCGAGAACATCGCCTTTTCGCCCGCGCAGGCACGGCAGGTCTTCGAAGCGGCGCGTGCGCACGGGCTGGCGGTGAAGATCCATGCCGAGCAGCTGAGCAACCAGCACGGCGCCGAACTGGCCGCCGGTTTCGGCGCGCTGTCGGCCGACCATATCGAACATCTGGACGACGCCGGCATTGCCGCGATGGCCGCTGCCGGCACCGTCGCCGTGCTGCTGCCGGGCGCCTTCTATTTCACCCGCGATACCACCCTGCCGCCGGTGGCCGCATTGCGCGCGGCCGGGGTGCCGCTGGCACTGGCTACCGACAGCAACCCGGGCACTTCGCCGCTGACCAGCCCGCTGCTGGCGATGAACATGGGCGCCACCCTGTTCCGCCTGACCGTGGACGAGTGCATCGCCGGCTTCACCCGTGAAGCGGCGCGCGCGCTGGGCCATGGCGAGCGCATCGGCCGCCTCGCCGTCGGCATGGACTGCGACCTGGCGATCTGGGACATCGACGCCCCCGCCGATCTGGTCTATCGCATGGGATTCAACCCGCTGCACGCGCGCGTGGTGCGCGGGCAGCCCGACCTGCCTGCCTCCTGGAGCAACACATGAGCAACACCCTGGTTCTTCGCCCCGGCCATGTCACTCTCGCCCAGTGGCGGCAGGTCTATCGCGGCGTGCCGCTTGCGCTGGACCCGGCCGCGCTGCCGGTGGTGCGCGCCAGCGCTGCGGCGGTGGCCGCCATCGTCGCCAAGGGCGCGCCGGTGTATGGCATCAACACCGGCTTCGGCAAGCTGGCCAGCGTGCGCATCGAGCGCGAGGACCTGGCCACCCTGCAGCGCAATATCGTGCTCTCGCACGCCGCCGGCGTGGGCGAGCCGATGCCGGCCAGTGTGGTGCGGCTGATGATGGCACTGAAGCTGGTCAGCCTGGCGCAGGGTGCGTCCGGCATCCGCGAGGAAACGCTGCTGCTGCTGGAAGCGATGCTGGTCAAGGGCGTGCTGCCGGTGGTGCCGGCGCAGGGCTCGGTGGGTGCTTCCGGCGATCTGGCACCGCTTTCGCACCTGGCCAGCGTGATGCTGGGCGTGGGCGAAGCCTGCATTGGTGACGAACGCCTGCCCGCAACCGACGCACTGGCGCGTGCCGGGCTGCAGCCGATCGAACTGGGCGCGAAGGAAGGCCTGGCGCTGCTCAACGGCACCCAGTTCTCCACCGCCTATGCGCTGGCCGGCCTGTTCGACATCGAAACCGTGTTCCAGGCGGCACTGGTCACCGGCGCGTTGTCGGTGGAAGCGGCCAAGGGTTCGGACACGCCGTTCGATCCACGCATCCATGCCATCCGTGGCCAGCGCGGGCAGATCGCCACCGCCGCCACGCTCCGCACGCTGATGCAGGGCTCAGGCATCCGCGAATCGCACCGCGACAACGACGTGCGCGTGCAGGACCCGTACTGCCTGCGCTGCCAGCCGCAGGTGATGGGCGCGGCGCTGGATATCCTGCGCCAGGCCGCGACCACGCTGGAAATCGAAGCCAACGGCGTGTCCGACAATCCGCTGGTGTTCACCGATACCGGCGAAGCGCTGTCCGGCGGCAACTTCCACGCCGAGCCGGTAGCCTTCGCCGCCGACATGCTGGCGATGGCGGTGTGCGAGATCGGCTCGATCAGCGAGCGCCGCCTGGCGATGCTGGTGGACCCGGCGCTGTCCGGCCTGCCGGCGTTCCTGACCCCGCGCCCGGGCCTGAATTCCGGCTTCATGATTCCGCAGGTGACCGCTGCGGCGCTGGTTTCGGAAAACAAGCAGCGCGCCTACCCGGCCAGCGTCGATTCGATCCCAACCTCGGCCAACCAGGAAGACCACGTGTCGATGGCCGCGCACGGCGCACGCCGCCTGATGCAGATGGCCGAGAACGCCGCCAACGTGATCGGCATCGAGCTGCTGGCCGCCGCGCAGGGTTGCGACTTCCACGCCCCGCTGCGCTCCAGCGCCGCGCTGGAGAACGTGCGTGCCACCCTGCGTGCACAGGTACCGACGCTGGAAGAGGACCGCTACTTCCACCCGGACATGGTGACCGCCACGAACCTGGTGCGCAGCGGTGCGCTGGCGCAGGGCCTTGCCGATCTGTTGCCGACTGTGGAACCACAGGCATGAAGACCCATCCCGAATGGCTGACGGTGCACGAAGGCGATGCCCCGTTGATCGTCAGCTTCCCGCATACCGGCAGCGAGCTGCCGCACGACCTGATCGGCGACTACCACTCGCCGTGGCTGGCGCGCCGCGACGCCGACTGGTGGGTGCACGAGCTGTACGACTTCGTGCGCGGCATGGGCGCGACCACGGTGCGTTCGGCGATCTCGCGTTCGGTGATCGACCTCAACCGTGACCCCAGCGGGGTCTCGCTGTATCCGGGCCAGAACACCACCGGCCTGTGCCCGCTGACCACCTTCGACAACCAGCCGCTGTACCACGCCGGGCGCGAACCGGATGACGCCGAGATCGCCCGCCGCCGCGACACGTATTTCCTGCCCTACCACGATGCGCTGGCAGCGCAGATCACCCGTCTGCGTGCACGCCACGGCACCGTGGTGGTGTACGACGCGCACTCGATCCGCTCGCATATCCCGCACCTGTTCGACGGCGAGCTGCCGCAGTTCAACCTGGGCACTGCTGGTCCGTCCGGCGCACCGGACACGTCCTGCGACAACGCCCTGAGCGACGTGGTGGAAAACCTGCTGAAAATCAGTGGCATGAGCCACGTGCGCAACGGCCGCTTCAAGGGTGGCTGGATCACCCGCCACTACAGCAACGTCGCCGGTGGTGTGCACAGCCTGCAGATGGAGCTGGCCTGCCGCGGCTACATGCACGAGCCACTGCCCGACCAAGTGGACGAGCACAGCTGGCCCACCCCGCTCGACCCCGACCACGCCGCACCGCTGCGCAACACCCTGGCGCAGGTGCTCAATGCCTGCCTTGAATTCGCTACGAACCGGAGCGCCGCATGACCCGCAACGACCCGTCCCGCACCATCGCCGCGCCGACCGGCACCACGCTGAACGCCAAGAGCTGGCTGACCGAAGCGCCGCTGCGCATGCTGATGAACAACCTGCACCCGGATGTGGCCGAGCGGCCGCAGGAACTGGTGGTGTACGGCGGCATCGGCCGCGCCGCGCGTGACTGGGAGAGCTTCGATGCGATCGTCGAAACGCTCAAGCGCCTGGACGACGACCAGACCCTGCTGGTGCAGTCGGGCAAGCCGGTGGGCGTGTTCCGCACCCATGCCGATGCACCGCGCGTGCTGATCGCCAATTCCAACCTGGTACCGCGCTGGGCCAACTGGGACCACTTCAACGAGCTGGACAAGAAGGGCCTGGCCATGTACGGCCAGATGACCGCCGGCAGCTGGATCTACATCGGCGCGCAGGGCATCGTGCAGGGCACCTACGAGACCTTCGTGGAGATGGGGCGCCAGCATTTCGGTGGCGACCTGACCGGCAAGTGGCTGTTCACCGGTGGCCTCGGTGGCATGGGCGGCGCACAGCCGCTGGCCGCGGTGATGGCCGGCGCTTCCTGCCTGGCCGTCGAGTGCCGCAAGAGCAGCATCGACATGCGCCTGCGCACCGGCTACCTGGACACCTGGACTGACAACCTGGATGAAGCGCTGCGCCTGATCGACGAGTCGTGCAAGTCCGGCACCCCGAAGTCGGTGGGCCTGCTGGGCAACGTGGCTGACGTGCTGGCCGAGCTGCTGGAACGCGGCATCAAGCCGGACCTGCTGACCGACCAGACCTCGGCGCACGATCCGGTGAACGGCTACCTGCCGCAGGGCTGGACGGTCGAGCAGTGGGACGAGAAGCGCGTTTCCGCACCGAAGGACGTGGAAAAGGCCGCGCGCGCCTCGATGGCCAACCACATCCGCGCCATGCTCGGCTTCCACGCACTGGGCGTGCCCACCGTGGATTACGGCAACAACCTGCGGCAGATGGCGCTGGAAGAAGGCGTAGAAAACGCGTTCGACTTCCCCGGTTTCGTGCCGGCCTACATCCGCCCGCTGTTCTGCCGTGGTATCGGTCCCTTCCGTTGGGCGGCGCTGAGCGGCGACCCGGAAGACATCGCCAAGACGGATGCCAAGGTGAAGGAGCTGATTCCGGACAACCCGCACCTGCACCGCTGGCTGGACATGGCCGCCGAGAAGATCAAGTTCCAGGGCCTGCCGGCGCGCATCTGCTGGGTCGGCCTGGGTGATCGCGATCGTCTGGGCCTGGCCTTCAACGAGATGGTCGCCAACGGTGAACTGAAGGCACCGGTGGTAATCGGCCGCGACCATCTGGACAGCGGCAGCGTCGCCTCGCCGAACCGCGAAACCGAGGCGATGGCCGATGGCTCCGATGCGGTCTCCGACTGGCCGTTGCTGAATGCCCTGCTCAACACCGCCAGCGGCGCGACCTGGGTGTCGCTGCACCACGGTGGCGGCGTCGGCATGGGCTTCTCGCAGCACGCCGGCATGGTGATCGTGTGCGATGGCACCGAAGCAGCGGCGAAGCGGATTGGCCGCGTACTGTGGAACGACCCGGCCACCGGCGTGATGCGCCATGCCGATGCGGGCTATGAGATCGCGATTGAGTGCGCGAAGGAGAAGGGGCTGGATCTGCCGGGGATTCTCGGCTGATCGCAGGGGGGCCGGCCAGCGGCCGGCACTACCGCAAGGCACCTGTAGAGCCGAGCCATGCTCGGCTCACTACTTCCAGGGCCGCGACGCCTGACCGGAAAGCAGCCGAGCATGGGCTCGGCTCTACATGCCAAGATGCGCCATCACCGCTGACCGATCACTGCGATGCATCGCGCTCTTGCCGTTGCACTTTACTGCTTCCTGATGGCCACCCAGCCCGTTTCGGCGCGCAGTGCTCCCGATAACCTCTCTCCACAGCTCGACACCCAACTGCAGGCCAATCGCGAGCGCTACGGCATTGCCGGGCAAGCGGTGCTGGTCGGGCACAACCGACAAGTGCTGTACCAGGGCGCCAGCGGCGAACGTGATCCCGCTACCCACGCGCCGGCGACCGTCGATTCCATTTTCACTGCGCAGTCGATGGCCAAGCTGCTGACCAGCACGCTGGTGATGCAGTTGGTGGATCAAGGCAAGGTGGACCTGGATGCACCGGCCAGCCGTTATGTACCGGACCTGCCGGCTGCCTGGCGGACGATCCCGGTGCGCGACTTCCTCAACCACAGTTCGGGCATCGGCGAGTACTACGAGCGGGTCGACAACCGTTGGATCAGCAAGGGCTACAGTGGCGTCGCGCCGGATCTTGCGGCAGCGCTGAAGGTCGCCGCGGCCGCGCCGATGCGGTTCGCCACCGGCAACCGCGTGCAGTACACCCAGGCCAACTACCTGGTGCTGACGGCTCTGCTGGAAGCGCACTATCGCAAGCCCTACCCGGCCATCGCGCGCGAACGCATCCTGCAGCCGCTGAAGATGGCCAGCACCTCCTGGGGCGTGGCCAGCGTGCCGACGCAGCGTGCGGCAGTTCCTTACATCGGCAAGGACGGCCAACTGCAGCCCGCCAATGAAGACCCGTGGCCGAGATACGGTTGGGGCCATGCCGACCTGCAGACCACCGTGGGCGACATGAACCGCTTCCTGCAGGCACTGGCGACCGGCAAGCTGCTGCGTACAGCCACGCTGGAAAAGCTCTGGCAGCCACAGACGCTGAGCGGCGGCGGCAGAAATTTTTTCTCCACCGGCTGGGACACCACGCGCAGCGACGGCTACACCCAGGTCGGCCATGATGGCGGCACCCGCGTGCGTGCGCGGCTGGCCTACAAGGGCACGCTGGCCAGCGGCTACTGGGTGTTCGTGTATCTGACCAGCGGCAGTGCGCGCAATGTGTGGTCGAGCACGTTGGTGGAAAGCACGATGGCGGTGGCCGCATCGGAGGAGTTTCCGCATGCGGTGTTGTCCGAACGCTTGATTGCCTATGCGCTGGATGATGATGCAGGCGCTGCACCGGCCCTGCGCACGTGGTTGCGTGACAGCAGCGGCATTGCGACCGATGAACTGGAGCGTGCGATCAATGCCGATGGCTATGCCATCCGCGAGAGCCTGGGTGCACGCAGGGCATTGAAGGTGTTCACGCTCAACACCGAGCTGTCTCCGCAATCGGCCAACGTCTGGGACAGCCTGGCCGAATGCCATGCCGCGCTGGGCGATGCAGAGATTGCCAAAGCGCTGTACGCGAAGGCCAAGGCGCTGGCGAAGCCTTCGCCGTAAACCCTGCTGTAGAGCCGAGCCCATGCTCGGCTGCTGTTCGTGGCGATCGCAGAGAACCCGCGCTGCGCGCGATAGCCGAGCATGGGCTCGGCTCTACAGGGCCACCACAGGTGGCCATACGCAGATGGAGGGTGACGTGGGGGCCATCGTCCTGTTAACTTGCGCGACACTTCCGTGGTTTACAGAATTCCGCATGTCGCTCCTGTCTCACCGCCCTACCCCGTCCCTGCTGTTCCTGGCTGTTTCCTTCAGCCTGGCTTCCACCGCCGTCGCCGCACCGCAGGCCACCACCCTTGATGCCGTACGGGTCACCGCTGCCGCCGATGCCAGTGCCCAGGCGCGCGAGGCGCTGAAGCGCGTTCCCGGTGCCAGCAACGTCATCGAGGTCGCCAAGGCCGACAGCCGCCTGTCCAGCAGCGCCGATGTGCTGGGCTTGCAGCCGGGCATCAGCGCGCAGTCGCCCGGCAACGAGGGCACCAAGGTCTCGATCCGTGGCTCGGGCATCAACCGGGGGCCGGGCGCGCATGCCTCGGGAATTGCGGTGTCGATCGACGGCCTGCCCCTGACCGGCCCGGGTGGCACGCCTTACGAACTGCTGGAACCCCTGTGGCTGTCGCGCGTGGAAGTCCTGCGCGGCGCCAACGGCTTCGAACGCGGCGCGCTGGCCCTCGGCGGCGCCATCGACTACGTCAGCCGCAGCGGTCGTGATTCGGCGGGCGTGCAGCTGCACTACGAGGCCGGCAGCCGTGGCTACCAGAAACGCGGCATCAGCTGGGGCGGCGTCAGTGGCGATGTCGATTACTTCCTGGCCTACACCGATACCCAGTTCGATGGCTATCAGCGCCATGCGCGCGGCGACGGCAAGGGCGCGATGGCCAACATCGGCTGGCAGATCACGCCCGACCTGCAGACGCGCTTCTTCGTGCGCTACCGCGAGACCAATCACGAAACACCCGGTCGCCTGACCCGCGACCAGATCCGCAATGACCCGCACGCGGCGAACGCGGCCAACCTGGCCATCGATGCGCGCCGCCCGCAGCCGGGCAGCACCTGGGTGGGCAATGTCACCACGCTGCAGATCGATGAGGATTCCTCGCTGCAGGCCGGGCTGGTCTACCACACCTACCCGATGGACTTGAACGAGAGCCTGTACCGGCAGCAGCTGGACTACGCCAACCTCAACGCCACGCTGGACTACAGTCATCGCCACCGGCTGTTCGGCCTGGACAGCGAGACTACGGTCGGCCTGCGCGTCACCCACGACCTGGACGCCGACGTGCGCGAGTCGCTGCGCTTTGCCAGCAACGGCTATGCCGCCGGTACGCGCACGCGTGACTTCCGCCACCACGGCACCGACAGCACGCTGCACGTCAGCAACACCCTCACCTTCAATGACCGACTGCGCATGCAGACCGGGTTGGCACTGATCAACACCCGCCGCGACGTACAGGTGACCTGGCCAAGCAGCGGTGGCCGCCTGCGTGACCACGACTGGGATTACGCGCCGCGCCTGGGCTTCACCTGGCAGCACAGTGCGCAGACGCAGTGGTTCGGCAACCTCAGCCGTTCGGTGGAGGCGCCGCACCCGTGGTCGATGATCTGGGGCTCGAACCAGTACTTCGGGCCGGGCAATGGCCCGTCTACAGGCCGCCAGCGCGCGCCGGTACCGATGCAGAACCAGACCGCCACCACGCTGGAACTGGGTGCGCGCGGCGACGCTGCGCTCGGTCGCTGGGAACTGACCGGCTACTACGCACATGTGAACCACGAACTGCTGAGCGTGGAACTGCAGCCGGTACCGAACCTGTTCATCGCAGAGAACAACGCCAGCCCCACCGTGCACCGTGGCATCGAAGCCGGATTGGACAGCACGCTGTGGCAGGCCACGCCGGGGCGCCTGTCGTTGCGCCAGGCGTACGCCTTCAGCGATTTCCGTTACCGCCACGACGCGCGCTTCGGCAGCAACCGCCTGCCCGGCCTGCCGCGCCACAGCTATCAGGCCGAGCTGCGCTTCGATCATGCCTCCGGCCTGTACGCCGCGCTGAACACCGAATACGCCTCGCGTATCGCAGTGGACTACGCCAACAGCTACTGGGCCGACAGCCACGTGATCTTCGGCAGCCGCATCGGCTACGACGCACCCGGTGGCCGCTGGCAGGCGTGGGCGGAGATGCGCAACATCGGCAACCGCCACTACGCGGCCACGGTCGCGCCGGGCTACGACGACGCCGGCAAGGATGTCGCGCGCTCGACGCCGGGCGAAGGCCGTGGCGTCTATGCAGGCGTGCGCTGGCGCTTTGACTGATTACCGCAGGCGGCGCCGGATGTGAGCCGGCGCCGTCGTTCCAGGGTCAGCCGATACGCCAGGCCGGCAGACGTTCGCTACGCTTCCAGATGGAGGGCGCGAAACCCATCAACACCAGCGCCGCCAGCCACTTCGGCGAGGTAGTGAGCAGTGTCGAGGTGAGCGAGCCATCGACGGGGGCGGCCATTTCCTGCCACGGGTTGTAGCCCAGGTAGACGACACTGCCAGCCCACCACAGCAACGCCGCACCGACACCCACCAGCAGCAGGGACAGCGTGCGGCAGGTCCAGCGCTGCGACGTGGTGCCCCATTCCCGCGACGCCGCGAGCAGCAGGCCCACCACCAGCAGCGACACCAGCGCAACCAGACCGATATCGACCTTGTGCCCGATACGCTCATAGCTGCAGGCGCGGCATTGCGCCTCCTCCGCAGCGGTGGCGGCTTCGGCGGTATCGGCCTGTCCGGCTGCGGGCTGCGCCACTGCTGCAAACGGCATCAGTACCGCCAGCAGCGTCACCATGATCCAACGAAACAACGTCCTGTTCCTGCGTGCAGCGACATCCATGCGCTCTTCCTCGTCAGTGGTTGTACGTCCAGGGCCGCAGCATGCGGCCGTCCCATACGCCGCCCAGACCCCGTTCCGGCGGGTCGGCCATCCAGCGTCCTTGTTCGCGATGCAGTACGACAAGCTCCCGGTAGACGAAATGATCGAAACACGTATCCCAGGCGACCGCGATCATAGCCCATTGCCCATCGGCGCTGAAAACGGGCCGGGTCAGATAGGCGACGAGGTCGTACGTCCGAGTCGGCCCATGCACCGTTGCCCCGCCCCCCTGCTATCGCCTGCTGCCACCTCGGGCGCAGGCGGCATATCCCGGCCATGAGAGCCAAAGCCGAAAGGGCCGCCGCCAACGATGCAATGCGTCGCCAGGCGATCCGTTGTTGGCAGTCACGGTCTGGCTTGAACGAGGTATCTGTCATCACGACTCCGCCAACGCAGGCCACAGGCCGTGTCCAAAGCCCATAGGGCGGACAGGCTCCACTCGAATGCGCTCCCATCCGCCATTCCTGCGGTGCAGAAGATAGATCAGGCGCATCGACATTCCTCCATTGCACAGATCCGAGGCGACCGATGCCATTGCCCAGTTCCCGTCCAGGCTGAACACAGGACGCTGCAGATAGACAACGCCCAGATCGGGATTGCCCGGGCCACCCGTGCATCCCTCGATACCGCGCGCCCGCCGTTGCTGAAGCTCGTCCCACGTCATCCGCTGCGCCCGCACGTGTGCAAGCTCAAACGCGAGGTCGGGTACCCGTACAGCCCGGCGGTTCACAACCTGCAGCATCGACTCCAGCTGCTGCTGCAGTTGAAAGGACGCCGCACTGTCTTCATCGCGCCACTCGACGACGCTGTGACGAACCTGGCAGACCGAAGCAGGATCTCCTTCACCGCAGGTAGGCGCAGTCCATTCCATCACGGCAAATGGCATGTCGGGCTCCCAGCCGCGCGGCTCGAAGTGTGCTGGCTCGACGTCTTCCAGCGGCACCGCCGCGGTCGCGAACCCACTATTACCGGTCAGCATCGGGGAGGAGACTGCCTTGATTGGAGTCGGTGGTACGGGCGGATGTCCTGGTGGTGTCGGTCGCAGGTCGATGAGCTCTGCCATCACTTCGGCCTGCATCTGTGCAGTTCCCAGGTTGATCGGCGGCGGGCCGACATCCTGCCGCCACTGCGGGCGCACGCTGGCCATCAGCGCTGCGACTGCAACCATCGATAGAACGACCGTTGTGGCCAGGACGCGTTTCCGTGCAGTGCGCTGTCGCATGAAGATCCTGGAAAAGTGAAGTACAGGGGAAATCGCCCGGAACTGCAGTACCACCAGGTCAGCATTACCGCCATTGGGCAGCGCAGGCGCCGGTCAACGCGACGATCATGGCCACCTGCGTGCGTGGCCAGCCGCACGCATGACCTCGCTGCCATGATGTTTCGGCAACGTCAATGCACTGGCGGGAAAGCCGCGCGAATGCCTCATGTCGCCGCCAGTAGGCGGGAGGCATCGCGGCCATGGACCTCGGGAACCTGATGCTGCATGCGGACGTCCTTGCCGGGCACGCGTAGGTGGTGATGGGCGGATTCTAGCGTGATGGGGCGGCACGTCCAGAGGGCGTGCAACATCGTTCAACCGGCATCCTCCAGACCCCATCCATGCGTGGCGTGGATCTACCGGATACGGCCGGATCAAGGCCGCGCTACGGCCTTCAGCAACTGCGCTGCGACCTGGTCGAACGGGGCGATGTCCTGCAGTGCGCGGCACATCGCCACGGCGCCTTCCACGCTGGCGATCACCAGGCTGGCCAGTCCATCCGCCGCCTCAGGTTCGTGGCCGTCGGCAATGAAGGCAGCGGCCAGATGCCACCGCCAGCGCGCGAACACTTCGGCAGCAGCAACACGTGGCTGGCTGGGCACGGCTTCCACCGGCTCTTCGACTGCCGCGGCCAGCACCGGGCAGCCTGCGCGAAAGTCGGAACGCAGCAGGCGCTCGCGCCACATCGCCAGGAACTGCTGCAGACCCTGCGCCGCTCCTTCCTTCAGCAACTCCACCAGCAGCGCCTCCACCTTGTCGCCGGCCATGTAGATGGCGCGCGCGAGCAGTTCCTGCTTGCCGCCCGGGAAATGGTGATAGGTCGAGCCCAGCGGTGCCTCGGCCAGCTTGGTCACCTCACGGATGCTGGTGGCATTGAGGCCCACCCGCGCCAGCATCTGTGCTGCGGCATCAATCACCCGTTGCGGGGCATCAGAGGGTCGTGGGCTCACGGGGGGCGCCTTGCTAAGACAGTCGTCATAGATTAGCGTACCGGCCGCTCTATAACAGTCGTCATAGCCATGAATCTCTGGTTCCGCCTGCTCCACCTGCTGCTGTGCAGCCTGTTCCGGCCGAAGCTGGATGCCCCATTCGGGGTTTCGCGGCTGCAGTTCCGGGTACTGCCCAACGACCTGGACAGCAACCTGCACATGACCAACGGCCGCTACTGGAACATCTTCGACCTGGGCCGGCTGGACCTGATCCTGCGCATGGGCCTGGGCCGGGTGGCACTGCGCGAGAAGTGGGCTCCGATCGTCGGTGCCGGCACCATCCAGTTCCGTCGCGAGCTGAAGCCGTTCCAGCGCTTCACCCTGGAAACGCGCCTGGTGGGCTGGGTCGGCTCGCGCGGCATCATGGAGCAGCGCGTGCTGATCGGCGCCGAGCAGAAGATCGCCACGCGCGCGCTGCTGGTCACCGGCATCTACGACCGCCGCGCACGCCAGTTCCTGGGCATGCCGAAGATGATGGAAGCCATCGGCGTGGTCGCCCCGCCCTCGCCGCCACTCAGTGCTGCCGCCGAAGCGTTGCTGGCGGCCGATGCCGCGTTGAAGCAGGACGACGCCTGAGACGCGTCACCCGACCTTCGGCATGTTCTTGGTCACGCAATGGATGCCACCGCCGCCGCCGGCAATCGCGTCGATGTCCACCTGCTCGATGTCCCGGCCGGGGTACAGCTCTTCCAGCAGTTCGCAGCAATAGCGATCGGCAGCATCGTCGCCGAACTGCGGCGCGACCACCGCACCGTTGATCGGCAGGTAGTTGATGTAGCCCATCGCCAGGTCATCGTTGTCGCGGGTATGCACGTTGTCTCGCCCGTCCCGCGGCGGCGACAGCGTGTGCACCTGCAGGCGGCGGCCATCGGCATCGGTGGCCCCGCGCAGGATGTCCAGGTGCTCGCGGGTCAGCTCGTAGTCGTAGGACTCCGGATCGTTGTCCAGGTTGGCGATCACCACGCCCGGCCGCACGAAGCGCGCATAGAAATCCACGTGCGCATCGGTGATGTCCTCGCCGGCGATACCGGGCAGCCAGATCACCTTGCGCAGGCCAAGGTGATGCTTCAGTTCTTCCTCGATCTCCGCGCGCGTCCAGCCGGGATTGCGGTTGCGGTTCACCCAGCAGCTTTCGGTGAGGATGGCCGTGCCATGGCCATCGACTTCGATGCCGCCGCCCTCGCCCACCAGATCGCTTTCCAGCAGCGTGGCACCGGTCACCTGCGCCAGCCATGGCGCCACCGCGCCATCGTTGCGTGCGCTCTGCTTGCCACCCCAGCCGTTGAAGTTGAAGTCGACCAGGCCCAGCCCGCCCTTGCCGTCGGTGACGAAACAACCGCCGTAATCGCGCACCCAGATGTCATCCAGCGGCACCTCGAGGAACTCGATGTTGTCGCGGCCGCAGCGATCCTGCGCCAGCTTCCGCTGCGCCGGGCGGCACAGCACGCTGACCGGCTGGTAGCGGGCGATGGTGCGGGCCAGGCGGGCCACGGCGGTGTTCACCGCGTCGGCCTGCGCACCCCAGACCCGCGGTTGCGCGGCAAGGGCCAGGAAGACGCGCTCCTGTGGACCGTGCTCGTCCGGCATGCGCCAGGTGCCCGCGCTCGGTCCGGCCGCAGCGACGCGACCCGGCAGCCCTGCCAGGCCGAGGGCGGCCAAGCCACCAAGACCAGCGGCGCCAGCCAGTTGGGTGAGGAAGTGACGACGGCTGTTCATGACGGGCTCCAGGGCCGGTGTGGAATGGGCACCATGCTGCGCTTGCCCAGACATAAGAACAAACGATAGATTCAGCCATCAATTGAACAGTTTTACTTATCTTGAATGCTCAAGCACTGGCCACCGCTGAACGCCCTGCGGGGTTTCGAGGCTGCCGCACGGCTGGGAAGTTTCCACCGCGCGGCCGAGGAACTGCACCTGACCCAATCGGCCATCAGCCAGCAGATCCGGGGCCTGGAGACATCGCTGCAGCAGCCGCTGTTCTTCCGGCAGGGCCGCAGCGTCTCCCTCACTGACGCCGGCGTCGACCTGCTGGAAACAACGCAGTCACTGCTGCGGCAGCTGGCCAGCGGCATCCGCCGGCTCGATCAGTACCGCAAGCCGAATCAACTGATCGTCAACACCAGCCCCGCGTTCGCGCGCCATTGGCTGGTACCGCGCCTGGCCGGGTTCCATCGCCTGCATCCCGGTGCCGACCTGTGGCTGCTGACCAGTGAGGACGCGCCGGACATGACCACGCAGACGCTGGACGTGTCGGTACGCGATGACCTCGATTCGCAGGCGCAGTGCCACCATCGCGTGCTGCTGCAGGATCGCCTCTTTCCGGCCTGCCATCCCGACCTGCTGGCCACGCCCGTGCATGAACGCCTGACCCTGCATGGCGAGCGCGAAATGGACTGGAGCCAGTGGCAGGTACAGGGTGGCGCCGATGTCGGCCAGCGCCGCGAAGGCATGAATTTCTCCGAGCCCGGACAGCTGCTGGATGCTGCCTGCCAAGGGCTGGGCATCGCGCTGGTCAGTGAGCTGCTGGCGGCCCGCGCCTGCGACCAAGGCCTGCTGCATCCACTGGACGAGACACGCGTGCGCGGCCCGCGCTGGAGCTGGCTGGTGCATGAGGACAGCGCGGCCGATCCGCTGGTGGTCAGTTTCTGCGAGTGGTTGCTGACGAGCCTGCCTGATCCAGCGCGCGCTTGACCGCCGCCTCGGCCAGTGGCGCCATCACCGCATAGCCCTTCGGGGTGGGATGCACGCCGTCCTCGGCCAGCTGCGGATCGAGGCCACCGGCCGCATTGGCCATCGGCGCGTGGTAGTCCAGATAGACCAGCTGCTTTGCCTCGGCGTAGCGCTTCAACGCCGTGTTCAACGCGCGCACCTTCGGCGCCGGGGTGATGCCCGGCATCCACGGGTACTCGCTCACCGGCAGCACCGAAGCCAGCACTACACCGATGCCGTGCGCGCGTGCCAGGTCCACCATGGCGTGCAGGTTGTCTTCGATCATCGCCTGCGTGGAGGGGCCGGTATTGCCGGCGATGTCGTTGGTGCCGGCCAGGATCACCACCACCTGTGGTTTCAGCGCCAGCACGTCCTGCGGGAAACGCACCAGCATCTGCGCCGTGGTCTGGCCACTGATACCACGGTTGAGCCAGCCCTTGCCGGGAAAGAACGAGGCGCCGCCTTCCCTGCCCCACCCCTCGGTGATGGAGTCACCGAAGAACACCACGCGCGGCTGGCCTGGTACCGCCGCAGGCAGCCGCGCGTTGGCTTCACGATAGTGACGCAGCTGCGGCCAGTCGGCCAGGCGCTGCTGCATGAAACGGACCTCGTCGGCGCGCAGTTGTTCGACCGGCTTCAACAGCAGCGGATTGACTGCGTTCGATTCAGCAGCAACCGCCGGAACGGTCAAGGCCATGCCCAGGGAAATGGCGGCCATTCTGGCAAGCACAACAGGACTACGCATGGAGACTCTCCCGGTTCATCGGAACAGTCTAGCGTCCTGCACCGCGCTCAGCGTGCCGCCGTACGCGCCGCCACGCCGGTCACCTTCGCTGGCATCCACATCCCCGGCGTCCAACCACTGGCGGCCAGGATCGCCTTCGGGTTGTCCTGCTGGATCAGCGCACGCACCGCATCACGCTTGTCCCTGGCCTGCAGGTAATAGGCCTTGGCGATGCGGTAGCCCACCCAGTAGCCGAGGTCATAGGGCTCCTGCGAGCCCGGCTTGTAGTTGTACAGCCACGGCGACAGATCGGTGCTGTCCAGATCCAGCGCGAACGCGCTTTCGATATGCACTTCGCGGCCGCGTGTCCAGGCCGCGTGGCGACCGTTGCCGACATTGCCGGAAACCAGTTCGGTGATGAATTCGGCGATGCCTTCGCCCAGCGACACGCGCAGCACCGTCGCCTGCGGGTCACCCGGCTCGAAGTCGGTCAGGCCGGTCTGCTGGATGTGCACGTATTCGTGCGCGATCACATGCACGAAGCGATCCTGCACATTGGGATTCATGAAGTCGGCCGCGCACAGCGCTTCCAGGCCGATGATCACCCCGCTCTCCGAGGTCAGCCCCACAGGGCGGCCGCGGCCCACCGCGAGGGTCACTGGCGGGAACCGGGTCTGCGGGTAGATCGCCTGCAGGTTGGCGAACACCTGTACCAGCCGTCGCTTCACCGCCGGCAGCTCGGCCAGGCAGTTCCGCCCCTGTGCATACAGCTCCGGCTGGCTGGCGATGGACTCGGCAATCCGCTCCGGAGTGACCCGGCGCGCCTTGGCCAACTCGGCCAGGCCGGCCGAACCCTCCGCCATGTATCCACGCAGCTGGGCAACGCTCGGCGTGCCGCCAGCGCTGTCATAGAGTGCATAGAAACGACTGGCATCCTCGGTGAGGATCTGCGGCCCCGCCGGTACCGCTGCAGTGACCGCGCCCATCGCCCCGGCACAGGCCAGGGCCAACAGGCCGCGCAGGATCATGAACATCGCTCCGTCCTTGGTGGAGTGCATGCGAAGCGCGCAATCTATCACTCCGCCCGACCCACTGCAGCAGGCGGATGCGGGCGCCCCGGCGCTGTGCCAGACTCGCTTCGGCACCTGCCATGGAAGATGGAGCACCGCACGATGATGATCGTTCCCGCGTACTGGGCTGAAGCCCGCCTGCAGGCCCGTTTCCGTGGCCGGCCGGTGGTCGTGCGCCGCTTTGGCTGGTCCGACGAAGGCCCAGCCCAAGCCCAGGACCACGCCGACCGGCGCGCCAACGAAGCACTCAACGCCATCCTTGCCGGGCAGGTGCTGCCGCGTCGCGAAGTGCGCAGCAACTACGGCGTGGAAGGCGTTCCGATCCGCGAGCAGATCGTGCAGCGCGACGGCGACGTCATCATCACCCGCAACAGCTACGGTGCGCTCTGCCTCAATACGCCTGACGTGCTGTTCGCCGATATCGACCATGCGCAGCCACCGGCGGGTTGCGTGATGCCCGCTGTCATCGCCGCAGCGCTGCTGTTTGCTGGTGCCATCATCGGTACCCTGCTGTGGCACTGGCTGGTGGGACTGGTACTGGGCGTGGCGGCCGTAGTGCTGGTGAATGCCGCGATGCTGATGCAGCGCAAGCGGCGGCTGGCCGCTGCCGGTGGCGCCGAAGGTGTGGCGCTGCAGCGGGTCGCGGCCTTCAGCGAACAGCATCCGGACTGGCATCTGCGCGCCTACCGCACGCCGGCCGGACTACGCGTGCTGGCCATGCATGCCACGTTCTCGCCCGAGGACGAGCAGCTGCAGGCCTTCTTCAAGACACTGGGCACCGACGCCCTCTACGCGCGCATGTGCCGGCTGCAGCATTGCTTCCGTGCGCGACTGACACCGAAGCCGTGGCGCGTCGGCCTGAAATACCGCATCCGCCCACCGGTGGCCGCGTGGTCAGCCGAACAGGCCAACAACCCGGACCGTCTGGCCTGGATTGCCGAATACGAAAAGAAGAGTACTGGCTTTGCCGCCTGCGCCTATCTGCGCAGTTTCGGCGATACCGGGCGCATCCATGCCAGGGCCGAGCACGTGCGTGCGCTGCACGACCGGCTGTCGCACGCGCAGGACCGTCTGCCGCTGGCGTGAGCGCAGCAGGCGTTCAATCAGCGCCCTGTACGAACGGCTGCCCTGCCAGGGTGGTGCCCAGCCGCACCGCGACCTGCTGTTCGCCTTTCTCGAAGGTCGTTGCGCACTGCTTTCCGCCCTTCTGGCATCCCACTTCCGGAAAGCCATCCAGCGATTCCGGCGCGCCTTGGGCCGGCTTCACCTGCCAGCCCGCTGCATCAAGCAGGCGTTTGGCCTTGGCATAGGGCATGCCGGCGATGATCCCCAGTTGCGTCAGTTCGGTGGGCAGTGACTGGGCAGGGGCGGTTGAAACCAGGATCAACGACAAGGTTGCAGCAAGAAGGATGGCTTTCATCGCACCGACCTGGAACGAACTTACGGGCTCAGCCTAGTCCATTTGCAGCGCGCTGGAATGTGCCGGTAACACGTCGTTACCGAGTCTCCACAGTTGATTGCAGAGCACGTGCAACTGTTTACAGGCGGACGGATCGCCGAGCGTGGGCTCGGCTCTGCAGCAGGATGCAGGAAGGCCGCCCGAAGGCGGCCTTCCTGTTCCCTTACTTGGCGTTCTTCACGTAGGTGTCGAACCAGTGCAGCATTTCCGCCACCAACTGTTCGTTCGATTCCAGCGCGGTGTACCAGTGCGGCTCGTTCGGCAGCATCACCAGGCGGGTGGTACCCCCGTTGCCACGGATCGCCTGGTACAGCTTGCGCGACTGGAACGGCTCGGTGCCCGGGTTGGCGTCGTCCTCACCGTGGACCAGCAGCAGCGGCAGCTTGATCTTGTCAGCATAGAAGAACGGCGACGCCTTCAGGTACACGTCCTGCGCCTGCCACACCGAACGTCGCTCGTTCTGGAAGCCGAACGGAGTGAAGGTCTTGTTGTACGAACCGCTGGTCGCCACGCCGGCCTTGAACAGGTTGGTGTGGGCGATCAGGTTGGCGGTCATCAGGCCGCCGTGGCTGTGACCGGTCACGCCGATGCGGTTGCGGTCGACCACGCCCATGTCCACTGCCTTGTCCACTGCGGCCTTGGCGTCAGCTTCCAGCTGCTCCAGGTAGGTGTCGTAGGCGTTCTTGGGGTCGCCGACGATCGGGAACGAGGCGTTGTCGATGATCGCGTAACCGGCCAGCAGCATCAAGCGGTACGGCTGCAGGCGGGTGAACGTCTGCTGCGAACCCGACACCTGCCCTGCCTGCGCGGCGTTGGCGAAGTCGGCCGGATAGGCGTACAGGATCGCCGGCACACGCTGGCCTTCCTTGTAGCCCGGCGGCGTGTACAGGGTGAACGACAGGTCCACGCCATCGGCCCGCTTGTAGGTCACCAGCTGCTTCTTGATCTGGCGCACTTCCGGGGTCGGGTCGACCAGCTTGGTCAGCGCGGTCGCGGTGGACGCGAACTGCGCCTCGCCGGCCTTCGCGTCGGCCACCGCCTCACCCTGCTGGCGGATGAAGGCGTTCGGCGGATCGATCACCGACTGGTGCCAGGTCAGGTAGCGCCCCGGCGTGCTGCTGAAACCGAGGAACTGTTCGTAGGCGTCGGCACTGCTGCGGAACAGCCGCTCGCTCTTCAGCGTGCCCAGGTCCAGGCGGTCCAGGAACGGACGGTCGCCCTGCGGCGACGCGCCACGGCCGCTGAGGAACACATGGTTGCCCTCACGGCGCACGACCTGGGCGCCATTCGGCAGGCGGGTGAACACCAGGTTGCCGGGGTTGGCGTACAGCTCGTCGCTGGACATGTCCCACAGCAGGCGCCCTTCCTTCTTCGGCTGATCCACATCGACGACGCGGGTCTGCATCCAGTGGCGGTTCTCGTCGTTCTCGTACTGGAACGCCACGGCCGGATCGGCGGTCCACGCAAAACCTTCGAAGCGCTGCGTGGTGCGGGTGATCTCGGTCGGCTTGCCGTTGAACGGTGCCTTCAGCATCAGCACGCGATCGCGATGCGGCACGTTGACCTTCCAGTCGCCCTTGTCCAGCGCTTCGGCATAGACCAGGGTGGCCGGATCGGTGGCACGCCAGTCGAAACCGCGCGGACCTTCCGGTACGCCGTGCACCGGCACGCGGTCGGCCAGCGGCAGGCTGGCGATCGGCGTGGACTTGCCGCTGGCGATATCCAGCACCGCCACGTCGTTGGCGAAGCGCTGGTAGGTTACCGCATGCGAATACGGTGCCTTGATCGACTCGGTCAGCACATGCACGCCATCGGGCGCGGCGCTGACGTCGTTGAACAGTGCCGGCTGACCGACCGGGCGCACGCTGCCGGCTGCAGTATCGACCACGGCCAGCTGCGAGGCACCGTAATAGGCGAACAGCTTCTCGTCATGCACGCTGGTCAGCGTGTCGCGGGCTTCGTACGTGCTGCTCTCGCCACTGCTGCCCAGCGATTCCTGCGCGTCCGGGCCGGTCGGTACGCCGCCGTTGGACGGCACCGGGCCCTGGTTGGCCGGCACCAGCTTCACCAGCAGGTTCTGGCTGCCGCCCAGCCACTGCACGGTGTTGCCGAAGATCGGGTTCAGCTGCACGTTCGGGATCTGCTTCACCTGCCCGGTCGCGGCATCGCCCACCCACAACTGCACGCTGGTATCGACCGCGTTCTGGAAGGCGAAATGGCTGCCATCGGCCGACCACAGCGCGCCGGTGGCGCAGCCCTGCGGCAGGTTGACCTTGGTCTCCTTGCCGCTGCCGATGTCGACCAGGGTGAAGTCAGCCACGCAGGCCGGAATGCCGTAGCCACCGGGGGTGTCATGGCGGCTGCGGTTCTTCGGCTCCAGGCGCACACCGGCCAGCTTCAGGTACGGCTGGGCAACGCGGCTGATCGACGGGTAGGTCTGCGCGGTGGTCAGCAACAGGCGCTGACCGCCCGGGGCCACGTTCGGCGCCGGCGGCGGCGGCGCCTTCAGCACCTTGAGCAGGTGTTCCGGCGGCTTTGCGTAATCGGCAAGCGCCGGGCCAGTGGCCAGCAGGCCGAAGGTGGCAACGGCAACGGCCGCCGCCAGAGAGGTACGACGGATGAGCATCCTTATCCCCTGGGGTGTGAATGGGAGCCCGGAAACGGGCAAGGGCCCGAATCTAGCACCGCAGGGGTTGTCGTGAATGGGCCGGAAGGGCTAGTGGCCGGATGGGGCAAAGTGGAGCGCTGGTCGCTGCCGACCGCTGGCACCTCCCGGCATGGCCTGGCGCTACTGCTGGGCGTGCAGGTCCCAGGCGGTGAGGTAATCGGGGTCGACTACGATCATTCCGCTGTTGCGCATTCGGTACTCGCCGGGCTCGGCCCGCCGGTACTGGTCGAGCATCGGCGGCAGGTAGCGCTCGTGGCCATCGTCTTCATCGGCCAGCACCACCCCCTCGTCGGCGCTGATGCGCAGCACGGTGCCGGCGTACTGTTCCAGACCCTGCACCTGGCCGTCGCCGCCATAACGGGTGACACCGACCAGCACGACCTTGCCGATCATTTCCTCGGCCTTGGCGTCGTCCAGGGGTGGCAACATGGGATTGAATTCGTCGCTCATCGGTGCACCTCCAAAGCCTGTGGAGAGATCGTGGATTCGGCGGCCCCGACGTTGCCGACGCCATCGGCAATGCAGGGATCCATCTCGGGGCGCAGGTAGCTGGATCGCATGCCCCACCGGGGGTGCCGGTGGTCGCGATGTTTGAACGGTGTATGGAACTGCGGAAGACGGCCATCCGTGCTGATGGCGTGGCCGTGTCAGGTCAGGGTCAACACCACGCGTTGCGTTGCGTACACGGTGAAGCGTGACAGCTGCACTGTAGCGGCATGACGGCCTCCTGCTGAAGGTCACACGCGGGCGTGTTGCTCCGTTGGAAGGAATGCTGCCACTGCGCGCGGTAGGACGAAGTGAAGATTGCAGGCAGCCTGTATGCGGTGATTCGCGCGGTACCCGTTCATTAAGCTGGCGCCCCGGTCCGCGGCGGCACGTCCGCCGCGGCGCCACGCTAGAATGCAGGCATGCGTACCGTACATGCCCTCCGTTACATCACCCCGCTGCGGGAAGGTGGCTCGCTGCCCGCCGTCGTCGAGACCGACGATGACGGCATGGCCGTGCTAAAGTTCCGTGGCGCCGGCCAGGGCCCGAAGGCGCTGATCGCCGAACTGATCGCCGGGGAAATGGCGCGCACGCTGAGCCTGCCGATTCCGGAAATCCTGTTCGTGGAGCTGGATCGGGAGTTCGCCCGGACCGAGCCCGACCCGGAGATCCAGGAACTGATCCGCGCCAGCGAGGGCCTGAACCTGGGCCTGGACTACCTGCCCGGTGCGATCAACTACGACCCGGCGGCGATGCCGGTGGACGCCGACCTGGCCTCGCGCATCGTCTGGTTCGATGCGTTCACCAGCAATGTCGATCGCACCACGCGCAACCCCAACCTGATGGTGTGGCATCGCAAGCTGTACCTGATCGACCACGGCGCGGCGATGTACTTCCACCACGATTGGGCCAATGCTGGCGATGCCTGCGAGAAGCCGTTCGTGCTGATCCGCGACCATGTGCTGCTGTCATTCGCCAGCCGCATCGCCGAGGTGGATGCAGAGTTGGCCGCTCGCCTGACCGATGCCGAGATCGAGCGGATCGTCGGCCTGGTGCCGGACAGCTGGCTGGTGGACGAACCGGCCTTCGACAACCCGCAGGCCTATCGCCAGGGCTACATCAACTATCTCAAGCACCGCCTGAAGGTGCGTGCGGTGTTCGTGCAGGAGGCCATTCGTGCCCACGCTGCACACGTATGACTACGCGGTCATCCGCGTGGTGCCGCGGGTGGAACGCGAAGAGTTCATCAACGTCGGGGTGATCGTGTCCTGTCCGGGTGCGCGACATCTGGAAGCGGCCATCGAAATCGATCCGGCGCGCCTGCACGCGTTCGCGCCGGCGCTTGACCAGGACGCATTGCAGCCGTGGCTGGATGCGATCGTGGCGATCTGCCGCGGTGATGCCGGCGCTGGGCCGATCGCACAGCTGCCGGCGCGTGCACGGTTCCACTTCCTCACCGCCAAGCGCAGCTCGATCGTGCAGATGTCGAGCACGCATGTGGGTCGTACCGCCGATCCGGCCGGTGTGGTGGAGCATCTGATGACGAAGATGGTGCGGGTGCCGGCAGCGACCGGGTGACGTCGATTGGGTGACGTCGACTGGGTAGAGTCGACTGTTAGTCGACTGCCGTTCGCGGAAAGATCGAAACGCCCGCGCTTCGCGCGATAGTCGACCAACGGTCGACTCTACACGCATCGCCCCGCGCTCACTGCAACGGCAACCGCCGCGCGATGTAATTGACCACGTTGCCAATTCCGTCCGGATCAACATTGGCCAGGCCAACGATCACATACCCCTGCGCAGGCATCACCACGATGGCACTGTTCGACCCCGGCGCACCGCCCTCGTGGCCGTACTGGTGTTCCCTGCCCTCGCCTTGCACCACGAAGCCAAAGCCATACCATCGCTTGTGATTCTGTGCCGTGGTGGCCTGCTGCAGCAGTGCCGGCGAGACCAGCTTTCCGCCGCGCAACGCCTCGGCAAACCTCAGCATGTCGGTGGCCGTGCTGTAGCCGCCTCCGGCAGACATGCCGCGCCAGGGCAGCGACTTCGTTTCACGCGTCCATTGCCCGTTCGTCTTCGTGTAGGCAACGGCACGCTGTGGCACCTTCACCGTTTCCGGTTCGAAGCCGGTGCCGGTCATGCCAGCCGGTCGCAGGATGTGGTCGTCCACGTAGGCGTAGTACGACTGCCCTGAAACGGCCTCGATGATGCGCCCCAGCACGATGAAACCGTAGTTGGAGTAGCTGTCCTGGCTACCGGGCGCGAACTGCGGTGCATCCTTGGCGAAGCGCTGCACGTAGTCATCCAGCGTCTTCAGCGAGGCCGAATACTGATCGAAATCATCGCCGAAAAAATCGCCAAGGCCACTGGTGTGGGTCAACAACTGGCGAACCGTCACCACATTGGCGACAGCCTTGTTCGGGTAGTCGGGCAGGTGCTTGCCGATCGTATCGTCCAGCCCCAGCCTGCCGGCCTGCACCAGCTGCAGGATGGCCACCGAGGTGAACATCTTGTTGGACGAGGCCAACCGGAAGCGTGTGTCCGCCCGCACCGGAGTACCGCTTTCGCGATCTGCCTGGCCGCCCCGCCAATCCAGCAGCACTTGGCCGTTACGCGCCACGAGCAACGCTCCCGACAGCGCGTCCTGTGCGCGCAACGCGTCCAGCTTCGTCCTGGCGTCAGCCATCAGGACCGGCAACGCAACACGCTCCGGCGTGTACTTGTCCGGTACTTCGGTGCCTTCGATCTGGAACAGCTTCAGGTGTGCTGGATGGTCCGGGTCCATTTCCGCCGTCACCCACATCGCACGCTCGTTCAGCTCGCCCATCACCAGCAGCTTCGCGTGGCCGGGCGCGTGTTCGCCCTTTTCCAGCACGCGCAGCAGGCCGGTGCTCTCGCGGAACTCGAGATAGTCCTTGGGAGCGCTGCCTTCCTTCTTCGCATACTTGTCGGCGAAAGCCTGCAACGCATCGAGACTGCCTGCGTTGAAAGCCGCAAGCCAGTCATCGATGGCGTCCTGCGCATGCGGATGTGCAGGTTCGGAGGTGGTTGCGCCAGCCGCAGGAAAAACCGGCGCGGCCGTCAGAAGCGGACAGGCCAGCGCAGCGCACAGCAGCAGACGTCCAACAGCCTTCATCGCAGTTCTTTTGCAGGGATCCCTGCACGCATCCTAGAGCAAGCATCCGCCTGCCGCATCCACGCTACGGGCTCTGCCGAAACACCTCCACCGTAACGTTGAATGCTTCGATGCGCCGCCACTCGGCCCGCTCATGCGGCAGCGACTCCACGCCCATCCCGATCTGGTACCTCACCGTGTCTGCACCTTCACGCCAGGTGTAGGGCCCGCCATTGCTCCAGCCGCAGCAGGTGTAGCGCAGCACGGGCATGCCGAACGTTGCATGCAGATACGCTTCGACCTGCTCGGCGCGGGCGCCGGCAACGCGGTAGTGGGCTTGCATCGGCTTGATGTAGGACACGTCGTCCTGGGTGCAGCCCACATATTCCAGCCCTGCCGGCTTCCGCCCCATTGCCTGCAGGAAATCCTGGCAGGGGGTGTCTGGTCGCGCCAGGCCGTCGGCACGACCCTGCAGCTCCCAGTCGGCCAGCGCCTGCGCAGGCGCGCGGCCGCCGGACAACGACGCCAGCAGCAGAACGTAGAGGGCAGGATGGAACATCGGAACAGACATCACGGGGCGATCCTTCGCAGAGAGTCGCCGGAATGCTAACCGATGTCTGCGCTATCGCCGCGCCATGCTCTCTTCGCTGAAGCGTCACAACGTGGTGGTGACGGTGTAACCCCTCGGTAGACCGGCAAGGTAGAGTCGACTGTTAGTCGACTATCGCGCGTAGCGCAGGCCTCCCAGCGTGATCGAGAGAACCGGTCGACCCTATCCGGTCGGATCTACCGAGTTGGCTGTATCAGCATTCACCCTCGGAGGGCGACTCCAGCTCGCTCAGCGGCCAGCGGCACCATCCGTAGGGATGGTCACCCACCTGCTCGGCAAGACCCGCTCGAACGGGATTTGCCAGAATGTAGCCGGCGTGCCGCTGGAGCGACGCGTCACTGCGGATCGCATGGTCGTGATAACCCGCCTGCCAGATTGCACCCTGCTTCCCTCGCCGCCGGTTGATCAGAAAACTGCTGCGCGCCTTGAAGCGCTGCACGCAGTAGCCCAGCGAATGGCCACGTAGTTGAGCCAGCCAGTGGATGTGATCCGGCATGATCACCCAGGCAAGCGACGCAGTCAGGCCTTCCCGATCCATCGATCCAAGGAGCTGCATGGCAAGGTCGGCATTGGCAGGGCAATCGAAGACGCGATGGCGGTTCCTGCACACCATGGTGATGGTGTAGACGTTGCCGACGATGGATCGGCGGCCGGTAAGCAGTTGAGGGCTGGGCATGCGTTCAAGAATGCCCGCCAGGATGGATTCCCGACATCGGTTCATTGCCAACGCCAGGATCAGGGATCATCTCGATACAGCGTCCGGGGATGTGGAGTCGTCCGGGTAGCGTCGACTGTCGCGCGAAGCTGGGGCTTTCCAGCGCGGGAAAAAAGAGCAGTCGACTAACAGTCGACTCTACCCGGTCGACTCTACCCAATCGGTTATACCCTGTCGGCACTACCTGGGCAGGGCAAATGCCATCACGTAATCGCCCTTCGGGGTCTCCATGAAGTGGTGGCCGCCGGCCATGATCACCACGTACTGGCGGCCGGCCTGCTCGTACACCATCGGGTTGGCCTGCCCGCCCGCTGGCAGCTTGGCATGCCACAGCTCCTTGCCGGTCTTCAGATCAATGGCACGCAGCAGGTCATCGGTGGCGGCGGCAATGAAGATCAGGCCACTGGCGGTGATCACCGAACCGCCGTTGTTCGGCGTACCGATCTCGATCGGCAGGCCGGAGCGGATGCCGAACGGTCCATTGCCGCGTGCACTGCCGAACGGACGATCCCACAACAGCTTGCCGGTGCGCAGGTCGATGGCACGGATGCCGCCATAGGGCGGCTGCTTGCACAGCAGACCGGTGAACGGCAGGCGCCAACCGGCATTGACCTGGATGGCGTAGGGCGTTCCCACCTGTGGATCACCCGCGCCTTCGGCACCGCCCTTGTCGAACCGGATCTTTTCGCGCGGCAGCCACCCCAGGCGATCGGCCTCGGCACGCGGCACAAGCCGGTTGTAGTTGGGCATGTCGTTGTAGTTGGCCACGATCACGCCACGGCGCGTATCGATGGACACGCTCCCCCAGTCCGAGCCGCCGTTGTAACCCGGGTACTCGATGGAGTGGCGGTCACTGCTGGGCGGCGTGTAGAAGCCTTCGTAGTAGGCCTTGCGGAACTGGATGCGGCAGACCAGCTGGTCGATCGGGGTGAGCCCCCACATGTCGCGCTCGGTCAGGTCATGCTCGCGGCGCAGCGTGTGGTACAGCGAGAACAGTTGCGTGGGCGAGCGCTGCTCGGGTTCAACACCACCGATGGGCACCTTGCGCTCCTCGGCAGCACTCAGCAACTGGCCGTTGCGACGGTCGAGGATGTAGATGTCGCCCTGCTTGGTCGGCAGCAGGATCGCCGGCACTTTGCCGGCCGCGGTCGGGTAGTCGATCAGGCTGGCCTGCGACCCCAGATCGTAGTCCCACACGTCCTTGCGCACCGCCTGGAAGTGCCAGGCCGGTTTGCCAGTGGCCACGTCGATCGCCACCAGCGAGGTCGAATGGCGGTTCTGGTTTTCCGTGCGCGAGCCGCTCCAGTAGTCGCCGGCGGAATTGCCCAGCGGCAGGTACACCAGGCCCAGTGCCTCATCGCCGGTCGCCGTGGTCCACATGTTCGGCGTGCCACGGGTGTAGGTCTGCTCGCGTGGCGGCAGCCCAGTACGCTCGGGCTGGTCCATGTCCCAGGCCCAGCGCAGCTTGCCGGTGGTCACGTCGTATGCCTGGATCACCCCCGACGGTGCATCGCGGCGCTGGCCGTCCAGCACCTGGTGGCCGGTGACGATGACGCCGCGCACGATCGCCGGCGGCGAGGTGATCGACACATACCCCGGCGGCACTTCGCCCATGCCCAGGGTGATGTCGACCTGGCCGTTGTTGCCGAAGTTGGCGCAGGGGCGTCCGCTGTCCGCATCGACCGCGATGATGCGGCCGTCCAGCGTGCCTTCAATGATGCGCGCCCAGCACGCAGGCCGGCTGCCCGGCGCTGAACTACGGGTGATCGTCGGCGGCGGCTCAGGCAGGGCCAGATCGGCGGCGACATCGGCCAGCACCGCATCGGCGATGGTCGGCGCGCTGGGTTGTTCGTAGTAGCTCACGCCACGGCAGGCAGCTGTATAGGGAATCGAAGCGTCCTTGACCTTCGGATCGAACCGCCACAGCTCCTTGCCGCTGCTGGCGTCGAGTGCGATCAAGCGGTTGCGCGCGGTGCACAGGTAGAGGCGGTCGCCGATCTTCAGCGGCGTGGTTTCCGCGCCCCAGCGCTTATTCGGCAGGTCGCCGGTACGGAACTGCCAGGCCAGCTGCAGGGTCGCTACATTGGCCGGCGTGATCTGCTGCAGGGGGGAATAGCGGGTGGCCGCATTGCTGCGGCCCCAGGCGGGCCAATCCGCGTCCGCGGGCTGGTCGGCAGGCTGCAGTCCGGTGGTATCACGTGTCGGGTCCAGGCCGGCACTGACCGCCCCTTCCGGGAATGGCTGGTGCCCGTCCACTTGGCCATGTGGCGCAAAGGCGAGGCCGAACGCGCCGACGAACACCAGCATCAGCAGGCCAGCCACGCTGCGCGAGAGGCGTCTGGACACCGGTTCACGCAGGGTCGGTGCCAGCAGCGCCAGCACGATGCCCAGGGCCGTAACCAGGCCCAGGCGCGGCACCCAGCGCCAGTAGTCGCTGCCCGATTCCCACCAGGTCCACAGGAGTGTGCCGACGAACACCAGCGCGTACAGCAGCGCGCCGCTGCGACGGTTGCCGAACAGCAGGATGCCGCTGGCCAGCAGGCCGAATCCTGCGATGGCGTAGTACGCCGAACCCCCAAGGCTGAGCAGCCATGCGCCGAGACCGCCGATGACCAGGCCGAGCACGACCAGCAACAGCGACAGCACAGTCACCAGTGGATGGCGCGGGGTGCGGACAGGAGCAGGATCGGACTGCGGCGTGGCGGACATCGTCGATCTCCGGGGCAGCATGCGCCCTTATCCCACCGCACATGTGAAGCGCGCGCGTATTTTCTGGGTGGACCTGACGGGGTGAGCGTCGGCTGGGTGATCGTCGGCTGGGTAGAGTCGACTGTTAGTCGACTATCGCGCGCAGCGCGGGCTTTTCATCGCCGTGCGCAGAGCAGTCGACTAACAGTCGACTCTACCGCAGCGATCGGATGGTCCACAGCAATCGGATGGTCCACAGCAATCGGATGGTCCGCAGCAATCGGATGGTCCGCAGCGATCAGATAGTCCGCAGCGATCGGAGAATCCACCACGACCGGAAGATCCGCAGAAATGACGACGCCGGCACAGGGCCGGCGTCGCCGGGTACGTCTCATCGCGGCGGGATCACTCCTGCGCGGCGTCCTCGCTGCTGGCCGCAGCCGGTGCGCCTTCGGCCGCGGCCGGGGCAGCAGTCGCCACCTCGTCCTCGTCCTCTTCGATGGAGGCATCCATGCGTTCCACCGCTTGCAGCTTCTCGTCCTTGGACAGGCGAATCAGGGTGACGCCCTGGGTGTTGCGGCCGACGCGGCTGATTTCCGAGCCACGTGTACGCACCAGGGTGCCGCCATCGGAGATCAGCAGCACTTCGTCATCCGAACCCATCAGCACCGCGGCGACCAGCTTGCCGTTGCGCTCGGTGGTCTGGATGCCGATCACGCCCTGGGTGCCACGACCCTTGCGCGGGTAATCCGGCAGCGGGGTGCGCTTGCCGTAGCCGTTCTCGGTGGCGGTCAGGATGTACTGCACGCTCGCGTCGTCGGCGCCGTCGATCACCGCATCGCCATTGGCGGCGGCTTCCTCGACACCGTTGTCGTCCTCGTTCTCGTCCTCGATGCCACCGGCACTTTCGGCCACGATCAGGCTGACCACTTCCTCGCCGGGCGGCATCTTGATGCCACGCACGCCGGTCGCGGTACGGCCCATCGAGCGGACCTTGTCCTCGCCGAAGCGCACGGTCTTGCCGTTGGAGGCGAACAGCAGGATGTCGCGCTCACCGTCGGTCAGGCCAACGCCAACCAGCGCATCGCCCTCGTCGAGGTTGATCGCGATCTTGCCGCGGGCCAGACGGAAGGCGAACTCGCCCAGCGGGGTCTTCTTGACCGTACCGTTCTTCGTAGCGAAGAACACGAACTGGCCATCGGCGTACTCGCGCACCGGCAGCACGGCCTGCACGCGTTCGCCCGGTTCCAGCGGAATCCAGTTGATGATCGGACGGCCACGGGCGTTGGAACCCGCTTCCGGCAGCTGGTAGACCGGCAGCCAGAACACCTTGCCCGAACTGGTGAAGGTCAGCAGCGTGTCATGCGTGTTGACCAGCCACAGCTGTTCGATGAAATCCTCTTCCTTGGTCGCCGCCGCACTACGGCCACGGCCGCCACGGCGCTGCGCGCGGTACACGCTCACCGGCTGGCGCTTCACGTAACCGGCGTGCGACACGGTGACCACCACATCTTCCGGCGCGATCAGGTCGAGGATGTCCAGGTCTTCTTCGCTGTGGCGGATCTCGGTACGACGCTCGTCACCGAACTCGGCCTTGACGCTGACCAGCTCTTCGCGGATCACCTGCAGCAGGCGGTCGGGGTCTTCCAGGATGTGGATCAGCCCGGCGATCACTTCCAGCAGCTGCTTGTACTCGTCGGTCAGGCGGTCCTGCTCCAGCCCCGTCAGGCGGTGCAGGCGCATTTCCAGGATCTGGGTGGCCTGGATCTCGGTCAGCTGGTAGCCGCCCTCGATCAGGCCCACGCCTTTGGGCAGGTCTTCCGGACGCGAGGCTTCGGCACCGGCGGCACCCAGCATCGCGCCGACCAGGCCCGGCTCCCACACGCGTGCGAGCATGCGCTCGCGGGCTTCGTTGGGGTTCGGCGAGGTCTTGATCAGTTCGATCATCTCGTCGATGTTGGCCAGCGCGACGGTCAGGCCTTCCAGCACGTGGGCACGGGCGCGCGCCTTGCGCAGCTCGAACACGGTGCGGCGGGTGACCACTTCGCGACGGTGGCGGACGAACGCCTCGAGCATCTGCTTGAGGTTCATCAACTGCGGGCGGCCGTCGACCAGCGCCACCATGTTGATGCCGAACACCGATTCCATCTGCGTCTGCTGGTACAGGTTGTTCAGCACAACCTCGGCAGATTCACCGCGCTTGATCTCGATGTAGATGCGCATGCCGTCCTTGTCGGACTCATCGCGCAGCTCGCTGATGCCTTCGATCTTCTTTTCCTTGACCAGCTCGGCGATCTTCTCGATCAGACGCGCCTTGTTCACCTGGTAAGGAATTTCAGTGACGATGATCGATTCGCGGCCGTTGTCGGCAACTTCGATATCGGCCTTGGCACGGATGCGCACGCGGCCACGGCCGGTGCGGTAGCCGGCGACGATGCCAGCGGTGCCATTGATGATGCCGGCGGTCGGGAAATCCGGGCCCGGGATGTATTCCATCAGGCCGTCGACGTCGATTTCCGGGTTGTCGATCAGCGCGATGCAGGCGTTGATCGATTCGCTCAGATTGTGCGGCGGGATATTGGTCGCCATGCCCACCGCGATACCGGCCGAACCATTGACCAGCAGGTTCGGGAACCGGGTCGGCATGACCGTCGGCTCCAGTTCCTTTTCGTCGTAGTTGGGCTGGAAATCGACGGTTTCCTTGTCGATGTCGGCCATCAGCTCATGCGCGAGGCGCGACATGCGCGCTTCGGTATAGCGCATCGCTGCGGCGGAGTCGCCATCGATGGAGCCGAAGTTACCCTGGCCATCGACCAGCATGTAGCGCAGCGAGAACGGCTGTGCCAGGCGCACCAGCGTGTCGTATACCGACTGATCGCCATGCGGGTGGTACTTACCGATGACGTCACCGACGATACGTGCCGACTTGAAGTAGGGCTTGTTGCTGTGCGCGTTCAGTTCATTCATCGCGAACAGCACGCGGCGATGCACCGGCTTGAGGCCGTCGCGCGCATCCGGGAGCGCGCGGCCCACGATCACGCTCATGGCGTAATCGAGGTAGCTCTTGCGCATCTCGTCTTCCAGGTTGACCTGGATGATTTCCTTGGCGGTTTCTGCCATTCGGGTTCCGTTGTCTGGTAGCGGTCCAGTCCGGCGCAGCCCTCTGCGGGAGGGGGTCGTGCCGGAACCTCGATTCAACCTGTGGATACTACCACAACAGGCCGTTTTCCGCCTCCCTTTACGGGGATTTTACCTGCACAAATCAGGAACTTAGGGGGTTCAGCCGCCCCTGTAGAGCCGAGCCTGTGCCCGGCTGCGGCGGATTGGCCTGCGGAGCCGAGCATGGGCTCGGCTCTGCAGACATCCTCGATCCTGTCCCGCCTCAGGCGCCGAAGGCGGCCCGCATGTTCTCCGGGGTCGGGTTCAGGATCACCCCACGTTCGGTCACGATGGCGTCGATCAGCTCGCCCGGAGTGACGTCGAACACCGGGTTCCAGGCGGCGATGCCCTCGGCCACGGTGCGGGTACCGCCCACGCCGTACAGTTCGCCCGGATCGCGCTGCTCGATCTCGATCTGGCTGCCATCCACGGTCTCCATGTCCACCGTCGAGGACGGCGCCACGACCATGAACTTCACGCGGTGGTGGCGCGCGGCAATGGCCAGCTGGTAGGTGCCGATCTTGTTGGCGGTATCCCCGTTGGCGCAGATGCGGTCGGCGCCCACGATCACCCACTGCACGGCGCCGGTCTTCATCAGGTGCGAGGCAGCCGAATCGGCGATCAGCGTGGCATCGATGCCATCCTGCTGCAGTTCCCACACCGTCAGGCGCGCGCCCTGCAGCCAAGGCCGGGTCTCGCCGGCGAACACGCGGGCGATGCGGTGCTGGGCCATGCCTGCACGGATCACGCCCAGCGCGGTACCGAAACCAGCGGTGGCCAGCGAGCCGGTGTTGCAGTGGGTCAGCACGCCGCTACCGGCCTCGATCAGGCCGGCGCCCAGCGCGCCCATGTGGCGGTTGGCCGCCAGGTCTTCCTCCGCGATGGCCTGCGCCTCCGCTTCCAGCGCGGCCTTCCAGTCGGCTCCGGCAGCATTCAGGCAACGGCGCATGCGCGCCAGCGCCCAGGCCAGGTTGACGGCGGTCGGACGCGAGGCATTCAGGCGCTGCAGCGCAGGTTCCAGCTGCTGCAGCGCATGTGCACCGTCGGCGGCCTGCACTTCGCGCGCCGCCAGCACCACGCCCCAGGCGGCGGCGATGCCGATGGCCGGCGCACCACGCACGGTCAGCGCATGGATGGCCGCGGCGACCTCGTCGCTGTCATGGCAGACCACATGCTCGACCACGAACGGCAGCTTGCGCTGGTCCAGCAGTTGCAGGGCATCGCCGGTCCACAGGATCGGGCGGATGTGATCGTAACGGGCGTAGTCGATGTCGGAGGCAGTGTTCATGGGCCCATTGTAGAGCCACGCCCCGCGTGGTTGGAGCCTGCTCGGGCTCAATTCACCGAGAACTCGGCGCGGCAGCCGCCGTCCACCCAGATCCCGTTTCGGTTCCAGCCCCAGGTGCTGCCTTCCTCGCACGGGGTACTGGACAACTGTTCGGTGACGGCGGCACCGACCGAAATGCTCGCGCCACAGAACCGGCGCTTCTTCGACTTCGATTCGCAGATGAGCCGGCGCGGCACATCGACGAAGCGGCCGTCATCGTCGGCCACCTCGAAATCGCCCTGGCACCCGCGGCTGGTCCAGACTTCGTTGCGCTTGTAGCCCCAGCCCTGCCCTTCGCGGCACGGCAATGCGGACAGCTGCCGAAGCAACCGGACCGGCGCGCCATCCAGGCGCACCGGGCAGCTCTGCGGCCGGCCGTTGGACTCGCAGCGCACCACGCGACGGACCAGGCGCTTGCCTTCGTTCGCCGCCGGTGCCGCACCCGCGGCGCGGCGTGCACGGAACTCGGCCCGGCAGCCCAGGGTGACCCACACGCCACTGCGGTCGGTCCCCCATTCGCTGCCTCGGATGCAGCTGTTGCTGGACAGCTGGCGCACCAGATCAATGCCGTTGCTGACATCGATATCGCAGTGTACCCAGCCCATGTCACGCGACTCGCAGGTCACCACCTCATCGTCATAGCCGGCCTGCTGGGCAGACGCCGACGACGGCAGCCATGCACCCCAGAGCGCGATGGAGTACACCGGTGCAGCGACAACCGCGAACCACTTGACCAAAGCCTTCCCCAGCAGGAATGGATGAACTGCGTGCCAGTGTCCGGCATCTGCCGTGATAAGAGCATCATCCTGCTGACCGAAGCAAGCGCGGAAACGCGGAAATCCGTTCAGTCTTCGATATTCAGAAAAATTCGAAGATCAGGCGTGGGCGAAATCGTAGGCCAGCACATCGGCGATGCGCGGCGTGCGGTTCATCGCCATCAGCAGGCGGTCGACGCCCACCGCTACGCCGGCGCAGGCAGGCATCGAGGGCAGTGCGGCCAGCAGTGCCTCGTCCAGTGCCGGCTGCACCTGGCCGCGCTCGTGCCGGCGCTGCAGGTCACGCTGGAAACGCATGCGCTGTTCGCCGGCATCGTTCAGCTCGTGATAGCCGTTGGCCAGCTCCACCGCGCCCAGGTACAGCTCGAAACGCTCGGCCAGCGGCGGCGTGCCGGGACGGATGCGCGCAAGCGCCGCCTGGCTCGCGGGCCAGTCATGCACCACGGTCATCACCCCGTCATCGAAGTGCGGCTGGATATGGTGGGTCATCAGCAGATCCAGCCAATCGTCACGGGTCAGCCCGACCGGATCGATGTGCACCTCACCGAGCGCAGCACGTAGCGCGGCTTCGTCGGCCTCGAACGGATCCACGCCAACATGCTGCTGGAACAGCTCGCGGTAGCTCAGCACGCGCAGCGTCGCACTGCGTCCGACCAGCGCCAGCGCCTGGCCGACCAGCTCGGCGGTTTCCTGCACCAGCCGGTGGTGGTCCCAGCCGACCCGGTACCACTCCAGCATGGTGAACTCGGGGTTGTGGCGGCCACCGGCCTCGCCGTTGCGGAACACCCGGCCCAGTTCGTAGCAGTCGCCCACGCCCGCCGCCAACAGGCGCTTGAGCGGATACTCCGGCGAGGTACGCAGCCAGCGGCGACGGCCACCGGCATCGACATGGCCGGTGAAATCGGTATGGAAGCTGTCGATGTTCGGCTCGGTGTTGCCCGCCACCGACAGGATCGGCGTTTCCACCTCCAGCACATCGCGCTCGGCGAAGAAACGGCGCACCAGCGCATTGAGCGCGGCACGCTGCTGCAGCGCGCGCAGCAGGGCCTCGCTCACAGGGTGCCCTCCGGGCGCGGATGGTCCAGCGGCAGGGTCAGCAGATCGCGGGTGTCGTCGATGTAGCCGCTGGCCAGGTAAAGGCGGCGGGCCAGCTCATTGTGGTGGTTCACTTCCAGACGCAGGCGGCTGACGCCACGGCCGCGCGCACGCTGTTCGCAGATCGCCAGCGCCTGCTTGCCGCGGCCACGACCACGCGCACGGTGGGCCAGGTACAGCTCGTCCAGCAGCATGAAGTGGCCGCCCTGCTCCAGGCTGAAGCCCATCGCGATCACCGCGTAACCGACCACTTCGCCCGCCTCGTCCAGCCACAGCAGCACTTCGCCATTGCGCGGGTCGGCCAGCAACGCATCCACACCGCGGCGCACGCGCGCGTCATCGAAGTCGATCCTGTCTTCGGCGTAGAAGTCGCGCATCAACGCGATCAACCGTTCCTCGTCGGCACGGGTGGCCAGGCGGAAATCCAGCGGAGAGGTCTGCATCGGTGGTCCTTTGTGTCTCATGCCGGGCGCGGGGACGCCCGGCGGAATCATCATTCGTGTTCGGCGAGATAGGCCAGCAGGCGGTCCTCATCCCACACCGGCACGCCCAGCGACTGCGCCTTGTCCAGCTTGGAACCGGCCTCGGTACCGGCCACCACGAAGCTGGTCTTCTTCGAGACGCTGCCGGAGACCTTCGCGCCGAGCGCCTCCAGGCGCTCCTTGGCGGCATCGCGGGTGAGCTGGGCCAGGGTGCCGGTGAGCACCACGGTCTGCCCGTCCAGCGGGCCCGCAACGATCTCGGCCAGCGCCGGCGCCTTGGCCAGGATCTGCTGCATCGCCTTCTCGGCGGCCAACAGCATCACGCCATTGCCATCCATGTCCAGCCAGTCGGCCAGTCCGCGCGCGGTGTCATCGGGCAGCCCGGCATTGACGAACTGGCCATGCTCGGCGTCGAGCACGGCCTGAGCACCAGGAAGTGCGGCCACCAGCTTTTCCGCGCGCAGGCGGGTGATGCCGGGAATCTCCGATTCGACCAGCAGCTGAGCCAGGTCCAGCCCCTCGCGCAGCTTGGCGCTGGGCGCATGTACATCGCTGATGCGTACCTGGCCGACCTGCAGGAGGTCATCGATGGCCTGCTGATTGCCCTGCTGTTCGAAGAAGTGACCGAGCGAGCGCGCCACTTCGCCACCGATGTCCGGCACGCGCTTGAACAGCGGCCACGGCAAATGGCGGATCAGTTCCAGGTCACCGAACCACTGCGCCAGCGCCTTGGCGGTGCTCTCGCCGACGTGTTCGATGCCGAGCGCGAACAGCAGGCGTTCCAGCGTGGCGGCACGACTGGCATCGATCGCTGCGATAAGGTTGTCGGCCCACTTGGTGGCGATCTTCTTGGTGTTCCATTCGAAGCTGGCGGACTGCGCCAGCGCCTGCGCGCGCCAGCCCGGGTCGTTGCCGTCCAGCTTGAGCACTGCATTGAGCACCGCACCACTGCCCTCGGCGGGCAGGTGCAGCTTCAGTGCGGCGGCCAGCGCCGAGGGATCTTCAGCGTCCAGCACCAGCTTCAGGTGCAGCAGTTGGTCACGACTGAGCCGGTACAGGTCAGCCACGCTCTTGACGATGCCGGCATCGACCAGGGTTTCGATGTACTTGTCGCCCAGACCATCGATGTCCATCGCGCGGCGCGAGGCAAAGTGGGCGATCGCTTCCTTGCGTTGCGCCGGGCAGGACAGCTCGCCCGAGCAGCGCCATGCGGACGCGCCTTCCTCGCGCACGATTTCCGAGCCGCACACCGGGCAGCGCGTCGGCATCTGCCACGGCGTGGTGCCCTGCGGGCGGCGGTCGAGGATGACGCTGACCACCTCGGGAATGACATCGCCCGCACGGCGCACGATCACGCTGTCGCCGACGCGCACGTCCAGGCGCGCGATCTGGTCGGCGTTGTGCAGGGTCGCGTTGGAGACGATCACGCCGGCCACCGCCACCGGCGCCAGTCGCGCGACCGGCGTAGCGGCCCCGGTACGGCCGATCTGGATCTCGATCGCCTCCACCGTGGTGCTCTGTTCCTGCGCCGGGAACTTGTGCGCGATGGCCCAGCGTGGTGCGCGCGAAACGAAGCCCATTGCCTGCTGGCCGGTACGGTCATCGAGCTTGTAGACCACCCCATCGATATCGAACGGCAGGCCGTCACGGCGCTCTCCAATATCACGGTAGTAACCCAGCAGGCCGTCGGTCCCTTCCACCACCTTGCACAGGGCGCTGACCGGGAAACCCCAGGTGCCGAGCTGCGCCAGCGTGCCCGAATGGGTGTCGGGCAGCTCGCCGCCCTGCACCTCGCCGGTGCCGTAGGCGAAGAAGCTCAGCCTGCGCTGCGCGCTGATCTTCGGATCGAGCTGGCGCAGCGAGCCGGCCGCGGCGTTGCGCGGATTGGCCAGCACCTTGCCACCGTGCTGACGTGCGCGTTCGTTGTAGGCCTCGAAATCGGCACGCGCCATGTAGACCTCGCCGCGTACCTCCAGCACGTCCGGCCAGTCCTTGCCGTGCAGGCGCTTGGGAACGTCACCGATCTCGCGCAGGTTGGCCGTCACGTCCTCGCCGGTACTGCCATCGCCACGGGTCGCGCCCAGCACGAAGTGCCCATCCTCATAGCGCAGGCTGATCGCCAACCCATCCATCTTCGGCTCAGCCGAGAACTGCAGGCTGCGGCGCCCCAGGCGCTCGTCGATGCGGCGCACGAAGTCGGCCACTTCCTCGTCGCTGAAGGCGTTGGACAGCGACAGCATCGGCACCGCGTGACGAACCTCCGGAAAGCGGCCGGAAGGACGCGCACCGACCTGCTGGGTCGGGCTGTCCGCACGGGCCAGTTCCGGGTGCTCGCGCTCCAGAGCTTCCAGCTCGCGCACCATCCGGTCGTAGTCGACGTCGGGGATCTCCGGCGCATCCAGCTCGTGATAGGCACGGTTGGCCTGGGCGATCTGCCGGCGAAGGTCTTCGGCGCGTTCGGCGGGGCTGGGGCTCATCGGGATCCGGTGGTTCTGGGATGGCCGGGAATTCTACCGCGCCCGGCTGTCAGGCCCCGTAACGCCGGCGCCTGTGTAGCGTCGGCCCGTGCCCGAGGGGTGCGCCCCCGCTTTGGCAGGTGCCAGCTTTCGCTCCCGGTCCGGCAGGTGCCAACCTTGGTTGGCACGCCTGCAGTCGAGCATGGCTCGACGCTACCGAAAGCAGCTTGCCGCGCGCCACCACCAGCGCTAGCGTGCGCTGGCTGCCCTTCGGAATCCTGCCTGTGCCCCTGCCCGCCTCCCGCCGCCATTTCCTGCAACTGGCCGGTGCCAGTCTCGCCCTTGCCGGCACCGGCGTACCCCGGCTTGCCGATGCCCAGCCCGCTGCAGCCGCGACAGCAGCCCCTGCATCAGGCAAAGGCGCGGTGCTGCTGAACTTCAACGAATGCCCCTACGGCCTATCGCCTGCAGCCCAGCAGGCCGCACGCGACAGCATCGCCGGCAGCGGCCGCTACCGTTTCGAGCTGGCCGGCCAGGTGCGCGACGCCTTCATCGAACAGGCACACATTCCGGCCTATCACGTGCGCCTCTATCCGGGTTCCAGCGAGCCGCTGAATCGCGCCGCCATCGTGTGGACGGGCCCGCAGGCGGGTCTGGTGGTAGCCGACCCGACCTTCGAGACGCTGGGCGAGGTAGCAGCGGCCCACGGCGCCCACGTGCAGAAAGTGCCATTGCGCGACGACGGCGCACATGACCTGCGCGCAATGGTGGCGGCGGCGCGTGCGCAGCCGACCGGCCTGCTGTACGTGTGCAACCCGAACAATCCGACCGGCTCGATCAGCCCTGCCGATGAGCTTGCCTGGCTGCTGGCCCACAAGCCTGCCGCCACCCGCGTTCTGGTCGACGAGGCCTACCTGCAGTACAGCGATCAACCGAGCCTGGTCGCGCAGGTAACGCAGCGCGATGACCTGATCGTGCTGCGCACGTTCTCCAAGTTGTACGGCATGGCCGGCCTGCGCCTGGGCGTGGCGACCGCACATCCCGACCGCCTGCGCGAACTGGCCCGCCTGGGCGACAACCCGCTGCCGGTGCCGGCCCTGGCCGCGGCACTGGCCAGCCTGCGCGACCCGCAGCTGATCCCGCAGCGGCGCCTGCAGAATGCCAAGGCGCGCCAGGCCACCATCGCGTGGTTGGGCAAGCGCGGTTTCAGCTGCGTTCCGTCGGAAGCAAACTGCTTCGTGGTGGATGTGCAGCGCGACGGCAGTGCGTTCGCCAAGGCGATGGCGGACAACGGCGTGGTGATCGGACGCAGCTGGCCGATCTGGCCGCAGCGCGTGCGCGTGACCGTCGGCACCGAAGAGGAGATGGCCGCGTTCCGCACTGCGTTCGCGAAGGTGGCCGGCGTACCGGCCTGACGCAGGGGACGGGGGCGAACCTCGGCTCGCCCCATCCACCCATGGCGTGGATCTCCCCGGGGATACCGATCAACGGCCGGCGGTGGGTGCCGACCGTTGGTCGGCACATCAGGTCTTACCAGCGCGGGGTCTTGGTCAGCGGCGGGGCCTGGTGCTGCCGGTCATAGGCCCGCAGCTCGTCACGGATGTGCGCGATGCGCTGGCGACCCAGAGCGTTGCGGCTGTCATCCAGCACCACGCCATCCAGCAGCTCGGCCATGCGCTGCACGGTCGGCAGCATCTTCTCCCAGGCGTCCAGCGCGGTCAGCGGCGCCGGCAAGGTCAGGAAGAACGCGATGGCCGGGGTCTCCATGGCGCGGATGTTGGCCATGTCGAAGCTGCCCGGCTTCATGATGCTGGCCATCGAGAAGATCGGGCCGCGTTCGGGGTGGCCTTCCACCAGGCGGTGGAACACGTTCATGTGGCCAAACACCAGGCCGGTCTTCTCCGCTGCCACTACGATGTCCTCGCCGCGCAGTTGTTCGCCGGCACGGGCAGCCACGAACAGCGAGACGATCTTGTCGAAGTCCTGGGTGGCACGCTTGCCCAGGTCACTGGCCGCGCCTGCATCGGTATCGGCCAGGCCCAGCTCGGCCTGCTCGCCCTCCGTGCCCAAGCCCGGTTCCACGCGGCCATCGGCCGCGGCCACACCGCCTTCGCCCAGCACCGGTTCGCGGCGCTCGCCACTGGTCGGCTCGGTGCCTTCCACGCGTCGCCCCTGGGGCTTCTTCTTCGGACGGCCAAACAGGAAGATCGCGGCGATCAACAGCAGGCCGGCGGCCAGGATGCCGATGCGCAACAGTGCCGTGTCGGACATTCGATAGGTTCTCCGGCTAGTTCATTCAGGTAATTAGGATGGCACGTCAGGCCGCGCCCGCCAATCGTGCGGCTTCTTCGAGGTCCACGCTGACGAGGCGGCTGACACCCGGTTCGCGCATGGTCACGCCCGACAACTGGTGTGCAGCCTCCATCGTCGCCTTGTTGTGGCTGACGAACAGGAACTGCACCTTCTCGCTCATTTCCTTGACCATGTTGGCCAGGCGGCCGACGTTGGCTTCGTCCAGCGGCGCGTCCACCTCGTCCAGCAGGCAGAACGGTGCGGGATTCAGCTGGAAGATGGCGAACACCAGCGCCACCGCGGTCATCGCCTTTTCGCCACCGGACAGCAGCGAGATGCTGGAGACCCGCTTGCCCGGCGGACGCGCCATGATGGTCACGCCGGTGTCGAGCAGGTCTTCACCGGTCAGCTCCAGGTAGGCATGGCCGCCACCGAACAGGCGCGGGTACAGCGCCTGCACGCCGGCGTTGACGCGGTCGAAGGTGTCTTTGAAGCGGCCACGGGTCTCGCGGTCGATCTTGCGGATGGCATCTTCCAGGGTTTCCAGCGCGGTGGTCAGATCCACGTGCTGCGAATCCAGGTAATCCGAACGCTGCGAGGCTTCGCCATACTCGTGGATGGCCGCCAGGTTGACCGGCTCCAGCCGTCGCATGCGGCCATCGATCTGATGTACAGCCTGCTCCCAGTCACCGAGGCGCGCGTCCTCTGGCAGCGTGTTGAGCACATCCTCCAGCACGAAACCGGCCTTCTCCACCGCCCCCTGCAGAGTGTCGGCGCTGAGTACCAGCGCCTGCTGGTCCAGCTTGCGCTGCGAGATGCGCTCACGCTGGGCCAAGGCCTGTTCGTCGCGCTGGTGGCGGGTCTGTTCGTAGTTGCGCAGCTCGGCGTCGATACCGTCCAGCAGCGTGCGCGCCTCGGTCAGCACGCGATCGGCGCGCACGCGCTCTTCCAGCGCGTTCTGATGCTCGGCCTGCAGTGATTCGACCGGCGAATCACCTTCATCCAGCTGCGCGTGCAGTTCGCCCAGGCGCGAATCCAGCTGTCCACGCTGCGTGCCCATGCGCTCCAGTGCCTGGCTCAAGGAGGCCAGCTGCGCCCGCTGCGATTCCAGGGTCAGCGCCAGCGAGTGCGAACGCTCGCGCACCGCGCGTGCGGCGTCGCGGGCCAGGTCGCGGGCCTCGGTCAGCTGGCGGCGCTCGCCTTCCAGCCGCTGACGGGTCGATTCCAGGTCGCCCATGCTGCTGACGGCGTTCTCCAACCGCGAGCGCGCTTCACGCGCTTGTTCGTTGTTGGCTTCAATCGTTTCCTGCAGCTGCTTCAGTTCGCCTTCGATGCGGTCGATGCGGGTACGCGCCGCTTCCACCTTGCCCTGCTGGCCCTGCAATTGGCCGGCCAGTTCGGACACCGCACGATGGGCCTGGTAGAGCGCGCGCTGCGCATCCTCGCGCTGCTGTTCGGCGGCCTGCAGCTGCTCGCGGAAACCGGCCAGCTGTTCTTCCAGCTCGGCCTCGCGGTCCTGCAGCTGCTCGATCTGCTCGCGCAGTTCCTGGATCTCACGTTCGCGCAGCAGCGCGCCCTGCTCGGCGGCACCGGAGCGCGACACGCGCAGCCAGCCCTGGCCCAGCCGCTCGCCGCCCTGGGTGATGATCGAATCGCCTTCGGGCAGGGTGGCCTGCAGCGCCTTCGCCTCGGACAGGTCGCGGGCCGCATGCAGGTGTGCCAGCAACCGACGGATCGCCACCGGGCCACGCACGCGTGCGGCCAGCGAGGTAGGTGCAACCTTCAGTTCGGCATCGTCATTGGCGACCAGCGCGAGGTGACCGTCGCCCAGCTCACCAAGCGCGTCGACCAGGCTGGCCGGGTCATCGACCAGCACGCCTTCGATCAACTGCCCAAGCGCGCTTTCCACCGCGTTTTCCCAGCCAGCGTCGACATCGAGGCGTTCGCCGACGCGCGCCGCCGAGTCCAGCCCGCGCGCCTTCAGCCAGGCGACTGCCGCGCCCTGCTCCTGGCCCAGCGCGGCCTGCTGCAGGGTTTCCAGCGAGGCCAGGCGACCGCGAAGGCCGTTGGCCTGCTTGCGCAGTTCGGCCAGTTCGTTCTGGCCATTGCGCTGCTGTTCCTGCACGGCCGCCACGCCCTGCTTGCGCAGCTCGACGTCTTCGCTCAGCTCATCCAGCGCGGTCTTCTGCATGTCGTGCTGCTGGTGCAGCTGCTCGAAGGCTTCTTCCAGTGCGTCCACGTCCAGCCCGGCGCGCTCGGCGGCCAGGGCTTCACGACGCCGGTCGGCATCGAGGATCTGCTTGTCCAGATAGTCCACGCGCGTGCGCTCGACATCGCCGGCACGCGAGGCTTCCGAACTCTGCGAGGTGTGCTGTTCCCAGCGCTGCTGCCAGCTCGCCAGCCGGTCTTCAGCCTCGCGCAGGCTTTCCTGCTTGATCTCGTTTTCTTCCTGCAGAGCTTCCAGCTGTGGAGTGGCGGCCTCCACCGCCTCGCGCAGCACCCTCAGCCTGGCTTCGTCGCCACTGATGTGCTGCCCCAGCTCGGCCAGGGCCTGCTGGGTTTCATCGCGGGCCTTGTGCAGGCGCTGCGACAACTCGCGCTGGTGCTGGATCTGCTGCTCCAGGCGGGCCAGCGTGCTGCCGACCTGGTAGACCGCCGCCTGCGCGGTGTTGAGCGCGTCGGCGGCCTCTTCGCGACGCACACGCGAGGTCTCGATGCGGGCCTCGGCGTCACGCTGGTCGGCGATCAGCTGCTGCAGCTTCGTCTCTTCCTGCGACAGCCCTTCGCGCAGCTTCGACAGGCGCCCGTCGAGGCCGCGGAATTCCAGTGCCTTCCACTCGGCATCCTTGACCCGACGCTCTTCCTGCAGCGCCTGGTACTGTTCGGCCTGCTTGGCCTGGCGCTTGAGATGCTCAAGCTGCTTGCTGATCTCGTCGCGCAGGTCACCCAGGCGGTCCAGGTTTTCGCGGGTGTGGCGGATGCGGGTCTCGGTCTCCTTGCGGCGCTCCTTGTACTTGGAGATACCGGCCGCCTCTTCCAGGTAGACGCGCAGGTCTTCCGGGCGCGCTTCGATGATCTGGCTGATCATGCCCTGCTCGATGATCGAGTAGCTGCGCGGGCCCAGGCCGGTGCCGAGGAACAGATCGGTGATGTCGCGGCGGCGGCACTTGGTGCCGTTGAGGTAGTAGTTGCTGGTGCCGTCGCGGCTGACCGTGCGCTTGACCGAGATTTCGTTGAACGAGGCGTACTCGCCCGAGATCGTGTGGTCGGAGTTGTCGAAGATCAGCTCGACGGTGGCCTGCGACACCGGCTTGCGGGCGTTGGAACCGGAGAAGATCACGTCGGTCAGCGAGTCGCCGCGCAGGCGGCTGGCCGAACTCTCGCCCATGACCCAGCGCACGGCGTCGATGATGTTCGACTTGCCGCAGCCATTGGGCCCCACCACGCCGGTCATGTTGGTCGGCAGGTGCAGGGTGGTCGGATCGACGAACGACTTGAAGCCGGACAGCTTGATCGTGGAAAGACGCATAGGGGTTCCGGACTGGGGCCGGCGAGCGGCCTGCGTTTACCCTCCAAGTCATTGATCCTGTTGGGATCGATGCCCGTGGAACGGGTGTGACGCCCTGAGTATACCGATGTGGCCGTGTTCTACGTATGGGCGTGGAACACTGTCCGCCCCCGCCCGCCGGCCGGGTCGGCCTCGGCACCCTGGCGCGGGCGCCATAAAACAAAACGGGCACCCTTGCGGGCGCCCGTTCTGCGGTGATGCCAGGCCTTGCGGCGTGGGATCAGGCTTCGGCGACGACAACGACCTTGACGGTGGTCTCGACGTCGGCGTGCAGGTGGATCAGCACGTCGTACTCGCCGATGTTGCGGAAGGCGCCTTCGCCCAGGATGACTTCGCTCTTGCTGACCGGCAGGCCGGCAGCGGTGAAGGCATCGGCGATTTCGCGGGCGCCGACCGAGCCGTACAGCTTGCCTTCGGTCGAAGCGTTGGCCGGGATGGTCACGCTCGCACCGTCCAGCTTGGCCTTGCGGGCGTCAGCTTCGGCGTGGATGGCCTGGGCCTTGGCTTCGTATTCGGCGCGCTTGGCTTCGAACTCGGCCTTGTTGCTCTCGGTGGCCGGCACGGCCTTGCCCTGCGGCACGAGGAAGTTACGGCCGTAGCCCGGCTTCACGTCGACCAGGTCGCCCAGGTTGCCGAGGTTGGTCACTTTCTGCAGGAGGATCAGCTGCATGGTATTGCTCCAGATGAGTTATTCGTTAGCGAGGCGGTGCCCCGCAACAAAGGCTGTCCGAATAGCTGGCACAGCGGGGGCGGCACCGGGCCGCCCCGCCGGGCATCAGACGTCGTGGTTGTCGGTGTACGGGATCAGGGCCAGGAAGCGAGCGCGCTTGACGGCGGTCGCCAGCTGGCGCTGGTACTTCGACTTGGTACCGGTGACGCGGCTGGGCACGATCTTGCCGTTCTCGGTCAGGTACTGGCGCAGGGTGTTGAGATCCTTGTAGTCGATCTCCTTCACACCTTCAGCCGTGAACTTGCAGAACTTGCGGCGACGGAAGAACTTGGACATGGGAAGGCTCCTTAGGCGGCGGAAGCGGCGTCGTCGCCGGCTTCGTTGTCAGCGGTGGTGTTGGACTCGCCTTCTTCGTCGTCACGACGACGGCGCTCACCGCGCTCAGGCTTGTCACCCTTCTCGTCCTTGCTCTTCATGATCAGCGACTGCTCGGTGTCAGCCTCGTCACGCTTGATGACCAGGTTGCGCAGCACGGCGTCGTTGAAGCGGAAGCTCTCGGTCAGTTCGTTCAGAACGGCCTGGTCGGCTTCGATGTTCATCAGCACGTAGTGGGCCTTCACCAGGTTCTGGATCGGGTACGCCAGCTGGCGGCGGCCCCAGTCTTCCAGACGGTGGATGGTGCCGTTGCCGTTCTCGACCAGCGACTTGTAGCGCTCGATCATGGCCGGGACCTGCTCGCTCTGGTCCGGGTGGACCATGAACACGATTTCGTAATGACGACTCATGTTTTTTCTACCTTTCGGATGTGGCCTTGCGGCCGGACAGCCCCCCGCCGTTGAGACCGCGGTGGGGCAAGGGTTCCCGCCGGGCAGGCAGGAAGCCGCGCATTATGGCGCAGATGGGGTGGCCGGGCAACCGGTAGGCCACCTGGCACCCTGAACCGGGGCGAGCGCCCAGCCGAGCCCGGGTTGGGCGCTATCAGAACGATCAGGTCCCGCCGGGCCCTCAGGCCTTGTCGGCGTCGGTCGTGAAGCTCTCGCCGCAGCCACACTCGGCGGTGGCATTGGGGTTGCTGAACGTGAAGGTCTCACTCAGGCCGTGCTTGCCGAAGTCGATCACCGTGCCGTCCACCAGCGCCAGACTCTTGGCATCGACGTAGATCTTCACGCCGTCCTGCTCGAACACGGTATCGCCCTCGCGCTCGTCGCGGGCCAGGTCGGTCACGTGGCCCCAGCCGGAGCAACCGGTCTTGGTCACGCCGAAACGCAGGCCCAGCGCGCCGGGGGTCTGGGCGACGAAGCGCTGCACGCGCTCGAAGGCAATGGGGGTCAGGCTGACAGCCATGAGGCTACTCCAGAGGTACGGGGACATTATAAGGAGCCGTTGCCATGAAAAATGCCTCGCAAGCGGAACACTGCAACCGGTAAACTCCCGTGTTCACAGATCGAGTCGATCAGCAGAGGATTCAAGTCATGACGGTGGTCAGCGTTGAACATGCGCTTGCCGGGAAGATCCCGGAAGGCGGCGAAGTCACGGTACGCGGATGGGTGCGCACGGTGCGCGGTTCAGCGAATCTGGCTTTCGTGAATGTGAGCGACGGCTCCTGCTTCGCCCCGATCCAGGTCGTGGCCAACGACACCCTGGCCAACTTCGACGAGATCAAGCGCCTGACCAGCGGCTGCTCGGTCATCGCCACCGGCACGCTGGTGAAGTCGCAGGGCAAGGGCCAGTCGTTCGAGATCCAGGCCAGCGCGCTGGAGGTGGTCGGCTGGGTCGAAGACCCGCTCACTTACCCGATCCAGCCCAAGCCGATGTCGCCGGAGTTCCTGCGCGAAGTGGCGCACCTGCGCCCGCGCACCAACCTGTTCGGCGCGGTCACCCGCATCCGCAACTGCCTGGCCCAGGCCGTGCACCGCTTCTTCCACGAGAACGGCTTCAACTGGATCAGCACCCCGATCATCACCACCTCCGATGCCGAAGGCGCCGGCCAGATGTTCCGCGTGTCCACCCTGGACATGGTGAACCTGCCGCGTGACGAGAAGGGTGCGATCGATTTCAGCCGCGACTTCTTCGGCAAGGAAACCTTCCTGACCGTGTCCGGCCAGCTGAACGTCGAGGCTTACTGCCTGGCGCTGAGCAAGGTCTACACCTTTGGCCCGACCTTCCGCGCCGAGAACAGCCACACCACCCGCCACCTGGCGGAGTTCTGGATGATCGAACCGGAAATCGCCTTCGCCGACCTGGCCGAAGACGCGCGCCTGGCCGAAGAGTTCCTGAAGTATCTGTTCCGCGCAGTGCTGAACGAGCGTGGCGACGACCTGGCCTTCATCGCCGAGCGCGTGGACAAGAACGCGATCACCAAGCTGGAAGACTTCATCAACGCCCCGTTCGAGCGCATCGACTACACCGATGCGGTCAGCCTGCTGCAGAAGTCCGGCAAGAAGTTCGACTTCCCGGTCGAATGGGGCCTGGACCTGCAGACCGAGCACGAGCGCTGGCTGACCGAGGAACACGTCGGTCGCCCGGTGGTGGTGACCAACTACCCCGAGCACATCAAGGCCTTCTACATGCGCCTGAACGACGACGGCAGGACCGTCGCCGCGATGGACGTGCTGGCCCCGGGCATCGGCGAGATCATCGGTGGCAGCCAGCGCGAAGAACGCCTGGACGTACTGGACGCGCGCATGGCCCAGTTCGGCCTGGATCGCGAGCACTACAGCTGGTACCGCGATTTCCGCCGCTACGGTTCGGTACCGCACGCTGGCTTCGGCCTCGGCTTCGAGCGCCTGGTGGTGTACGTCTGCGGCCTGTCCAACATCCGCGATGCGATCCCCTACCCGCGCGCCCCGGGCAGCGCGGACTTCTAAGCCCCAAACGACCACGGAGGTACTGCCCCCATGACCCTGTTCTTCGCCCTCTGTTTCGTCGGCGTTGCAGTGGCCGGGTTCAGTGCCTTCGTGATCTTCTGGCCGCTGACCCTGGTGCATGTGCGCGACCGCCATCCGGCGCTCGCCGAGCGCTTCGGCAGCGGCGCCTTCCTCAAGCCCGATGCCCTGGCCTGGCTGCTGCGCCGCGACTATCGCCAGCAGCCGGACCGCTCGCTGTCCGGGCTGGCGACGCCGGCCTGGGTATCGCTGCTGACTCTGCTGGCCGGACTGGGCATGGCCGCCCTGCTCTGGCTGGCCTCGCTCTGGTAACACATCCATGAATGACATCACCGCCTCGCGCGACAGCTGGTGGCTGGCCAGCCTCGGCAATACCCTGATCTGGGCGCGTCTGCGCGTGCGCCCGGCCGGCACCGCCGAAGTGCTCGACAGCGATGGCAACACGCTGAGCTACGACAGCGAAGACACCGCCCGTTCGCAGCTGTTCGACGCCGAGTTCGTCGAGTACGACGGCCTGGACGAGGAGGACGCGCTGGTGCGCGGCTTCAGCCTGCACGAAGTGCAGCCGCCGCAGGCCGACAGCGACGAGGGGCTGCGTGGCCGCATGATCCAGTCGCTGGGCGGGCGCGCCTGAGCCGCCCATGTTCACCCCGCGCGCCTTCGCCGAGACCGACCTGCTCTGGCTGGATCGCCTGCTGGCGCGTGACCCGTTCGTCGCCGTGCTCACTGTCGGCAGCGACGGCCTGCCCGAACTGACCCGGATACCGGTGCTGTACCACCGCGACGGCGAACACATCGAGCTGCGCGGTCACTGGGCCCGCGCCAACCCGCAGTCGCGCCACAACGGCGCGGCCAAGGTTCTGGTCGATGGTCCGCACGGTTATGTCTCGGCCAGCTGGTACCCGGACAAGGAACAGGCCGCGCGGGTGCCGACCTGGAACTACGCGGCCGCCGAACTGCGCGGCCAGCTGCAGACCTTCGACGACGCCGAGGCGCTGGCCGGACTGGTCGGCGCAATCAGCAACCGTTTCGAAGCCAGCGTCGGGCAGGCCTGGCAGTTCGACGCCACGCGCGCCGAGCATGGCCCGGAGCTGCGCGCGATCGTCGGCTTCCGCTTCCAGGTCGAGCACGTGCAGCTGAAGCTGAAACTCAGCCAGAACCATCCCGAGGCCAACCAGCGCGCAGTGATCGCCGAACTGGAACAGCTGGGCACCCCCTCTTCCACCGAGCTCGCGCAGTGGATGCGCTGGCACCGTGAACAGGCCGCTACCGGCGGCTGATCACCTCAGACTCCCGCAAAGACGCGTCCGGATCGGCCGCGCCTTGCCCCCACCCGACGCCAGGGATACCGCATATGAAAGACATCCACCGCCTGCTGCAGAACAACCGCGACTGGGCCGATCGCATCGCCAGGGAAGACCCTGACTTCTTCCAGCAGCTGTCCAAGCAGCAGCATCCGGAGTACCTGTGGATCGGCTGCTCCGACTCGCGCGTGCCTGCCAACCAGATCATCGGCATGGCCCCGGGCGAAGTCTTCGTGCATCGCAACGTCGCCAACGTGGTGGCACACAGCGACCTGAACTGCCTGAGCGTGGTGCAGTACGCGGTGGACCAGCTGAAGGTGAAGCACATCCTGATCGTCGGCCACTACGGCTGCGGCGGCGTGCATGCCTGCCTGCACAACACCCGCGTCGGCCTGGCCGACAACTGGCTGCGCCATGTCGGCGATGTCGTGCAGAAGCACCAGGGCATCCTCGATGCGATCGAGGATGACGAGCTGAAGCACGCGCGCCTGTGCGAACTGAACGTGATCGAGCAGGTCGCCAACCTGTGCCGTTCGACCATCGTCGAGGACGCCTGGGCGCGCGGCCAGAAGCTGATGGTGCACGGCTGGGTCTACAGCCTGAAGAACGGCCGCGTCAGCGAAATGGGCATCGACGTCGGTGCGCCGGAAGAGCTGAAGCCGGCCTATGAAAAGGCGCTGTCCTATGTTCCGCGCCAGGGCCGGCGCGACTGACCTCCCTACGGACCACGACCATGCTCGCCTCGCCGATCAACCTGCACGCCTGGATCGAAGAACATCGCCACCTGCTGAAGCCGCCGGTGGGCAACAAGATGATCGACAACGGCGACTTCATCGTGATGGTGGTGGGCGGGCCGAACTCGCGCACCGACTACCACTACGACGAAGGCCCGGAGTGGTTCTACCAGCTCGAGGGCGAGATGGTGCTGAAGGTGCAGGAAGACGGCGCGGTGCGCGACATTCCGATCCGCGCCGGCGAGATCTTCCTGCTGCCGGCCAAGGTGCCGCACTCGCCGCGGCGCCCGCCCGGCGGGATCGGCCTGGTGGTCGAACGCAAGCGCCTGCCGCATGAGATGGACGGCGTGATCTGGCACTGCGAGCGCTGCAACCACAAGCTGCACGAAGAGTTCTTCCAGTTGCAGAACATCGAGACCGACCTGCCGAAGGTGTTCGCGCGCTATCACGCCAGCCTGGAATTGCGTACCTGCAGCCAGTGCGGGCACGTGGATCCGCTGCCGGCGCCAGCGGCGGGCTGAGCACCTGCCCCTGTAGAGCCAAGCCCATGCCCGGCTTCGTGGCCCGGCAGCCGAGCATGGGCTCGGCTCTACAGGTTCGGCGGCAGGCACGCCGCCAAGCGCTACACTGGCAGCCCCGTTGCAGCCTGTTGCCCGACCATGTCCGACCTGCTCAGCCGCACCCACGCCATCGCTCTGGACGCCGCCGATCCGCTGCGCCCGCTGCGCAACGAATTCCTGATTCCACGCCACGGTGGCGGCGAGCAGACCTACTTCGTCGGCAACTCGCTGGGGCTGCAGCCGCGCGGCGCGCAGGCGGCCGTGCAGGAAGTGATGAAGCAGTGGGGCGAGCTGGCGGTGGAAGGCCACTTCACCGGCCCTACCCAGTGGCTGTCCTACCACCGCCTGGTAAGCGCGCAGCTGGCCCGCGTGGTCGGTGCGCTGCCCAGCGAAGTGGTGGCGATGAACACCCTGAGCGTGAACCTGCACCTGATGATGGTCAGCTTCTACCGGCCGACGGCCGAGCGCCCGGTGATCCTGATGGAAGCCGGTGCGTTCCCGACCGACCGCCACGCGGTGGAAGCGCAGATCCGTTTCCACGGGTTCGACCCGGCCGAGTGCCTGGTCGAAGTGCAGCCGGACGAAGCCAATGGCACGATCTCGCTGGCCGCGATCGAACGTGCCATCGCCGAACACGGCCCGCGCCTTGCGCTGGTGCTGTGGCCGGGCGTGCAGTACCGCACCGGCCAGGCCTTCGACCTGGATGCCATCACCCGCACCGCCCGCCTGCACGGTGCGCGCATCGGCTTCGACCTGGCGCACTCGGTCGGCAACCTGCCGTTGCGCCTGCATGACGTCGCCCCGGATTTCGCCGTGTGGTGCCACTACAAGTACCTCAACAGCGGCCCCGGCGCAGTTGCCGGTGCCTTCGTGCACGAGCGCCATCATCGCGATACCACGCTGCCGCGTTTTGCAGGCTGGTGGGGGCATGAAGAAGCTACCCGTTTCCAGATGGCACCGCAGTTCACCCCGGCCGTCGGTGCCGAAGGCTGGCAGCTGAGCAATCCGCCGATTCTCGGCCTGGCGCCGCTGCGCGCCTCGCTGGACCTGTTCGAGCGTGCGGGAATGGACGCGCTGCGCAGCAAGTCGCAGGCACTCACCGGCATGCTCGAAGCCCTCGTACATGCGCGCCTTTCAAACGTACTGGACATCATCACGCCCACCGATCCGCAGCGCCGTGGCTGCCAGCTGTCGCTGCGCGTGATCGGGGGGCGCGAGCGCGGACGCGCACTGTTTGAACACCTGCGCAGCATCGGCGTGCTCGGCGACTGGCGCGAACCTGATGTGATCCGCATCTCGCCCACCCCGCTCTACAACCGCTACCTGGACGTGCACCACTTCGTCGAGGAAGTGGAAGCCTGGGCCGGCCTCTGAGCCGCCCCCTCCCCTACTGCTGGACAGTTCGTTGATCGCACACGCTTCCCGTTCGTTGAGCATTATCGGTGCCGGCCTCGCCGGGTCCCTGCTGGCCATCCTGCTGTCACGGCAGGGCTGGCGCATCACCCTGTACGAACGCCGCGGCGATCCGCGCATTGCCGACTACGAGAGCGGTCGTTCGATCAACCTGGCACTGGCCGAACGCGGGCGCAACGCCCTGCGCCAGGCGGGAGTGGAAGACGAGGTGATGGCGCGCGCGGTGATGATGCGCGGGCGCATGGTGCATCCGCGCGAAGGCGAACCGCAGCTGCAACGCTACGGCCGCGACGACAGCGAAGTGATCTGGTCGATCCATCGCAGCGACCTGAACACCACGCTGCTGGAACTGGCCGAACAGGCTGGCGCGACCGTACACTTCCACCGGCGCCTGCACACCGTCGATTTCGATGCCGGCTACGCGCGTTTCATCGACGACCGCGATGACAGCCCGCACGATATCCGCTTCGACACCCTGATCGGCGCTGATGGTGCCGGCTCGGCACTGCGCGCTGCAATGAACCGGCGCGCGCCGCTGGGCGAGGACATCGCCTTCCTCGACCACTCCTACAAGGAACTGGAAATTCCGCCGGCCGCCGACGGCAGCTTCCGCATCGAGCGCAATGCGCTGCACATCTGGCCGCGTGGCCACTACATGTGCATCGCGCTACCCAACCACGAAGGCACCTTCACCGTCACCCTGTTCCTGCCCAACCAGGGCGACCCCAGCTTCGCCACGGTCAACACCGGCGCGCAGGCCGAGGCGCTGTTCGCGCGCGAGTTCGCCGATACCCTGCCGTTGATCCCGAACCTGCGCGCGGACTGGGAACAGCACCCACCCGGCCTGCTTGGCACGCTGACGCTCGATCGCTGGCACCAGCAGGGCCGCGCCGTGCTGATCGGCGATGCTGCACATGCGATGGTGCCGTTCCACGGCCAGGGCATGAACTGCGCATTCGAGGATTGCGTGGCTCTGGCCCGCCATCTGATGGAAGCGGACGACCTGGAAGGCGCGTTCCAAGCCTTCGAAGCCGAGCGCAAGCCGAACGCGCGCGCAATCCAGCAGATGGCGCTGGAAAACTATCTGGAAATGCGTGACCGCGTGGCTGATCCCGCGTTCCTGCTGCAACGCGAACTGGAACAGGAACTGCAGCGACGCTGGCCGACCCGCTTCGTGCCGCACTACACGATGGTCACCTTCCTGCACACGCCCTATGCCGAGGCACTGCGCCGTACCGAGCTGCAGCGCGACCTGCTGACGGCTGCCACCGCGGGCCACGATTCACTGGACAACATCGACTGGGCCGCGCTGGAAGCGCAGATCCACGCGCAGCTGCCGGTCCTGGAGGGCGCACACTGATGGCCGACAGCTTCCTGTTCTACGATCTTGAGACCTTCGGCCAGGACCCGCGCCGCACCCGCATCGCCCAGTTCGCGGCGATGCGCACCGATGCCGATCTCAACGTGATCGACACCCCGGTCAGCTTCTTCGTGCGCCCTGCCGACGACCTGCTGCCCTCGCCGATGGCCACCCTGGTCACCGGCATCACCCCGCAGCAGGCCCTTGCCGAAGGCATCAGCGAGGCCGAAGCCTTCGACCGTATCAACGAGCAGCTGTCGCGCCCGGGCACCTGCGCGCTGGGCTACAACACCCTGCGCTTCGACGATGAGTTCGTCCGCTACGGCCTGTTCCGCAACTTCCACGATCCGTACGAACGCGAGTGGCGCAACGGCAATTCGCGCTGGGATCTGCTGGACATGCTGCGGCTGATGCGCGCGATGCGCCCGGAGGGCATCCAGTGGCCACTGCGCGATGACGGCGCAACCTCGTTCAAGCTCGAACACCTGGCCGAGGCCAACAACGTGCGCGAAGGCGATGCGCACGAAGCGCTGTCAGACGTGCGCGCCACCATCGGCATGGCGCGGCTGTTCAAGCAGTCGCAGCCGCGGCTGTGGGAGTACGCGCTGAAGCTGCGCGACAAGCGCTTCGTCGGCAGCCTGCTGGACGTGACCGCGATGAAGCCGGTGCTGCACATTTCCATGCGCTACCCCGCCAGCCGCCTGTGCGCGGCGCCGGTGCTGCCGCTGGACGTGCACCCCACCATCAACAACCGGGTGATCGTGTTCGACCTGGACGGCGACATCGACGACCTGCTGGCACTGCCGGCCGACGTGATCGCAGAGCGCCTGTACATGCGCGCCAGCGAGCTCCCCGAGGGTGTTGCACGGGTGCCGCTGAAGGAGGTGCATCTGAACAAGGTGCCGGCGCTGATCGCCTGGAACCACCTGCGTGCCGATGACCACGAGCGCCTGGGCCTGGACGTGGCAGCCATCGACGCCAAGATCGAGCGCCTGCGCGAATTCGCCCCGCAGCTGGCGGAGAAGGCGCGCCAGGTCTACAACCAGCCGCGCATGGCCACCGTGGCCGATGTCGATGCATCGCTGTACGACGGCTTCCTCGGCAACGGTGACAAGCCGCTGCTGGCGCTGGCCCGCACCACGGCGCCGGAACAGCTGGCCGCACTGGAAGGCCGCTTCCGCGACCCGCGCCTGCCCGAACTGCTGTTCCGCTACCGTGCGCGCAACCATCCCGACAGCCTCGCGCCGGCTGAACGCCAGCGCTGGCAGGATTACCGCCGCCAGCGGCTGCTCGGAGACGGCGGCCTGGGCGAACTCAACCTGCCCCAGTACCAGCAGCAGCTCGATGCACTGGCCGCCGAAGCGCCTGATGACACCCGGCGCCAGGCCCTGCTGCAATCGCTGCGCGACTGGGGCCAGCACCTGCAGGAGACGCTGTGAGCACTTATTTCTCGGACGCCAGCTTCAAGTTCCTGCGCAGCCTTGCGCGGCACAACGAAAAGGCCTGGTTCAACGATCACCGCCAGCAGTACGAAGACCACGTACGGCAGCCGTTCCTGCGCCTGCTGGGCGACCTGCAGCCGGCGCTGGCCGAGGTCAGCGGGCACTTCCGCGCCGATACCCGGGGCGTCGGTGGCTCCCTGTTCCGCATCCATCGCGACGCGCGCTTCTCCAATGACAAGTCGCCGTACAAGACCTGGCAGGGCGCTCGACTGTTCCATGAGCGCCGCCGCGAAGTGGCCGCGCCTTCGTTCTACGTGCACCTGCAGCCCGGCGAGAGCTTCGTCGGCGCCGGCCTGTGGCATCCGGAACCGGAAACCCAGCGCCGCGTGCGTCACTTCATCCTCGACAACCCGGGCAGCTGGAAGGCGGCCGCGCATGCTCCCGCGCTGCGCAAGCGCTTTGATTTCGAGGAGAGCGAGAAGCTGGTGCGGCCGCCGCGCGGCTTCCCTGCCGACTTCGAGTTCATCGACGACCTCAAGCATCGCAACTGGGTGATGTGGCGCTCGCTGGACGACGACACCATGACCGGCCCGCGCCTGCTCTCCACCCTGGGCAAGGACCTCGCCGCGCTGGGCCCATTCGTCGATTACCTCTGCGCTGCGCTGGACCTGGAGTTCTGATGACTCAGGAACTGCCCCTGGCGCGGCAGCGGCGCCTGCTGGGCCGTACCGGCCTGCAGGTCTCGCCGATCGGCCTGGGCTGTTCCGGCTTCTGGGGCCACCGCCGCTTCGCCGAGGGCGACGCGGCCGCCGTCGTCGAACACGCGCTTGCGCAGGGCGTGAACCTGCTCGACACCGGTCACAACTATTCGGGCTTCCACGCCGAGCCGCGCCTGGGCCGCATTCTTCGCCCGCTGCTGAAGCAGTACCCGCGCGACGCGCTGGTGATCTCCAGCAAGGGGGGCACGCTGACCGGCCAGGCCGGCATCAGCGGCGCCGAACAGCGCAATTTCTCGCCTGCGGCCATCACCGCCAGCTGCGAAGCTTCGCTGCGCAACCTCGGCCTGGACCATCTGGATATCTACCAGTTGCATGGCGCCAGCGAACACGACATCAACGACGACCTGCTGGGCGCACTGCAGCGCCTGCGCGAGCGCGGGCTGATCCGGCATACCGGCATCAACACCCACTCCGCGTCGACCCTTCACTGGATGATCGCCCACCCCACCGCCTTCGATCTGGTGCTGCTGGACTACAACGCCCTGCAGCAGGACCGCGAACCGCTGATCGACCAGCTGCACGCCGCAGGCATCGGCGTACTGGCAGGTACCGTGCTGGCACAAGGCCACCTGCTGCCCGCACGTGCGCGCCTGCCGCGGCTGGCCGACGCCTGGTACCTGGCGCGCGCCTGGCTCAAGCCCAGCAGCCGGCAACTGATGCACAGCGCCCGCCAGATGCGCAGCGCCGTGGCCGCGATCCGCAGCCAGCGCCCCGCGCAGACCGCCTTTGCCTACGCGTTGGGACACCCGGGCGTGGCCAGCGGCATTCTCGGTACCACCCGCATCCGCAGTCTGGACGAAGTACTGGCGACACGACTGGAGGCACTGAGCGCTACCGAGCGCCAGCAGCTGGTGGACGCCTTTGGCGATGGCGGCGGTTCGCCCAGTCATTGAGTCTTCACCCCGCACTGCCGCCGTTGCGGCAGTCTGTCCAGCATGAAGAAGCTCATCGCACTGGTTGTGCTGCTGGTCCTGGCTGTGGCGGCCTGGTGGTTCGGCGGCCCGTACATGACCATCAATGGCCTGTCCAAGGCCATCGAGCAGCGCGACACCGCGCGCCTGGAACGTTACGTCGACTTCCCGCGCGTGCGCGGCAGCCTGCGCGCCCAGCTCAACGACTACCTGGTGCGCCAGGCCGGCCCGGAGGTAGCGGCCAGCCCGTTCGGCGCCCTGCTCTATGGGCTGGGCGATCAGCTGGGTGGTGCCGCGGTGGAGACGATGGTGACCCCGACCGGCATCGGCGCGATGCTGCAGGGCCACGTGCTGTGGAAGCGCGGTCGCAATGAACTGCAGGGCGGCGATGCCTTCGGCCCGACCGAACCGGCGCGTCCATTGAAGAACGCCGAGCATCACTTCGAAGCGCTGGACCGCTTCGTGATCGACGTCGATCGCGGCCCCGGCCAGCCCCCCCTGAAGGTGGTGCTGGAGCCGCAGGGCCTGCGCTGGAAGGTGGTGGACCTGCAGCTGGGGATGTCGCTCACGCATTGACCGGTAGATGCGCACCTTGGTGGGCATCGATCCAGGACGGCGCCAACCAAGGTTGGCAACTACCGGGGGCGCGGCGCTCTGGTGGACGCCCACCTCGGTGGGCGCGGATGCATGGCTTCAGCCTTCGTTGGCGACGCCGTGCGGCACGTGGCCGGCGGCCACGTGCTCGCGCGCACTGTCGATGTTGTGCTGCGAATCGTCGAAGAAGATGTCGGCACCGAAGGCCTGCAGGAACGGGCCCTTGTGACGGCCGCCCAGGAACAGCGCCTCGTCCAGGCGCACGCCCCACTCGCGCAGGGTGCGGATCACGCGCTCGTGCGCCGGTGCCGAGCGTGCGGTCACCAATGCGGTGCGGATCGGTGCGCTTTCGCCGGCCGGGAAGACTTCCTGCAGCGTATGCAGGGCCGACAGGAAGCCGCGGAACGGGCCGCCACTGAGCGGTTCGCGGGCACGCTCGCGCTCGTGGCGGCCAAACGCTTCCACGCCCTGCTCGCGCGAAATGCGCTCGCTTTCATCACCGAAGATCACTGCGTCACCGTCAAAGGCGATGCGCAGCTGCCCGGCCGGGCGACCGGTATCGATCTGGTCGGCCGCCGCCGCAGCGGTTTCACCCGGCGGCTTGGGCAGGATGGTGGCCGCGGCGATGCCGTGGCGCAGTGCGCTGCGCACCGATTCCGGGTTGGCCGACAGGAACAGATCGGTACCGAATGGCTTCACGTACGGCCAGGTTGGCTCGCCGGCGGTGAATGTCGCGCGGATGATGCCCAGGCCGTAATGCTGGATCGAATTGAAGATGCGCAGGCCGGTATCGGCCGAATTGCGCGACAGCAGGATCACCTCGACCCGCGGGTTCTCCGGGCTGGCGCCCTGGTTCAGCGCCAGCAGCTTGCGCACCACCGGAAAGGCCACGCCGGGGCCGAGGATGTCGTCCTCATGCTGGCGCTGGAATTCGGCGTACGCCGCCACGCCATCACTCTCGAACAGCGCGTGGCTTTCCTCGAGGTCGAACAGCGCGCGCGAGGTCACCGCGACGGTCAGCAAACGGGGGGAGTTGTCGCCCATCGGTGGGGGTCCTTCAAGCGGTCGGCGGGGCCGGCCGCCCATTGTCCTCAAAAAACGAACTGTTCGCTCAGAATCCGGTCTTCCAGGTTGTGCTCCGGGTCGAACAGCAGGGTCACGCGGCGGTCCTTCGACTCGCGGATGGTCACCTCGACCACGTCGCGGGTCTCGTGCGAATCGGCGGTCACGCTGACCGGACGCTTGTACGGATCAAGCACGCGGAAGCGCACTTCGGTATCCGCCTTCAGGATCGCGCCGCGCCAGCGCCGTGGGCGATAGGGCGCCAACGGCGTCAGCGCGATGGTGTGCGAGCCCAGCGGCAGCACGGGGCCATGCGCGGAATAGTTGTAGGCGGTGCTGCCGGCCGGGGTGGCCACCAGCACGCCGTCGCCGATCAGTTCGGCCACGCGCTCCTGGCCGTTCAGGTCGATGCCGATATGCGCGGCTTGCCGGGTCTGCCGCAGCAGCGAGACATCGTTGTAGGCCAGCGAACCGGTACTGGTGCCCGATTCGGTCAGCGCCACCATTTCCAGAGGGCGCAGGTTGGCCGGTTCGGCGCGCGCAATGCGGGCCTGCACGTCATCATCGCCACGGTACTGGTTCATCAGGAAGCCGACGGTACCCAGCTTCATGCCGAACACCGGCTTGCCCAGGTGCCCGTGCCGATGCAGGGTCTGCAGCATGAAGCCGTCGCCACCCAGCGGGCACAGCACGTCGGCCTGCTCCGGCGTGTGATCGCCATAACGCGAAATCATCGCCGCGCGGGCCATCTGCGCAGGTTCGGTGGTGCTGGCCAGGAAAGCGATGCGGGGGGTGTCGCTCATCGGTGGATCCGGGGGGAAGGCATGAGGGAGAGCATAACCGAGCGCCGGGGGTTGGACCCTGCGCGGCGGATGACCGGCCCGTCCGCCGGGACACGCCGTAAACCCATCCCTGGGGGCTCGGTCGCGCCATCCATGGCGCTCACGGTCCCGGCGGACGGGCCGGTCATCCACCTGGCAGGATGCCGGCCTCGGGTCAGTGATCGCAGAAAAGAAAGCAAAAACAGAACGGCCCCGCTTTCGCGGGGCCGCTGTGTTTAACGCATGCCGGGCAGCGCCCGGCGTTACATCACTTACGCACCATGCGCGGCCAGCTGGCCCAGGCGCTGCACCGCGACCGAAACGGTCGGGTAGTCCAGGGTCTTCTGCTCGGCCAGTTCGGCCAGCATCGCCAGGGTGAAGCGCAGGCTGTTGTCGTCGCGGCCCATCCAGGCTGCGACCTTGGCCTCCGCGCTGCCGCCCTTGGTGCCCAGCACCTGACCGGCCAGGTTGCGGTGGTTGGCCGCCAGTTCGTCACGCAGCACGCCACGTGCCACGGCGTGCCAACGGCCGTTGACCTCCAGCGCGTCGACCTGCTCGAACAGCCACGGCAGCTGCAGGGCATCGCCCAGGCGGAAGTGGACCTTGGATACGTCCACCGGCTTCAGCTTTCGGGTGCGGGCCAGTTCGATGATGTCGAACGCCGGCTCCAGGAAGTGCAGTTCGGCCAGCTGCTGCGCCAGCGCGGACGGCAGGCCCTTCTCCTTCCACTCGGCCACCAGGGCTTCGTAGGTCGGACGCTGCGAATCCGGCAGCACACCCGAGGCGACGCGGATGTCGTTGAACGGGCCCTGGTAGCGGTTGACCGCCTCGGTGATGCCCGGCATCGCGCCCGGGCGCGACAGCAGCCAACGCACGAACGAACGCTGCAGCTTCCAGATCACTTCCAGTGCATCGATCTGCACCGATTCCGGCACCTTGCCGTCGAGCGCGTCGATCTGCGCCCACAGCGCGCGGGCATCCAGCGTTTCGCGGCTGATGGTGTAGGCCTTGGCGACCTCGGCGATGGAACGGCCAGTGTCTTCCTGCATGCGCATCAGGAAGGTGGCGCCCATGCGGTTGATGGTCTGGTTGGTCACGGCCGTGGCGATGATTTCGCGCTTCAGGCGGTGACGCTCCATCGCGTCGGCGTACTTCTTCTGCAGCGGGGTCGGGAAGTAGCGCTGCAGTTCCTTGGACAGGTACGGATCTTCCGGAATATCCGAATCCAGCAGCTGGTTGAACGCCACCAGCTTGGAGTAGGACAGCAGCACCGACAGCTCCGGACGGGTCAGGCCGTGGCCGCGTGCCTTGCGCTGGGACAGCTCGGCATCGGACGGCAGGAACTCGATCTGGCGATCCAGCAGGCCCTGCTGTTCCAGCGTGCGGATGAAGTGCTGCTTGGAACCCAGGCGCTTGACCGCCATCCGCTCCATCAGGCTCAGCGCCTGGTTCTGGCGGTAGTTGTCGTTGAGCACCAGCTCGGCGACTTCATCGGTCATCGAGGCCAGCAGCTTGTTGCGCTGCTCGACGGTCAGCTTCTTGGCCCGCACCACATCGTTGAGCAGGATCTTGATGTTGACTTCGTGGTCGGAGGTGTCCACGCCGGCCGAGTTGTCGATGAAGTCGGTGTTGAGCAGCACGCCAGCCTGGGCGGCTTCGATGCGGCCCAGCTGGGTCATGCCCAGGTTGCCGCCTTCGCCCACCACCTTGCAGCGCAGCTCGCCACCGTTCACGCGCAGCGCGTTGTTGGCGCGGTCGCCGACATCGCTGTGCTGCTCGCTGGCGGCCTTGACGTAGGTACCGATGCCACCGTTCCACAGCAGGTCGACCGGCGCCTTCAGGATCGCGCTCATCAGATCGTTCGGCGACAGCGCCTTGACGTTGTCGTCCAGGCCCAGCGCTTCGCGCACCTGCGGGGTGATCTCGATCGACTTCAGGCTGCGCGGATAGACGCCGCCGCCCTTGCTGATCAGCTTGGCGTCGTAGTCCGCCCAGCTCGAACGCGGCACGGTGAACAGGCGCTCACGTTCGACGAACGTGGTGGACGCATCCGGGTTCGGGTCCAGGAAGATGTGGCGATGATCGAAGGCAGCGACCAGGCGGATGTGGCGCGACAGCAGCATGCCGTTGCCGAACACGTCGCCGGACATGTCGCCGACACCGACCGCGGTGAAGTCCTGGGTCTGGCTGTCACGGCCCAGCGCACGGAAGTGGCGCTTGACCGACTCCCACGCACCGCGTGCGGTGATGCCCATGCCCTTGTGGTCGTAGCCGACCGAACCACCGGAGGCGAACGCATCGCCCATCCAGAAGCCGTGCGCGATGGCCAGGCCATTGGCGATGTCGGAGAAGGTCGCGGTGCCCTTGTCGGCGGCCACCACCAGGTACGGATCGTCCATGTCGTGGCGCACGACATCCACCGGCGGCACGATCTTGTTGTTGACGATGTTGTCGGTGATGTCCAGCAGGCCCTGGATGAACAGCTTGTAGCAGGCCACGCCATTGGCGAAGACTGCATCGCGGTCACCATTGGCCGGCGGGGTCTTGGCGAAGAAGCCGCCCTTCGCGCCGACCGGCACGATGACGGTGTTCTTGACCATCTGCGCCTTGACCAGGCCCAGCACTTCGGTACGGAAGTCTTCGCGACGATCCGACCAGCGCAGGCCACCACGGGCCACGGCACCAAAGCGCAGGTGGGTACCTTCCACGCGCGGGCCGTAGACGAAGATTTCGCGGTACGGACGCGGCTTCGGCAGGTCCGGCACCAGCGCCGAATCGAACTTGAAGCTGATGACATGGCCGTGCTGGCCGTTGGCATCGGTCTGGTAGTAGCTGGTACGCAGCGTCGCGTCGATCACGCCCATGAACGAGCGCAGGATGCGGTCCTCGTCCAGGCTGGACACGCGGTCCATCAGCTTCAGCAGCGCATCGCGCGCGGCCTGCATCTGCGCGTCGCGGTCACCCTTGCGGGCGTCGACCACGGTCTTGAGCACCTTCAGGGTGGCGTCGTCGCCAGCAGCCAGCACATCGAAGTGGGCCTTCAGCTGGGCCTGGCCAGCCGCGATGTCGTCCTTGCTTTCATGGCCGGTGGCCGGATCGAAGCGGGCCTCGAACAGCTCGACCAGCAGGCGGGCCAGCAGCGGGTAGCGCGCGAAGGTGCCTTCCACGTAAGCCTGCGAGAACGGCACGCCGGTCTGCAGCAGGTACTTGCAGTAGCCACGCAGCATGGCGACCTGGCGCCAGTGCAGGCCAGCGGCCAGCACCAGGCGGTTGAAGCCGTCGTTCTCGGCATCGCCGTGCCAGACGCGGGCGAAGGTCTCGCCGAAGGCTTCATCGACGCTGGCGGCATCGATCGCGCCGGCGGTCGATTCGACCTCGAAGTCCTGCACGTACACCGGCGCGTTGTCGACCGACAGGCGGTACGGACGCTCGGCGATCACGCGCAGGCCCATGTTTTCCATCATCGGCAGCGCGTCCGACAGCGGAATGTCGTCCAGCTGGCGGTACAGCTTCAGGCGCAGGCCATCACCGCTTTCGCGCGGCACGGCCTGCAGGCTCAGGCGCAGGTCGTCCGGGCCGGTCAGCGCGTCAAGCTGGCTGACATCGTTGGCGGCAACGGCGGTGCTGTTGTCTTCGATGTAGCCGGCCGGCAGCGCCTTGCCGATGCGGGCGGCGATGCGCAGGCCTTCGGTCTCGCCATGGCGGGACACCAGCGCTTCACGCAGGTCGTCCTGCCAGTTGCGCAGCACCTGGGCCAGCTTCTGCTCCAGTTCTGCGGTATCGACGTCGAGCATTTCACCGGGCTTCGGGCGCACGATCAGGTGCACCTGGGCCAGCGGCGATTCGCCCAGCACCACCGAGCTGTCGACGTACTCGCCGTGCAGCGCGTCCTTCAGCATCGCTTCGATGCGCAGGCGCACGTCGGTGTTGAAGCGCTCGCGCGGCAGGTAGACCAGCGCGGAAATGAAACGGCTGTACTTGTCGCGGCGCAGGAACAGGCGGCTGCGCACGCGCTCCTGCAGGCCCAGCACGCCCATCGCGGTGCGGAACAGTTCGTCCTCGCTGGACTGGAACAGTTCTTCGCGCGGCAGGGTTTCCAGGATGTGGCGCAGGGCCTTGCCGCTGTGGCTGGCCGGAGCCAGGCCCGACTGCTTCATCACGTGCTCATGGCGCTGGCGCACCAGCGGGATTTCCCACGGGCGACGGTTGTAGGCGCTGGAGGTGAACAGGCCGAGGAAGCGCTGCTCGCCGATGATCTTGCCCCTGGCGTCGAATTCAAGCACGCCGATGTAGTCCATGTAGCCGGCGCGGTGCACGCGCGAACGGGCATTGGTCTTGGTCAGGATCAGCGCGTCCTTCAGGCCGGACGTGGCGTTCAGGCCCTGCGCGGCCAAGGTCTTGACCGGACGGGCAGCGGACTTGTCCTTGCCACGCATCAGGCCCAGGCCGGTGTCGTTCAGCGGCGCCAGCACGTCTTCCTTGCCCTGCTTCTCGACGCGGTACTCGCGGTAGCCGAAGAAGGTGAAGTGGTTGTCGGCGGCCCAGCGCAGGAATTCCTGTGCTTCCTTGCGCGAGGCGTCGTCGACGGGCAGTTGGCGCTTGCCCAGGTCGTCGGCCAGCGCCAGCGCCTTGTCCTTCATCAGCTGCCAATCGCGCACGATCGCGCGCACTTCCTCCAGCGCCTTGTTGATGGCCTGTTCGATGGCGGCCATGGCTTCGGCCGGTTGGCGGTCGATCTCCAGCAGCATCACCGACTCGGCATCACCCTCGCCGACCTTGACCAGCTTGCCGGCCTTGTCGCGGGTGAAGCGCAGCACCGGGTGGCCCAGCACGTGGACACCCACGCCCTGTTCGGCCAGGGACATGGTGACGGTATCAACCAGGAACGGCATGTCGTCGTTGACGATCTGCAGCACGGTGTGCGGCGATTCCCAACCGTTGGCCTTCGCGGTCGGATTGAACACGCGGACGTTGGCCTTGCCGGCCTTGCGGGCCCGGGCGAATTCCAGCGTCTCAGCCGCGAGAGCGGCCCACTCTTCAGCGCTGTGGTGCGGGAACTCGTCCGACTCCATGCGCTTGTAGAAGTCAGTGGCGAAGGCCACTGCTTCGGCCTGTGCGGCCGCGGGGTAGCGCTTGCGCAATGCCGTGTACACCGGCTCCAGGGAGAAACCAGCGGTCACTGCGACCTCCGACTCTGCTGGTTTGGTCTTGTTTTTCACGGTCTTGGCTGCGGTTTTTTGCGGTTTCATGGCAGAGCGATGCGCTTGCTCAGTTGGGAAAATGAAATTGTAGCCCTACCGCACGAAAAGGCCTTGCTGCAGGACGGAATAAGCAGATTCGGGTTTGCTGCGGTTTAGACGCCTATTCAGTTCGTGCCGGTAGGGTGCTGGCGTCGGTTTCAGCACTGCCGACAGAATCGGCAAAACGTGTTACCGGAAGACACACGCGGCGACACCGATGCGATTCCACAATCCTGAACTGGACGGTATAGTCCACCGCGTGAACCCGGCCTACCTTCCCGTTGCCCTCGACGCACGCGATGAGCGCGTGTTCGATGCCGTGCGCGAACTGCTGGCCCAGCAGGGAATGCAGATGAGCATGGATGCGGTGGCCCAGCACGCCGGCTGCTCCAAGCAGACCCTGTACTCGCGCTACGGCAGCAAGCAGGACCTGCTGCGCCGGGTGATGCAGCGCCATGTCGGCCACGCCACCGGCGCCATGGTCCGTGCACTCCGCACTGACGACCTGCGTGCCAGCCTTCTCCAGTTCGCCACCGATTTCCTGGAGCATTTCAACCAACCGCACGTAGGACAGGCCTGCCGGCTGATTGCTGCCGATGCGGCCCAGTTTCCCGAAGAGGCGCGTACGCTGTACCGGCATGGGGCCGGCGCGCTGACGCTTCATCTTGCTGAATGGATTGAAACCGTTTGCAGGAAGGGTCAGCTGCGGCATGACGACCCGCACTTCATGGCCGAACTGCTGCTGAGCATGATCGCCGGTCAGGATTTCGACAAACAGCGCTTCCATACCCCCCATCGTGATGACGCGCTGTTGCGTCGGCGCTGGGCAGAGTTCTCCGTCGACAGCTTCCTGCGCGCCTTCGCGCCACAGCCGTCGCCGGCCCCGTCTACAAACCAACCCCGGAGTTCCTCCTGATGACCGCCCCACTCCGCACCCTTGCCTTGACGTGCGCCGTTGCTGTCGCGCTGGCTGCCTGCAAGAAGCCGGAACAGCAGACGCCCCCGCCGCCGGAGGTGGGCGTGATCGACGCCAGGCCGCAGACCCTGCCGCTGCAGCGCGAGCTGGTCGGCCGCCTGTCGCCGTTCCGCAGCGCCGACGTGCGCGCGCGCGTGCCGGGCGTGCTGCTCAAGCGCGTCTACCAGGAAGGCTCCCAGGTCAAGCAGGGCCAGACCCTGTTCCTGATCGACCCGGCGCCGCTGCGTGCTTCGCTCAACGCCTCCGAGGCCCAGCTGGCCTCGGCCCGCGCCACCTACGCCAACGCCAAGGTCGCCGCCGATCGCGCGCGCTCGCTGGCCCCGCAGCAGTTCGTCTCCAAGTCCGACCTGGACAACGCCGAATCGGCCGAGCGCACTGCGCTGGCCGCCGTCAAGCAGGCCGAAGCGGCAGTGACCTCCTCGCGGATCAACCTGGGCTACGCCGAAGTGACCGCGCCGATCAGTGGCGTGGCCAACAAGCAGCAGGTCACCGAGGGCGCGCTGGTCGGCCAGGGCGATGTGACCCTGCTGACCACCGTCGACCAGCTCGACCCGCTGTATGTGAACTTCTCGCTCAGCGTGGATGAGCTGACCCAACTGCGTGCGCAGCAGGCCAAGGGCGCGCTGGCGCTGTCCGGCGACGGCAAGGCCACGGTGGCCGTGAAGCTGGCCGATGGCAGCACCTACAGCGAGCCGGGCACGCTGGACTTCTCCTCGACCACGGTCGATCCGGCCACCGGCGCGGTGTCGCTGCGTGCGCTGCTGCCGAACCCGCAGCAGATCCTGCTGCCCGGTGCCTTCGTCAGCTTCCAGGCCAACCTGGGCGAGCGCAACAACGCCTATCTGGTGCCGCAGCAGGCCCTGCTGCGTGACACCACCGGCGGCTACGTGATGGTGGTCGGCGCCGACGGCAAGGTCGTGCGCAAGAACGTGAAGACCGATGGCGCGCAGAACGGCAACTGGCTGGTCAGCGACGGCCTGGCCGCCGGTGACAAGGTGATCGTGGCGGGCGTGCAGAAGGTCAAGGAAGGCGCACCGGCGGTGGCCAAGCCGTGGACCCCGGGGCAGGACGCCAGCGGCAAGCCCGCCGCGGGCGGCGCCGCGCCGGCAGGTGCTGCACCGGCCGCAGGCAAGGCACCGGCCGACGCGGCCAAGCCCGAGCAGGCCGATGCGGCCAAGCCGGCCGCCACCGATTCGAACAAGCAGTAACGGGAACCTTCCGTCATGCCTAAATTTTTCATCGAACATCCAGTCTTCGCCTGGGTGGTTGCGATCCTGATCTCGCTCAGCGGCGTGATCGCGATCCTCAACCTGGGCGTGGAGTCCTATCCCAACATCGCCCCGCCGCAGGTCACCGTCTCGGCCACCTACCCGGGCGCCAGTGCGGACACCACGGAAAAATCGGTCACCCAGGTGATCGAGCAGCAGCTGACCGGTATCGATCACCTGCTGTACTTCAGTTCCTCGTCCGCTTCCAACGGCCGTGCGCAGATCACCCTGACCTTCGAGACCGGTACCGATCCGGACATCGCCCAGGTGCAGGTGCAGAACAAGGTCTCGCTGGCCACGCCCCGACTGCCTTCGGAAGTGACCCAGCAGGGTGTGGTGGTGGCCAAGGCCAACGCCGGCTTCCTGATGGTGATCGCGCTGCAGTCCGATACGCCGGCCATCAACCGTGACGCCCTGAACGACATCGTTGGTTCGCGCGTGCTCGACCAGGTCTCGCGTATCCCCGGCGTCGGCAGCACCCAGCAGTTCGGTTCCGAGTACGCCATGAACATCTGGCTCAACCCGGAAAAGATGCAGGGCTATGGCCTTTCGGCCAGCCAGGTGCTGGCCGCGGTACGTGCGCAGAACGTGCAGTTCGCCGCCGGTGCGCTGGGTTCGGACCCGTCGCCGGAAGGCCAGCACTTCACCGCCACGGTCTCGGCCGAAGGCCGCTTCAGCTCGCCGCAGGAATTCGAGAACATCATCCTGCGCGCCAATGCTGACGGCTCGCGCGTGCTGTTGAAGGACATCGCCCGCGTCGCCTTCGGTGCCAACAACTACGGCTTCGACACCCAGTACAACGGCAAGCCGACCGGTGCCTTCGCCATCCAGCTGCTGCCGGGCGCCAACGCCCTGAACGTGGCCGATGCGGTCCGCGCCAAGATGGACGAACTGCAGCCCAGCTTCCCGGCCGGTGTCACCTGGTTCTCGCCGTACGACAGCACCACCTTCGTCAAGATCTCGATCCAGGAAGTGGTCAAGACGCTGTTCGAGGCGGTGTTCCTCGTGTTCCTGGTGATGCTGATCTTCCTGCAGAACTTCCGCGCCACCCTGATCCCGACCCTGGTCATCCCGGTGGCCCTGCTCGGTACCTTCCTGGGCATGTGGATGATCGGCTTCACGATCAACCAGCTGACCCTGTTCGCGATGGTGCTGGCAATCGGCATCGTGGTCGATGACGCGATCGTGGTGATCGAGAACGTCGAACGTATCATGACCGAGGAAGGCCTGGCGCCGAAGCCGGCCACGCAGAAGGCGATGACCCAGATCACCGGCGCGGTGGTCGCGATCACCGTCGTGCTGGCTGCGGTGTTCATTCCGTCGGCCCTGCAGGGCGGTGCCGCCGGTGAGATCTACAAGCAGTTCGCGCTGACCATCGCCATTTCGATGGCGTTCTCGGCGTTCCTGGCGCTGGGCTTCACCCCGGCGCTGTGCGCGACCTTCCTCAAGCCGACGCACAACGACAACCCGAACATCGTCTACCGCACCTTCAACAAGTACTACGACAAGATCAGCCACACCTATGTGGGCCACATCACCTCGGCGGTGCGCCACGCCCCGCGCTGGATGATCCTGTTCGTGGTACTGACCGCACTGTGCGGTTTCCTGTTCACCCGCATGCCGGGCAGCTTCCTGCCGGAAGAAGACCAGGGCTATGCGCTGGCGATCGTGCAGCTGCCGCCGGGCTCGACCAAGGGCCAGACCAACGAAGTGTTCGCGCAGATGCGTGGCATCCTGGAGAAGCAGGATGGCTATGAAGGCATGCTGCAGGTGGCCGGTTTCAGCTTCGTCGGTTCCGGCGAGAACGTCGGCATGGGGTTCATCCGCCTGAAGCCTTGGGAGGAACGCAAGTTCACCGCGCCGGAGTTCATCCAGAACATGAACGGCGCGTTCTATGGCATCAAGGAAGCGCAGATCTTCGTGGTCAACCTGCCCACCGTGCAGGGCCTTGGCCAGTTCGGTGGCTTCGACATGTGGCTGCAGGACCGTAGCGGTGCCGGTTACGAGCAGCTGACCCAGGCCCGCAACATCCTGCTCGGCCAGGCCGCGCAGAAACCGGACCACCTGGTCGGTGTGCGCCCGAACGGCCTGGAAAACGCGCCGCAGTTGCAGCTGCACGTGGATCGCGTACAGGCGCAGTCGATGGGCATGTCGGTGTCGGACGTGTACAGCACCATCCAGCTGATGCTGGCCCCGGTGTACGTCAACGACTTCTTCTACGAAGGCCGCATCAAGCGCGTGACCATGCAGGCCGATGGCCCGTACCGCACCGGCCAGGAGTCGCTGAAGAGCTTCTACAGCCCGTCCACCCTCACCACCAATGCCGACGGTACCAACGCGATGATCCCGCTCAACACGGTGGTCAAGTCCGAATGGGTGTCGGCACCGCCGTCGCTGAGCCGCTACAACGGCTACTCGGCGATCAACATCGTCGGTTCGCAGGCACCGGGCACCAGCTCGGGTGAGGCGATGCAGACCATGGAGGCGATCGTCAACGACGACCTGCCGGCCGGTTTCGGCTACGACTGGTCCGGCATGTCCTACCAGGAGATCCTGGCCGGCAATGCCGCAACCCTGCTGCTGGTGTTGTCGATCGTGGTGGTGTTCCTGTGCCTGGCCGCACTGTATGAAAGCTGGTCGATCCCGGTGGCGGTGCTGCTGGTGGTGCCGCTGGGCGTGCTGGGTGCACTTGGCCTGTCGATGCTGCGTGGCCTGCCCAACGACCTGTTCTTCAAGATCGGCCTGATCACCGTGATCGGCCTAGCGGCGAAGAACGCGATCCTGATCGTGGAGTTCGCGGTGGAGCAGCGTGCGGCCGGCAAGAACCTGCGCGATGCCACCATCGAAGCGGCCCGCCTGCGTTTCCGCCCGATCCTGATGACCTCGTTCGCATTCATCATGGGCGTTATCCCGATGGCGATCTCCACCGGCGCCGGCGCCAACTCCCGCCACGCCATCGGTACCGGCGTGATCGGCGGCATGCTGTTCGCCACCCTGCTCGGCCTGTTGATGATCCCGGTGTTCTTCGTGGTCGTGCGCCGCATGCTGGGCGACAAGCTGGATCAACCGTCCAAGGAGTTCATGGAACGCCAGCGTGATGCGGATGCTGCACACCGCCCGGATCGTTGATCCGGTGGTGAGCTGAAACGAAAAGGCCCCGGAGCGATCCGGGGCCTTTTTTTTCTGCTTTTGAATGCATGCCAACCAAGGTTCAAGGTTGGCATCTACCAGGGCAACGTCTCAGCGCAGCAGCGCAACCACTATGCACACCGCCACGATCGCCAAGGCCACCCACTGCATCGGCACGAAGAAGAAATGATGAGGCGCGGCTTCGCCCTTCTGCCGGGGCACGCGATTGAGCCACAGGCCCAGCAGTACGTTCACGGCGGCGCCGATACCTGCACCCAGCAGCACCTGCTGCAGCGGGATGTTGCCCTTGGGACCGTCATTTGGGAAGAAGTACGCCAGCAGCAGAATTGCTGCGATCGGCGTCACCAGCGTCATGAATCCCCAACCGCGATGGATCATCCTGCCTGCCCTGAAGAATTGCCGATCACATTGGAACATGAACGCAAAGAGCTCGTCGCGTTCGCCTCGTGCTGCAGGCCGTTGCGGATGATGAGCGTAGGCTCAGAAGCATCCGCGTGGCGCATTGCAGCCCAAGCCCGCGCCAATTGCGACAGGAAGCTGCGCGCCAGAACAGAGACGTCCGCAATGGGATCCGGATCGCTGTTTCATTGAGCCCATACCGGTATCCAGAGCATTCCTTCAACGGATTGATCGAGGAATGCTCATGTCGCATCTTTCGAATGCACGTCTACTCGCCGCCTGCATGTTCCTGTCACTCGGCCTCGGCCCGCACGCAACCGCACAGGCCGGCGGCATAGTACCGTGCAACAACTGCGCCAGTCCTCGCTTGGCAGCACTCCAGTCAGGAACGGGATTGACCGTGGTGGTCGACCTGGAGCAAAAGCGGCTCAATGGCTTTGAAGTAGAGTACGACCGCGAACTGCGGAGACACCGCGCAGTCCCCGTAGCGGTCCCGGCCGAAGTGACCGCGATGTTCAATCGCATCCTCGCCCTCCCACAGGCCGGCATCGGGTCCGGAACGCAGTTTGTGCCACAGTCATTCGGCCGTGGGACTGTTGTTCCGGTCCATCCTGATAACCCACAGATGGCCAATGGCATCACCTTCCCTACCGAACTGAAAGGGCTCAACGCCTACGATGTGGTGCAATCGGCCACCTACCGCACGCAACTGGAACTCGGCATAGGACGCGCCTTCAGTGGCGCCAACACGTCGCAGCCCGCATGGAACTCCCTGGCTACGACGATCTCTTCTGTTGTGCTGAGCTGGGTGAGCAAACTGTTTGGCGTGGACACCGTGACTTATGTGATTACCTGGCGCGATGGCTCGCAGACCAGGCTGGTGATCACTCCAGACTCGGTCGACAGGGCAAAGTATGTTGCGGGTGAGAGCGTCGACGCGGCAGGAAACCGGATACCGGACGGCGCCGCGTCAAACAGCGATACGGGCCAAGGCTATTCGGGCTCGTATCATTTCAGCAACGACGGGGACTATCAGAGCTGGGTGGATACCGCACATCTGTATGGTGTCAGGATTGAGATCAATCCCGGATCGGCCCCGACGGGTCCCATCTGCAGATGGGATGGCCGACAACTTCATTGCCAGGTGCCCCGCTAACGCATTCCTGGCCTGGCCTGGTCAGCGCCGTGCCGCCACGTATGCGCGCCCCAGCACTGCCGCGCCGCCATTGCAGCGGCGCGGCCCTTGCCAATCAACGCAGACCGGTCTCGTTGCGGGCGATCACCAGGCGCTGGATTTCCGAAGTGCCTTCATAGATCTCGGTGATCTTGGCATCACGGAAGTAGCGCTCCAGCGGCATTTCCTTCGAATAGCCCATGCCGCCATGGATCTGCACCGCCTGGTGGGTGATCCACATTGCGGCTTCCGAAGCGGTCAGCTTGGCCACCGCCGCTTCGGTGCTGAAACGCTTGCCCTGGCCCTTCACCCATGCCGCGCGCAGGGTAAGCAGCAGCGCTGCATCCAGCTTGCACTTCATGTCGGCGATCTTGGCCTGGGTCATCTGGAAGGTACCGATGGCCGCGCCGAACGCCTTGCGCTCCTTCACGTATTCCAGGGTCGCTTCATAGGCAGCACGGGCGATGCCGATGGCCTGCGATGCGATGCCGATGCGGCCCGCGTCCAGCACGCTCATGGCGATCTTGAAGCCCTCGCCTTCCTGGCCCAGCACGTCCTCAGCCTGCGCCACGTAGTCGTTGAACTCGATTTCGCAGGTGGCCGAGGCACGGATGCCCAGCTTCGGCTCGGTCTTGCCGCGGCCGAAACCCGCCTTGTCGGTGTCGATGATGAAGGCGGTGATGCCGCGCGCGCCCTTGTCCGGCTCGCTCATCGCGAACAGCACGATGTACTTGGCCACCGGGCCGGAGGTGATCCAGCTCTTCTTGCCGTTGATCACGAAGGTACCGTCGGCCTGCTTCACCGCGCGGCAGCGCATGGCGGTCGCATCCGAACCCGACTGCGGTTCGGTCAGCGCGAATGCACCGATGGCCTCGCCTTCGGCGATCGCACGCACGTAGGTCTGCTTCTGCGCTTCGGTACCGTGGGTGAGGATGCCGTTGCAGAACAGCGAGTTGTTCACCGACATGATGGTCGAATGGGCTGCGTCGGCGGCGGCGACCTCCACCATCGCCAGCACGTACGCGATCGGGTCCATGCCCGCGCCGCCGTATTCGGTCGGCACTTCGATGCCCATCAGGCCGTTCTCGCCGAGCAGGCGGATGTTGTCCAGCGGGAACTCGCCGGTACGGTCATGATGCTCCGCACTCGGGGCGATCTTCTCCTGCGCGATCCGCCGCGCCACGTCCTGCAGCATCAACTGCTCTTCGCTAAAGCTGAAATCCACAACACCCTCCCGGGTACATGATGTTATGGGCCGCGCACGGCGTGCCCAGGTGCCCCGATTGTACCGGGGCCAGGCGGCATCCGTACGCCAGCGACTTGACCGCTGCAGGCCTTGTCAGCGAACATATCTCTATATCGCGATAGGTAGATATTTATGGATCTTGAAGACTGGTCGACCCGCCTGAAGGTGTTCGCCGACGCGACCCGCGTGCGCCTGTTGGCGCTGCTGGAGCAGGAAGAACTGACCGTGGCCGAACTGTCGGCGATCACCCGGCTGGCACAGCCGCGCGTGTCCACCCACCTGGCGCGCCTGAAGGAAGCCGGCCTGGTCCGCGACCGCCGTGCAGGCGTGTCGGCCTATTACCGCTTCGACGAAGCCCAGCTGGACCCGGCGCAGCGTGCATTGTGGCATGCCTTGAGCAACGGAAGCGATGACCCGCTGCTGCGCCAGGACGCTGAACGCGTCGCCGCCGTACTGGCCCACCGCGCCTCCGACCAGAACTGGGCCGACAGCGTGGCCGGCGACATGGAACGCCACTACTCTCCCGGACGGACCTGGGAGGCGCTGGCGCGTACCGCGCTGCCGCTGCTGGAAACCGGCGACGTGCTGGACATCGCCTCCGGCGACGGCGTGCTGGCCGAACTGGTGGCCCCGCATGCCAAGCGCTACATCTGCATCGATACCAGCGCGCGCGTGGTTGCCGCCGCCAGCGAGCGCCTGCGCCGCCTGCCCAACGTGGAAGTGCGCGAGGGCGACATGCATGCACTCCCCTTCAAGGACAGCAGCTTCGACCTGGTGGTGCTGATGCACGCACTCACCTACGCCAGCAAACCGGCACAGGCGGTCACCGAAGCCGCACGCGTGCTGCGCCCGGGGGGCCGCCTGCTGCTGTGCAGCCTGGCCCGGCATGAACACAAGGCGGCGGTGGAAGCCTACGGCCACGTCAATCTCGGCTTCAGCGACAAGGAGCTGCGCAGGTTCGTCGACAAGGCCGGCCTGCAGGTCTCAAGCCTGGAGACGGTCACCCGCGAAAAGCGCCCGCCGCACTTCGAAGTGATTTCGCTGATCGCCAACAAACCCTGAGCCCGAGACCGCCATGTCCACGCTGCCCTGGTTGCATCCTGATCGTGCCAACGCCCTGCTCGATGCCCTGCGCGAGCGGATCCTGATCATCGACGGTGCGATGGGCACGATGATCCAGCGCCATGGCCTGCAGGAAGACGACTACCGCGGCGAGCGCTTCGCCGGCGGCTACGACCACGTACACGGCCCGGGCTGTGACCACGGCACACCGGAAGGTCACGATCTCAAAGGCAACAACGATCTGCTGCTGTTGACCCGGCCGCAGGTCATCGCCGACATCCACACCGCCTATCTCGAAGCCGGTGCGGATCTGGTCGAAACCAACACCTTCAACGCCACCTCGGTCAGCCAGGCCGACTACCACCTCGAACACCTGGTCTATGAGCTGAACAAGGCGGGCGCTGCGGTAGCTCGCGCCTGCTGCGATGCCGCCGCTGCACGCACCCCGGGCAAACCGCGCTTTGTCATCGGCGTGCTTGGCCCGACCAGCCGCACGGCCTCGATCAGTCCCGATGTCAACGACCCGGGCTTCCGCAACACAAGCTTCGATGAACTGCGCGACACCTACCGCGAAGCGATCGACGGCCTGATTGACGGCGGTGCCGACACGATCATGGTCGAGACCATCTTCGACACGCTCAATGCCAAAGCCGCGCTCTATGCGCTGGAGGAGGCGTTCGATGCACGTGGCGCGCGCCTGCCGGTGATGATCTCCGGCACCATCACCGACGCGTCGGGACGCACATTGTCGGGGCAGACGGCAGAAGCGTTCCATGCCTCGCTGGCCCATGCGCGCCCTCTGTCGATCGGGCTGAACTGTGCGCTGGGTGCCGATGCGATGCGCCCGCACGTGGAAACCTTGTCGCAGGTGTCGGACTGCTATGTCAGTGCGCACCCCAATGCGGGCCTGCCCAATGCCTTCGGTGAGTACGACGAATCCCCCGAGGACATGGCCACCACCCTGCGGGGGTTCGCCGAGGACGGCCTGCTGAACCTGGTCGGTGGCTGCTGCGGCTCCACCCCCGACCATATCCGCGCGATCGCCCAGGCCGTAGCCGGGCTCGCACCGCGCGCCCTGCCCGGCGCACAGGAGCAGCACGCCGCATGAGCAGCACGCCTTTCACCCGCCTGTCCGGCCTGGAACCGCTGGTCATCACCCCGGACCTGCTGTTCGTCAACGTCGGCGAACGCACCAACGTCACCGGCAGCGCCCAGTTCCGCAAACTCATCAAGGAGGGCCGCTACGAAGAAGCCGTGGACGTGGCCCGCCAGCAGGTGGCCAGCGGCGCACAGATCCTCGACGTCAACATGGACGAGGGCCTGATCGATTCGGAGGCAGCGATGACCCGCTACCTCAACCTGATCATGTCCGAGCCGGACATCGCGCGCATCCCGGTGATGGTCGACTCCTCGAAGTGGAGCGTGATCGAGGCCGGCCTGAAATGCCTGCAGGGCAAGAGCGTGGTCAACTCGATCTCGCTGAAGGAAGGCGAGGCGCTGTTCCGCGAGCACGCGCGCAAGGTGCTGCGCTACGGCGCCGCCGCGGTGGTGATGGCCTTCGACGAAGCCGGCCAGGCCGATACCTGCGCGCGCAAGGTCGAGATCTGCACCCGCGCCTACCGCATCCTGGTCGACGAGATCGGCTTCCCGCCGCAGGACATCATCTTCGACCCGAACATCTTCGCCGTCGCCACCGGCATCGAAGAGCACGACAACTATGCGGTGGACTTCATCGAAGCCACCCGCATCATCAAGCAGACGCTGCCGCACTGCCATGTGTCTGGCGGCGTCTCCAACGTGTCGTTCTCGTTCCGTGGCAACGAAACAGTACGCCAGGCCATCCACTCGGTGTTCCTGTACCACGCCATCGCCGCCGGCATGGACATGGGCATCGTCAACGCCGGCGCCATGCCGATCTACGACGAGCTGGAGCCGGAGCTGCGCGAGCGCGTGGAGGATGTGATCCTCAACCGCCGCAGCGACGCCACCGAGCGTCTGCTGGAGATCGCCGAGCGCTACAAGGGCAGGAAGGGCGCAGCGAAGACCGAGGACCTGGCCTGGCGCGAGAAGCCGGTCGCGCAGCGCCTGGCGCACGCGCTGGTGCACGGCCTGGACGCGTATGTGGAAGAGGACACCGAACTGGCGCGCCAGGCCTCCAGCCGCCCGCTGGACGTGATCGAAGGCCCGCTGATGGACGGCATGAACGTGGTCGGCGACCTGTTCGGCGCCGGCAAGATGTTCCTGCCGCAGGTGGTGAAGTCCGCGCGCGTGATGAAGAAGGCGGTGGCCTACCTGCTGCCCTACATCGAAGCGGAAAAGGCGCGCAGTGGCGACACCGCAAAGAGCAACGGCAAGATCATCATGGCCACGGTGAAGGGCGATGTGCATGACATCGGCAAGAACATCGTCGGCGTGGTCCTGGCCTGCAACAACTTTGAAGTAGTCGACCTTGGCGTGATGGTGCCGGCACAGAAGATCCTTGATGCCGCGCGCGAACACAACGCCGACCTGATCGGTCTGTCCGGGCTGATCACCCCGTCGCTGGAGGAGATGAGCCACGTGGCCCGCGAGATGCAACGCCAGGGCTTCGACCTGCCTCTGCTGATCGGTGGCGCCACCACCTCGCGCGCGCATACCGCGCTGAAGATCGACCCGCATTACCACGCGCCGACGGTCTGGGTGAAGGACGCCTCGCGCGCGGTCGGCGTGGCGCAGTCGCTGATCTCGCGCGACCTGCGCGAAGCCTTCGTCGCCGCCAACGAGGCCGACTATGCCGAGATCCGTGCGCGGCACCGCAACCGTGGTGATGCCAAGCGCCTGGTCTCGCTGGAGCACGCGCGTGGGCAGAAGTTCCAGGGCGGCTGGGACAGCTACACGCCGCCAGCACCGAACCAGCCCGGCCTGCACGTATTCGACGACTACCCGCTGGCCGAACTGGTCGAGTACATCGACTGGACGCCGTTCTTCCAGGCCTGGGAGTTGGCCGGCAAGTTCCCGGCCATCCTCACCGACGAGATCGTCGGCGCCCAGGCCAGCGATCTGTACAAGGACGCCCGCGCGATGCTCGATCGCATCGTCGGCGAGAAGTGGCTGAACGCCAAGGCGGTGTTCGGCCTGTGGCCGGCCAACAGCATCGGCGACGATGTGCGCGTGCAGCACCCGCAGGGCGAAACCACCCTGCACTTCCTGCGCCAGCAGGTGGACAAGCCGGCCGAGCGCCCGGACTTCTGCCTGGCCGATTTCATTGCACCGGCCGACAGCGGAAAACAGGATTGGATCGGCGCGTTCGCGGTCACCGCCGGCATCGGCATCGACGCCCACGTCGCACGCTTCGAAGCCGAGCATGACGACTACAACGCGATCCTGCTGAAGGCCCTGGCCGACCGCTTCGCCGAGGCGCTGGCCGAGCGCCTGCACCAGCGCGTGCGCACCGGATTCTGGGGCTACGACCGCGCCGAGACGCTGGACAACGAGGCCCTGATCGACGAGCAGTACCGCGGCATCCGTCCGGCACCGGGCTACCCGGCCTGCCCCGAGCACAGCGAGAAGCGCCGCCTGTTCGACCTGCTGCACGCTGAGAAGAACGCTGGCATGGAATTGACCGAGAGCTTCGCGATGCTGCCGACCGCCGCGGTGTCGGGTTACTACTTCAGCCACCCGCAGAGCCAGTATTTCGTGGTCGGCCGCCTCAGCCGCGAGCAGGTCACCGACTATGCCCGGCGCAAGGGCGTGGACCGCGCCCAGGCCGAGCGCTGGCTGGCCTCCAACCTCGACTACGACCCCGAATGACACAAAAGGGCGGAGGGGATCAAGTCGCTCATGAACAAACGACCTGATCCCCTCCGCTCCCTTTTTGCCTCATCATTCCACGATGACCGTTCCCGTTGCCCGCCTCTCAAGTTTCTATCTGTTCTACTACGCGGCGCTCGGGGCGTTCACTCCGTACTGGAGCCTGTTCCTCACCGCGCGCGGGATGAGCGTGACCGCGATCAGCGTGATGATGGGCCTGTGGTATGCCACGCGCGTGGTTGCACCCAGCGCCTGGACCTCGCTGGCGGCCACTTCGCCACGGCCGATCCGCCTGTTGCGCATCGGCTGCGTGCTGACCCTGGTCAGCTTCGCCGCGTTCCTGCTCCCGCTGCCGCAGCCGTGGATGTACCCGGCGATGATCGTGTTCTGCTTCTTCTACAACGCAGTGATGCCGCAGTTCGAGTCGATCACCCTTACCCACCTCGGCAATGACAGCCATCGCTATGGGCTGATCCGGGTCTGGGGCTCGCTGGGCTTCATCGCCATCGTCACCCTGTTCGGCTGGCTGATCGAAGGCGATGGCACCCGCAGCCGCGCCGGCCTGCTGCCGTGGATGATGCTGCCACTGTTCGCGCTGCTGGTCGCCTCGGCCTTCAGCAACCACTACGCTCGCGACATCGGCAAGGCAGGGGGCGACGCCAGCGGCTTCTGGCAGATCGTGCGCCGACCGCCGGTGCTGGCGTTCTTCCTCGCTGCTTTCATGGAGCAGCTGTCGTTCGGGCCGTACTACACGTTCTTCTCGGTCTACATGGACCACCACGGCTACCGCACGTCCACGCTCGGCCTGCTCTGGACCATCGGCGTGGTGTTCGAGGTCGGCGTGTTCTTCACCATTGGGCGCTTCTTCCGTCGCTATGACGCCAGCTGGATGCTGTTGATCGCGCTGGTCAGTTCCTGCCTGCGCTGGGCAGTCACCGCCCTGTTCCCGGAAAACCTGCCGGTGATGCTGGTGGCGCAGACCGCGCATGCACTCGGCTTTGCCGCGTTCTTCGCTGCCGCGATGCAGATGCTGGCGACCTACTTCCCGGGTCGTCTCAACGGCCATGGCCAGGGCCTGCTGTACGGCTTCTCGTCCGGCGTCGGTGGCGTGCTGGGCGCGCTCATCGCCGGCCAGTTGTGGAAGATCGACGAGGGTCGCACCGCGTTTCTGGCCGGCAGCGGCTTCGCGCTGATCGGGGCGCTGCTGTGCTTCTTCGCGCTCAGCCTGCCGCTGATCCGTGCGAGCCGCAGCGGCGCACGCACGGGTTGAGCGCTCCGCCCCGCTTCAGTGCTTCCGCAGTACCTGCAACAGCGACGGCAGCAGCACGCGGTTGCCATAGCCACTAAGGTGATCGCCATCGAAGTACAGCGGCCGGCCATCGCGCTGTGCCGGGCACAGGGTGGCATCGCACAACACCGGCAGCGGATCCCACATCACTGCGCCAGGCAGGCCGTCGACCACCTGCTGCAGGCTGCCCAGCATCGGTGCGCGCAGCGCATCCATGTCCGCGCGGGTGCTGACCAACCCATTGCGGCAGACTTCATTGCGGGCGTTGAAGGTGTCCGAACACCGGTAAGGCGGTGCTGGCAGCACCGGCTTGGGCGCTTCCATCACGATGCGCACGCCGCGCTCAGTCAATGGCTTCCACTGCGCGATCGCCTCGGCCACCTCCGCATCGCGGCCGGCCACGGCTTCCGGTGTCCGTTCGCCGGCGAGCTGCGTCGCGGCATCGAACAGCACGAACTGGTCGGACAGGCGCGGCACCCGCAGTGACACCAGCACAACTACGTCGCCTGGCTGCGCCCGCTGGCTGATATCGGCGAACACAGCGGCATCGAATGCCTCGCAGCCGGCGCCTGCCCCTCGCCATTTCTGCAGACTGACCTGCGGGCAGCCACCGCGGCCGTACAACGACACGTGCGCGCCGGTGTCCAGCGCCAGCCGCTGCAGCAGCTCGATGTAGGCCATGGCATGCGAATCGCCGGCCACGAAAACGTGGGCGGGTGCAACGGCGGAGACCGGAAGATCACAGCGTCCGCGCGCATACGTGCGGGCACTGCCGCCTTCAAAGCGATGCTTGCCGGTCTGCAGCGCGCAGCCAGGGTAGTCGCGGGCGATGCTCTTGCCGCTGGCATACCAGTCCGTCGAATGCCGGCTGACGGTACTCAGCGACAGCAGCGATGCCTGAGAGTACAGCAACATCTGCAGGCCGCCGGACAGCACAAGCACGGCGGCACCACTGACCACCCAGCGCTGCGAAGTCGCCCGCGGCACCAACGGGCCACGGAAAGGCTGTTCCACCCAGCGCCACGACAGCCAGGACAACACGCCAACCAACAGCATCGCAAGAAGCATCTGCAGCGGCGTATCCAGGCCCACGGTCCAGCGCATCAGTACGAACACCGGCCAATGCCAGAGGTACAGCGAGTAGGACAGCAGGCCGATGCGGCGCATGGGCGCGCTGGCCAGCACGCGGCCGATCCAGGCCTGCGGATGGTGGTGCAGCGCCCACAGCAGGCCCGCCGTCGCGAAGGTCGGCAGCAGGCCGTCTGGCCAAGGTGAATGCCCGGCGCGCGCCGTCCACAGCGCCCAGCCCAGCAGGGCCAGCGACAGCGCGGCCAGCAGCGAGAACACCCACCTGCTGCGGGCCAGCGAGCGCTGGGTCAGTGGATCGAGCGATGCCCGCACGTGCAACAACTGGAACAGCAGCACACCTGCGCCCAGCTGCCACAACCGCGTGGTCGTTGCGTAGAACGCCCAGGAAGGCGGGGCCTCGCGCAGACCCAGTACCGCCGCATGCAGCAGCGATGCGACGCTGACCAGCGCGAACAGGCCCACGCTGAGCCAGCGCCCACGCGCGCCCCGTGCCCAGGCCAGGAACAGCAGCGGAAACAGCAGGTAGAACTGCTCTTCCACACCCAGCGACCAGGTGTGGGTATAGGGATTGAACTCGGCCTTGGGCGCGAAGTAGTCGTTGCCTACCGCGGCCAACACCCAGTTGCTGAAGCCGAAGAAGGCCATCAGCCCGGTCTTGTCACTGGCCTCGCTCAACCACGATTCGGGGATGAACAGCACGCTGGCCACTGCGGTAACCAGCAGGCAGGCCACCAGGGCCGGAGCGATACGGCGGATGCGGCGCGCGTAGAAGCGCAGCATCGATGCCCCCAGCGACAGTGGCGGCAGGCGGTGCACCGAAGCACTCACCACGAAACCGGAAATGACGAAGAACACGTCCACGCCGGTGAAGCCACCCGGCAGCCAGGCCGGATCCAGGTGGAACACGATCACCGCCAATACGGCGATCGCGCGCAGTCCATCGATGTGCGGTACGTAACCGCGCCCTGCATCAGCCGTCATCCTGCCCCTCCCCCCAACTGCCACGTCGGCGGGCGTGGCAGGCAACTCAGTCCATTACCAGACCAGGTCGTCCGGTACCTGGTACTGCGGATCGGCGTACGGATCTTCCTCGGCCGGCGCATTCGGGTCGACCTTCAGCGCCACCGACGCGGCGAACACCGCCTCGGACTGCGCCAGCACCTCGGCGGTCACCAGCAGGTAGCGGCCATTGAGCTGGACCACCCCAAGCTCGCCGGCATTGAGCGCGGTCAGCTGTTCGGCGGTCACATAGATGCGCTTGATCTTGCCGCCATACGGGAAGTGGCGGGCGATATCGGCCGCTTCCGAGTTCAGGCTCTTGTCCTTCAGCAGTTCTTCCAGCTTGGCCTTGGCCTCGCGGCGCACACGCGCCTCTTCCTGCTTCAGGCGCTCGGTCTCGATGCGCTCTTCCTTTTCCTTCTGCGCGCGGATGGCGTAGGCCTTGGCCAGGTCCATCTCTTCAGCGCTGCGCGGTTTGCGCGGGCCCTGCTGGCCCGGACCACGCGACTGGGCGGGCTTGCCCGGGCCACCGTGGCCATGCCCGCGACGCTCGCCGGGCTTGTGCTCGCCCCGGCCTGCGCCCTGCGGCTTTCCATTGCCGTTACCACCCTTGCCCTGCGGGCGGCCATCACGGCGGGGGCCATCATTCTTGCGCTCGGGCTTGGGCGCGGGCTTGAAGCCCAGGCCCATCAGCTGGTCGCGGAGGGTATCGCTCATAGGATTCGGATCAGTAGTGCGGCGGCGGCGGTTCGCTCGCCGGATCGGAAGAATTCAGCGCGTTGCGGACCTTGCCCAGGTCTTCCAGCAGCACGCGCAACACGTCGGCGTTGCGCATGCCCTGCATGCGGGCATCGGCCAGCGCATCGCTCAGTTCGGCAAGCGCCTGTTCCTGGAAGGACACGCGCATTTCCAGTTCGACCAGGCGCGCTTCCAGCGCCTGCTCGCGCTCGGTCGGCAGCAGGTCAGACATGCAACGAACGCCCCCGGCCGATGCCGTAGTAGGCCAGGCCCGCTGCTTCCACTTCAGCCGGCTCGTACAGGTTGCGCCCGTCGAATACCGCGGCATCCTTCAGCTGCTCGCGCAGCTTCTGGAAATCGGGGCTGCGGAACTGCTTCCACTCGGTGACCACCACCAGCGCATCCGCACCCTGCAGCGCTTCGTCGGCGCTGTTGCAGAACACCAGATCATCGCGCTGGCCGAAGATGCGCTGCGATTCGTGCATGGCTTCCGGGTCGTAGGCACGCACCGTGGCACCGCCCTCCCACAGCTGCGCCAGCAGGCGACGGCTGGAGGCTTCACGCATGTCGTCGGTATTCGGCTTGAATGCAAGGCCCCAGACGGCAAAGGTCTTGCCGCGCACGCCTTCGTCCTCGCCCTTGTCGTAATGACGCTGGATGAGCGCGAACAAGTGGCCCTTCTGCGCATCGTTGACCGCTTCCACCGCGTTCAGCAGCTTCGGTTCAAGGCCATACTGCTGCGCCGTGCGGGCCAGGGCCTGCACATCCTTGGGGAAGCACGAGCCGCCGTAACCGGCACCCGGGTAGATGAAGTGCCAGCCGATACGGGGATCCGAGCCGATGCCCTGGCGGACCTGCTCGACGTCGGCGCCCACGCGTTCGGCGATGTTGGCAATTTCGTTCATGAACGAGATCTTGGTCGCCAGCATGGCGTTCGCGGCGTACTTGGTCAGTTCGGCCGAACGCACGTCCATTTCCACCACGCGGTCGTGATTGCGGTTGAACGGCGCATACAGGCGGCGCATCACCGCCACCGACTCTTCGCTGGTCGCACCGATGATGATGCGGTCCGGGCGCATGCAGTCGGCGACCGCGTCGCCTTCCTTGAGGAATTCCGGGTTGGACACCACGTCGAAGGCGATGTCCGCGCCACGCGCGGCCAGCTCTTCGGCGATGGCGGCACGCACCTTGTCGGCGGTGCCGACCGGCACCGTCGACTTGTTGACCACCACGGTCGGCACGCTCATGTGCCGGCCGATGGTGCGGGCCACGGCCAGCACGTACTGCAGGTCGGCGCTGCCGTCCTCGTCCGGCGGCGTGCCCACGGCGATGAACACCACATGGCCATGCGCGATGGCAGCCGCGGCATCGGTGGTGAACGCCAGCCGCGAAGCGGCGTGGTTGGCCTTCACCATCGGCTCCAGGCCGGGCTCATAGATCGGGATGATGCCCTGGTTGAGGCCATCCACCTTGGCCTGGTCGATATCGACGCAGACCACCTGATGACCGACATCAGCCAGGCAGGTACCGGTCACCAGCCCTACATAACCGGTACCAAAAATCGCAACGCGCATGTCCGTATTCGCTCCTGGATGACTTACGGCAGAACGCCCAGCAGTTCCACGTCAAACGTCAGCGTCGCGTTCGGACCGATCGGGCCACCCGGGGTGCCGTTCTCGCCGTAGGCCAGGTTGCCCGGGATCCAGAAGCGGTACTTCGAACCGACCGGCATCAGCGCCACGCCTTCGGTCCAGCCCTTGATCACCTGGTCCAGGCCGAACTCGGCCGGCTGACGACCATAGGAGCTGTCGAACACGGTGCCGTTGAGCAGCTTGCCTTCGTAGTTCACGCGCACCTTGCTGCTCGGCAGCGGGCGCTCGCCACTGCCCGGGCGGATGACCTGGTACTGCAGGCCCGAGGCGGTGGTCACCACGCCCGGCTGGGTCTTGTTCTTGGCCAGGAAGGCATTGCCTTCTTCGCGGTTGGTCTGCGCAGCGGCGGCGGCCTTGGCCTGCATTTCAGCCTGCTTGCTGCCCATGAAGGCCTGGATGGTGGCGGTCGCGTCAGCTTCCGTCATCTTCGGCTGCCCCTTGGTCAGACCGGTGCTGATCGCGTCAAACAGCGAAGCGACGTCGATATCGTCCTTCAGCTGCGCCAGCGACGGACCGACCGAGTAGGAACCGATCATCTGCGACACCTTGACGCGGTCGACCTTCGGCGGCTGCGAACCCGGCGCCACGCCCGGCACCTGCTGGCCGCTGCGGGCCATCACGACCTGGCGCAGCGCCGCGTCGGTGGCCTTCGCCTGCTCCTGGGTGATCTGCGGCTGCAGGCCTTCGAAGGAACGCTCCACGGCGGTGCGCAGGGCAGCCACGTCGATCTCATCGGCGATCGGGGTGAACGACTTGGCCACGTCCAGGCCGATGGCGTAGCCGAGCTTCTGCTTGGGGGAATTCAAGGTTGCGGTCTCCTTGGCGGCTGCGGGGGCAGCCGGTTGTTGCGACAGAGCGACACCCGAAGTGCCCATCGCCAGAATCAGAACCGACGCCGCGGCGCCGCGCATTCCCATCTTCATTCGCTGCATTCCTGGAAGTGTCTGGGCGCCGACGTCGGCGCGAAAAGAGACATTGTCGCACGCATGCCGTCGATGTCGAGGCATGCGCACCGGATATCAACGCGCTGTGGCGGCCAGCGCCTTCTCGATGGCCGCAGTGAGCTGCGGATCCTCCGGCGTCACCTTGCTGGCGAACTGGGCGATGACCTTGCCATCGCGCCCCAGCAGGTATTTGTGGAAGTTCCAGCCCGGCGCCACGCCGGTGGCAGCAGCGAGGCGCTGGTACAGCGGCGTCGCCTCGGCGCCGACCACATGCACCTTCTCGAACATCGGGAACTTGACGCCATAGGTCAGCGTGCAGAAGTCCTGGATCTGCTTCTCGTCACCCGGCTCCTGCCCCTTGAAATCATTGGAGGGGAAACCGAGCACCGCGAAACCACGGGCTGCGTAGCGCTTCTGCAGCGCCTCCAGGCCTTCGTACTGCGGGGTGTAGCCGCACTTGCTGGCGGTGTTGACCACCAGCAGCACCTGGCCGTGGTAGCGCTGCTGCAGGTTGACCTGCTGCTTGCTGGCCAGCGGCCGGTAGTCCAGGTCGAGCAGGTCGGCGGCCAGGGCGCTGGCAGAACCGGCAACACCGGCCACCATCAGGGCCAGCAGGGACAGGCCGCGCAGGCGGCGCGGCGAAACGGTCGGCAGGGGCATCAGGAGCGGTCCGCGGTAGCCATTCACAAGGCCCGGCCAGCAGCGGCCGGGAATCGGCCGAACTATAGCACCGGGCTCCGGCCGCCCTGATGGCAGCAGGCGACCCCGGCTTTGCGCGGCGTGGCGAGTACGCGGTCCGCCGTTCTTCGCTGGCCAGGTAATGACATGGTATGGACATCGCTGAATGGAAGGCCGGCCTGGAACGCTTCATGCGACAATTCAATTTACCTTTAAGATCAATATCTTGAGCGAATATGCCATTGATCTGACCACCCCTGCCATCAGTTGGGGAGGGCCAGGGGTTGCACATGGGCGTGCCGGTGTTATAGTTGCATACAACACCAGTCACCTGAGACAGGGGGAAGCCATGAACGTCCGGATCCGTCGCAACTTCACCGCACCCGCGGCCGCTGCTGTCTCGACCCTGATCGTGCTGGCCTGGCTGGCCGCACCCACCTCCCCCGCCTCCCCCGACAGTGGGCAGGACGCCACCGCTTCACCGGCAGGGAACGCCGCTCCCTCCTCCCCTCCCCCGCGTCGGCTGCACAGCTCCCTGTCCATGCCGTATTTCTCGTTCGCCCAGCCGCTGACCCCACGGAGCTGAATATGAGCGACATCCAGTGGAGCGACGGCGCTCCCATCTACCGTCAGTTGAAGGAGCGCGTGATCGCCATGATGCTCGACGGAATCCTCAAGCCGGGCGATGCCCTGCCTTCGGTGCGCCAGGTGGCCGCCGATTACCAGCTCAACCCCATCACCGTGTCGCGCGCTTACCAGGAACTGGCCGACGAAGGCCTGGTCGAGAAGCGCCGCGGGCTGGGCATGTTCATGACCGAGCAGGCCGCCACGCAGCTGCGCAGCAGCGAGCGCGAGCGCTTCCTCAATGAAGAATGGCCGGCCGTGCTGGAGCGCATCCAGCGCCTGGGCCTGAGCCTCGACGAATTGCTGCCCCAGGGGAACCTCTGATGAATAGCACCGCAAGCGAACCCGTCATCACCGCCCGCGGCCTGCGCAAGGCCTACAAGACCACGGTCGCGCTCGACAATGCCAGCTTCAGCATTCCGAGCGGGCGCATCGTCGGCCTGATCGGCCCCAACGGTGCCGGCAAGACCACGGCATTGAAGGCTCTGCTCGGCCTGACCTCGGTGGAAGGTGAGCTGAGCGTGCTGGGCCGCGACCCACGGCTGCACCGCGACGAACTGATGAATGACATCTGCTTCATCGCCGACGTTGCCGTGCTGCCGCGCTGGCTCAAGGTGCGCGAGGCGATCGACTTCGTCGCAGGCGTGCACCCGCGTTTCGACCGCGCCCGCTGCGAGCGTTTCCTGGCCAACACCAAGCTGCAACCGAAGCAGCGCGTGCGCGAACTGTCCAAGGGCATGATCGTGCAGCTGCACCTGGCGCTGGTGATGGCCATCGATGCCCGCATCCTGGTGCTGGACGAGCCCACCCTGGGCCTGGACATCCTGTACCGCAAGGAGTTCTACCAGCGCCTGCTGGAAGACTACTTCGACGAGCAGAAGACCATCATCGTCACCACCCACCAGGTGGAAGAGATCGAGCACATCCTCAGCGACGTCATGTTCATCCGTGATGGCCGCATCGTGCTTGATGCGGAAATGGACGAGGTCGGCCAGCGCTACACCGAACTGCTGGTCAACGCCGACCAGCTGGAGACCGCACGCGCCCTGAAGCCGATCGACGAGCGCAGCCTGGCGTTCGGCAAGACCGTGATGCTGTTCGACGGCGTACCGCGCACCCAGCTTTCCACCCTTGGCGAGACCCGCAGCCCGGGCCTGGCCGACCTGTTCGTCGCCGTCATGAAGGGGACCTACGCATGAATGCCGTCAACCACCCCGTCAGCCCCCTCGGTACCCTGCGCTGGCTGCTCAAGCGCGAGTACTGGGAAAACCGAGGCGGCTTCCTGTATGCCCCGCTGATCGCCGGCCTGATCTCGCTGGTGATGAGCACCGTCGGCATTGCCTTCGGCCTGTTCGCGCTGAACCGCGCGGCGCGCAACGGCGCACTGCATGTCGATGGCGAAAGCGTGAACGTCAACGGCCTGGACCTGGCGCTGCTGACACGCAACATCAACGGCAAGGACCTGGCCGACCTGGGCAACGGGCTCGACCTGACCCTGGTGCTCAGCTCGGCTTGGCCGTTCCTGGTGCTGGCCTTCGTGGTGTTCTTCTACTGCTTGGGCGCCCTGTACGACGACCGCCGCGACCGCAGCATCCTGTTCTGGAAGTCGTTGCCGCTGTCGGACACCCAGACCGTGTTGTCCAAGGTGATCAGCGCGCTGATCGTGGCACCGCTGATCGCGGTGGTCGCCGGCATCATCACCATGTTCGGCTTCATGCTGATCATCAGCATCGTCGCACTGATGCACGGTGGCAGCCCGATGGCGCTGATCTGGGGCCCGGCCAGCCCGTTGACCCTGGCCGCCGGGCACCTGAGCTGGATTCCGGTCTACGCGCTGTGGGCCCTGCCCACTGCAGGCTGGCTGCTGCTGTGCTCAGCCTGGGCCAGGAGCAAGCCGTTCCTGTGGGCGGTGATGCTGCCGCTGTTTGCCGGCGTCATCGTCAGCACCACCAAGGTCATGCCGCTGTTCGGCCTGACCACCGGCTGGTTCTGGCAGAACATCGTCGGCCGCCTGCTGCTGGGCGGCGTGCCCGGCATGGACCTGCTGTACCGCCTCGGCGCCGGTGAAGGATCGCGCCGCGACCTGGATTCGGTGGTCAGCCTGATGTCGCCCGCCTCGCAGCTGAAGTCGCTGGCGATGCCGGAACTGTGGATCGGTGCGGCCATCGGTGCAGTGTTCATCTTCCTCGCCATCCGCCTGCGCAAGCGCGCCGGCGAGATCTGATTCCATCCACCCGGAGGCACGTCCCATGCGTTCCCTGCTCGCCTGTTCCGCGTTGTTGCTGTTGCCGCTGTCGGCACTCGCTGCCGATGCCCCGAACTGCAAGTTCACTGCTGCGCGCACGTTGAAGCTGGATGCGGCTGGTGCCAGGGCGGTGGTGATCGAGGTGAACCAGCACGACCTGAAAGTCGTCGCCAGCAAGGGTGGCGGCCAGCTCGATGGCCGCGCCTGCGCCTCCAGCCAGGAATGGCTGGACCAGCTGGTACTGGATCAGCGAAGGGAAGGCGACAAGCTGGTCGTCAGCCTGCGTCGGGACGGTCGACACAGCGGCATCAGCCTGGGCAACAGCTATGCCTGGCTGGACATCCGTGGCAGCGTGCCGGACAACCTGCCGCTGCAGCTCAAGGTCGGCTCGGGCGATGCCAGCGTGGAGAACGCACAGTCGCTGAGCGTGGATGTCGGCTCGGGTGACGCCGTTGCCCGCGGCACGCGCGGCAGCATCCACGCCGCAGTGGGCTCGGGCGACCTGAACATCGACGGCGGCAGTTCACTGAACCTGCTGTCGCTGGGCTCGGGTGACGTCAATGTCCGCAACATCGGCGGCGACGCCGTTACCGGGACGGTCGGTTCGGGTGACCTGAAGATCACCGATGTGCGTGGCAACGCGCGGCTGGACACGGTCGGTTCGGGCGACATCGAGTTCAAGCGCGTGCAGGGCAGCGTCGAAGTCGGCGTGGTCGGCTCCGGCGGCGTCGACCTGGCCGACATCGGCGGCAACGTGCATGTACGCAGCCACGGCTCGGGCGACATCCAGGTGGACGGCGTACGCGGCAGCCTGACCGTCGACCACAGCGGCAGCGGCGATGTCGAACACCGCAACGTCAGCGGCCGGGTCACCCTGCCGCGCAGCAAGTAATCCTCTTCCAGACACGTCCAGGGGAACATCATGAATCTGTTGCGCCTGCTGCCCGCCACCCTGCTGTGCCTGCCGCTGATCGCCTGCGGCGGCACCTCCTCCGCGCCCGACAAGAGCGTCGGCAAGAGCGTTGCCGAAGCCACCAGCGGCGTCGGCCAGTCCGTCAAGGAAGCCATGGACGATGCCCGCAAGGAGATCGCCCAGGGCAACATCAAGATCTCGGGCGGCAACCAGCCGCGTGCGGAGATCACGCCGGACGGCCGCCTGCTGATCGCCGGCAAGGAGGTCGCCGCCAACGACACCCAGCGCCGCCACCTGCAGGAGTACCGCGGTCACGTGGTCGCCGTTGCGATGGCGGGCATGGATGTCGGCGTGGCCGGTGCCAAGCTCGGAGCCAACGCGGCCGGTGAAGCGCTGAAGGGCATCTTCAGCGGCGATAGCGAAGGCGTCGAAAAGCGCATCAACGCCGAAGCCGCCAAGATCGAGGCACAGGCCAAGCGCATCTGTGATCGCCTGCCGGCGATGCTGGCCAGCCAGCAGGCACTGGCGCGCGAGCTGCCGGCGTTCAAGCCCTACGCGACCATGGACCAGAGCGACGTGGACGACTGCGGCAAGGACAACTCGGTCACGTTCTCCAACTGAGACAAATCGACGCACCCGACCGGCAGCGGCCTTCCGTTGCCGGTCCGGCCGCGGCGGCAGGCTTACAATGGGGGCCCCGGATGCCCCTGAACCGAACGCCATGAAGAAGTTGTTCCTGCTGCTGGCCGCCCTGCTCTGCCTGGGCCTGGTCGGCTGCGACAAGGATTACCGCGACCACCGCGCCGAGCGCGGCAAGCCCAAGATTTCCGTCAGCGAAGGCATGGTGACCGTGCGCCGCCCGCCGGCACCGAACATCATCATCCTCGGCGATGGCACGATGAAGGTGGACGAGATCCAGATTCCGCTGGACGACGGACAGAAGCAGATGCTGCAGACGATGTTCGGCAAGCTGCAGGTACTTCGCCAGAACACGCTGGTGGCTGCGCCGGCCGACCCGAACATGCAGCCGGTGAAGATCCAGCCGCCGGAAGGCATGGAGGTTATCCCGGCGGACCTGATCCAGCGCATCCCCGAATTCAAGGATTACACCGACACCTTCGGCAACATCGTCGCCGACCGTCGCTGAAGCAGAAACGCCGCCCAAGGGCGGCGTTTCCTTTTGTAGAGCCGAGCCCATGCTCGGCTACTGCCCGGAACCTGAGCCGAGCATGCGCTCGGCGCTACAACCAGCAGATCAACCGCCGGCGCCACCACCGCCAGCCTGGATGCCACCGGCAGTCAGTGCGGTCGGATCCAGCAGGCGTCGCAGCTCGATCTCGTCCAGGCCGCTGTCTTCCAGCGCCACATCCAGCACCGGGCGCTGTTCCTTGTAGGCGCGCTTGGCGATGGCCGCGGCCTTTTCATAGCCGATGATCGGGTTCAGCGCGGTCACCAGGATCGGGTTGCGCGCCAGCGCCTCGGCCACGCGGTCCTCGCGCACCTTCAGGCCGGCGATGGCACTGTCGGCCAGCAGGGTGGACACGTTGGCCAGCAGGCCAATGCCATCGAGCAGGTTCACCGCGATCAACGGCAGGGTGACGTTGAGCTGGAAGTTGCCGGTCTGCCCGGCCACGGTGATCGCCGTGTGGTGGCCGATCACCTGCGCGCAGGCCATCACGGTGGCTTCCGGAATCACCGGGTTGACCTTGCCCGGCATGATCGAGCTGCCCGGCTGCAGCGCCGGCAGTTCAATCTCGCCCAGCCCGGCCAGCGGACCGGCGTTCATCCAGCGCAGATCATTGGCGATCTTGATCAGCGCCACCGCCAGCGCGTTGAGCTGACCGGACAGTTCCACCGCATCATCCTGCGCCGCCAGCCCTTCGAACTTGTTCTCGGCGCTGTCGAACTTGATCGAGGTCTGTTGCTTCAGCGCCTTGGCCACCTGCGCACCGAAACGCGGGTCGGCGTTGATGCCGGTGCCGATCGCGGTGCCCCCCAGCGGCAGCCGGCGCACGCGCTTGAGGCTGTCCTCGATGCGTTCCTGCGCCGACGCGAGCTGCGCCGACCACGCACCGAATTCCTGTTCGAAGGTCAGCGGCATCGCATCCATCAGGTGGGTGCGACCGGTCTTGACCACCTTGCGCAGGCTGCGGCCCTTCTTGTCCAGGGTCTTGCGCAGGTGCACCAGCGCCGGCAGCAGCTGTTCGTGCGTGGCCAGCACCGCCGACACGCGCAGCGCGGTCGGGATCACGTCATTGGAGCTCTGCCCCTGGTTGACGTGGTCGTTCGGGTGCACCACGGTCTTGCCCGCCTTGCCGGCACGGTTGGCCAGGGTAGCGATGACCTCGTTGGCATTCATGTTCGACGACGTACCCGAGCCGGTCTGGTAGACGTCGATCGGGAAATGCGCGTCCCAGTCACCGGCAGCCACTTCGGCGGCGGCGGTCTGGATGGCCTTGGCCACGGTCTTGGGCAGGTGGCCCAGTTCGGCATTGACGCCGGCAGCGGCGCCCTTGACCAGGCCCAGCGCACGGATGAAACCGCGCGGCATGCGCTGGCCCGAGACCGGGAAATTCTGCACGGCACGCTGGGTCTGCGCGCCCCACAGGGCATCGGCAGGCACCTGCAGCTCGCCCATGCTGTCGTGTTCGATCCGGAACCCCGCGGTTCCACCCTTGCTTGCAGCTTTGCTCATTGCATCGACTCCGCACTACTTCAGTTGGGGAAAGGGAAGCGGCGGCTGGCAGGGTGTCGCTTCCCGGGCTGGCGGCTGCGCCAACGATACTCCCTTGCCTGCAGCATGGGATGACGAGTGCGGGCCAGATCGTTCTGTCCGCAGGGCCGTGTTGTAGAGCCGAGCCTGCGCTCGGCTGGCCCGTGGGCGCTGGATTACCCGGAGCAGCCGAGCGTGGGCCCGGCTCTCCAGGGCACGCCTGCCCGGCACGTCGTAGAATATGGCCCCCGCCGCTCGTCCCCGCCCTGCCGACATGTCCGATTCCGCCCTGCTCGCCCTGTCCCCGCTCGATGGCCGCTACGCCGGCAAGGTCGACGCCCTGCGCCCGATCTTCTCCGAATACGGCCTGATCAAGGCCCGCATCGTGGTCGAGGTGGAATGGCTGCTGGCCCTGGCCGCCGAACCGGGGATCGTCGAGCTGGCGCCGTTCTCCGACGCCGCCATCGCCCGCCTGCGCGCCCTGGCCGCCAACTTCAGCCCGGCCCAGGCCGCACGCGTGAAGGAAATCGAGCGCACCACCAACCATGACGTCAAGGCGGTGGAGTACTTCATCAAGGAACAGCTGAAGGACGACGCCGAGCTGGCACCGGCGCTGGAATTCGTGCATTTCGCCTGCACCAGCGAAGACATCAACAACCTCAGCTACGGCCTGATGCTGGAACAGGCGCGACGTGAGGTGCTGCTGCCGACCCTGGATGGCATTGCCACCACCCTGCGCACCCTGGCCCATGCCCAGGCCGGCCAGCCGATGCTGTCGCGCACCCACGGACAGACCGCTTCGCCGACCACCCTGGGCAAGGAGCTGGCCAACGTGGTCGCCCGCCTCGAGCGCCAGCGCCGGCAGATCGCCGCGGTGGAACTGACCGGCAAGATCAACGGTGCGGTGGGCAACTACAACGCGCACGTGGCCAGCTACCCGGACGTTGACTGGCCGGCCTTCGCCGAGCGCTTCGTGACCGGGCTGGGCCTGGTGTTCAACCCGTACACCACGCAGATCGAGCCGCACGACAACGTGGCCGAGATCGGCGATGCCGCGCGCCGCGCCAACATCATCCTGATCGACCTGGCCCGCGACATCTGGGGCTACATCTCGCTGGGCTACTTCAAGCAGCGCCTGAAGGAAGGCGAAGTCGGCTCGTCGACGATGCCGCACAAGGTCAACCCGATCGACTTCGAGAATGCCGAAGGCAATTTCGGCATCGCCAACGCACTGTTCGAGCACTTCAGCGCGAAGCTGCCGATCAGCCGCTGGCAGCGTGACCTGACCGATTCCACCGTGCTGCGTGCACTGGGCACCGCGTTCGGCCACAGCCAGGTGGCGCTGGACTCGCTGGCCAAGGGCCTGGGCAAGCTGGAAGTGAACCCGCAGCGGCTGGACGCGGATCTGGACGCGGCATGGGAAGTGCTGGCAGAAGCCGTGCAGACGGTGATGCGCCGCCATGGCCTGCCGAATCCTTACGAGCAGCTGAAGGCGCTGACACGTGGCCAGGGCATCACCGCCGAGTCGATGCGTGCGTTCGTGCAGGGGCTGGAGCTGCCGGCGGATGCGAAGCAGCGCCTGTTGGAGATGACCCCGGGCAGCTACACCGGCCTGGCCGAGTCGCTGGCGAAGAAGATCTAAGGGGTTTCCGTTGCGGCGGCGGCCGCGGGCGCTGCCTGCGGCAGGCAACGGCAACAGCAACATCAACGTCAAGAGCGGCTCAGGATTGCTGCTAGCTGGGCGGGGCAGGCTGGGTTCGCGGGGGACGCCGTGAATCCGTCCGTGGAGGCTTGGCAGCCGCATCCATGCGGCTGACACCCCCGCGAACCCAACCCGCCCCACCTCTGACAGATTCCGGTGACGGATCGAAGAGCGTTGGGTTGTCGGGACGGAATTTGAAAGAGAGACGCGGCTTCGCCGCGTCCCTCCTTGTTTGTGGGGTTTTGTAGAGCCGAGCCCATGCTCGGCTGCGTTTCGCGTGGGCAACAGCAAGCCGAGCGTGGGCTCGCCTCTACACGAGCAAGCGCAGCGCGCGACCCGCTTTTGCCTTTGATTTTCCTCTTCCATTCCGTGGCGGGCCGCGCAGGAAACTGTCAGGGGCCGGGCGGGTGGGCTGCGCGGGGGTGTCCGCCGCATGGATGCGGCGATCGAGCTTACATGGACGTACTTGCAGCGTCCCCCGCGCAGCCCACCCGCCCGGCCCTCCTCAGCAGGCCAGTCGACTAACAGTCGACTCTACCCAGACCGCCGCCACGAGGGGCTCCGCCGTTGGCCGGAACCCCGCGACAAACCACCGCACGTGCGCAATCCCCACGAACGTCGGACAATGGAGACCTTGGCGGCCCGCCGCGCCGCCCTTCCCGCTTTCCGCTGCAAGGATTCCCCCATGGCCGCCCGCAAGTCCTCCGCTCCGCTCATTGAAGTCACCGCCCGCCCCGGCCAGCCGCTGGGCATGGCGCCGGCCGCCTTCCTGCGCGACTTCTGGCAGAAACGCCCGCTGCTGATCCGCAACGCCTTCCCCGATTTCCACACCCCGGTGCAGCCGGAAGACCTTGCAGGCCTGGCCTGCGAGGAAGGCGTGCTGGCGCGCCTGATCGAACACGACAAGGCCCAGGACAGCTGGCGCGTGCGCAGCGGCCCGTTCCAGGAAGACATCTTCCCCGCCCTGCCCGACCGCGACTGGACCCTGCTGGTGCAGGACGTGGACAAGTGGGACAAGGACGTGCGCGCACTGATCGAACACTTCAGCTTCCTGCCGCGCTGGCGCATGGATGACGTGATGATCAGCTTCGCCGCCACCGGTGGCTCGGTCGGCGCCCATGTCGACCAGTACGACGTGTTCCTGCTGCAGGCCCATGGCCACCGCCGCTGGCAGATCGATGCCAGCGAATCGATCAAGGGCAAGCAGCCGCCGCTGGGCTTCCGCCCGGACGTGGAACTGAAGCTGCTGAAAGTGTTCAAGCCGACCCATGACTGGGTGCTGGCGCCGGGCGACATGCTGTACCTGCCGCCGAACGTGCCCCACCACGGTGTCGCCGAAGATCCGTGCCTGACCTTCTCGTTCGGCATGCGCGCGCCGGCCTCGGCCGAGCTGATCAGCGACTACCTGGACACCCTGATCGCCGATGCCGACGAGAACATCCGCTACCAGGACGCCGACCTGAAGGTGCCGGCCGACCCGAACGAAATCGACACGGTGGCGATGGCGCGGGTGATCACCGCGCTCAATGCCATCCGCATGAACGACCCGGACAAGCTGGGCGACTGGTTCGGCCGCTTCATCACCACCTACCGCGCTGCCGGTGAGGTGATGGCGCATCAGGCCGCGCCGGCACAGGAAGAGGTGGTCGAAGCGCTGGCCTCGGGCCTGCTGCTGCAGCGCCACCCGTGGGCGCGCCTCGCCTGGCGCCGGGCCAAGCGTGGTGCCAGCCTGTATGTCAGCGGCCAGGACTTCGCGTTGCCGGTGAAGGACGCACAGCGCCTGGCCGGTGCCGAGCAGCTCGACGCCGCCGCCTACCGCGGCCTCTCCGACAAGGGTCGCGCGGTGGTCCAGCAGCTGCTGGTCGGTGGCGTGTTCCAGTTGATCGATCCGAACGAGGTGTATGACGCTGAAGACGAGGACGACGGCAAAGACGCCGTGGTGCTCGGCGAAGTGGTCGAAGGCCGTGACCGTGTCGACGCGATCGACGCCGATGCGGTGTCGGACGATGTCCACACCGTGACCGTGCACGACGACGGAATCGAGGTCATCGTCAACTTCGAAGACCACGACGAAGACGACAGCGACGACGGTCGCGCCTGAGCCTTGCCATGATCCGAGTCCAGCAGGTCAGCCACGCAGACGCCCACGTCGCCATCCACGAGGTACGCCAGCGGGTGTTCGTGCAGGAACAGGGCATCGCCGCCGAACTGGAGCGTGATGCGCTGGACCCGGTCTGTGCCCACGTGCTGGCCTTGGACGCCGACGGCCAGCCCGTCGGCACCGGCCGGCTGGCCCCGGATGGCCGTATCGGCCGCATGGCGGTGCTGGCCAGCCATCGCAGCCGCGGCGTCGGTGAAGCCCTGCTGGAGGCGCTGGTCGAGGCCGGGCGCCGGCTCGGCCTGGCCGAGCTGCACCTGCACGCGCAGCTGCCGGCGCGTGATTTCTACGCACGCCAGGGCTTCCTGCCCGAGGGCGAGGCGTTCGAGGAGGCCGGCATCGGCCACCAGCAGATGCGCCGCCGGCTGGGCGCGGCCAGCGCCATCGACAGCCGCGCCGAGGCGGTGGCCATCACCACGGCCATCGTCCACCGCGCCCGCCGCCAGCTGTGGCTGCACAGCCGCCAGCTGGACCCGGGCCTGCTGGACGCGGCGCCGGTACAGGCCGCCCTGCGCCGCTTCGTCACCGCCCGCCACGACAAGCAGCTGCGGGTGATCGTGCACGATGCAGCGGCGATCGCCTCTGCGGGCGCGCCGCTGCTGGCCTTGGCCCAGCGCCTGCCCAGTGTGATCCAGTTCCGCGAGGTCAGCGACCCGGTCGACCGTGCGCTGGCCTCGGCCTGCCTGCTCAATGATGCAGGCGACTTCTACTTTCGTCTGATCGGTCATCGCCTTGACGGCGAGGCCGGCATCGCGCTGCCTGCACGTTCGCAGCCGTTCGAGCAGCAATTGCAGCGCGTCTGGGACCGTTCGCGCGATTGCAGCGAACTGCGCGCGCTCGGTATCTGAGCGGGCACCGCCACTCAACCTGTCTGGAAGCGGCACCGGGGGACCCGGGATGCCCGTGGTGGTGCCCCTTCGTGTCCGGATGGGGGTACAATTTGGCTGTTTGAACGCGCCCGCGCAGGGCTATTCATCTTCCTGCCGGGTCCTTCTGAAGCCATACCCCACAAAGCGAATCAACACCCTCCATCGTGGACAATCAACTGAAGCAGTTTGCGCAATCTTCGCAACTCGCCGGCGGCAACGCCTCCTATGTCGAGGACCTGTACGAGCAGTACCTGGTCTCCCCGGACAGTGTCGATACCAAATGGAAGACCTACTTCGACGGCTTCAAGGGCCGCGAAGCAGGCGACATTCCGCACTCGGCCGTCATCTCCCACATTGCGGACGCGGCCAAGGAAGCGCTGAAGGCCGGCACCGGCAACGGTGCGGGCGACGAGCGTGAGCGCAATGTCGGTCGTCTGATCACCGCCTACCGCTCGCGCGGCCACCTGGACGCCCGCCTGGACCCGCTGGGCCTGGCCGCGCCGGTCAACACCCCGGACCTGGGGCTGCCGTTCCACAGCCTGTCCGATGCCGATCTCAACAGCGAGTTCAGCACCGGCGGCGTCGGCGGCCAGCCGCGCATGAAGCTGCGCGACCTGCTCGCACGCCTGAAGGCGACCTACACCGGCTCGATCGGTGCGGAGTTCATGCACATCTCCGAGGTCGAGCAGCGCCAGTGGATCTACAAGAAGCTGGAAGCGGCCGGTGGCAACTACCAGCTGGACGCTGACACCCAGCGCCGCACCTTGGAACGCCTGACTGCGGCTGAAGGCCTGGAGCGCTACCTGCACACCAAGTACGTCGGCCAGAAGCGCTTCTCGCTGGAAGGCGGCGACTCGCTGATCCCGATGATGGACACCATCATCCGCAGCGCCGGCAAGGATGGCGTCAAGGACGTGGTGATCGGCATGGCCCATCGCGGCCGCCTGAACGTGCTGGTCAACACCCTGGGCAAGAACCCGCGCAAGCTGTTCGACGAATTCGAAGGCAAGTTCGAGCACGACGAGCACGCTTCTGCCGGCGACGTGAAGTACCACATGGGCTTCTCTGCCGACGTCGCCACCGAAGGCGGCCCGGTGCACCTGGCGCTGGCCTTCAACCCGTCGCACCTGGAAATCGCCGACCCGGTCGTGGCGGGTTCCGTGCGTTCGCGCCAGGAGCGCCGCAAGGACACCGCGCGCAAGCAGGTCATGCCGATCCTGATCCACGGCGACGCGGCCTTCTCCGGCCAGGGCGTGGTCATGGAGCTGTTCCAGATGTCGCAGGCCCGCGGCTTCGCCGTCGGCGGCACCGTGCACATCGTGGTCAACAACCAGGTTGGCTTCACCACCTCCAACCCGCTGGATACGCGCTCCACGCGCTATGCCACCGACGTGGCGAAGATGATCGCCGCCCCGGTGCTGCACGTGAACGGCGATGATCCGGAAGCGGTGGTGTTCGCCGCGCAGCTGGCCTTCGAGTTCCGCCAGAAGTTCGCCAAGGACGTGGTCATCGACCTGATGTGCTACCGCCGTTGGGGCCACAACGAGGCCGACGAACCGGCGATCACCCAGCCGCTGATGTACCAGGTGATCCGCAAGCACCCGACCACCCGCGAGATGTACGCCGAGCAGCTGGAGAAGGCGGGCGTGATCGCCGCCGGCGCCGGCAAGGCGATGGTCGATGCCTACCGCGAGAAGCTGGATGCCGGTGAAGTGACCACCGAACTGGCCAAGGTCGAGAAGACCCCGCCGACCAGCCCGCTGTTCGTCGATTGGCCGAAGCTGCTGGAAGGCAAGCTGTCCGATCCGATCTCGACCAAGGTTGAGAAGAACAAGCTGGTCGAGCTGGCCAAGCTGATCAACACCATCCCCGAAGACGTGCAGCTGCACTCGCGCGTGGCCAAGGTCTACGACGACCGCCGCAGGATGGCCGCCGGCGAGATCCCGGGCGACTGGGGCTTTGCCGAGAACCTGGCCTACGCCACCCTGCTCGACGAAGGCAAGGCACTGCGCCTGGTCGGCCAGGACGTCGGCCGCGGTACGTTCACCCATCGCCATGCGATCCTGCACGACCAGAAGACCGACAACTACTACATGCCGCTGCGGCAGCTGGTGGATTCGCCGGAGAAGGCCACCGTCATCGATTCGCTGTTGAGCGAAGAAGCGGTGATGGCCTACGAGTACGGCTTCTCCACCACCGATCCGAACACGCTCTGCATCTGGGAAGGCCAGTTCGGCGACTTCGCCAACGGCGCCCAGGTCGTCATCGACCAGTTCATCGCCGCCGGTGAAGCCAAGTGGGGCCGCATCTCCGGCCTGACCCTGCTGCTGCCGCATGGCTATGAAGGGCAAGGCCCGGAACACAGCTCGGCGCGCCTGGAGCGCTTCCTGCAGCTGTGCGCGCTGGAGAACATGCTGGTTGTAGTGCCGTCGACTCCGGCACAGGCCTTCCACATGCTGCGCCGCCAGCAGCACCTGACCACCCGCAAGCCGCTGGTGGTGATGTCGCCCAAGTCGCTGCTGCGCCACAAGCTGGCCGTGTCGACCCTCGACGAACTGGCCAACGGCGAGTTCCAGCACCTGATCGGCGACGCCAACGCGGACGCCAAGAAGGTCAAGCGGGTGGTGCTGTGCTCGGGCAAGGTCTACTACGACCTGCTGGAAGACCAGACCAAGCGTGGCCAGGACGACGTGGCGATCATCCGCGTGGAGCAGCTGTATCCGTTCCCGCGTGCGCTGCTGGCTGCCGAACTGAAGAAGTACGGCAAGGCCACCGACGTGGTGTGGACGCAGGAAGAACCGCAGAACCAAGGTGCGTGGTACCAGATCCGCCACCACCTGCAGTTCTGCCTGGCCGATGGCCAGAACCTGCACTACGCCGGTCGCGCACGCTCGGCTTCGCCGGCTGCCGGTCACATGGCTGACCACGTCCGCGAACAGCAGCAGCTGGTCGCCGACGCACTGGTCAACCCGTTCAACGACACGTTCGCTGAATAATCCTCCCCCTATTTAGAAGACAAACCAGGAAGCTCCCGCAATGGCCACCGAAGTCAAAGCCCCGGTACTGCCCGAATCCGTCGCCGACGGCACCATCGCCACCTGGCACAAGAAGGTGGGGGACGCCGTCAAGCGCGACGAAAACCTGCTTGACCTGGAAACCGACAAGGTCGTCCTGGAAGTGCCGTCGCCGGTCGACGGCGTGCTGAAGGAAATCAAGTTCGCCGAAGGTTCGACCGTGACCTCCAGCCAGGTCGTGGCGATCATCGAAGAAGGCGCCGTGGCTGCTGCCCCGGCTCCGGCTGCTGAAGCCGCTCCGGCTGCCGCTGCTGCCCCGGCCGCTGCTGCTCCGGCCGCCGCTGCCGCCCCGGCCCCGGCTGCCAAGTCGGCCGCCGATGCCCTGCCGCCGGGTGCCCGTTTCGCCGCCATCACCGAAGGCGTGAACCCGGCCGACGTCGACGGCACCGGCCGTCGCGGCGCGGTCACCAAGGAAGACATCGTCAACTTCGCCCGCAACGGCGGCGCCGGCAAGGCCGGTGGTGCACGTCCGGAAGAACGCGTGCCGATGACCCGCATCCGCAAGCGCATCGCCGAGCGCCTGATGGAGTCGAAGAACTCCACCGCCATGCTGACCACCTTCAACGAAGTCGACCTGTCCAAGGTCTCGGCTGCGCGCAAGGAACTGCAGGACGAGTTCGTCAAGGCCCACGGCATCAAGCTGGGCTTCATGAGCTTCTTCGTGAAGGCCGCCGCCAACGCGCTGCAGCGCTTCCCGCTGGTCAACGCCTCGATCGACGGCGACGACATCATCTACCACGGCTACTCGGACATCTCGATCGCCGTGTCGACCGAGAAGGGCCTGGTCACGCCGGTCCTGCGCAACGTCGAGCGCATGTCGTTCGCCGACATCGAAAAGACCGTCGCCGACTACGCCAAGAAGGCACGTGACGGCAAGCTGGGCCTGGACGAACTGCAGGGCGGCACCTTCACCGTGACCAACGGCGGCACCTTCGGTTCGCTGCTGTCGACCCCGATCATCAACCCGCCGCAGAGCGCCATCCTGGGCATGCACGCCATCAAGGAGCGTCCGATCGCCCAGAACGGCCAGGTCGTGATCGCGCCGATGATGTACCTGGCGCTGTCCTATGACCACCGCATCATCGACGGCAAGGATTCGGTGCAGTTCCTGGTGGACATCAAGAACCAGCTGGAAAACCCGGGCCGCATGCTGTTCGGCCTGTAAGACACCTCCCGCCCCTCCGCGCCTGCGCGGAGGGGTTCTGGTAATGCATCAAGGAATAATTCAATGGCTGAACAATTCGACGTCGTCGTCATCGGTGCCGGCCCGGCCGGTTACCACGCTGCCATCCGCGCGGCCCAGCTGGGCCTGAAGACCGCCTGCATCGACGCAGCGCTGGGCAAGGACGGCAAGCCGGCCCTCGGCGGCACCTGCCTGCGCGTGGGCTGCATCCCGTCCAAGGCGCTGCTGGATTCCTCGCGCCAGTTCTGGAACATGGGCCACATCTTTGGCGACCACGGCATCAGCTTCAAGGATGCCAAGATCGACGTCGAGGCGATGATTGGCCGCAAGGACAAGATCGTCAAGCAGTTCACCGGCGGCATCGGCATGCTGTTCAAGGCCAACAAGGTCGCCGCGTATTACGGCTTCGGCGAGCTGCAGCCGGGCAACGTGGTCAAGGTCACCCAGCATGACGGTTCCATCGTCGAGCTGAAGGGCACCAACGTCATCATCGCGGCCGGTTCGGATTCGATCGAACTGCCATTCGCCAAGTTCGACGGCGAGACCATCGTCGACAACGTCGGCGGCCTGGACTTCACCGAAGTGCCGAACCGCCTGGCCGTGATCGGCGCCGGCGTGATCGGCCTGGAACTGGGCAGCGTGTGGAAACGCCTGGGCGCTGAAGTCACCATCCTGGAAGCACTGCCGGAGTTCCTGGCCGTGGCCGACGCCGAAGTGGCCAAGACCGCTGCCAAGGAATTCAAGAAGCAGGGCCTGGACATCCGCCTCGGTGCCAAGGTCTCCAAGACCGAGATCACCGGCAAGGGCAAGAAGAAGGAAGTCGTTGTCACCTACACCGACAGCGAAGGCGAGAAGACCCTGACCGTGGACAAGCTGCTGGTGGCCGTCGGCCGTCGCGCCGCCACCAAGGGCCTGCTGGCTGAAGGCACCGGTGTCAAGATCAACGAGCGCGGCCAGATCGAAGTCGACGCGCACTGCCACACCGGCGTCAACGGCGTCTGGGCGGTCGGCGACTGCGTGCGCGGCCCGATGCTGGCGCACAAGGGCTTCGAGGAAGGCATCGCGGTGGCTGAGCTGATCGCCGGCCTGCCGGGCCACGTCAACTTCGACACCATCCCGTGGGTCATCTACACCGAGCCGGAACTGGCGTGGGTCGGCAAGACCGAAGCGCAGCTGAAGGCCGAAGGCATTCCGTACAAGGCCGGCAGCTTCCCGTTCGCCGCCAACGGCCGTGCGGTGGCGATGATCGAGCCGGCAGGCTTCGTGAAGATCCTGGCCCATGCCGAAACCGATCGCATCCTCGGCATGCACCTGGTCGGCGCCAACGTCTCCGAGCTGGTGCACGAAGGCGTGCTGACCATGGAGTTCAGCGGCTCGGCCGATGACCTGGCCCGCATCTGCCACGCCCACCCGTCGCTGTCGGAAGTGATCCACGACGCGGCGATGGCGGTCAGCAAGCGCGCCATCCACAAGGCGAACTGACCTGCATCCGGGCGGGTGCCGACCGCTGGCCGGCCCTCCCCCTGCAAACAGAAAACCCCGCCTCGGCGGGGTTTTTTGTTGGCTGCGCGGTGTAGCGCCGAGCCCACGCTCGGCTGCCCTGCCAAAGCCCGCCGAGCATGGGCTCGGCGCTACACCTTTCCAGCCGGCCTCTTCGGCGGATCGTCGCAGACCCTGTGCTGCACCACCGTCTCGCCGACCTTCCATTGCTTCGTGACCCGGCAGCGCTCCTTGGCCTCGGGTGCCGTCGAAGCCTTCGCCCCCGCAGCATTCGCTTCATCGGCACCGGCTGCCTGCTGGCGCTCCAGCCACGCCGACGGTGGCCCGGGCGGTGTTGCCAGCACCGGGCCTGGCAACAGGACCAGACCCATCAGCAGCACAGCCCTCATGCGGCCACCGCCCGGCCACCCAGCAACCGCGCCGGCAGCATGAACAGCGCGCGCAGGAAGGCGAACAGCGCCGAAAAGGTGATGCCGACCAAGCGGAACGGCAGGCTCAGCAGCCAGACGAACGGCCAGGCGATCAGGGCGAGGATCGCCAGCGGCCAGCACAGCACGAACAGCAGGCACCACACACCGAGCGCGAACAGGGTCTTCATCACGGTCTCCTTGCGGCGGCACCCTGCCGCCTGCGGACACCTTGGCGCCCTGCCCCGGCGGCCGCAAACGGTTTGCGACGAAACCCGGCTGGGGGCGATGAAACCGGTCCACCGCCGTTGTAGAGCCGAGCCTACGCTCGGCTTTCCAGAAGCAGCCGAGCGTGGGCTCGGCTCTACAGGAGCTGCACTGCGCCCGGGCGGCCGTGGGACACCTGGAAGCGCGCTGCGGTACGCACCGGCGCATCGGCGCGCAGCACGCTGTCGGCGAAGCGCAGTTCGGCATCCACGGTCTGCCGGTTCAGCTGCAGCTTCCACCAACCACGACGGTCGCCGTCGAAGTAGCGGATATGCGGATTCTGTGGAATCGACGGGCCGTAGTACGGGCCATAGGGTGCATCGTCGCCGCCACTGCTGATTGCCGGCGCGATGAATTCGGTGGCCACGACCGGGGCACCGGCGGCATCGAAGTCCAGCTTCAGGTCGTTGACGAAGGTGGAATGCCAGTCACCACCGAGCACGATCGCATTGCCCTGCCCGCCCGCCTGCAGTGCCTGCAGCAGCCGCTTGCGTGCGGCGGGATAACCGTCCCAGGCGTCGTTCCAGAAGCGCTCACGCGGCGTGCCGCCGTCCAGCCGCAGCTGCGCCATCAGCAGCTGCTGCACCACCACGTTCCAGCGCAAGCCGCGTGCGGCCGCCATCGACTGCGCGAACCACGCTTCCTGGCCCGCGCCCAGCATGCTCATGCGTGGGTCCAGGGCCGCCTCGCAGCGCGGCGACTCGCCCACACCGCAGGGATTGGCCGGGCGGAACTGGCGGCAGTCCAGCAGGGTCAGCTGTGCCAGATCGCCATAGCGCAGGCGCCGATGCACGCGCAGCCCACCATTGCCCGCAGGCGTGCTGCGCATCGGCAGGTGTTCGTAGAACGCGCGGTAGGCCGCGGCGCGGCGAACGATGAAGTCCTCCGTCGAGACACCGGGCTTCTCCGGGTGGATGCCGGCGTAATCGTTCTGCACTTCGTGGTCATCCCAGATCACCGCGAACGCGTGTGCGGCGTGCGCGGCCTGCAGATCGGGATCGAGCTTGTACAGCGCATACTGGTCGCGATAGCGCTCCAGGCTGACGGTCTCGCCACTGAAGCGCTCGGCATCCAGCGTGCTGCCACGCGCGTTCTGCAGCGGACTGTATTCGTAGAGGTAGTCTCCGGCATGCAGCACCAGGTCGACATCACTCTGCGCGATGTCACGCAGCACCGGGTAGTAGCCGCTGTTCCACGCCTGACAGGTACACAGCGCCAGCCGCACCTGCTGCAGTTGCGTGTCCAGCAGCGGCGCGGTGCGGAAATGGCCGACCGCGCTTTCCTCATCGCCATCGCAGGCGAAGCGATAGTAGTAGTCACGGCCGGGGCGCAGGCCGTTGACTTCCACATGTACCGAATGCGCCAACTCGGGCACCGCCGCGGCAACGCCACGCTGCACCAGCCGGCGCATGCCGGGGTCTTCGGCCACGAACCAGCGCACCGGCACCGCCCGCGACGGCATGCCACCGCCATTGAGCGGGTCCGGCGCCAGCCGCGTCCACAATACGGCCCCCTGCGGATCCGGATCGCCCGCGGCGACGCCCAGGGTGAACGGATCACGTCCCAGCCGCGGGCGTGGGCCGGCCGTGGCCAGCCCCGGCATCGCCGCCAGTGCGATCGCCGCTCCCGTGCCCTGCCACGCCATGCGCAGCAGGCGACGACGGCTTTCCGGATCGACAGGCCCGCGCATCAGAAGTGCACGGTAGCGGTCGCCATCACCTGCCGCGGCGCGCCGACCTGCATGGTCGCCAGGCTGCGGGTCGGGTCGGCGGCATAGGTGCCGTTGGTGTTGATCGAGGACAGGTAGCGCTTGTCGGTCAGGTTGGTCAGGTTCAGCGCCACGGTCAGGTTCTGCGCCGGGCCGAGCGTGCCGAAGTCATAGGCCACCGAGGCGTTGACCAGCCAGTAGCTCGGCACCGACACGTCGTTGGTATAGGTCACGTAACGCTTGCCGACATGGTTGGCGGCCAGTCGCAGGTCCCACGGGCCCGGGGTCCACGCCAGGGTGCTGGCGAACATCCACTCCGGGGTGTCGACGGTCGTCTTGCCGCGGGTCGGCACCACGCCGTTGTTCACGTAGTCGTTGTCGTAGGTGCTGTCATTCCAGGACAGCGCGTTGGACCAGGTCAGATCCTGCATCGGCTTCAGCTGCAGGGTCGCCTCCGCACCGCGGCTGGTCACCGAACCGACGTTGGAGAACAGCGCCGGGCAACCGAGGATGCCCACGCACTGCGCGATGGCCAGCAGGCGGTTGTCGAACTTCACGTCGTACACCGCCACTGAGGCTTCATAGCCCTGGCCGTAGCCGCGCCAGCCCAGCTCGAGGGTGCGCGACTGTTCCGGCTTCAGCGTCTTGGCGCTGGCATCGAATGCGGCCTGCGGCACGTTGAACGGGCTGCCCACGCCCAGTGCATAGGCCGCGATGTTCTTGGCGAACGAACCGAAGATCTCGTTGCCTTCGTTGAGCTTGAAGTTGAAGCCAGCCTGCGGGAGGAAACCCTTCTTCGAGGTCAGGCTGCTGTTGTTGGCATAGCTGCCCAGCGGCGTGCGCACGCGGGTGCGGGTGTTGGGCGACTTTGCACCGATGTCGATGGTCAGGCGGTCATCGAACAGGCGGAAGCGGTCCTGCACATAGAACTGCCGGGTAATGGTGGTGTAGCGCTGGTGCCACACGCGCTGGTCGGGATTGCGCAGGAAGAAATCGTCGGTGATCGGGCCGTCGATGTAGTAGAAGTTGCGCTGCACACTGTGTCCGTTGTCTTCGTACCACAGCCCCGCTTCCAGTTCGTGGCCACCGACGTTCCAGGTGAACGCCGAGGTCACGCCCGTACGGTCGATCGCATACTCGGTGGTGCGGATCGAGATCGGGATCTCGCGGCTGGTGCCCGGGTTGGATGGATTGGACGGGCTGAACCAGTGGCCCTGGCCACGGTTGCTGTGGTTGTAGACGTTGACTTTCAGGCGCATCGACTCGTTCAGGCCGAAATCGCCAGCAATGCTGGACAGGTCGTCATTGCGCAGGCCGTGACCGGAGTAGTACGCGTCCCACGGGCTGTTCACGCCGCCGCTGAACGTGCCGCGTGCGGCGGCCACCGCGCGATCCCAGTCCGGCGCGTAGTTGTCCCAGTCCCAGCCGAGGCGATCGATCATCTCCAGCGACAGGTCCTGGTAGTCGGCCTCGACGCGGCGCGAGGCGTTGAACAGCGCGGTGATCCTGCTGTCCGCGCCGAAATTGTAGGTGGCCTTGCCGTTGAACTGCTTCAGCTCCTGCGAGCCCTTGCCCTTCCACTTGTCGCCTTCGGAGTACACGCCGGACAGGTAGGCAGCGAAGCCCTGGTGTTCACCGGTCTCCAGGCGCGCATAGCTGCGGCGCGCACTGTCGCTGCCGACGCTCTGTGACAGCACCACGCCATACTCGGTGGACGGATCGATCGAATAGAACTGGAACACGCCGCCGAGGTTGCTGGTGGACGGCGTACCCAGCGCACCGATGCCGGTGGAGACTTCGGCACCGCCCAGGTTCTCGCTGATCACCGCGCGGCTGATGTGCAGCCCATTGCTGTTGCCGTAGGCCATGTTGCCCAGCGGAATGCCATCGAGCGTGTAGCCCAGGCGGTTCTGGTTGAAGCCACGCAGGCTGATGGTGGTGGACCATTCGTACGCGCCGGTGGCATCGGCCGATTCGAAATGCACGCCCGGCTTGGTTGCCAGCAGCTTCAGCGGGTTGGCGCCGGGCGGCAGCACCTTCATGTCCTCGGCGGTCACGCGCTGCACTTGCCGGGCTTCGCCGCGACCGATCACCGAAATCGAATCGAGCGTGGTGGCCGACTGGGCATCAGTGCCGGGGGCGGTTTCAGCAGTGGCCAGCGAAGGGAGCGAAGCACAGACCAGCAAGGCCAGCAGAGTGCGGCGGAGCGGAGCGGGGGACGACATGGGGGCGGATTCCTTGGGCACGCTGGACGCCGAAGGGCGGCGTCGAAGGGCAGCAGCGGCGGAATCGTAGAAGCGTCGCGTTACATGTCATTTACACGCCACGTACGGACGTTTGGCGTTTCGATTGGTCTGCCGGCTCCGGAGATACCGGCCAGCGGCTGGCACGACCGTTACTCGAACGAACCGACCGAGTCGTGGGCCAGGTTGTCGAAGCGGGTGTATTCGCCAAAGAACTTCAGCTTGCACGAACCCGTCGGGCCACCACGGTGCTTGCCGATGATGATCTCGGCCAGGCCCTTGTCCGGCGAATTTTCCTTGTTGTAGTAATCGTCGCGGTAGATGAAGACGATCATGTCCGCATCCTGCTCGATTGCGCCCGATTCGCGAAGGTCGGCCATCACCGGGCGCTTGTCGGTACGCGTTTCCAGCGAGCGGTTGAGCTGCGACAGCGCGATCACCGGCACGTGCAGTTCCTTGGCCAGGCCCTTCAGCGAACGCGAGATCTCCGAAATTTCGGTTGCGCGGTTTTCGCTGTTGCCCGGCACGCTCATCAGCTGCAGGTAGTCGATCACCACCAGGCCCAGGTCGTGTTCGCGCTTGAGGCGACGGCACTTGGAACGCAGCACTTCCGGCGACACGCCCGGCGTATCGTCGATGAAGATCTTGGTTTCCTTCAGCATCTTGATCGCGCTGGTGACGCGGCTCCAGTCCTCGTCTTCCAGCTGGCCGGTACGCAGGCGCTGCGCGTTGATACGGCCGTTGGAGGAGATCAGGCGCATCGCCAGCTGCGAGGCCGACATTTCCATCGAGAACACTGCCACGCCCTTCTTCGACTTGATCGCTGCGTACTCGGCGATGTTCAGTGCGAACGTGGTCTTGCCCATCGCCGGGCGCGCGGCAAGGATGATCAGGTCGGTCGGCTGCAGGCCGGCGGTCATCGCATCGAAGTCGTTGTAGCCGGTCGGCAGGCCGGTGATGTTGCCGCCGTTCTCGAAGCGGTTGCGCAGCTCCTCGAAGGCATCCTTCAGCGCGCCAGGCATGGCCACGAAGTCGGTACGTCCGCGTGCCCCCTGCTCGGCGATGGCGAACACGCTCTTTTCCGCCGAGGCCAGCAGCTCGCTGCTGTCACGGCCCTCCGGCTGGAAGCCGTCGTTGACGATGTCGGTGCCGACCTGGATCAGCTGCCGCAACACCGCCTTGTCACGCACGATCTCGGCATAGGCCACGATGTTGGCCGCCGACGGCGTGGTGCTGGCCAGCTCGATCAGGTACGCGCCATCGCCCACCAGCTCCAGCTTGCCCTGCGATTCGAACCACTCGCCCAGGGTCACCGCGTCGAACGGCCGCTCGCGCTCGGACAGCTCGCGGATCGCGCGGTAGATCATCTGGTGGTCGCGGCGGTAGAAATCACCTTCGGTCAGCTGGTCGTTGACCCGGTCGTAGGCCTCCGGCGCCAGCATCAGGCCACCCAGCACCGCCTGCTCGGCCTCCACCGAATGCGGCGGCACCCGCAACTGGTCGATACGCGATTCGTCGCGATCGCGATCGAAGCCATCACCGCGCTCTCTGCGGTTGGAACGGAAGCCGGAACGAGCGGACATGCTGCGGTGTTTCCTGCAAAAGTGGGCCGGACGAGTGTAGGCATGCGCCGACCCCGGCAGCCATGGACAAGCCTGTGGATAAGCCGTGGAGAAACGGGGGATATCCGCCGGTGCCTGGCCATTCTGGCGCGGGGGGCGTCGCAGTGCCTGCGACGGGCGCCGTTGCGACGCCCGAGCGAGTCATTATCGCAGATCAGGCGGCCAGGGTCGGAGCTTCTTCAGACGCGCTCAGCGGCACGTGGGGTCAGAGCCCGTCGCAGCCACTCCCGGGATCCGACCCCACCTATCTCAATCGCCCTTCACGTGCACCGCGATCAGTGCCAGGAACCGGTCCACGTAGCCCTGCAGGAATTTCTGCGTGCCCTCGTTGTGGATCGTGCCGTCAGCATCGATCAGGCCGTCCTTGAAGTGGATGAACGCTTCGGGCTGACCGAGCACGTGCATGTCCAGGAAGGCCAGGCTGTTGCGCAGGTGCTGCTGGGCCACGGCGGTACCGATCTGGCCGATGGAGGCGCCGATCACCGCCGCCGGCTTGCCGGCAAACGCGCTGTCACCGTAGGGGCGCGAGCCGATGTCGATGGCGTTCTTCAGCACGCCCGGCACCGACCGGTTGTATTCGGGGGTCACGAACAGCACGGCGTCGGCGGCACGCACCTGATCCTTCAGCCGGGTGCCCTGCGACGGGTACTGGCCATCGAAATCCTGGTCGTAGAGCGGAAGATCGCCGATCTGCACGTACTGGAAGCGGGCGCGGTCACCTGCGATCTTCTCCAGCGCATGGGCCAGCTTGCGGTTGCAGGAATCCTTGCGCAGGCTACCGACGAACACGGCGATGGTGGGGACGGACATCGGGTCATACTCCTCACGGTGCGGGAGGCCCAGCGTAGACGCCGGGCCCGTGCCGTCCGGTGAAGATCAGCCGCCGGTCACGCCGGCCCGCACCTGCCGCCAATGCGCCTGCCAGGCCTGGAACATCAGCACGTTCCACAGGTGGGTATGCCACTTGCGCTGGCCACCCAGGAACTGCTGCCACAGCGGCTGCACCGCCGCCGCCGACAACACGCCTTCGCGCTCCAGGCGTGCCGGCTGCAGCAGGTCTTCGGCCCACGGCCGCAGGTCGCCCTTCAGCCAGTCGCTGACCGGCGCACCGAAACCCCGCTTGGGCCGGTGCACCATCGACTGCGGCACGTAGCGGCCAAGAACGCGCTTGAGCAGCACCTTGCTGGTGGTTTCGCCGCGCTTGAAGCCCAGCGGCAGCGACCAGGCGAACTCGGCCACGCGCCAGTCCAGCAGCGGCGCGCGTGCCTCCAGGCTGACCGCCATCGAGGTGCGGTCGACCTTGCACAGCAGGTCATCCGGCAGGTAGGTCACGTAATCGGCCAGCATCATTGCATCCGCCGGCGTGCCGGCACCGTGCAACGGGTCGGCCAGGTCGTAGAAGCTGCCGGCCGCCTGCGCGCCCGGTACGGCCGCCGCCGGATCGCGCCAGCGCGAGATGCGGTTGCGGTACACGTCGCCGATGCCACGCGCGCCCGACTCGGCCAGCAGCGCAGCCAGGCCACCGGTCCGCGAGGCCTCGCCCTGCTGCTGCGAGCGCGCCCCCATCCAGCGTCGCAGCGGGCCGGGCACGCGGCCCAGCATCTGCCAGTTGCGCAGCGCGCGCACGTAGCGGGTGTAGCCGAAGAACAGCTCGTCACCGCCATCACCGGACAAGGCCACTGTCACACCCTGCCGCGCCAGGCGCGCAACCAGCGCGGTCGGCACCTGCGAGGCATCGGCGAAGGGTTCGTCGAACATCGCCGGCAGCTGCGGTACCACCGCCAGCGCGTCAGCGCCGCTGACATACAGCTCGGTGTGGTCGCAACCCAGATGCGTGGCCAGTTCCCTGGCCAGCGGCGCCTCGTCGTGGCCGGAACCGGTGAAGCCGATGCTGAAGCTGTGCACCGGCTGCCCACTCTGCGCCTGCATCAGCGCGGCCACCAGTGACGAATCGGTACCGCCGGACAGGAACACGCCCACCGGCACGTCGGCCACCATGCGCAGCGCCACCGCATCGCGCAGCAGCGTGTCCAGCTGTTCCTCGGCCTCCTCGATGCGGCCCTGGAACGGGGCCGCCAGCGCGGCCTGCATGCGCGCACGCGCATCCCAGAACGGGCGCTGCGCCTGCTCCGGACGGTGCGCGGCCGCACCCGCCGCTACGGCTTCGGCGTCCAGGCGCAGTACGCGGCCTGGCATCAGCTTGTAGCAGCGCTGGTGGATGCTGTGCGGTGCCGGGATGTAGTCCAGCCGCAGCAGCAGGGTCAGCGCGTCGCGGTCGATGTCGTTGTCGAAGGCCGGATGCTGCCACAGCGCCTTCAGTTCCGAGCCGAACACCAGCGTGTCACCGGCCCAGCCGTAGTACAGCGGCTTCTTGCCGACGCGGTCGCGGGCCAGCCACAGGCACTGCTGCTGGCGGTCCCACAGGGCGATGGCAAACATGCCGTTGCAGCGCTGCAGGGTGTCTTCCATACCCCACTGCAGGATCGCTGCCAGCAGCACCTCGGTATCCGAATGGCCACGGAAGGCATGCCCCAGCGGCTCCAGTTCGGCACGCAGGGCAGCGAAGTTGTAGACCTCGCCGTTGTAGGCCATCACGTAACGGCCATCGGCCGAGGCCATCGGCTGGTGCCCCAGCGGCGACAGGTCGAGGATGCTCAGGCGACGATGGGCCAGCGCGATGCCGGCCGCGGCGTCGACCCAGCAGCCACCATCATCCGGCCCGCGGTGGTGCAGCGCCTCGCCCATGGCCAGGACCTGCGCCTGCAGCACCTCGGCCGACGCCACCGGCGCCGGCAACAACATTCCCGCCAATCCACACATGCATCAGGGTTCCTGCGCCAGTTCAAGGGCGGCGCCAATCACCGCATTGTCGCTTGGAAGCCCGAACATTGCTGCCCCCGCCAGCGGGGTATAGGTATCGGCACCGCAGACCCGGCGCAGCGGCAGGTGGCCGAAACCGGCCTCGACCAGTGCGGTGACCACGCCCTCGCCCACCCCGCCACTGTGTCGCCCCTCGTCCAGCACCAGCACCCGCCGTGCGCTGGCCGCCTGGCCGGCGATGAAGCCGGCGTCCAGCGGCACCAGCCAGCGCAGGTCGATCACCCGCACCTGCCAGCCCAGCTGCCGCTCGATGGCCCGCGCCGCACGCAGCGCCATCGGCACGCCATTGCCGTAGGTGTAGACCACCAGGTCGCCAGCCTCCGGCGCGTACACACGGCCCTCGCCTGGCACCAGCGCCTGGCCCTGGGCCGGGTAGTCGAACAGCCATTGGCCATCGCCGGGTTCGTGCAGGTCCTTGCTCATGTACAGCGCGATCGGCTCCAGGAACACGGCCACGCGCCCATCCACCCGGGCCAGCGCCGCGAGCGTGCGCAGCATCATCACGGCATCGTCGCCGCGCGATGGGCAGCCGACCACCAGCCCGGGGATATCGCGCAGCGCGGTGATCGAGTTGTCGTTGTGGAAATGGCCGCCGAAACCCTTCTGGTAGCCCAGCCCGGCCACCCGCACCAGCATCGGGTTGCGGTACTGGTCGTTGGAGAAGAACTGCAGCGAACAGGCCTCGCCACGCAGCTGGTCGATGGCGTTGTGCAGGTAAGCCAGGTACTGGATTTCCGGCATCGGCAGCATGCCCATGTTGGCCAGGCCCTGCGCCATGCCCAGGATCATGGTCTCGTCCAGCAGCGTGTTGAACACCCGGCGCGGCCCGAAGCGGCGCAGCAGATCCTTGGTGACGGTGTAGACACCCCCCTTCTGCGCAACGTCCTCGCCGAACAACAGGCTCTGCGGATACTTGGCCAGCAGTTCCTGCAGGCCATGGTTGATCTGGATCGCGAGATGCCGCGGCGCCTGTCGTTCGGGCAATGCCTCGGCACTGCCATAGAGTGACTCGCGCGCTTCGGCAGCGACCTCGCGCTGCGCTTCGGCCTGCACCGCTGCGGGCGTGTATGGTGCGAGCGGCGCCATCACCTCCTGCAGCGACTGCAGCTTCGCACTGCCTTCGGCGTCGGCGGCGGCGGCCATGCAGCGCGCGCGCATCGTCTCGTACGCGACCTCGATGGCGGCTGCATCCATCCAGCCCGATTCCAGCGCGATCTGCGCCGAACGCAGCAGCGGGTCCTGGGCTTCGGCTGCACACAGCTCCGGCAGCGCGCGCCACTCCACTTCGAAGTCGGTGCCGGCATGGCCCATCAGGCGCGTGGTGCGCAGATGCAGGAAGGTCGGCCGCCGAGTGCGTCGGCAGTGCTCCACCGCGGCCTGTACCTGCGCGTGGCCGATGGCCAGGTCCAGTCCATCGGCAAAGAAGTAGTCCAGCCCCGGTTGCCGGCTGAAGCGCTCGGCAATCCAGCCATCAGGCGTCTTCACGGAAATGCCCAGGCCGTTGTCCTCGCAGACGAACAGGATCGGCGCCGGCAGTTTCTGGTAGGCCGACCACATCGCGGTATTGAACGCGGTCTGCGCAGTCGCATGGTTGGCCGAGGCATCACCGAAGGAACACAGCACGATGCTGTCGGCCGGAACCGGCAGCGCCTGCCCCAATCGCTTGCCACTTTCGATGGCCAGCGCGGTGCCCAGCGCCTTGGGCAGGTGCGATGCAATCGTCGAGGTCTGAGGCAGCACCCACAACGGCTTGCTGCCCCACACCTTGTGGCGGCCACCGCTGGCCGGATCCTCGGCACTGGCGGCGAACGAGAGCGCGGCATCGCGCAGCGGGTCGATGCCCGGCACCTGCCGCGAACGCTCGGCCATGAAGGCGCCGGAACGATAGTGCAGGAAGGCCGGATCGGTATGACGGCAGGCCCGCGCCAGCAGCGCGTTGCCTTCATGGCCGGAGGAACCGATGGTGTAGAAGACCTTGCTCTGCACGCGCAGTACGCGTGCCATCAGGTCCAGCTGGCGGCTGGCCAACTGCGAGTCAAACAGTTCACCGAACGCCGCCGCGGTGAGCGTACTGCCTGGCAGGATCGGTGCATCCGCTGCGGGTCGCGGGCGTGGCGTACCGCGCCAACCGCGCACCGCCTCGAGGAAATTGACATCGCACACATCGGCGCGGTTGAGCACGCGCATGCGTGCGGGGATCGGATCGGGAACCTCAGCGAACATCGAACACCCTCCGTGTCGTTGTTGCGTTCGGGCGGGCCTGCCCCGGCATTACCCTGTTCGGATCACACGGCTTCGAAACGCGCGCGCACCTCGGCCGTCACTGCCGGCATCGGCAGGAAGCGCGGCTGCTCGCGCACGCGCTGCAGCCAGGCGCGAACTTCCGGGAACGGCTCCAGGCTGATGCCGCCCTCGCCCGCCACATCGGTATAGGCGAACAGCGCGATATCGGCGATGCCGTACTCGCCGCCAGTGAACCACTGTGCCTGGCGCAGGTGCTGCTCCATCACTGCCAGCGCCGTGGCGGCACGCTCGTGCAGGCGCGGCAGTTCGGCGCGGCGCGGCGAATCCGGCGCGGTCCAGCCGCGGATGAAGCGCGCCACTGCCACACAGGGTTCATGCGTGTACTGCTCGAAGAACATCCAGCTCAATGCCTGCGCCCGCTCCCAGCCATCGTTGGGCAGGTACGGCGTGCCTTCGGCCAACCAGAACAGGATCGCGTTGGATTCGGTCAGCACGCGGCCATCGTCGCGGACGATCAGCGGTACCTTGGCATTGGGATTCAGTGCCAGGAACTCGGCGGTGCGGGTCTGGCCGTGGGCGCCGTCGACCTCCACCCAGCGGTAGCGGCTGCCAAGCTGTTCCAGCAGCAGTCTGACCTTGTGGCAATTGCCCGAAACCGACATGCCATGCACCGTCAGCGGGACGCGCGCTTCCACCATTGCCTTCTCCATCAAATCCGGCCGGCGGCCGGCTGGACGCAGTCTGGCAAGCGCGCCGGTGAATGCCAAGCGCGGGTGCAGCATGCGGACAATCTGTAGAGCCGAGCCCACGCTCGGCGGCTGTGCGCCAGATGCGGCCGAGCATGGGCTCGGCTCCGCAACCGTCAACGGCGCTGCCGCCACTGTTCGCGCGACTGGCCCCAGATCTGCATCGGCTTGTCGTTGTACGGCGGTGGCAATTCACCCATGCGCAGCAGCGTACTGCCGAGCTTGCGCGCGACCGCCCGCGAGTTGTCGTTGTTCTCGGCGATGGTGTGGATCACCTCGTCCCACCCCAGCGTGTCGAACGCCCAGTCGATGGCGGCAACCGCCGCTTCCGGTGCATAGCCCCGGCCCCAGCTGGCATGACGGATGCCCCAGCCGACCTCGGTACCCGGCCAGTCCTGCGGTTGCCAGGGGCCCATCCGCCCGATCCAGTCTCCGCTGGACTTCTCGATCACGCTGAACATCGAGAAGCCGAACAGCTGCCAGGCGCCGGCCAGGCTGCAGAAACCACGCCATGCCACCGACGCCGGTTGCACGCCACCCAGGGTGCGCATCGTTTCCTCGTCGGCGCAGAACGCCAGGTAGGGTTCGTAGTCTTCGCGACGCAGCGGACGCAGGATCAGGCGCTCGGTTTCGAGGCGCAGGTCGAAGATGCTCATGCCGACTCCATGTCGAAGGGGCCACCATGATGGTGGATTCCGCCTCCACACGGATGAATACCCGTACCCACAACGAAACGGGCCGGCATGAGCCGGCCCGCCAGGTACAGCAGGGTGTTCTGGATTACTGGCGCGTGGCCGCAGTGGCGCCGGCAGCAGCGGTCTGCGTGACCAGCTGGCCATCGACCACCGGCAGGCGATCGCTGGCCGGCTTGTTGTCCATGCGCACGGTCTTCTCGGCGCCGTCGTAGCGATAGGTCACGTTGTAGCCCTTCACCACGTCATTGGTGCCCATGGCGATGCGGTTGCCGGGCTTGCTGGCCATGCGCATGGTGCCGGTGGTGCCGTCCTCGTTGCGGTAGGTCACGTTGTAGCCGGTAACACGGCTCGACTCGGACGTCGCCGTCTCGGTGTGGCACTGGCGCTCGGTACGGTTGACCACGCGGCCACCCACATGGCGCTTGTCGATCTGGTTGCCGATGAAGCCACCGGCCACCGCACCGGCCGCAGTCGCGGCCTTCCTGCCGTTGCCACCGCCGACCTGGTTGCCGAGCAGGCCGCCGACCACCGCGCCGACCACGGTGCCGCCGACGTTGCCGTCACGCTCCGGCAGCCGCTCCTGCACGGTCACGTCCTGGCAGACCTCGTGCGGGGTCTGGGTGGTGGAGGTCTCGCGCACGGCATCGGTGCCGATCACGGTGGCGTAGGCCTTCTGCTTCTCGGTAATCGGGTCGACCTTCAGCACGTCGGCGTATTCCAGGCCGCGCGGCGCAGACGGTTCGAGCCTGTCACCCTGTGCGCCATCATCTGCGGCATTGCCTCCGACCAGGCGTGATTCAGCATTGGGGGTTCCGGCGCTGATGGAGTCGGGCGACGTGTTGCCGCTCTTCATGAAGGCGGCGGTGGCGATGCCACCGACCAGCAGCGCGCCCGCTGCGACCAGGACAGTTGTAGTTGTGCTTTTCATGACCTGCTCCTTGCGGACCATCCGCAACGTTCTTGGGCCAGATTGCAGCATGCACTGCCTGAACGGAATCTCCACATTTCCTGCTCATTCCTGTAACCCATTCAGCATGGGGAAATGCTGGGCCCGTGGTAGCGTTTGCATATTCCCCAGGAGGATCCACGCCATGGCCAACCCGATGCTGCTGCCGGTACTGCAATGGGCCCGCCGGCTGCGCTACCCCACTCTGTTCAAGCTCACCGCCGGCCTGTTCGTGCTGACGCTGTTCATCCCCGACCCGATCCCGTTCGTCGACGAACTGGTGCTGGGCTTCGGTACCCTGCTGCTGGCCAACTGGAAGAGCCGCAATACCGTCCCAGCCCCGCCGCCGCTGGAACAGCGTTGAGCCCGCTGGTCGACAGCCACTGCCACCTGGATGCCAGTGAATTCGATGCCGACCGCACGGCGGTGATCGAACGGGCAGGCGCCGCGGGCGTGCGCGCGCAGGTGGTACCGGCCGTCACTGCCGCCAGCTGGCCGAAGCTGCGCGAGGTGTGCCGACAGGCACCGGGGCTGTACCCGGCCTACGGCCTGCATCCGATGTTCCTGGCCGCGCACCGGCCCGATCATCTGCCGCTGCTGCGCGAATGGATCGAGCGCGAACGACCGTGTGCGATCGGCGAATGCGGACTGGATTTTTTCGTGGAAGGTCTGGATGCAGAGGCGCAGCAGGCGTACTTCATCGCCCAGCTGGAGCTGGCCCGGGAGTTCGAGCTGCCGGTGATCGTGCATGCGCGACGCGCGGTGGACGCAGTGATCGCCGCGATCCGTCGCATCGGCGGCCTGCGCGGCGTGGTGCACAGCTTTTCCGGCAGCCCGGAGCAGGCCGCGCAACTGCACCGGCTGGGCTTCCTGCTCGGCCTCGGTGGTCCACTGACCTACGAACGCGCGCAACGGCTGCAGCGGCTGGTGCGTGGGATGCCGCTGGAACAACTGCTGCTGGAAACCGATGCACCGGATCAGCCCGATGCCGGCATCCGCGGCCAGCGCAACGAACCGGCCCGGCTGGCGGTCATCGCCCGCCACGTGGCCGCACTGCGTGGAATGGAGGTTGAATCCGTTGCACACGCCACGACGGAGAACGCGCGCCGATTGTTCGGCCTTCCGGCCATCTGAGCGTCGTGGCGGCCGCTGGCCGGCACGACATCCGGTAGGTGCCGACCTCGGTCGGCACGATCCATCAAGCCTCGCTGGCCTCAACCACCCCGGCCTTCACCTTCTTCGGCTCCAGCAGCATTTCCAGCGCCTTGCCCACCGCAGCGAACGCGAACGCGCCGGTGATGTGGGTTGCCGCACCGAGGCCAGCGCCGCAGTCCAGTTTCAGTGCCGCATCCGCACCCAGGTTCGGACGGAGGCCGCAGACGCTGCCATCGGCCTGCGGATACTTCACGTTTTCCAGCGAGTACACCGCCGGTACGCCAAAATAGCGCTTGGCGTTCTTCGGGAAATTGAATTCGCTGCGCAGCTTCTTGCGGATCAGCGCCAGCATGGCGTCGTGCTCGGTGCGCGAGATATCGCGGATACGCACCAGGGTCGGATCGGTGCGACCACCGGCAGCCCCCACGGTCAGCAGCGGCAGCTTGCGGCGACGGCACCACGCGATCGTCTCGACCTTGACCCGGAAGCTGTCGCAGGCATCGATCACCAGGTCGAATCCACGGTCCAGCAGCTCGGCCATGTTGGACATGGTCAGGAACGCCTGCACGGCATCGACCCCGATGTCCGGATTGATCGCGCGGCAGCGCTCGGCCATCGCCTCGGCCTTGTTGCGGCCGTAGTTGCCTTCCATCGCCGGCAGCTGGCGATTGGTGTTGGACACGCAGATGTCATCGGCATCGATCAGGGTCAGGTGGCCGACCGCCGAGCGCGCCAGTGCTTCCACCACCCACGAGCCAACCCCGCCCATGCCTACCACCGCCACGCGGCTGCCCTGCAGGCGCTCGAGCGCGCCTACGCCATACAGCCGTTCGATGCCGGCGAAGCGTTGTTTGACCTGTTCGTTCATCCGCCTATTTTAACGTGCAGGCGCCAGCGCCTACAGCGCGCCGGCATCGAACCCACCGTTGCACGCCCGGAGAGCCCGCCATGAACGCCAGCCCGCCCCGCCGTCCGTCCACTGCCCAACGCTACCTGTTCGTACTGTGCCTGGGCCTGCTGATCGGCCTGGTTGCCACGGTCATGCTCGGTCGCGCCCTGCAGGCCCGCCGCGACCCGTTCCCGGACAGCCTGATGCAGGTGATGCAGCGGCAATCGCAGCTGCTGCAGCAGGCCCAGCAACAGAACCGCTGCAGCCTGGCCGACAGCGTGCCGCGGCTGCAGGCCCTGCGCCTGCTGTCCAACGACCTCGACCTGGCCTTTCCCGGGCTGAAGGACAACGGCCGGTTCCAGCAGCACGCCAGCCAGCTGCGCGGCAGCCTCAACGCCGCGCTGGCTGCGCCGCCCAGTGACTGCACCGCTCTGGCCAAGGTGGCGGAAACCGTGCAGGCCGACTGTCGTGCCTGCCACCAGGACTTCCGCTGACGCGCATTCATCCTGCAGCCGGGCAAGCCGCGCACGGTTGGCGCGTTGTTCACGTTCGAAAGGAGAGGATTCGTCCACCCTGCTGCATGACGCAGTACCACCCAACGCACCCGCCTTCACGGCCAGGAGACGCCCCATGAAGATCCAGCTCATCGCCGCCAGCGCCATCGCTACTCTCGCCCTGGCAGGCTGTGCCACCTCGCCCGGCTACGGTGGTGGTGGTTACAACAACGGCTACAACAACGGCGGCTACGGCAACAACGGCGGTTACAACCAGGGCCGTTGCGCCGACTGTGGCATCGTCACCCGCATCAACACCGTGCCGTCGGGCCGCACCGCGCCGAGCGCGACCGGCGCCATCCTCGGCGGCATCGTCGGTGCCGTGGCTGGCCATGAGATTTCCGATCACACCGGCGGCAGCCGTGGCAACAAGAACATCGCTGCGGCCGCAGGCGCGGTCGGTGGCGCGCTGGCCGGCAACCAGATCCAGAAGAACGTCACCAGTGATACCTACGACATCAGCGTGCGCATGGATGATGGCCGCACCATCGTGGTCAACCAGCGCGACCTCGGCGGCATCCGCGAAAACACCTATGTCCGCGTAGTCAACGGCAAGGTCATCCTGCGCTGACCTGCACGGGCCGACGGCAAAGAAAAAGGCCCGCTTGCGCGGGCCTTTTTCATGTGACGGCTTGCAGCGCGATCAGGTCGGCTGCACGGCGTCGGCCTGCAGGCCCTTCTGGCCCTGAACGACGGTGAAGGTGACCTTCTGGCCTTCCTTCAGGCTCTTGAAGCCCTGGGTCTGGATGGCACGGAAGTGCACGAACACGTCTTCGCCGTTTTCACGGCTGATGAAGCCGAAGCCCTTTGCATCGTTGAACCACTTGACGGTACCGGTCTCGCGATCAGACATCTCACTAACTCCCTGGTGACTCTCTCTTGTTGTAGGAAACGCCTGGTGGGCGGCTGACAAGCAAGGGGGAAGCGAGGTGCATCGATGCAGCGGATCGGGAAGATCTTGCTTCATCAGGCCACGATCCACGGTGACCTTGCCAAGCTCAGCGACTGCAACTTAACCCGCCCAAAACGAAAAAGCAACTGGCAAAATCCTTCACTGTCAACCCCAAAACGGCCACCATACGGTACAGCATGGGACTCTCATTCATCTTATATCTGCTAGCGGTCATTTTTGTCCTTGTCGGCATCGCCGGAATCATCCTGCCGGCCCTGCCCGGCATCCCGCTGGTGTTCATCGGATTGCTGCTGGCAGCCTGGGCCGATGGCTTCGCCCATGTCGGCTGGCCGACCCTGGTCGCATTGGGTGTTCTGACCCTGCTCTCGTTGCTGCTGGACGTGCTGGCCACCGTGGTGGGGGCGCAACGGGTCGGTGCCAGCCGCAAGGCGCTTTGGGGAACCTTCGTCGGCAGCATCGTCGGCCTGTTCTTCATGCCGATCGGCCTGTTCGCCGGCCCGTTGATCGGCGCCCTGCTGGGCGAGTATTGGCACACCCGCGAACTGGGGCGCTCCACCCGGGTTGGCCTGGCCACCTGGCTCGGCATCCTGCTGGGTCTGGCGCTGAAGCTGGCAGTGGTGATCGCGATGCTGGGGCTGTTCGCCTTCGCTTGGTTCCTGTGACCTGCCTGTCCTTCACGCCACGCGCACGCGGTGGCCGTGCATAAACCGTGGGGGCTGGCCGTGATCCGGTACAGCCGCCACACTGTGCGATTCCCGTATTCACTTAAGGGCCTGCTGCAATGACCCTGTCTCCACTGCTTCCCCGTCTCGCGCCGCTGGCGCTGGCCCTGGCCAGCGCGCCGCTGGCCGCGCAGGAGTTCGCGCCCAGTGCCGACGCCTCGCCGGCCGCGTGCGCGGCCATTACCACCGATGCTGCCCGCCTGGCCTGTTATGACCGCCAGTTCGGCCGTACCCCGCAGGCCACCGCCGAGGCCGACGCTGCGGCCGAGGCGGCCGCGCAGGCCCGTCGAGAAGAACGCCAGACCGCACGCGTAAGCCAGGGCGAAGAGAAACTGCGCGAGCGGGTCAGCGACCTGTTCCGTCCAGCCACCCCTGACAGCGCCCTGGCCAATGCCGGCCGTGGCTCGCTGCTGGACAGCCGCTGGGAGCTGGCCGAAGACTCCAAGCTCGGCCCGTTCCAGCTGCGCGCGTACAAGCCGGTGTATCTGCTGCCGGCGTTCTGGACCAGCGACCGCAACACCATGCCGCACTCGCCGAACCCGGCCAACACGGTCACCACGCCGCAGGTGCTGGACAGTGCCGAACTGAAGTTCCAGATCAGCTTCAAGACCAAGATCGCCGAGAACCTGTTCGGCGACAACGGCGACATCTGGGCCGGCTACACCCAGAGCTCGCGCTGGCAGGCCTACAACGGCGAGGATTCGCGCCCGTTCCGCGAAACCAACTACGAGCCGGAAGTGATGATGGTGTTCCGCAATGGCTACTCGATCGGTGGCTGGCGCGGGCGCATGACCGGCATCGCCTTGAACCACCAGTCCAACGGCCGCGCCGACCCGCTGTCGCGCAGCTGGAACCGGGTGATGCTCAACATCGGCCTGGACCGTGAGAACTGGGCGCTGGTGCTGCGGCCGTGGTACCGCATTCCCGAGACCCGCAGCGACGACAACAACCCGGACATCGAGGATTACATGGGCCGCGGTGACGCGACCCTGACCTGGAACCGCAACGGCCACGAGGTCTCGCTGATGGCGCGCCACTCGCTGCGCACCGGCAGCCGCTCGCACGGCGCCCTGCAGCTGGATTACGGCTTCCCCATCAGCAACCTGCTGCGCGGCCATGTGCAGATTTTCGATGGCTATGGCGAGAGCCTGATCGACTACAACCACAAGGCCACCTACGTGGGCGTGGGCGTGTCCCTGCTGGAATGGTTCTGATGCACGTGACGATCTGGCACAACCCGGCCTGCAGCAACTCGCGCGGCGCATTGAAACTGATACGTGATGCGGGCTTCGAGCCGGCGGTGATCGACTACCTGGGCGACCCACCCGACGTGGCCACGCTGCGCCAGGTGCTGGCCGAATCCGGCCTGGACGCGCAGGCGCTGGTGCGCAGCAAGGAAGCGCAGTTCACCGAACTGGGCCTGGAAGATGCGGACGACGCCACGCTGCTTGCGGCGATGGCCAAGCACCCGCGGCTGATCAACCGCCCCGTGGTGCGCACCGAGAAGGGCACGCGCCTGTGCCGTCCACCGGAAACGGTGCTGGAGATCCTGTAACCCGCCCCGCCTTTGCCGCGGGGCAGCGAAACCTGTTGGTAGAGTCGACTGTTGGTCGACTCTCCGCCAATCCTTCAGATTCGTCCGGCGGAACACCCGCACTGCGTGCGATAGTCGACTGACAGTCGACTCTACCCAAACGGGGTCCTAGCCCTCCTCCCCGGCTGGCCTACAGCCAGTCGGTGATACCTTCGCGGCGGTACACCTCAGCGAACGCCGGGCGCGCCTTCATCGACGCGGCGTGCGCCTTGAGTACCGGCCAGGTGTCGCTGGGTTTGGGCATGTTGCGCGACCAGCGCATCAACATCACCAGCATGTAGTCGACCACGCAGGGCGTGGCGCCCAGCAGGTATGGACCATGTGACTGCAGGTGCGTGGCGACATGCTGCCAGGCCGCTTCAAGGCGCTGACGTGCCATCTCGCGGCTGGCCTCGGCGTTTGCCTCGCCCGCCACCTCGTTCGGATAGAACCAGGCGCGGTAGGCCGGCTGCAGCGTATTGGCGCACCAGAACATCCAGCGATAGGCATCGGCGCGCTGCGGTGTGCCCACCGCGGGCAGCAGGCCGGCATCCGGATGGCGATCGGCCAGATACAGCGCGATGGCCGCCGCTTCAGTCAGTACCAGGCCATCGATCAGCAGTGTCGGCACCACACCGGCCGGATTGAGCGCCAGGTACTGCGCCGACTTGTGCTCGCGCGTGTCGAAATCCAGCAGCACCAGTTCGTGCTCGATGCCCAGCTCGATCAACAGCCAATGCACCACCAGGGCGGCGGTGCTGGTCGAACCATACAGCGTGGTGCTCATGTGGCGGATCCTGTGCGGGTGGATCAGACGATTATGCGCCCGGTCGCAGCGCTGCGTTCAGCCGCAGCTGCTCATGCAGGAATCCCGGCGTTCGCCACAGGACATCATCGGCGCGCGCATCGTGCAGTCGTGCGCCTTCAGTTCGCAGGCACGGCGCAGTTCGGGGTTGGCGACGTCCTTGCAGCGCTTGTCCGGCGCCGGCACCACCTGCTGCTCGCAATTGCTTTGGCGGCCGCCGATGGAATCATTCTGCGCCATGCAGCTGCGATAGTCGGCCTGGCACTGCATGCGGCACTGCGAGGAGGCGGAGAAATCCGCACCTTCATAGGATGACGTTGAGCTGCAGCCGGCCAGGACCAGCAGGAGCGCAGCCACGACAGATCGATGCAGGCGCATGGGCACATCCAGTGCAGGGATGTGCCGACACTAGCAGACTACGGTTGCGCGTGCTGGCACCGACGCGTGCCCACGATCAGTACACGGGAACACCGGTGTCGGTACGGACTTCATTGACGGTACCGCCGCAGGAGAGCAGGCACTGGGCGTACGGGGCACTGCATGAAGGAAGCGCCGGGGAGCCGCAGTAGTCGCCGGCACCGTTGCCCCCTTCGCAGTTGTGCCGCTGCTTGTCGTCGGCGATACCACTGCAACGGCTGATGATCCGGCTCTTCTCGCTTTCGCAGCTCCGCTGGTCCGACTCGGCACGGGCACGGTTGTGGAAGTCGCACGTCGCCTTCCGGCTCTGGCAGACCGACGCGCAGATCTTCCCCGCTTCGTGGGTGGGTGGCTCGACGAAATAACGTGGTCCGCAGCCGCTGCACGCCAGCGTAGCGACCAGCAACACGAAAACACGCGCCCCCTGCAGCACGATGGACTCCTTTCCAGTACGCCAACCCGTACGTTAGCAGAGCAGGCCGCGCGCGGCAGGCTGCAGACAACAACGGCGCCACCCAGGCGCCGTTGTCTGAACCCTGGACGGAAGGCTTACTCCACCACCACCGGAATCTTGCCGATGCGGGCCTGCCATTCGCGCGGGCCGGTCTTGTGTACCGATTCACCGGTGGAATCGACCGCCACGGTCACCGGCATGTCCTGCACGGTGAACTCGTAGATCGCTTCCATGCCCAGGTCGGCGAAGCCAACGACCTTGGCCGCCTTGATCGCCTTGGACACCAGGTAGGCCGAACCACCGACGGCCATCAGGTAGGCCGACTTGTGCTTCTTGATCGCCTCGATCGCGGCCGGGCCGCGCTCGGCCTTGCCGACCATGCCCAGCAGGCCGGTCTGCGCCAGCACCTGCTCGGTGAACTTGTCCATGCGGGTCGCCGTGGTCGGGCCGGCCGGGCCCACCACTTCATCGCGCACCGGATCAACCGGGCCCACGTAGTAGATGAAACGCCCCTTCAGGTCGACCGGCAGTTCCTCGCCCTTGTTGAGCATGTCGACCATGCGCTTGTGCGCGGCGTCACGGCCGGTCAGCAGCTTGCCGTTGAGCAGCAGGGTCTGGCCCGGCTTCCAGCTGGCCACGTCCTCCGGAGTGATCGTGTCCAGGTCCACCCGGGTGCCCTTGGACGCGTCATAGGTCAGCTTCGGCCAGTCTTCCAGCAACGGCGGGTCCAGCATCACCGGGCCGCTGCCATCCAGGGTGAAGTGCGCATGGCGGGTGGCCGCGCAGTTCGGAATCATCGCCACCGGCAGGTTGGCCGCGTGGGTCGGGTAATCCTTGATCTTGATGTCGAGCACGGTGGTCAGGCCACCCAGGCCTTGCGCACCAATGCCCAGCGCGTTGACCTTCTCGTACAGCTCCAGGCGCAGTTCTTCAATGCGGTTGGACGCGCCACGGGCCTGCAGCCCGGTGATGTCGATCGGTTCCATCAGCGCTTCCTTGGCCAGCAGCATCGCCTTTTCGGCGGTGCCACCGATGCCGATGCCCAGCATGCCCGGCGGGCACCAGCCGGCGCCCATGGTCGGCACGGTCTTCAGCACCCAGTCGACGATGGAGTCGGACGGGTTGAGCATCGCGAACTTGGTCTTCGCTTCCGAACCACCGCCCTTGGCGGCGACGATCACGTCGACGGTGTTGCCCGGCACCACCTTGACGTTGACCACGCCCGGGGTGTTGTCCTTGGTGTTGACGCGCTTGCCGGCCGGATCGGCCAGCACCGAGGCGCGCAGCTTGTTGTCCGGGTGCATGTAGGCGCGGCGCACGCCTTCGTTGGCCATGTCTTCCACGCCCATGGTGGCGTCATCCCAGCGCACGTCCATGCCGATCTCCAGGAACACGGTGACGATGCCGGTGTCCTGGCAGATCGGACGGTGGCCTTCGGCGCACATCCGCGAATTGATCAGGATCTGGGCCATCGCTTCCTTCGCGGCCGGCGACTCCTCGCGCTCGTAGGCGGCGGCGAGGTTCTTGATGTAGTCGACCGGGTGGTAGTACGAGATGTACTGCAGCGCGTCGGCGATGGACTGGATGAGGTCTTCCTGCTTGATCGATGTCACGGCTTGCTCGCTTGCTCGAGGCTGGCGGGGGTAATCCGCCCATTTTACCCCCCTCCACCGACTGCGCGTAGATTCGCCGGGGTCAGATCCCTTTCCAGCGCGGAAAGGAATCCGACCCCACCCCTCTGTCACGGTTCATTCCTGCCCGGCGTCCTGGTCAACATGAACATCGAAACCGCTTTCCAGACCCATCGACCGCGCCTGATGGCCCTGGCCTACCGCCTGCTCGGCAGCCGCGCCGACGCCGAAGACGTGGTCCAGGATGCCTGGCTGCGCTGGTCCGGCGCCGACCCGGCGGCCGTCCGCGACCCCGAAGCCTGGCTGGTCACCACCACCACCCGGCTTGGCCTGGACCGGCTGCGCGCGGCCAAGCGCGAGCGCGCGCATTACGTCGGCCCGTGGCTGGCCGAGCCGCTGGCGGTCACCCTGGAGCCCGATCCGGCGCCCGGCCCGGCCCAGCTGCATGCGCTGGCCGACGACGTCTCGGTCGCCTTCCTGACCCTGCTCGAGCAGCTCGGCCCTGAAGAGCGCGCCGCGTTCCTGCTGAAGGAAGCCTTCGACCACGACTATCGCGAGATCGCCGAGCTGATCGGCCACAGCGAAGCCAACTGCCGGCAGCTGGTGCATCGCGCAAAACAACGCCTGCAGGCCGGGCGGCCGCGCTTCAACGCCGATGCCAGCCAGCACCGGCAGCTGCTGGCGCGTTTCATGGAGGCGTCCCAGGTTGGCGACAGCGAGGCGATCCAGGCCCTGCTGCACACCAATGCGCTGCTGGTCTCCGACGGCGGCGGCGTGGTCACCGCAGCGGTACGCCCGCTGCTGGGCGCCGAGCGCATCGGCCGCCTGTTCTGGGCCATCGCACGCCGTGGCGCGGTGCATCCGGCGCAGTTGGGCTACGTCAACGGCGAGCCGGCGATCCTGCGCTTCCATGGCGATCGGCTGCACTCGGTCACCACCATCGACGTGGTCGATGGCCGCATCGCCAACGTATACAGCGTGCTGAATCCGGAAAAACTGCCGTCGGTTGTCACGCACGATGGCGGCGCGGCGTCCTGGTAGTGAAAGGCGGCCATGGTGGCCGCCGTGGAGCCGAACATGTCCGACCACGCCTCTCCCCGCGTCCCCTACACCCGCCTGGCTGCCGAAGCCTTCAAGGGCCTGCTGGCCACCAGCAAGGCGGTGCATGACAGCTTGATCGACCCGACGCTGATGGAACTGCTGTTCCTGCGCGTATCCCAGCTCAACGGCTGCGGCTACTGCATGGATATGCACGGCACCGCGCTGCGCAAGGGCGGCATCGAGCCGCGCAAGCTCGACACCCTGCCCGCCTGGCACGAAAGCCGTTTCTTCGATGCGCGCGAACGTGCCGCGCTGGGCTGGGCCGAGGCGCTGACCCGGCTGACCGAGGGCGCACCGTCGCAGGCAGCGTTCGACGCGCTGGCACCGCACTTCGACGAGAAGGGCATCAGCGACCTGAGCATGGGTATTGCCGTGATCAATGCCTGGAACCGCTTGGGCGCTGGGCTGCTGCCGCCGCTGCCGTAACGCGAGGGCCCGGCCGGGCTGCCGCCCGGGGTGGCGGCGGGGGTCGGATCCCTTTGCGTGGCAAAGGGCTCTGACCCCGGTGCTGCCACACGGCTGCGCTGACCCCCTCTGCACGTCGCAGGCGCGCACAATACGCACATGCCTGCTCCCCCCACCGCTGGCGCCGCCGCCGCGAAGAAACCCAGCCTGCGCCAGCGCTTCAGGGCGATGCGCAACCTGCCGCCGTTCCTGCGCATGGTCTGGAAGACAAGCCCCGCGCTCACCCTGGCCAGCCTTGGCCTGCGCCTGATCCGCGCCCTGCTGCCGGTGGCGATGCTCTACGTCGGCAAGCTGATCATCGACAGCGCCCTGCTCCTGAGTCAGCACGATGCCGGCTTCCCGCCGCTGGGCGAAGCGCTGTCCAGCGGCCTGCTCAACCCGCTGCTGGGCCTGCTGGCGCTGGAATTCGGCCTGGCCATCGCCTCGGACCTGCTCGGCCGGCTGGTCAGCTATGCCGATGCGCTGCTCTCGGAACTGTTCGCCAACGTCACCAGCATCCGGCTGATGGAGCACGCCGCAACGCTGGACCTGGAGGACTTCGAGGACCCGGACCTGCAGGACAAGCTGGACCGCGCGCGGCGCCAGACCATGGGCCGGATGAACCTGATGAGCCAGCTGTTCGGCCAGGTGCAGGATGCGATCACCGTGGCCAGCCTCGCCGTTGGCCTGCTGGTGTACGCGCCGTGGCTGATCCTGCTGCTGGCGCTGGCACTGGTGCCGGCCTTCATCGGCGAATCGCACTTCAACGCGGCCGGGTACAGCCTCAACTTCCAGTGGACGCCCGAGCGCCGCCAGCTCGACTACCTGCGCCAACTCGGCGCCAGCGTGGAAACGGCCAAGGAAGTGAAGATCTACAACCTGCACCGCTTCCTGGTGGAGCGCTACCGGCGCCTGTCGGAGGCGCTGTTCCAGGCCAACCGTGCACTGGCCCGGCGCCGCGCGTTCTGGGGCACGCTGCTGGCCGCGCTGGGCACGCTGGGGTACTACACCGCCTACGCCTACATCGCCTGGCGCACGGTGCGCGGCGACTTCTCGATCGGCGACCTGACCTTCCTCGCCGGCAGCTTCCTGCGCCTGCGCCAGTTGCTGGAAGGCCTGCTGATCGGCTTTTCGCAGGTGGCCAGCCAGGCGCTGTACCTGGACGACCTGTTCTCGTTCTTCCAGATCGAGCCGGAGATCCATTCGCGCGAAGGCGCGGTACGCGTGCCGCAGCCTATCCGCCAGGGCTTCGTGTTCGAGAACGTCGGTTTCCGCTATCCCGACGCCGAGCAGTGGGCGGTGCGCCATCTGGATTTCCAGCTGCACGCCGGCGAAGTGCTGGCGCTGGTCGGCGAGAACGGCGCGGGCAAGACAACCCTGGTCAAGCTGCTGGCGCGGCTGTACGAGCCGGACGAGGGTCGCATCCTGCTCGATGGCCGCGACCTGCGCGACTACGACCTGGACGATCTGCGCGCCAACCTCGGGGTGATCTTCCAGGACTTCGTGCGCTACAACCTGAGCGCCGGCGAGAACATCGGCGTCGGCCAGGTCGAGGCGATGGATGACCAGGCACGCATCGCCGACGCCGCGCGGCGCGGCATGGCCGAGGACGTGATCGAGGACCTGCCCGGCGGCTACGACCAGCTGATCGGCCGCCGCTTCAAGCAGGGCGTGGATCTGTCCGGTGGCCAGTGGCAGAAGATCGCCATTGCCCGCGCATGGATGCGCAATGCGCAGGTGATGATCCTGGATGAGCCAACCGCAGCGCTGGATGCGCGCAGTGAGTTCGAAGTGTTCCAGCGGTTCAGGGAGCTGGCGGATAATCGTACGGCAGTGCTGATTTCCCACCGTTTCTCTTCGGTACGCATGGCCGATCGCATCCTGGTGCTGGCCGATGGCCGCATCGAGGCCAGCGGCACCCATGAACAGCTGATGGCCCAGGGAGGGCGGTACGCCGAGCTGTTCGAGCTGCAGGCGGCGGGTTACCGCTGAGAACGCCTCTCGTTCCGCCTAATGAGAACCTGTCTCATTTGAGATAGAATCCACCCGACGACTTCCGATAGATACGCCCATGTCCTCCGCTTTTGGCGCCGAAACGGTGCTTGAGGTCCGCCACTGGACCGACGCCTACTTCAGTTTCACCACCACCCGCGACAGCGGCTTCCGCTTCGAGAACGGCCAGTTCGTGATGATCGGCCTGGAAACCGAGGCACGCCCGTTGCTGCGTGCGTACTCCATCGCCAGTGCCAACTGGGAAGAGCAGCTGGAATTCTTCAGCATCAAGGTGCAGGACGGCCCGCTGACCTCGCGGCTGCAGCACATCAAGCCGGGCGACAAGGTGCTGGTCGGCAAGAAGCCCACCGGCACCCTGCTGATCAGCGACCTGCACCCCGGCAGGAATCTGTACCTGCTGGGCACCGGCACCGGCCTGGCGCCGTGGCTGTCGGTGATCAAGGACCCGGAAACGTATGAGCGCTTCGAGAAGGTGATCCTCTGCCACGGCGTGCGCTACGAGAAGGACCTGGCCTACCGCGATTACTTCGAGAAGGAACTGCGCGAGCACGAGTTCCTCGGCGACATGATCGGCGACAAGCTGCTGTACTACCCGGCCGTCACCCGCGAGCCGTTCCCCAACCAGGGCCGCCTGACCTCGCTGATGGAAAGCGGCCAGATGCAGCGCACCCTCGGCCTGCCGGAACTGAGCCCGGAAAACGACCGCGCGATGATCTGCGGCAGCCCGCAGATGCTCGCCGACCTGCGTACCGTGCTCGACGCCCGGGGCTTCCAGGTTTCGCCGCGGATCGGCCAGCCGGGCCACTACGTGTTCGAGCGCGCGTTCGTCGAGAAATAAGCCGTTGCGCCTGCAGAGCCGAGCCCACCCTCGGCTCGCGCGCACCGCGCGCCCTCAATGTCGGCCGGACAAGCAGCCGAGCGTGGGCTCGGCTCTACAACAGCGCTTCGATCGCGCCGCGCAGCTGCTCGGGCCGGGTGGTGGGCGCATAACGCGACACCACCTGCCCCTGGCGGTCGACCAGGAACTTGCTGAAATTCCACTTGATGCGGGCACTGCCGAGCAGGCCACGCTTCTCGCGTGACAGCCAGGCCCACAGCGGGTCGGCGCCTTCACCGTTGACCTCGATCTTCTCCGACAGCGGGAAGCTGACCGGGTAGTCCAGCGAACAGAACTGGCGGATCTGCGCGGCGTCACCGGGCTCCTGCGCGCCGAACTGGTTGCACGGGAAGCCGATCACCACCAGGCCACGCTCGCGATACGCCTGCCACAGCTGCTCCAGCCCTGTGTACTGCGGGGTGAAGCCACAGCGGCTGGCGACATTCACCAGCAGCAACGGGTGGCCCTGATAACGGGCCAGCGCCTGCGGCTGGCCGTCGAGGTCACGGAAGCTGAAATCGTAGGCGCTGGTCATGATGGCGGGCCGTGGGCGGTGAATGCATGGTACCCGCGCCCGGCTCCGCCAGCATGCCTTTTGACACAAGTGCGGCCACGACCGGCCGGGTTACCCTCGGGCCCTTGTTTGCCTTACCGGAGTTCCTACCTTGACCACTCGCCTTGCCCTTGCCGTGGCCATGTCCCTCGGCCTTGCCCTGCCCGCCTTCTCGGTCGGCGCCGCCACCCCGGCTGCCAGCACCCATGCCCAGCAGGCCAATCCGTTCTTCGCCGAAAGCCCGCTGCCGCTGCACTTCCCGCAGTTCGACAAGATCAAGGACAGCGACTTCGCCCCGGCCTTCGACGCCGGCATGGCGCAGCAGCTGAAGGAAGTGGAGGCGATCGCCAACAACAAGGCCAAGCCGACCTTCGACAACACCATCATCGCCCTGGAGAAGAGCGGTGACATCCTCGACCGCGCGACCACCGTATTCTTCAGCCTGGTGGGCGCCGATACCAACGACACCCGCAAGAAGCTGCAGGCCGACTACTCGGCCAAGTTCGCCGCGCACAGCGATGCGATCGCGCTGAACGGCAAGCTGTTCGCCCGCATCCAGGCGCTGTACGACACCCGCAGCCAGCTGGGCCTGGACGCCGAAGGCGTGCGCCTGGTCGAGAAGTACTACGACAACTACGTGCGCGCCGGCGCCAAGCTGTCCGACGCCGACAAGGCCAAGCTGAAGGAAATGAACGCCGAGCTGGCCAACCTGGGCACCAAGTTCAGCCAGAACGTGCAGTCGGAAGTGAACGCTTCGGCGATCACCGTCGACGACGTCAAGGAGCTGGACGGGCTGTCCAAGGAGCAGATCGCCGCCGCCGCCGAAGCCGCCAAGGCCCGCGGCCAGGACGGCAAGTACGTGATCACCCTGCTCAACACCACCGGCCAGCCGCCACTGACCAACCTGGCCAACCGCGCCCTGCGCCAGAAGATCTACGAGGCGTCGGTCAGCCGCGGCAGCCGCGGCGGTGAGTTCGACAACACCGCGCTGGTCTCGCGCATCATGCAGCTGCGCGCCGACAAGGCCAAGCTGATGGGCTTTGCGAACTTCGCCGCCTACAACCTGACCAACCAGACCGCCAAGACCCCCGAAGCAGTCAACGCGATGCTGGGCAAGCTGGCCCCGGCCGCCGTGGCCAACGCCAAGCGCGAAGCCGCCGACCTGCAGGCGATGATCGACCAGGAACAGAAGGCCGCGGGCAAGCCGACGTTCAAGCTGGAACCGTGGGACTGGGCCTTCTACAGCGAGAAGGTGCGCCAGGCCAAGTACAACTTCGACGAGTCGCAGCTGAAGCCGTACTTCGAAATGAAGAACGTGCTCGAGAACGGCGTGTTCTACGCCGCGGGCCAGGAATTCGGCCTGACCTTCAAGCAGCGCACCGACCTGCCGGTCTACCACGATGACGTCACCGTCTACGACGTGTTCGACGCCGACGGCAGCCAGCTGGCGATCTTCATCTTCGACCCGTATGCACGTGCCTCCAAGCGCGGTGGCGCGTGGATGAACTCCTACGTCTCGCAGTCCAAGCTGACCGGCTTCAAGCCGGTGGTCGCCAACCACCTGAACATCCCGAAGCCGCCGGCCGGCCAGCCGACCCTGCTGACCTGGGATGAGGTGAACACCACCTTCCACGAGTTCGGCCACGCCCTGCATGGCATGTTCTCCAACGTGAAGTACCCGTACTTCTCGGGCACCTCGGTGCCGCGTGACTTCGTCGAGTTCCCCTCGCAGGTCAACGAGATGTGGTCGGACAACCCGGTCATCCTGAAGAACTACGCCAAGCATTACCAGAATGGTTCGGCGATGCCGCAGGCACTGCTGGACAAGGTGCTGGCTGCTGCCAAGTTCAACCAGGGCTTCGCCACCACCGAGTACCTGGGTGCAGCCATGCTTGACCAGCGCTGGCACCAGATCGGCGCCGACCAGGTGCCGGCGGCCAAGGACGTGATGGCCTTCGAGCGCGCCGCGCTGGAGAAGGACGGCATCTACTACGCGCCGGTTCCGCCGCGCTACAAGACCCCGTACTTCAGCCACATCATGGGCGGCTACTCGGCCGGCTACTACGCCTACATCTGGTCGGAAGTGCTCGACGCCAACACTCAGAAGTGGTTCAAGGACAACGGCGGCCTGAGCCGCAAGAACGGTGACCACTTCCGTGCCACGCTGCTGTCCAAGGGCGGCAGCGTCGACGCGATGCAGCTGTTCCGCGATTTCGCCGGCCACGAGCCGCAGATCGAGCCGCTGCTGGAAAAGCGTGGCCTGACCGGCGCCGGCAACTGATCGCCTGCACGGTAGCGTGAAACGAAAACCGCCCGGGAGACCGGGCGGTTTTTTGTTGGATGGGGTCAGAGCCCATTTCTACGCAACGGGATCTGCCCCCATCCACGCATGGCGTGGATGCGCTTCCAGATCAACGCGGCGCGACGTACCCGCCCGGCACGCCTTCCGGCGACAGCACCAGCTGCCACAACTGCGCATGCCGGCAACGGAAGGTCGCCATCGATCCAGCCAGGTAGAAGCGCCACATGCGCCGGAAGTGCTCGTCATAACGCGCATCCAGCCGTGGCCATGCCGCTTCCACGTTGCGCCGCCAGGCCTGCAGGGTCAGGTCGTAGTCGGTGCCGAAGTTGTGCCAGTCCTCCAGCACGAAGCGGCCTTCGAACGCCTTGGTGATCTGCACCGCCGACGGCAACATCGAATTGGGGAAAATGTAACGCGCGATCCATGGATCGGTGCGATGACGCGAGATGTTGGTGCCGATGGTGTGCAGCAGCAGCAGGCCACGCGGCGACAGGCAGCGCTTGGCCACCTCGAAGAAGCTGGCGTAGTTCTTGTCGCCGACATGCTCGAACATGCCGATCGAGAAGATCGCGTCGAACGGTTCGTCCAGTTCCCGGTAGTCCTGCAGGCGGATCTCGATCGGCAGCCCGGTACACAGGTTGCGCGCGAACTCTGCCTGCTCCTGCGAAATCGTCACGCCGACGCCGCTGACACCATAGCGCTCAGCGGCAAACTTCAGCGCCTCGCCCCAGCCACAACCGATATCCAGCACACGCTGCCCCGGGCGCAGGCCCAGCTTGCGGCAGACCAGGTCGAGCTTGGCGTCCTGTGCGGCATCAAGATCGTCGGCGTTGCGCCAATAACCGCAGCTGTAGACCAGGCGCTGGCCGAGCATGGCCTGGTACAGGTCATTGCCAAGGTCGTAATGGCGGCGGCCGACTTCATAGCTGCCCTGCCCGGCCTGCAGGTTGAACAGGCGCGCCTTCAGCGCGTCGGCCACTTCGCGCCAACCGTGCACCCGTTCGTCCAGGTGCGCCTGCATCAGGTGGACGAGGAATTCATCCAGGACGTTGGCATCCCACCACCCTTCCATGTAGCTCTCGCCCAGTCCGAGCGAACCATGGCCCATGACCCGCGCGAAGAAGCGCGGGTCATGCACCTGGATGTCCTGTGGCTGGGTACCGCCGATGCGGACCCCGGCTTCCTGCAGCAGGCCGGCGACCCGCTCCTGCAACCCTGTGTCCACGCCACCTCCTCGACTGCGGTCAACCGCGTGCGAACAGCTCCACGTAGTCCTTGGACACGTGCGGCAACAACACCGCGGCCGGAACATCGGCGGTCTGGGTGCCGTCCGAGTATGGACCCACCTGGTAGGGCGGGAACACAAAGCGCAGCGCCGTGATCTGTCCCTTGTCGTCGGTCACCGGCTGGAACTGGCTGAAGTTGTCGGCCTGCGGGCCGGTGCCATCGGCGATCATGCGCGATGCATTGCGCAGTGATTCCTGCAGCTGGGCCGGGTCCATGTCCTCGCCGCTCAGGCGGGTGGCCACGCGTTCGCGCAGCTGGTCGGCAACGAAATCACTGATCGCCTTCCAGCCCTTGGCATCGGCCACCAGCTTGTCGGCGCTGAGCATCTGCTGCTGTGCCGGCAGCCACACGAAACGCGCCACCAGCGGTTCACCGTGAGCGCCACCGGTGTAGCGGCTGCCATCGGCACTGACCACCACCAGCTGCGGCGTTTCCAGCAGCTTCTCGAAGCTCAGCGACAGCTCGTAGGGCATGGTCGGCTTGTCGTTGCCCAGCCCGTCCAGTGCCTGCTGCAGGTCGCTGCGGGCGCTGGTGGCATAGTCCTGCAGCGCGCGTGCCAGGCCCGGGTAGCGGTCGATGCCGGCCGGGTAGCTGATGCCCACCACTTCGCGCTCGTTGTTCTCGATCACGTCGCGCAGGTCCAGCGGCGCCTCCGTGGCCGGCGTTTCGCCTGCAGCGGTGGCCTCGGCGGCGGGGGCCGCATCGGTCGCCGGTGCCGGCTCGCTCTCACGCTGGCAACCGGCCAGCAACAGCACGCCCACCACGCCGGCCAGCACGCTGCCGCGCAATGGCCGGTTGTTTCCAATCTTCATCGGGATCCCCTGTTCATGTTTGTACATCATCGCCTGCCATGGCTGAAGCGTGGCCCGCTGGCATTCAGCCAACGAGCAGGTCGTGGTACTCCTCATGCCGCTGCAGGAAGGCCTCGGCGTAGGAGCACGCCGGCACCACCTTGTACTTCTGCTCACGGGCAAAACGCAGCGCCACACGGGTCAGCTCACCGGCGATGCCCCGGCCGGCGATCGGCTCGGGCACCTCGGTATGCGTGATGACCATGCGCCTGCGTTTGATCTGGTAATCCAGCACCGCCAGCTGTCCGCGCACGCGGGCGGTGAAGCGATGGTTGGCCAGGTCGTGTTCGACCTCGTAGGCCAGACCGGGGGGCGTGACCGAAGCCATGGAACTGTCTCCTGCGGCGACTGCGTGGATGGTGCGCAGCCGGGCGCCATGATCGCGTGAAGCCTGAACAGGGACAAGTCCAGTCCGTTCACGTCAGTTTTCGACCCTCAAGCTGGAGGGCCGGCGGCCGCTATCGCCTGTGGAGGGGTACGGCCAGGCTGGCACGACCCTTGCGACCGTTGATCATGCGCACCACCGCGGAGGCACCGATGCACCCCAGCGACACCCATTCCGATACCGACCGCGCCCTGCTGGAGGGCCTGCTGCAACTGGCGGTGGAAGGGCAGACCGAAGATCAGGATTTCCAGCGCATCGGCGAAGAAGTGTTCGCCCGCCTGCTGGATACCTACGGCCAGCAGGCCCCGGCCTGACCAGCAGCAGGGGCCCTGCCCCCGGGGGGCCGGATCCTGCGGATCCGGCCCCAGCCACCCTCAACCGCCGCCGAGGCGGAAGGTCGGATTGGACAGTTCGCGCAGGAAGTGGGTGAAGATGCTCGGCTGCATGGCCAGCATGAAGATCACGCCGAATGCCGCACCGGCCAGGTGCGCGCTGTGGTTGATGCGGTCACCACCGCGCTTGTCCATCCAGATGCTGTAGCCGACGTAGAACGCGGCATAGACAATCGCCGGTGCCGGGATGAAGAACACCAGGATGATCGACCACGGCTTGATCAGGATGAAGGCGAACAGCACCGCCGACACCGCGCCGGAGGCACCGAGGCTGAGGTAGTTCGGGTTCTTCTGGTTCTTCAGGTAGCTGGGCAGGATCGAGACCAGCAGCGCGCCGATGTAGAACGCCGGGTAAGTGAGGTAGCTGCCGGTCAGCTGCACCATCACGCTCTCGATGAATCCCCCGAAGAAGAACAGGGTGATCATGTTGAAGATCAGGTGCGACCAGTCGGCGTGGATGAAGCCATAGGTCACCAGCCGGTCGTACTGGCGGTGACGGTCGATGGCCGGCGGCCACAGGATCAGGCGGTCGGCCAGCTTGCGGTTGTTGAACGCCATCCACGACAGGATGGCGGTGATGGCGATCAACAGCAGGTTGACAGGGGTCATGTCAGGCTCAGGCGCTACGGTAGTTGTCGACCATACGATAGCGTTTCGCGTACCAACCGAAGGCCAACGCCGCGACGAAGGCGAAACCAGCGAAGAAGAACATCAGGAATGCCGCCTCGCTCAGGCCGGTACTGGCGATCTTGTGGGTCACCACGTCATTGCGCACGGCTGCGTTGGACAGCAGCACCCACAGGTTGCCGATGGTGGTGGTCAGGTTCCAGAAGCTCATGACCACGCCCTTCATCGCCTGCGGCGCCTGGCTGTAGGCGAACTCCAGGCCAGTGGCCGAGACCAGCACCTCGCCGAAGGTCAGCAGCGCGTACGGCAGAATCTGCCAGAAGATCGACATGGCGTTGCCGCCGTCCATCACCACCTGGATACCGCCGACCACGATCCAGGCCAGGCCGCTGAAGGCGATACCGGCGGTCATGCGGCGAAGCGCGGTCGGCTCCAAGCCGAAGCGGCGCAGGGCCGGGTACAGCACCAGGTTGTTGAACGGGATCAGGATCATCACCAGCAGCGGGTTCAGCGCCTGCATCTGCGAGGCGGTGAACCAGCTGGGCATCTGCATCTGCTGGCCCTGCAGCACCCAGGTCGAGGCCTTCTGGTCGAACAGCGAGAAGAACGGCGTGGTCAGGGCGAAGATCACCAGCACGCGCAGCACCGAGCGCACGCCCTCGACCGCTTCGGCCGGATGCTGGCCACGGGCACGATCCAGCTGCAGCCAGGTGCCACCGCCGATACCGGCCAGGATCGATACCAGCGCCAGGCACAGGCAGATGACGATGCCCAGCGAGCCGACCAGGCCGAACGAGGCCACTGCCAGCACCAGGCCGAGCGCGGCGATCACCAGACCCGGGCGGCCCTGGCCGGCCACGCGCGCGGTCAGCGCGGTGCGCACCACGTTGGCGAACGAATGCGGATCCTTCGGCGGCAGCGGCACCAGCACATAGCGCTTGCGGCCCAGCCAGAACACGAAGGTGGCGATGAACATCAGGATGCCCGGGATGCCGAACGCCCACTGCGGGCCCCAGTTCTTCAACACCAGCGGGATCAGCAGCGAGGCGAACAGCGAGCCGAAGTTGATGATCCAGTAGAACGCGTCGAAGACGATCTTGGCCAGGTGCTTGTTGCTCTGGTCGAACTGGTCACCCATGAACGAGGCCACCAGCGGCTTGATGCCACCGGCGCCCAGCGCGATCAGGCCCAGGCCGAGGAAGAAACCCTGCCGGCTGTCTTCGAACAGCGCCAGGCACAAGTGGCCGGCGCAGTAGACCAGGCTGAACCAGAGGATGGTGTGGTACTTGCCGAAGAACCTGTCGGCCAGCCAGCCACCGAGCAGCGGGAAGAAATACACGCCGATCATGAAGCTGTGCATGATGTCCTTGGCTTCACCGGCACGGCCTTCCGCAGTGATTTCCTGCAGCAGCAGCGAGGTGATCAGGAACTGCACCAGGATGTTGCGCATTCCGTAGAAACTGAACCGCTCGCAGGCCTCATTGCCGATGATGTACGGGATCTGGCGCGGCATCTTTCCCTGGCCGGCGATGGGGGCAACTGCGTCGTGGCTCATCCTGTAAGGCAATCCTGCAAAGCGAAAGGCGCAAGGTTACCGGAACCCGGGCTTCCGAAGCACGCTGCAGGGCTGCATGACAACGGTGCCAATCCGTGGCAGGCAACGACATGACGTGCCGGAAGTCACGGCACCTCCACGACAAAAGCGTAAACTTATCGTTATGCGCCCCCTCGCCCACGCCCGTCTCCTGCTCGGAAGCCTCGTGCTGGTGCTGGCGTTGCACGCGCAGGCCCGGCCGCAGGCACCCGCCAGCGCGACCCGCAGCACCGAACCTCGCCAGCTGACCGTGGCCGCGCTGGAGCTGCCCAGCCGCGATGAGGCGCAATGGAAGCAGCGCCGCGAGCAGGTCGCGCAACTGCTGACCGAACTGCAGCCGGACGTGATCTCGGTGCAGCAGGTGCTGCAGCAGCAGGGACGCAATCCGGCCTGCTGGCTGGCCAGCCGGCTGCGCTACAGCTGCGACTTCGTCACTGCCGACCCGCCCAGCCAGCCGCTGCGGCACGGCAATGCGATGCTGACCCGGCTCCCGGTCAGCGAGGATGGAGTCACCCTGCTGCACCCGCCCGGCACCTTCAGTGCGGCCGGCATGATGCGGCTGAAGCTGGGCGAGGCGCTGGTCAACATCTATGTGGCGCGGCTGCGCCCGGACCCGGACGAAGCCATCGCACGCCAGCACCAGACAAGCGACCTGATGACCTGGATCGGCGCCACTGCCGAAGGCATGCCCAGCCTGATCGCCGGTGATTTCTCCGCCAACACGGTGGAACTGGTGCGCAGCACCCCCGGCTTCCAGCCGGCCCGGCGCAATCCTGGCGGTCGCCCGGAACCGCCTGCCGCCAGCGGCGGTGGCGCCAGTGGTCACGGCCTGGACGTGCTGTTCCAGGTCAAGCACTTCGGCGGCATCCGCCAGCAGCCGATCCTGCTGCCCGCCGACGGCGACCTGCCCGGCCTGCGCCTGGGCGTGATGGCCACCCTGCGCCTGCAGGGTGATACGGCCACGGCCGAATAGCCCCGCCTTCGGTCCCGATGGGTGCCGGCCAGGGTCGGCACCCACCAGAATCGGCCCCGTTCCCCGAACCTGGCAGACAAAAAAGGCCGGAGTCTCCCCCGGCCTTTTCAGTTCATCCAGTGACGCAGATCAGGCGATCGCTTCCTGGTAACGACGCTCGACTTCGTTCCAGTCGATGACGTTGAAGAAGGCGCCGATGTATTCCGGGCGGCGGTTCTGGTACTTCAGGTAATACGCGTGTTCCCACACGTCCAGGCCGAGGATGGGGGTGTTGCCTTCCATCAGCGGGCTGTCCTGGTTGCCGGTGCTCTCGACCACGACCTTCTTGTCCGGGGTCACGCTCAGCCACGCCCAGCCGCTGCCGAAACGGGTCAGCGCGGCCTTGGTGAAGGCGTCCTTGAACTTGTCGAAGCCGCCCAGGTCCTTGTCGATGGCCTTGGCCACGTCGCCCACCGGGTTGCCGCCCGCGTTCGGCGCCATCACGGTCCAGAACAGCGAGTGGTTGGCATGGCCGCCACCGTTGTTGCGCACCGGACCCTGCAGGTTCTCCGGCAGCGACTTGAGCTTCTTCACCAGTTCTTCGACCGGCAGGTCAGCGTACTCGGTGCCTTCCAGCGCTGCGTTGACGTTGTTGATGTAGGTCTGGTGATGCTTGGTGTGATGGATTTCCATCGTCGCCGCATCGATATGCGGTTCCAGCGCGTCGTAGGCGTAGGACAGCTTGGGCAGGGTATAGGCCATGATGCATCTCCTGATTGCGAGGGCACCCGACGGTGTCGGGCGTTGCGCGGTGAATGATGGGGACAGAGCTCCAGATTACCAAGGGGGATGTAAAGGAAATTGCGTCCTGCCAGTGAGCACGACGGCAATTGTTACGCACCGGTGACGCACTGCACTCCTCATGCACCGTGCAGCGCGCAGGCGCTACAGTGCGTGCATCACCCTCGCCTGCCTCCGCCCATGCGCAACCCCCGGCTGCTGATCACCGCCATCGCCCTGCTGGTTCTCGGCCTGGTCGTCAACCATTTCATGCAGCGTCCTCCGGCGCCACAGTTCGCACCGGACCTGCAGGCCACACCGGCCGCGCGTGCGCCGGCCGCTGCCGCTGCAGGCAATGACGGCGGCTTGCCCAGCTTCCTGCCCGCTGAAGCCCGGCAGACCATCGCCCTGATCCAGCGCGGCGGGCCATTCCCGCACCGCCAGGACGGCAGCACCTTCGGCAACCGCGAACAACAGCTGCCACAGCGTCCGCGCGGCTACTACCGCGAATACACCGTGGACACCCCCGGCGCACGCACCCGTGGCACGCGCCGCATCGTCACCGGCGGTGATCCGGCGGAGGCGTGGTACTACACCGACGACCACTATGAATCGTTCCGCAGCTTCACCGTACCGGCCCAGGGAGCGCAGTAATGAGCCATGACGATTTCGGCCTCGGCCTGCACGACATCAACAACGCTGGCGTCTACGCCATAGACAGCGAGGACATCGGCGCACTGGCCGCCGCGATGCGCGACGCTGGCCTGAAGGTGATCCGCATCGACCTGGAAGGCGTGGCCGATAAGCGTACCCTGCTGGCGCGGCTGGCGGCTCAGCTGGATTTCCCGGCGGGCTTCGGCGGCAACTGGGATGCGCTGTCGGACAACCTGCGCGACCTGCAATGGCTGCCGGCCAACGGCTATGCGCTGTTCCTGGCCGACGTGGATGCACTGCGTGCCGCCACGCAGAAGGACTTCGACACCCTGCTGGACGTGATGGATGAAGCCAGCCGCGACTGGGTGGGCCGCGATGTGCCGTTCTGGGTGTTCCTGTCGCAGAGCGCGTAAGGGCAACGCCCTGGTAGAGGCCGACCCTGGTCGGCGCTTCTGTGCCAACCAAGGTCGGCACCCACCAAAGCACGCCAGCACGCCCCCCACATCCCGCAGTGGGTCCAGCGAAAAGCCTCCTTGTTGTTCAAGGGGGCGCGCCAACGGGGCGGGGATAAGGAAACATGCGTGGACAACGGCAGCCGCTAGCGGCTGCCGTTGTCTTCCTGCAGCTCCTTCTTGAAGGGAATGTCCGGCGGTGGCCGCGCCACGGCCGGCTGGTCCTGCATGTCCGGGTTGCTCAGGCCACAGCCGCCCCCGGCCTGCAGGACGGAGATCACACAGGAGATGCGGGTGTTGGTGCCCGGCAACGGAATCTCCATCGACTTGATGCCCTTGCGCACCCATTCGGCCAACAACGATTCCTGTGGCACCCAGTACTTGTCGAACGAGGTGGGCGTGTAATCGTACGGCGGCCGCTTCAACCAGGTGCCGGACTGCGCGATGCGCTCCTTGCTCCAGCCATCATTGGCGCCACCGGGGGCGCCACGCTCGGCGTGACCGTCACCCTCCTGCCCCGGCACGCGCACGCTGCCATCGGCATTGAACAGGCCATTGCCCTTGCCAGCGGTACTGGCCTGGCTTGCGCCGCTGCTGGCACCGTCGTGGTTGCGGCTCGACGCGCCCCAGTCGTCGCCCTTGGCAGGCGTGGCCCAGTTGCCCGGGTTGGGAGCCGGACGCGCGCCGGCCTGGGCCGGTGTAGCGCTGGAGGCGGATGGCCGTGGCGTACTGCTGCTGGCCTGGCTTGCAGTGCCGGCCGCATGTGCCGCCATTGCCGCTGGCGCGCTGCCGCTGGAAGCTGAAGGCGCCGCCGCGGGTGCCGACGCAACGTCGCGCTCACGCACCTGCACGTCACGGCCGGCCGGCGCACGCACGGTCGGCTCGCGCCCGGCCACAGCAGCCATCCGTACCTGCGGATCGACCACGGCCTGCACTTCGCGCTCGCGCACCTGCACATCGCGCTGCGGCACACGGACCTGCACATCGGCCGTGCGCACCGGTTGCGATACCACCGGTGCATCGACCGTACTGACTTCGCGCTCCTGTACCTGGATGTCACGCAACGACGGCACACGCACCGCGACTTCGGGCGTGCGTACCGGAGCCGGGGTGGGTGGCGCCTGCATCGGCTGCACGCTGCGCTCGCGCACCGTCGGCGTGGTGTCGCGCGGCACGATGCTCACCTCCGTGCGCGGCACGCTGACCGGTGGCACCACGAAATCCGTACTGGCCTCGGCTACTTCGGTGGCCTGCACCGGAGACGGTGGCGGTGCCGCGACCGGCGCCGGCTCGGATTCGGCGTGCGGCGGTGGCACGCTGGCCGTTGCAGCCGGAGCAGGTGCGGGCGCAGCTGCCGACGCGGACGCCGGGCGCGGCTCAGGCGCCGTTGCGGCCCCTGCGTCCTGGCCAGCCGCAACCTGGCCCGGCGGTGCAGCCGCCGCCGCTTCGGCGCCTGGCTGATCGCCGCCGCCCTCCTGGGTCGCGCGACCGACAAATTCCACCTGCACGCGCTCGCCCTCGGCGCCTTCTTCTTCTTGCGGTGCCGTGGTGCGGATCACTGCTACCCATAGCAGCAGCAGGAAGAACAGCAGATGCAACAGCGCACTGGCCAATGCCGAGATCCAGCGCATCCAGCGCTGGTCGCGCGGTGCAGCATCCCAGTCCTGCCAGAACAGACGACGCAGCGCCTGCCACGGCGACAACCGGGGCAGCTGCCCCGGCGGCCCCGGCAGCGGACGCGGCAGCAGCACCGCGATCAACTCGCTGGCATGCAGCGGCCGCGGCAATGGGCCGAGCGAGCGCAGCCACAGCGCCCAGCCGTACGGCAGGCGCGTGGTTTTCTCAAGGACGGCCCCGGGCTGCTGGCGGGCCAGCAGCAGGTCGATGAACTGCTCGGCCCGGGTCAGAGGCACGCGTCAGCGATCAGGCGGCGTTGCCGCGAGGGATATACGGCGCGTGGCCACTGTCGTGGTCGGTCGCGTCGCGCACGGCGGTCACCCCCGGCACGCGGCCCATCAGGGTCTTTTCAATGCCCTGCTTGAGGGTCACGTCGGCCATGCCGCAGCCCTGGCAGCCGCCACCGAAACGCAGCAGCACCACGCCTTCGGCCGAGACTTCCTGCACGGCCACCTTGCCACCATGCGAGGCAAGCTGCGGATTGATTTCGTTTTCCACCACCCAGTGCACGCGCTCGACCAGCGAGGCGGCATCGCCGGGTGCTTCGCCCTTGATGCGCGGCGCCTTGATGGTCAGCTGCTGGGTACCGGCGCTGCCGGCGACGATGTCGATCTCGGCACCGTCGAGCCAGCCGACGCTGCTCGCGTCGACGTAGAGAGTGAAGCCATCGCAGTCCACCGCCCACTCGTCGCCAAGCAGGTCGGTCGGCTCGGCGAACTCCAGCCGGGCGTCGGCGCGCGGGGTGCCGGGATCGACCGCGCTGAGGCGCACGCCCATGCCGGGCACGCCCTCGCGTTCGATCAGCTTGCGGAAATGGGTCTGGGCAGTGTCGGAGATCTGGATCATCAGGCTATTCTAGCCAAGTAAGCGTCAGCCGCTCATTCGGTTTATACACCGTCCGGCGCATTGTTCAGTCAACACGAGGTGGAGATTCCCATGGCCGACCTGATTCCACTGGCCCAGGCCCGTTGCGTGCCGCGCAAAGGCAGCGACCACAAGCTCGGCGAGGCCCGCCTGGCCGAACTGCTGCCGCAGATTCCCGGCTGGGAGCTGAGCGAGGGCGGGCAGGCCCTGACGCGCACCTTCCGCTTCAAGGATTACTACGCCACCATGGCCTTCGTGAACGCGCTGGCCTGGATTGCCCACCACGAGGACCACCATCCGGACCTGGGCGTGCACTACGACCGCGCCGTCGTGCGCTTTTCCACGCACGACGTGGGCGGCCTGAGCGAGAACGACTTCATCTGCGCTGCAAAGACTTCGGCCCTGACGGAGCAACTGCCATGAACGTACGTTTGCTGAGCCTGTCCCTGATTGCTGCGACCGGCCTGGCCGGCTGTGGCGCGTCCGAGCCCCCCGCACCGCCACCGCCGCCGCCGACCGAAGTGGCCGCGGTGAAGACGCCGCCGCCGCAGTACCCGCTTGAGCTGGCGTGCATGGGTGTTGGCGGCACCAGCACCTTCAAGGTCACCATTGGCACCGACGGCAAGCCGAGCGACGTGGCCCTGTTGACCGGCGCCGGCAACCCGCAGCTGGATGAACTGGCAAAGACCGCCGTGCAGGGATGGCAGTTCAACGCGGCCACCCGCAACGGGCAGCCGGTGCCGGCCACCATCCAGGTGCCGGTCAGCTTCAACCCGCCGCAGCCGAAGCCGGACCAGTGCTTCGCCATCGAAGAACGCCTGCGCCGCGGCGGGTGATCGCCCGCGCCCCGACGAGGCCAGCCGACGCCCGCCTCACCCTCGCCGCCCCGGCCTTGCCCGGGGCGGTTGTCTATTGACCAGGACCGCGTCGGCACATGCTGCAGATTCCCCCCGAAAACATCTGGATCGCGCTGGCGGTCACCCTTGCGGCCGGCCTCGCCACCGCCATCGGCAGCCTGCTGGTGCTGTTCTCACGGCGCCCCAACCCGCGCCTGCTGGCGTTCGGCCTGGCCTTCGCGGGCGGCGCGATGGTCTATGTGTCGCTGTCGGAAATCCTCAACAAGTCCATCGCATCGTTCGCGCTGGCCTATGGCGAGCGCACCGGCTTCACCTACGGCACGCTGGCGTTCCTGGCCGGCGTGATCGTGATCGTGCTGATCGACCACTTCATTCCCAATCCGCACGACAGCCTGGACAAGCAGGACCCCGCGTTCCGCGAAAACAGCCGCGAGTACCTGAAGCGGGTTGCGCTGCTGACCTCGGTCGCGATCACCGCGCACAATTTCCCGGAAGGGTTGGCAACCTTCTTTGCCACGCTGGAAAGCCCCTCGGTCGGCATGCCACTGGCGTTTGCGATTGCCATCCACAACATTCCCGAGGGCATTGCAATCGCGGTGCCGGTGTACTTCGCCACCCAGAACAAGTTCTATGCGTTCGGCGCCAGCCTGCTGTCCGGTCTGGCTGAGCCGGTGGGGGCCCTGCTGGGCTACTGGCTGTTGGCCGGATCGCTGTCGCACGCTACGTTCGGCTGGGTGTTCGGACTGATTGCAGGCGTGATGGTGTTTCTTGCGCTGGATGAGCTGCTGCCGGCGGCCAAGCGTTATGCCAAGGGCCACGAAACCGTGTACGGGCTGGTGGCCGGCATGGGCACACTGGCGATCAGCCTTGTGCTGTTCAAGTGGTGAGGGGTTCCCGGCCAACGGGCTGAGCCCCCTCGCGGCTGGCGCATTCCACAGTATTGAGCGGTCACGGGCGGGGTCGGCTTGCAGGGGACGCCGTGGATCCAGCCATTGAGGCTTGGCCGCCGCATCCCTGCGGCGGACACCCCTGCAAGCCGACCCCGCCCGTGCCCCTCATTTTTACGTGCGTGCCAGCCGCGCAATGAAAGAATGAAAAGCGAAGCCCGCGCTGTGCGCGTGAGTCGAGCGTCGCTCGACTCTACCCGGGCCGCCACGCGGCCCGAGTCTGCTCTTCTTTTGATGTTCCGTGGCTGACGCGAACGCGATCTGTCGAAGGGTGGTCCGGGTGGGTTGGCGGGGGTGTCCGCGGCATGGATGCCGCGGCCAAGCCCCGGGGGTCACTTCAAGAATGGGTTCACGGCGTCCCCCGCCAACCCATCCGGACCGACCAAAACCGGAATCCCGCTTTGGAGGCGAGCCGCGAGGCGGCTCCGCCCGATGGCCGGTCAGCCCCTCGCAGAGGTTACTTCAGCCGGTCCAGCGCCTCGACCAGCTCATCCGCCAGCGGCGCGTTCAGCACATACGGGCTCTTGCCGTCGTCCAGTGCGAATTCCAGCGAGGCCGCGTGCAGGAACAGGCGCTTCAATCCGATCTGCTCACGAAGCCGCTTGTTGACCGCGGGATCGCCGTATTTGTCGTCACCTGCCACCGGATGCCCCAGGTGCTGGGCATGCACGCGGATCTGGTGGGTGCGGCCGGTCTCGATGCGCACCTCGCAGTAGGAATGGCCGCCGCGGCGCTCCAGCACCCGGAAGTGGCTGATCGATTCCTTGCCGATCGCGTTGACCTGCACATGGCGCTCGCCGCCCTGGCGCAGGCCGACATGCAGCGGTGCATCGACGGTCATCACGCCGTCGGGCATGCGCCCGGCCAGCAGGGTCAGGTAGCGCTTGCGGATGCCGGCACCGTGGTCTTCACGCAGCAGCGCCTGCAGTTCGCTCAGCGCTGAGCGCTTCTTGGCCACGATCAGCAGGCCCGAGGTGTCGCGATCCAGCCGGTGGACCAGTTCCAGGGTCTGCCCCGGGCGTAGCGCGCGCAGGGTCTCGATGGCGCCGAAACTGATGCCGCTGCCGCCGTGGCTGGCCACGCCGGTGGGCTTGTTCAGGGCCAGCAGGCGGGCGTCCTCGAAGACGATGGCCTGCTCCAGGCGGCGCATGAACGCCTCCGGCGGACCGGCCTTGTCTCCCTCCTCGCTGAGACGGACAGGCGGTACGCGCACCTCGTCACCGGCCTCCAGCTTGCGCTCGGCCTTGGCGCGGCCGCCATTCACCCGTACCTGGCCGCTGCGCACCAGCTTGTAGACCAGGCTGCGCGGGGCGCCCTTCAGCTGTCCGAGCAGGAAGTTGTCCAGGCGCTGGCCGGCGCGGTCGGCGGGAACGGTGATCATGCGCACGGAAGGCTTGTCGCCAGCGGGTTTGGTCGGGTCTTGGGCGGTCATCAGGCTGTTTATTCTGTTACACTCGGGGGGCGAGATAAGGGATTGATTTCGTTGGAAGTTACTCAGGGCCAGAAGCCCAGCTTCCGACGAATCCGGCACAGTGCGCGACCACCGCCCGCGGGGCGGCCATGTTAGCGGCTCACCGGCCTTCCCGGCCATCGCCGGATGCCTGACACGCAACCGTGCTGAACATGTCCCGCGTGGCGCTCCAGCCTGGCTGACAGCTGCCTGCGGCCCTGCAACACCCAAAACCCATAAGAGTGAAGCGCTCCCGCGGCCTGCCGTGGTGTCGTAGCGCTGGAAACCCAAGCCGCCCTCCCCGCGCTTGCGCGAATGGGCGGCGAGCCGTGTCCAGAGGCGAAACCCCATGGCGTTCCGCGCGGTAGCCGCTTGCGAGGAACGCAACAATGAAGCGAATGCTGATCAACGCCACGCAGGCTGAAGAGCTGCGTGTTGCCATCGTGGATGGCCAGTCGTTGTATGACATCGACATCGAACAGCCGTCGAAGGAACAGAAGAAGTCCAACATCTACAAGGGCCGGATCTTCCGCATCGAGCCCTCGCTGGAAGCGGCCTTCGTCGAATACGGTGGTGGCCGCCATGGCTTCCTGCCGCTGAAGGAAATCTCCCGCGACTACTTCCAGGCCGGCGTCGACCACAACAAGGCCGGCATCCGCGAGCTGCTGAAGGAAGGCCAGGAGATCGTCGTCCAGGTCGACAAGGAAGAGCGTGGCAACAAGGGCGCTGCCCTGACCACGTTCATCTCGCTGGCCGGCCGCTACATGGTGCTGATGCCGAACTCGCCCAGCGCAGGCGGCGTGTCCCGTCGCATCGAAGGCGAAGACCGTGCCGCCCTGAAGGAGGCCCTGGACAAGCTGAACATCCCCGACGACATGGGCGTGATCATCCGTACCGCCGGCGTCGGCCGCGATGCGGAAGAGCTGCAGTGGGATCTGGATTACCTGCTCAACGTCTGGCGCGCCATCGCCGAGGCCGCGCTGAGCAAGCCGGCCCCGTTCCTGATCTACCAGGAATCGCGCCTGATCGTGCGCGCCCTGCGTGACTACCTGCGCGCCGACATCGGCGAGATCCTGGTGGACACCGAGGAAATGTACGAGCACGCCCGCGAGTTCATGCAGCAGGTGATGCCGCAGACCCTGCGCAAGCTCAAGCATTACAAGGACGACATCCCGCTGTTCAACCGATTCCAGATCGAGTCGCAGATCGAAGGCGCCTACGAGCGCAACGTCCGCCTGCCGTCGGGCGGTTCGATCGTGGTCGACCAGACTGAAGCGCTGACCGCTGTGGACGTCAACTCCTCGCGCGCCACCAAGGGCAGCGACATCGAGGACACCGCGTTCCAGACCAACCTGGAAGCGGCTGAGGAAGTGGCCCGCCAGCTGCGCCTGCGCGACCTGGGCGGCCTGGTGGTGATCGACTTCATCGACATGGCCTCCAACAAGCACCAGCGCGAAGTCGAGAACCGCCTCGCCAACGCGTTGAAGTACGACCGCGCGCGCGTGCAGGTCGGCCGCATCTCGCGCTTCGGCCTGCTGGAAATGAGCCGCCAGCGCCTGCGCCCGAGCCTGGGCGAGTCCAGCCAGATCGTCTGCCCGCGTTGTGACGGCCACGGCCGCATGCGCAGCGTCGAGTCGCTGTCGCTGTCGATCATCCGCGTCGCCGAAGAGCATGCGATGAAGGAGAACACCGGGCAGGTGCTGGTCCAGGCCCCGGTGGAGATCGCCAATTACCTGCTGAACGAGAAGCGCAGCGCCCTGCGCGAGATCGAACAGCGCCACGAAGCGCCGATCGTGATCGTCGCCGACGAGCAGCTGCACACCCCGCACTACACCGTCACCCGCCTGCGCGAGAACGAGCTGGGTGAAGAAAGCAGCAAGCCCAGCTACCAGCGCGGCACCCCGCGCAAGCTGCCGGTGCACGCCCTGACCAAGGGCCAGCTGAACATCCCGCCGCCGGCCGTGACCCAGGTCAAGCACACCTCCCCGGCCCCGGTGCGCGAGGAAGCAGAACCGGCCAAGGCGGCGCCGGCCCCGGTCGCCGCAGCGCCGGTGGCAGCGGCCCCGAGCGGTGGCGTGATCGGTTGGCTCAAGCGCGTGTTCGGTGGCGAACCGGCCCCGGCACCGGCACCTGCGGCTCCCGCCGCCCGCCAGCAGCAGGACGGCGGCCGCAAGGACCGCAACAAGGATCGCAACAAGGACCGCAAGGACCGTCGCGACGAAAACCGTGGCAACGGTGGCAACGGCAACGCGCAGCAGCAGAAGGATGGCGGCAACCGCAAGGACCGGGGTGAGCAGCGCAACAAGGACGGCCGCAACGGCAACAACGGCAACGCCCAGCAGCAGCCGCAGCAGGGCAAGCAGAAGGAACCGCAGCAGAAGGATGGCCAGCAGCAGCCGCAGCAGCAGAACAAGCCGCGCAACGAGCAGCAGGGCCAGAACCAGCAGCAGCCGAAGCTGAAGCAGCCGAAGCAGCCGCGCCCGCAGCAGGACGGTGACAAGCCGGCCGAGAAGCCGCAGCGCAACGTCGCCGAAGCCCCGGTTGAAGGTGTGACCGCGGCAGCAGCCGTGGCCGCCACTGCCGTCGCCGCCAATGTGGTGACGGCGCAGGAAGCCACCGCGCCGGTGGCAGCCGTTGCACCGGTGACCACCGCTCCGGCGGATGCCACGGCACCGGTCGACACCGCTGCCGACACCGGCAACGATGCCGTTGCGGTGACCGGTGAAGAGACTGCAGCCGACGCCCATGGCGAGCAGGCTGGCGAAGGTGCAACCCGCCGCCGTCGCGGCCGTCGCGGCGGCCGTCGTCGTCGTCGCGGTGGCGCCGAGAACGCTGCCGGTGGTGACGGCCTGGGCGATGACCAGGACGAGGGTGACGAGGGTGATGACGCCGAGGGCGTCGAGCCGAACGTCGACAGTGCTGCCCCGGCCACGCCGGTCGCCGCCGCACAGCCGACCCGTTCGCAGCCGGAATTCGATTTCGATGACGACGCCGAACCGGTCGCTGTCGAAGCCGAGAAGCCGGTCCGTGCTGCCGCCGCTGCTGTCGCCGCACCGGTGACGGTGGTGAGCAGCGCCGTGGTCGAGGCTGCCGCACCGATCACCGCCGAAGTGCCGGCGCCGGTTGAAACCGCAGCCAAGGCAGAGCCGGTGTCCTCGCCGGTGCAGACCAGCATGCTCGATGCCATCGACGCAGCAACCCCGGCGCAGCCGGTCGCTGTTGCCCCACCGGCGGTCGAAGCAAAGCCGGTCGCGGTGGAAGCAGCCCCGGTGGCTGAAGTCGCTCCGGTGATCGAAGCGAAGCCGGCGGCAGTCGAGTCTGCACCGGTGGCTGAAGCCAAGCCGGCCGCTATCGAAGCCGCTCCGGTGGTAGAAGCCAAGCCGGAGATCGTTGAGGCTGCTCCGGTGGTTGAAGCCAAGCCGGTCGTCGAGCCGGTCGTGGTCGCCGAACAGCCGGTCGCGCCGGTGGTGGTGGAAGCCGCGCCGGTCGAAGCCGCGGCCCCGGTCGCCGACGCGGTGGTGACGCCGTTGATCGACCCGGTCGCCGACGGCCACGCCGACGCTGCCGCCCAGGCTGCAGAAGCCAAGGCTGATGAAGAAGACGAAGAGGCCGCCAAGCGCACGCCGCCGGCGAACTGATCGCTCCTTGATCACGTGAGAAAAGGAAACGGCGGGGATCAGTGATCCCCGCCGTTTTTGTTTGTGCTTCGGGCCGAACCGTACCAACCAAGGTTGTCACCTACCCAGGCGTGTCCCGTCAGGGTTTCGGCGCGAATTGCAGGCGGGTCCACACGCCGTAGTGGTCCGAAGCCCAGCGACCGCTGTCGTCGGGCTGGTCGAACAGGATCTTCGCCTCGCGCGCGACCATCTCGTCCTGCTGGAAGAAGATGTGGTCGATGCGGGAAGGCGCCTGGTAGTAGTGGCGGTTCAGCGTACTCACCCCGGCCAGGTCGGTGTTCACGTGCACGCTGCCGTAGCTGTCGCCGTAGTGGCTGCGCAGCTCGCTCAGGTCGCCCGCATCCACCAGCGCGTTGAAGTCGCCGGCGATCACCACCGGCGCACCGGCCGAGGTTTCGGTGATGTAGCGCAGCAGGTCCTCGACCTGGCTGCGGCGGATGCGTTGCCCGCGCTCGTCACTGCGCTCGTTGAGATGCGTGGCGTAGACGTTCACCGGCGTGCCGTCGACGTCGATGCGCAGGTGAGCAACCGTGCGGTAGTCGTCCAACGGCTGCAGCAGATGATCGCCATGGGCAAGGATCGGTCGCCGGGTCAACAGGGCGTTGCCATAGCGCTTCGGCGCCCCCACCGGATCGGTGGACACGAACACGTACTTGTAGCCGAGCTGGCTGGCCAGCCATTGCGCCTGGTTGCGCACGTTGCGGCGCTGGATCACTTCCTGCAGGGCAACCGCATCCGGCTGCAGGCGCTTGAGCTCGGCCAGGATGGTGCGGCGGCGGGCTGGCCAGTCCTCGCGGTCGTGATGCAGGTTGAAGGTGACCATGCTCATGCCCGGCGCGGTGGCGACGTCAGCCGCCGCCGCGGCGGCCGGCTCGGCCGCCGTCACCGCGCCCGGCAATGCCAATGCAATTGCCAGCCCCAGGGCACGCACGGTCGTGCGCACCCTTGCCCCCTGCTGCTTCATCGTTACTGCCCCTTGCGCTCGGCGCGGCGCACCGCGCTCGGTACATCGATCTCGACCCGCGCCGGCAACTGATGCACGTGCAGCTCCTTGTTGACCCACTCGGCCGTTTCGCCATTGATGGTCGCTTCGCCCGGATCACCGGCGTACGGCCACGGCAACACCACGCCACCGACCGGTGGCAGCAGGCCCGGCTGCACGTCCAGCACCAGTTGCTTGTCGCTGCGCTGCAGGCGGTAGTTGAGCTGGCCCTGCGGAGTACGCAGGCCCTGAACGGCGATGCCCTCGCCCTGCAGCCACGCGGTCGGCACGCCAGCAGCCAGCACCAGCGCATCGTCCATATCGCGGTTGTAAGCGAACATGTCCAGCGCCGAACGCACGAAGTCCGAGGCCACCCACGCATGTGGCAGGTCACCGACGAAGAACGGCTTGCGTGGTGTGTGCGAGACCACTTCGGCCCACTGGTTCCAGGCCTGCGGCGCACGGTCCCTGAAGAAGAATTCGGTGGCCTGCCAGGCGCGGTCACGCCAGCCCAGGCGCACGAACGCGGCCACGTTGCGCCACTCGTAGGGCGTGTAGTCCTTCCATTCGCGCTTGCCGTCGCGCCGGGCCACGAATTCCTTCCAGTAGCGCTCGAAGGTCGCCTCCAGCGCCTGCTGCGGCAGCCGGCCCTGCTCGCCGCCCGGCGCCAGCGCGATGGTGGTCGAGGTCGCATCGAAATCGCCCAGCTCTGCCGAGCCTGGCAGGTAGTCGATGGTGTGCTGCTGCATCGCCGACAGCAACGAGGCCTGCAGGTCATCACGGAACTGGTCACGCGATTCGGCAATCTGCATCGCCTCGACCTTGCCCAGCTGGGTCGCCAGCAGCGCCGCGTCCTTGTAGCCGCGCAACGCCCAGAAGTTGTCCCAGTACGAATGCATCGGCTTGGCCGAATAGCCTTCGTGGCTGATCGAGGCCGGCATCATCCCGTAGAACGCCGGGTTGCGCGCGCGGTTCTCTTCGGTGCGCTCGCTGGCGCGCAGCTGCTCCATGTAGGTGTAAGCGCCCTGCACGTGCGGCCACATCAGCTCGGTGAAGGTACTGTCGCCGGTGTAACGCCCATACTCGGCGATGCTGTAGATCAGCTCGCCATGGCTGTCGTTCTCCGGCACCGGATCACTGCCGCGCGCATCGACGCAGCACGGCACCTTGCCGTTCTCGAACTGGTACGGCGCATACCAGTTGATGTAATCGCGCACCGCGTCGCTGCGGCCCATGCGCAGCAGTCCTTCGGAGATCATCGCGCCATCGCGGATCCAGCTGCGGGCATACGAACGCGTGCCCGGCTGCAGGCGCGGGCCAACCCGCGAGATCAGCATGTGTGCTACGGCCGTACGCAGGGTATCGACCAGCGCCTGGCCCGCGGCGGGCACCTGCAGCGAGACCACGCCCAGCTTCTGCCGCCACTGCTCGGCCACCTGCGCCTGCGCCTTGGTCACGTCCAGCGCCTTCGGCGCCCAGCCACCGGTCTGCGGCAGCACCACTGCCACTTCGCGGCTCTGGCCGGGCTCGAGCTTGAACGTATAGATCAACGCGCCCGAGGCCATGCCGGTGCTGTCCTTCACCGCCGTGGTGGCCGGGTACTTGCCGTCCGCCAGGTGCATTGCATCGAGCTTGCCGTCGAACGTGCTGGCAAAGCGCGCATCCGGCACCTGCAGCGGGTAGATTCGCGGCTCACCGTTGACCCGAACCAGCTGCTCGCCGACATCCAGCGCTTCGATGCGGCTGAAGCCACCCACGGTATTGAGGAACTGCGTAGGCGGATTGACCTGCCACGGGCGGATTGCCAGTGCCAGGGTGTATTCGTGCGCCACCTTGTCCGGATTGCTCAGCCGGTAGCGGCCGATCAGCTGCGCACGCTCCGGCGTGCCCTGCACGAAACCTGTCACCGCCAGGCCGGCCTTCTCGTGCACCCAGTCGACATTCGCGATCGGCAGGTAATGATCCTGCAGCGACTGGGTGATGGCCACCTTGGACCAGTCCAGCAGCTCGCCATCGAGGCGGATGAACGGCTCGATGCTGAAGCTGCCCTTGGCCGGCTCCAGCGCACCGTCCTCGCTGATCAGCGCCTGTTCCTGGCCGCCATCGAGGCCGAGCAGGGTCCAGTACGGCTGTTCGCCCACATACGCGCGCGGCAGCGAGCCGCGCGGCAGGTCGGCGGCGACCGAGGACAGGAAGGCATTGGGCGTGGCGGCGAACGCCAGGGGCTTCAGTGCGATGTCACGGATGCCGTACCGCCAGTTCGGGCCATCCTGCAGATCGAAGCGCACGTAGCGCGCATCGGTGTCCGGCAGCGCCAGCCAGTCACGACCACCGGCACCACTGGTCACTTCGCGCACGGTCCGCCAATCGCGGCCATCCTCGGAGGTGCGGACGGTGTAGCGACGCGCTTCCAGGTTCGGCAGCCAGTCGATCACCGCACCGCCGATCTCGCGGCTCTTGTGCAGGTCCAGGCTGATGGTCTGCTGCTTGACCCCGCCGCTGATCCAGAACGTATCGCTCTTGCCGTCGATCATGCGGTCCTGCAGGGCGGTGGCGGTATCGGCGATCACCGACGGCACCAGCGCCGAATCATCCTGCGGCGGCAGGCCCTGCAGGGTCAGCTTGTCGAAGCACACCGTGCCACGGCCGCCGACCTTGCTGTAGATCGTGAACTCAACCGCGGCGCTGCGCGCCATCTCCTTTTCGGGAGACGGTCCCCACGCCTTGTCGATCTGTCGACGCCGGTACTCGACCGGCGTCCACGCCTTGGAGAATGTGTAGCCGGGGCGGTTGACCCACCAGACGTTGTCGCCGCTGGCGTCGATCAGCTTGAACTGCAGGTCGTTGCCCGGCGAATCACCGCGCAGCTGGAAACCGAAGCGGTAATTGACCGGATAGTCGATGTTCAGCGCGCGGCGGATGCCGACGTAGCCGGAGACATCGTGGAAGTCATAGTCCAGGCACAGCGCGCGGCCACCGCCGACGCCGCTGACCGGCCGCAGCGAGCCGCTGACCTGGTCGGACAGCACCAGCGTCCAGGCGGCGATATCGTCGAAATCGTCCAGGACCTTCGGTGCCGGCAGCGCCGGAGGTGCGGCAATCGCCAGGGAGGTCCACAACAGGCCCAGTCCAACGGCGATCGCTCGCTTCATCCCTTGACGCTCCCCAACAACAGACCTTGGATGTAGTACCGCTGCAGCACCAGGAACAGCGCCAGCACCGGGACCACGGTGACCACTGCGCCAGCCATCATCATTTCCACGTCCATGATGTGCTCGCGCGAGAGGGTGGCCAGCGCCACCGGCAGAGTGTAGTGCTCCTGGTCGGTCAGCACGATCAACGGCCACATGAAATCGTTCCATGCGCCCATGAAGGTGAAGATCGCAAGGGTCACCAACACCGGCTTGAGCATCGGCAGCACGATCTGGAAGAAGATGCGCAGCTCCCCTGCCCCGTCGATGCGAGCCGCTTCCAGCAGCTCGTCCGGAATCGAACGCGCGTACTGGCGCACCAGGAAGATGCCGAACACGCTGGCCAGCGCCGGCACGATCACGCCACCGAAGCTGTTGACCAGCCCCAGCTGCTTCATCAGCAGGAACAGCGGCAGCATCGCCACCTGCGCCGGAATCACCAGCGCGGCCATCAGCACCTGGAACAGGCGCTCGCGGCCGACGAAGTTCAACTTGGCGAAGGCATAGCCGGCCATGGTGTTGAGCAGCAGCGAACCGACCGTGATGCCCAGCGAGACCAGCAGGCTGTTGGCGAAATTGCCGCCCATGCCGGTACGCGCGAACAGCTCATGGTAGTTGTGCGTGGTGACGCTGGAAGGCAGCAGCGGCGGCGGGAAGTGGCTGGCCTCGCCCTGCGGCATGAATGAGACCGACACCATCCACAGCAGCGGTGCCAGGCTGACCAGGGCCAGCACCAGCAACGCACCATTGATCATCCACGGGTACCAGCGCGACTGGCCGATTTCACGACTCATACCAACTGCCTCTTGCGGCCGAAACGCAGCATCACGGTGGTCACCGCCAGGATGATCAGGAACAGCAGGAACGCCACAGCCGAGGCGCGTCCCAGGTTCCACCACTTGAAGCCTTCCTCGAACATGAAATACAGCACGCTGACGGTGCTCTGCAGTGGGTCGCCGCGGGTCATCACGTACGGTTCGGCGAACAGCTGGAAGTAGCCGGACACGGTGATCACGCCGACCACCAGCAGCACCGGGCCGAGCATCGGCAGCGTGATGTGCAGGAACTGCTTCCAGCGCGAGGCACCGTCGATGCGTGCGGCCTCGTACAGATCATGCGGGATCGCCTGCAGGCCAGCCAGGAAGATCACCATGTTGTAGCCGAAGTTCTTCCACACCGCGAACAGCATGATGGTCGGCATCGCCCAGTTGGGGTCGCCCAGCCAGTCGATCGGGCTGATGCCCAGGTGGCCCAGGCCATAGTTCACCAGGCCGTAGCTGGTGTGGAACAGGTAGCGCCAGATCACCGCCACCGCCACCAGCGTGGTCACCACCGGCGCGAACAGCGCGGTGCGGAACAGCGCCTTGAAGCGCGCGGCCGGTGCATTCAGCAGCATCGCCGCGCCCAGCGACACGCCGATCGACAGCGGCACGCCGATCAGCACGAAGTAGGTGGTGTTCCACAGCGACTTCCAGAACATCGGCGTCTGCAGAAGGTCGATGTAGTTGCCCAGCCCGACGAAGCGCAGGTTGCTGCTGTCGGCCAGCGCGTACAGATCGAAGTCGGTCACGCTCAGCGCCAGCGCCGAGGCCACCGGCAGGCCGAAGAACACGCCCAGCACGATCAGCGAGGGACCGGCGAAGATCCAGCCGGCAAGCGAAGTACGTTTCATTGCGCGCTCCCGGCGGCGACGGCGCTGCTTGATTGCGGCGACGGCACGCGCTGCTGCAGGCGTTGTTGTTCATGCATCCAGCGGCGCTTAGCCAGCACCTTGTCCACGCGCTGGTCGAGCTCTTCCACGGCCTTGTCCTGCGGCAGGCCACCGCGCACCACCTTCTCGGTGACGATGCGCATTTCCTGCACGATGCGCTCCCATTCGAGCACCTTCGGCGTCGGCTTGACCCGCTCCAGCTGGTCACGGAACGCCGCAGCCAGCGGATCGTTGGCCAGCGACGGCGCGCTCCAGGTGCTGCGGCGCGGCGGCAGGTCGCCGATGATCGAATGGAAACGCGCCTGGATCTGCGGCCGCGACAGGAACTCGATCAGCTTCCACGACGCTTCCTTCTGCTGCGATTTGCGGAAGATCACCAGGCTGGTACCCCCGGCGATGCCGGCGCCGGGGCCGTCCGGACCCGGCAGCGCGGCGGTACCCCACTGCCCTTCCAGTTCCTTCGGCTGCAGCTTCTTGAACTCGCGGATGTTCCAGGGGCCGGAGATGTAGAACACGTTGAAGCCGCGGAAGAACTCGTCCCAGACGTTGGAGATCTGCGTCTCGGACATCTTCGGCGCCCAGCCCTGCTCGAACATGTTGGCGTAGAAGGCCAGCGTGCGGCGGAAGCCCGGGCTGGCGAAGTTGCCGCGGGTGTCGTCGTCGCGCAGCAGCGGATCGGGCTGCTGCAATGCCAGCGACAGCTGCTGCTCGAACTCGTTGATCGGCATCAGCACCGCGTAGCGGTTCGGACCCTGCATGCGCTTGATCGCCGCCATCTGCTCGTCCCACTCCTGCCACGTGCGCGGCGGGTGGTCGTAGCCGGCCTTGGCCAGCAGGTCCTTGCGGTAGTAGATCAGGCGTGTATCGACGTACCACGGCACGCCCACCAGCTCGCCGTGGATCACGTTGGTATCCCAGATGCCCTGGAAGTAGTCCCTTTCATCAACCACCGCCGAGTGCTCGACGAACGGCTGCAGCGGCGTCAGCGCATCGAGCTCGGCGAACTCGGGCACCCAGGTGTTTCCGAGCTGGCAGACATCCGGCAGGCCATCGGCAGCGAACGCGGTCAGCAGCTTCTCGTGCGCTGCCGTCCACGGGATGTTCTGCACATCCACCTTGATGCCGGGGTTCTCGGCCTCGAACTCGTGGATCAGCTCGCTGACCACCTCGGCTTCGCGACCCATCGCCCAGAAGCGCACGGTGGTGGTACCCGGCTCGGTGCGGGCGCAGCCGGCCACGGCCAACGCGGCCAGAGCAGGCAGTGCCCAGCGGCGCAGGCGGTCGATCCAGTTCGGCACCGGGTTACTTCCCCTGCCCTGTGTTGCGGTTGGCATTGTTTTTCTGTTCCTGCGCGGCAGCCGCGCGTGATTCGGCGATACCCACCGCGCGTGCCGCCGCGGCCTTTTCGTCCTTCTGCAGTTCCAGCGGCTGGAATGAGCCTTCCGGCGCCAGCCAGCCACCGCTGAACCCTGCCCGCTCCAGTCCCTTGCGGATGTAGGGGTTCTTCTTCATCACCTCCCACACGAAGTCGTTGCGGTAGTTGGCGATCATGGTCAGGATCGGCCCCTGGTCGATGGCGATGTAATCGCTGGCGACCCAGCCACGATCCGGCACCAGGCGACCGGTCTTGATCGGGATGTCGTAGTTGAAGCTGGGATTGAACGAATCCAGGAAGCCATAGCTGGAATAGATGTAGTCGCCGTAGCGCTTGTGCATCTCCAGCGTGGCCGGGATCACCTGCTCCGGCGCGAACACCACCGAGGCGATCGCCGCGGTCGGGGCGATGGTGCCGTCATCGAAGTTCTCGCGCAGGCCGGCGCCACGCGAGGAATAGTGGCGGAACTGGCGCTGCTCGCCGCGGTATTCCTGCGTGGTGTTCTGCGGGCCATCACTGGCGGTCAGGCCCCACACGTTCTCGCCATAGTCCTTCCACTGCATCGGGTTGGCGATGGCGTACTCGCGCTGGGCCAGCGCGGCCGAGCGGCTGTTGAGGAAATAGGTGCTGCCACGCTCGCGCATGTACGCGTCCTGGATGTCGCGGAAGTCGATCCAGACATGGCTGTACTGGTGGCCGAACAGCGGGCCGAACGACAGGTATTCCTGGCCCTGGTAGACGCCCCAGTCGTTGTCGTAGGTGCGCGTCCACACCGTCCACGCGTCCGGGCTGACCGGGTGCGTGGGTGAGCCCAGGGCGAGGATGTAGACCATCATCGCCTCGTTGTAGCCCATCCAGTCGTGGTCGATGAAGCCGCTCTCCGGGAACCAGCCCATCGAGATCAGCGGCGCACGCTGCTGCAGCCAGGGCCAGTCGACCTTCTTGTACAGGGTGTCGGCGATCTGGCGGATCTCCTTCTCGCGCGGATCGTCGCCGTCGTAGTACGACTGCGCGAACAGCACGCCCATCATCAGCAACGCGGTATCCACCGACGACAGCTCGACCCAGCTGTCGTAGCGACGGCCTTCCTGCATGTCCAGGAAGTGGTAGTAGAAGCCCTTGTAGCCGGCCTTGCCGGTGCGCTGCGGACCCATCGGCACATCGCGGAAGAACTTCAGCGTTGTCAGGGTACGGTCGATCGCCTGATTGCGGCTGACCCAGCCGTTCTCGATGCCGATCGGATAGGCGGTCAGCGCGAAGCCGACCGAGGCGATGCTGGCGAACGGCCGCGACGGATAGCGGTCCGGGGTCAGGCCGTTGATTTCGTTGGTGGTGTCCCAGAAGAACTGGAACGTACGGCGCTCGATGTCATCGAACAGCGGCGGCAGCTCGGGTTTCATCGGCCGCGGGGGCGCGTCGGCCTCGATCAGGATCACTGGTGGGCGCGGCTTGGCAGGCTCCTGCTGGGCCGGTTGGCAGGCGGCCACGGCCAGGCTCAACGCGGCGGCGGACAACAGATGGCGTGCCTGCATGGCGCGGTTCCTCCGGTGGTCTGATCGATGGGAAAGCATAACGTCCAATGATCTGAAATCGTTTACAAGGTGCGTTCCAAAAAAACCACGAACATCGTGGCCTGACACCGCGATCATTGCCCACGCCGCTGCCCCCTGTCCGGCAGCGGCGTGGGCAATGGACCGGCACGAGGCCGGCCATTGCCATGCATCCCTTCAGCCGATGCCGCCGGCGGACCGGCGGCATCGGGTCGTGCATCTACATCCGGGCTTAGAAGCGGAAGCCCACTTCGGCCTTGACCTGACGCGGCGTACCGATGATGTCGCCGGTCTCGTTGTAGCTGGCCTGCAGCTTGCCGTTGGTCTTGACGTAGTTGTAGGTGGAGAAGTTGTCGAAGTTGAACACGTTGATGATGTCGATACGCGCGTACAGCTCGGTATCGCCCGCCAGCTTGAACGTCTTCGTCGCCTGCAGGTCGACCGAACGGTAGCCGAAGATCTTGCCACCCACCAGGAACTTGCCGGTGGCGTTGGGCACGGCCGCCTGCGGGGTCGGCAGGGTGTAGCCGCTGGCCTGCATCACCGGGTACCAGTCGTTGACGGCAGTCGGGGTGGCCAGGGTGATCTTGCCGCCGAAGGTGATGCCCCAGAAGCCCGCGTACGAACCGGTCATCACCAGACGGTGACGCGGCGCGCCGTTGGAACGGATGGTCGGGTAGTCGCCGATCAGGCCGCGGTCAAACGCGTACTTCTCGTTGATGTCGCGGTTGTGGCGTGCGGTCGTCCAGGTGTAGGCGATCGAGGTGCCCCAGCCGCTTTCCTTGGTGAACGGCTTCTGCGCCGACAGCAGGACCTGGGTGGCACGGGTCTTGATGCCCTGCTGGCCGATGATCAGGCTGCCGAAGCCCGGCACGTTGCAGCTCCAGGCCTGGCTCAGGCCCGGGGAGGTGCCACCGCACAGGCGCGGATCATCGAAGAACTGGCCGGTCGGATAGCGGTTGCCCAGGGTGAAGGCGAAGCCATCGTAGCTCAGGGTACGGGCAATGGTAGCGTCGGTCAGCCAGTCGCCGATCTGGTTGCTCATGCCCAGGCTGAACTGGTCCGAATACGGCGCCTTCAGCTTGTTGTTCAGCAGGTCCACTTCCAGCCCGGCATTGCTGGTCGCGCCGACCAGTGCCTGCAGGTTGCCGATGCCATTGAGCAGGTTCGGGTTCCAGTCATAGCAGGCGGCCTGGCCGTTGATGCAGGCGCCGGTGGCCGGGTTGCGGAAGTAGATGGTCGGCTGCGGCAGGGCCAGCTTGGTGGTTTCCAGCTGCAGGTTGTCGAACAGGTCGCGGTCGTAGGAACGGCCGGCACCACCGTGGATCACGTGCTGCTCGTCGGCGTTGATGTCATACGAGAAGCCCAGGCGCGGCTGCCAGGCGTCCTTGAACGCCTTGCGGTTGTGACCGTTGCTGATGTAGTCGCTGATGTCCAGGCCACCCAGTGCCAGCGAATCGGCATAGGTCTGGCCGGCGGGCGCGCGCGGGTCCTGCGAATAGATGGCGTCGACCACCTGCTGCGGGGTCACGAAGTTCAGGTAGGACGGGGTCTTTTCGTAGTCCCAGCGCAGGCCGAGGTTGATCTGCAGGTGATCGTTGACCTGCCAGTCGTCCTGGATGAAGACGCCGTACTGCTTGGACTTCGAACGCACTTCGCCGGACACGCCCGACACGCCGGTCACCGGCTTGACGAACTGCGCCTTGTACGGAATGGAGTCCGGGAAGTCCGGATCGCCCAGGGAGTAGGTGAAGGTCGGGTTGATCTGCGCCGCATCGGAGGCGTACAGATCGATCGCCTTGTACTTCACGCCCATCTTGATGGTGTGGTCACCGGCCCACTGGATGCCATCCAGGGTCAGGTTGTCTTCGATCGACCAGCCCTTCTGGCCCTTCACCTGCGAATCCAGCGCCGAGGCGCCACCGATCTTCACGATGGTGCGGTCTTCGGGGCCGTCCGGTGCGGTGTAGGTGATGCCGTTGGCCAGCGTCAGCGGAGTCGGGTTGTTGAACGAGTCTTCGTGGGTGACCATCAACTCGTTGTAGTAGCGCTCACCGCTGTGGTTCCAGCGCAGGGCGTAACGACGGTCGGTGTTGACCACTTCACGGCCGGCTTCCGGCGAGGTCTGGCCACTGAACTGCGACTGGGTTTCGTCGCGGTCCTGGAAGGTCAGCTCGATGCGATCGTTGTCGGTCGGCTCGAAGTCGATCTTGCCGAAGATCAGGTCCTGCTGGAACGGCTGGCTGGCCGGGCCGAGGCCGGCGGCGCCGGCCGGCGGCAGCAGGCCGGCAGCGCCGGTGACCGCGCCGTCCGGCGCGATGGTGACCGGCAGGTCGAAGCGCTTGGCTTCGTAGGTCACGAAGAAGTGGGCCTTGTCCTGGATGATCGGGCCGCCCAGCGCGAAGCCGTATTCCTTCTCGGCCGATTCCTCCTTGCCCTTGTTCGGCTGGCGCTCGGCCGGGGTCATCGCACGCATGCTGTCGTTGGTATAACGGTAGAAGGCTTCACCCTTGAACTCGTTGGTACCGGACTTGGTCGCGGCGGTGACGGCAGCACTGGACACCTGGCCGTACTCGGCCTTGTAGTTGCCGCTGATGACCTTGTATTCACCAATGGCCAGCTGCGGGAACGGATTGCCGGCGCTGCCGGACTGGCCGGCCACGCCGCCGCCCTTCACGTAGCTCTTCTGGCCCACGCCGTCGATGTAGACGTTGGTGCCGTCGGAGTTGGTGGCGCCGCCCCGCAGGGAGGTGTTGCCCTTGGCGTCGCGGGTGAAGATCAGGCCCGGCACCGCGTCGGCGAACTCCAGGAAGTTGCGCGACACCTGCGGGGTGGTCTGGATCTGCTGCAGGCTGACGGTCTTGCCGACTTCCGAGGTGCGCACCTCCTGCAGCAGGGTCGGCGCGACGACGTTGACGGTGTCCAGGTTGGTCGCTGCGGTCGAACCCGGGGTGCTGCTGGCTGCGCCGGCGAAGTTCAGGGTCGCGGTCGAGGCCACGGTGACGGTGACCTTCTGGGTCTGGCCGTTGGCGACCACGTCGTAGGTGCCCGGGTCCAGCCCCATCAGCGAGTAGCTGCCGTCGGCGCGCACGGTACCGCGACGGACGGTGCCGGTGGCAACGTTGGTGGCAGTCACTTCGGCGCCGGCCTGGGCGCCGGTAACCTGGCCGCGCAGGCTGGCGTTGGCCGACTGCGCCATGACGTTCGGAGCAGCGGCCAGCATCAGGCAGCTGACCAGTGCGGTGCTCAGCAGCCGGCGCGCCGGCGTGCGGAAGGTGGTATGCATCATCAACTCAATCTCCGGGTGGCGGTGACCGCTCGCGCGGTCCCTGCGATCAATCAAAAAAGAAGGAACGCCTCTGGCTTCAACGGCCCGATGGCGGAGTGGTGGAATCGCGAACTATCAAGCGTGGAACCAGGGTCTGCTTGTCCCCTGTCCCATCCGTGGAGGTGCCGTCCATCAACTGCATCAAACGCGTCATGGCCCGATCGCCCAGCTCGGCGATGCTGACCTGCATGGTGGTCAGCGACGGGTGGACGAAACGCGCCAGTGGAATGTCATCGAAACCGGCCAGGGCGACATCGGTCGGCACATGGACCCCAGCCTGCGTGAAGGCATACAGGCAACCCAGGGCCATCATGTCGTTGGCGGCGAACACGGCATCAGGCAGCGCTCCGGCTGCCAGCAACTCCTGACCGGCGCGATGGCCGGAAGCTTCGTCGAAATCACCGGGCAGCTCGATGCCTTCGGCGTCACGGCCGAATGCGGCCAGCGCGTCACGGAAGCCGCGCAGGCGCTCGCGCGCGTCGAAGTTGAGGTCCGGGCCAGAAATGAAAGCGATACGGCGGTGACCGGCATCGAGCAGGTGGCGGGTCATCGCCATCGCGCCGGCGTGGTCGTCGATGCTCAGCACCGGGTGGTCCTGCCCCGGCAGATAAGTGTTGATCAACACCGTCGGCAGCGACTGCGGCAGGTTGTCGGTCAGGAAGCCGGGACTCTCGGCATAGGGCGAGAGCACCAGCAGGCCATCAACGCGGCCGCGCATGGCGCGCAGGGCGGCGCCCTGCTGTTCCTGGTCACCGTGGTAGCTGGACACCAGCAGGTGCTGGCGGCGGTTGCGGGCGACGTTGTCGATGCCGCGCATCAGCTCGGAGAAGAATTCGCCATACAGGTCGGGCAGCACCACGCCCACCGTATTGGTGCGGCGACTGCTCAGGCTGCGGGCGGCGGCGTGCGGGGTGTAACGCAGCCGTGCGGCCACCTCCAGCACAAGCTGGCGGACCGGTTCGGCGACATTTTCATGCCCGTTGAGCGCGCGGGAAACCGTGGCCACGGAGACCCGGGCTTCGCGTGCGACATCCTTGATTGTGATAGCTGCCTTGTTCACGAAGCCGCCCTCCACGGCTTGGACCTACCAGCATTGGCGCGGAATGTAAGCGTTTCCATCCAGGCTTGTAAACAGTCCGTTAGGCGAATGTCCTGAAATGGACATGGAAATCTGTCTTCAGCAAGCCCCTTGGAGACCCGCCAGGACAGTGTGGGACAAGGGCTCAACCCTGTTCTGACGGGGTCTGGGCGCGGATGGACAACGCGTGGATATCGGTTTCCATCATCGAGCCGAGCGCGGCGTAGACCGCGCGATGCCGGGCCAGCGGCCCCAGTCCGGCGAAGTGCTCACTGACCACGTGCACGTTGAAATGGCCGCGGCCGTCGCGCGCACCGGCATGGCCGGCGTGACGATGGCTGTCGTCCTCGATCTCGAGCAGGCTCGGGGCCAGCGCCTGCTGCAGCGCGTCACGCATGCGCACGATCCGCTCGGCATTCACGGCAGAACCTTGCGGAACGGGCGCACCTGCACCTGGGTGTAGACGCCCGCAGCCACGTAGGGATCAGCATCGGCCCAGGCCTGGGCCTGCACGAGCGATTCGAACTGCGCGATCACCACCGAACCACTGAAGCCGGCCGGGCCCGGGTCCTCACTGTCCACCGCCGGGCATGGGCCGGCCAGCAGCAGGCGTCCCTCGTCCCGCAGGGCGTGCAGCCGCGCCAGGTGTTCCGGACGCGCCTGCAGCCGCTGCGCCAGCACATCCTGGCCGTCATAGCCCTCAATCACATACCACACGGCATTTCCTCGCTTGCGTTGTCGGGTGCGCAGATTCTAGCCAATGCGGCCCCCGCCCCGGTCCGGCTGGACACTGGCGCGACAAAGGCTTACCCTAGACTCCATTGCACGTGGCTGGATGCAGCAGCCCGTCGGTTTTTGCGGCCAACGCAGCCCCCGACGACCGTCCCGCTGCTTCGAACCGGACCACCTGGCCGGGCCACGTAGACGACCTCCCCGTAGTTCCGTCGCTGCCGTTTCCTACGGCGCGTCCTGCTGTTTTACCTGTGTGGAATCGCGCCGATCCCGGCGTGTCTGGTGCCCTGGGGCTCCGTGGCGTTGGCCCGGCGAACCCGGTGCCGCGACTGGTCCGTTGCAATCCTGATGTCCATTAGATGACTTCCGAACTCGCGCTCGACGCGAACCCGCCAACCCGGCCGCCCGCACCCCAGCAGCAGGAAATGCCGCTGGCCGTGGTGCATGGGCAACCGGTCCTGCAGATTCCGCAGGACCTGTACATCCCGCCGGACGCGCTGGAAGTCATCCTGGATGCCTTCGAAGGCCCGCTGGACCTGCTGCTGTACCTGATCCGCCGCCAGAACCTGGACGTGCTGGACATCCCCGTGGCCGAGATCACCCGGCAGTACGTGGAATACATCACCGTGATGCGCGAGCTGCGCTTCGAGCTGGCCGCCGAGTACCTGGTGATGGCCGCGATCCTCGCCGAGGTGAAGTCGCGCATGCTGCTGCCGCGACCGGTCAGCGAGGACGGCGATGAGGCCGACCCACGCGCCGAGCTGGTGCGCCGGCTGCAGGAGTACGAACGTTTCAAGCAGGCGGCCGAGGACATCGACGCCCTGCCCCGCCAGGACCGCGACACCAGCGTGGCCCATGCCTTCATGCCCGAACGCACCACGGTGAAGCTGCCGCCGCCGGTGGACCTGAAGGAGATGCTGCTGGCGCTGCACGACGTGCTCAAGCGCGCCGAGCTGTTCAGCGGCCACGCCATCAAGCGCGAGGCGCTGAGCGTGCGGCAACGCATGGGAGAAGTACTGGGCCGGCTTGAAGATGGCAAGTTCTACCGTTTTGAAGGGCTGTTCACCGCAGAAGAAGGCAAGCTGGGCGTGCTGGTCACGTTCCTGGCGGTGCTGGAACTGGCCAAGGAACAGCTGCTGGACATCGTCCAGGAAGAACCGCTGGCGCCGATCTACGTGAAGTCCCTGGCCGCCGGCAACACCAATGCCCCGCTGCAGTTCAGCAGCGAGTTCGACGACAACGACGCCGCCAACGAGAACGAGTGAGCGCTGACTGCCGATGGACCAAACGCTGATCAACCGCATTGTCGAGGGTGCCCTGCTGGCCTCCAGCCAGCCGCTCACCCTGGCCCAGCTGAAAGACCTGTTCCCGGAAGAGGAGCCGGCACCGCCGGGCAGCATCGAACGTGCGCTTGAGCGCCTGCGCGACGCCTGCGAAGGCCGTGGCGTGGAACTGGTCGAGGTCGCCTCCGGCTTCCGCTACCAGGTCACCGGCGAAGTGCATGGCTGGATCAGCCGGCTGTGGACCGAACGCAAGACCCGCTATACCCGTGCCACCCTGGAAACCCTGGCGCTGATTGCCTACCGGCAGCCGATCACCCGCGGCGAGATCGAACAGGTGCGCGGCGTGGCGGTCAGCAGCAACATCATCCAGGCGCTGGAAGAGCGCGAATGGATCCGCGTGGTCGGCCACCGCGACGTGCCCGGCAAGCCGGCGCTGTTCGGCACCACCAAGGGCTTCCTGGACTACTTCGGCCTGAAGCGCCTGGACGAACTGCCGCCGCTGTCGGAACTGAAGGACCTGGGCGAGCTGGAACCGCAGCTGGCCCTGGACCGTGACGCACCGGCCGCCGCCAGTGCCGACGGCCCGGACATTTCGGCGGGCGCCGATGGCGCTGCCGCGAACGATGACGCCGGCCTGGCCGGCAGCGACACCCCCGATTCCGCCGACGCAGCTGCTGCGCCGGCTTCCGATGAGCAAGCACCTTCGCCCCTTGATGATGGGCACCCCGATTCCGCGCCGGGCGAGCGCGCGGTGACCCTGAACGAACGCGAAGACAACGCCGTCGCGACGACGACCGTGGCTGTTGACCAAGCCGATTCCGAACCAGAGGCCGACCTCGAAACCGTCGGCCGGAGCAAAACTGATGAGTGACACCCCCCGTAACAAGCTCTCGCTCAAGCGCGAAGCCACCTCCGAACAGTTCAAGCTGGAAGAGCGCCTGCACAAGGTGCTGGCCCAGGCCGGCCTGGGTTCGCGCCGCGCGCTGGAACAGCGCATCGCCGAAGGCCTGGTCAAGGTCAACGGTGAAGTCGCGCAGACCGGCATGTCGGTCAAGAGCGGCGACAGGATCGAGCTGGATGGCCGTGGCTTCGTCGCCACCGCCCTGGCCGAACCGTCGCGCGTGCTGGTCTACAACAAGCCGGAAGGCGAAGTGACCACCCGCGAAGACCCCGAAGGCCGCCCGACCGTGTTCGAATCCCTGCCGCCGCTGAAGGGCGCGCGCTGGATCGCCATCGGCCGCCTGGACATCAACACCACCGGCCTGCTGCTGGCCACCACCGACGGTGAACTGGCCAACGCCATGATGCACCCGTCGTTCGAGGTCGAGCGCGAGTACGTGGTGCGCGTGCGCGCCCCGGAAGGCGAGGAGAAGGTCTCCGACGCCATCGTCGACCGCCTCGCCCGCGGCGTGGCGCTGGAAGACGGCCCGGCCAAGTTCGACGAGATCGAACGCATCGGCGGTACCGATTCGCACGACTGGTTCCGCGTCGTGGTGAAGGAAGGCCGCAACCGCGAAGTGCGCCGCCTGTGGGAATCGCAGGGCTGCCAGGTCAGCCGCCTGAAGCGCACCCGCTACGGCAAGGTGAGCCTGCCGCGCGAACTGGCCCGTGGCCATTCTGTGGAACTGGGCACCACCCAGGTGGAAGCCCTGCGTGCGCAGCTGAAGCTGGAAGAAGGCGCGCCGTCGGCGCTGACCCTGCAGCCGGTGATCGGCCAGCGCCGCGCCGCCAAGACCACCGTGCGCGTGCGCGAAGGTGGCCGCGGCAATGCCTACGTCAATGGCCACAACACGGCCGATGAAGGTCGCGAGCTGCGTCGTTTCGACAACGTCCGCGAAGACCGCGGCCGTGGTCGCGGCGGCAAGGGTGGCGGCTTCAAGGGTGGCCTGACCGTCAGCGGTGAAGCAGCAGCCAAGCAGTCGCAGAAGCCGTTCAAGCAGCGCACCCAGAAGAACGACCGTTCGCTGCCGGAAGGCAACCCGGCCGCGTTCCGCACCTGGTACGTGCCGGATGGCGTGAGCACCGGCCCGAGCGGCCATCGCAACGCCGGTCCGGGCGCACGTGGCCCGGGTGCCCGGGGTCCGGGCGCAGGCGGCCAGCGCCGTCCGTATGGCAAGCCGAAGGGCCCGGGCGCGGGCGCCGGTGGCGGCCAGGGTCGTGGCGGCTTCGGCGGCGAAGGCCGTGGCGGTGCAGGTGGCCAGGGCCGTCCGGCCGGTGCCGGCAACCGCTCGCAGGGCCAGGGCAACAAGCACCCGTACGGCCATCCGGGCAACGCCCCGAGCTTCCCGTCCGACCACGCCACGCCGGGCTTCAACCCGTACGGCAGCCCGAAGCCGGCACACGGCGCCCGTCCGGGCGGTCGCGGTCCGGGCGGTGGCAACAACCGTGGCCCTGGCGGCAATCGCGGCCCCGGCGGTCCGGGTGGCAACCGTGGCCCGGGTGGCCCCGGCGGCAACCGCGGTCCGGGCGGCCCGCGCCGCAGCGGCCCGCGCGGCGGCTGATCGCTGGCACGCATGAAATGAAAAACCCCGGCGCAGGCCGGGGTTTTTCTTTGTCTGGTGCATCGATCCGCGGGTAGATCCACGCCACGCGTGGATGAAAAGCGTGCATTAGGAATTCTTTGAAAACGTGCTGTTTGTGCCATGTGTCGCCGCATGAAATCCAGCGACTTCCTATCGTGCTTACTCCATCCATGACACACAGGAACCACGATGGCTTGGCACACGTCCAATTCCGTATTGCAACGGGTCGACGGCAGCAATACATGGTGGAACACCGTCTATGGGCCCGCCGACAAGGTCCAGGTTTCTGGCATCTATCGATGCCTGGGCTGCAAGCGTGAGGTCACCTGCAACAAGAATGATCCCTTCCCACCTCAGCCCAAGCACGTGCACAGCCTGGAGCAAGGGCCGATCCGCTGGAAGCTCAACGTGCGCACCAACACTGAAGGGGTCTGACCCCGGTTGCGTCTGCGGCCAGAAAAAGGGGGCGGAGAGGATCAAGTCGTTGGTGCCTCAAACGACTTGATCCTCTCCGTCCCCTTTTTTGGTTTAGCGCCGGCTGAGGGTGAACGCAGTACCGTCCACGCCCAGGTCCCAGCCCTTGCCCGTTCCGGAAAGGGCCAGTGAGATATCGCCCTTGGTCATCACCTGCGCATTGCTGGACTTCACTGCGCCGGCATGTGCCCCAACCGACGCGTAAGTGCCCAGCAGCTGATCGACGCTCATCGCGCCGGTGAAGTTGCCGCGCCCGTTGCTGATCCTGGACTTGCCCACTGTCAGGCCGCCGCCCTTCATCTGGATGCGCACCGGCATGCTGGCGCCATTGCTGCAGGTGACCGTGCCGCTGCCGGAGGCGGTCTTGTAGATCAACGACCAACCGGAAAGGTTGTAGCGCAGCTCGCAATCAAGGTTGCCGGCGGCGTGCGCGGCCGGCGCCAGCGACGCGGAGGCCAAAGCCAGCAGCAGGGCAAGGGGCTTGTTCATGGCAGGTGTTCCCGTTCGGTCGCAATGGCGGCGAATCTAGCAGCGCGCGCGTGCAGGTTGGATGCACGCGCGCGCTCGTGTGCGACCAGCATTCAGCCGCCGTCGTTCTGTTTCAGGCCCGCTCGTCCAGGTGGAAGGCATCGGCATCAAGCATCGCCGGGAAGCGCGCACGGTGCGCGGCCAGGGCCTCGGCCGAGATGGTGGTGGTGACCACCTGTTCGCGTTCACGGATCTCCACCTGCGGCTGGCCGAGGAAATCCAGCACCGCGCTGTCGCCAGCGTAGTGCAGCTGATTGCCATCCACGCCCACGCGATTCACCGCCGCCACGAAGCACAGGTTCTCGATCGCACGCGCGCGCAGCAGGGTCTTCCACGCATAGGCACGCGCCGAGGGCCAGTTGGCCACGAATATCTGCAGGTCGAAGTCCAATTGCTCGGGACGCTCGACGTTGTAGCGGTTGCGGCAGAACACCGGGAAGCGCAGGTCGTAGCAGACCTGCGGATTGATCCGCCAGCCTTTCCATTCCACGCTCAGGCGCTCACGGCCGGCGGCATAGCGCTCGTGCTCGCCGCCGTAGCGGAACAGGTGGCGCTTGTCGTAGTGCTGCAGCCCGCCATCGGGCGTGGCGAACAGCAGGCGGTTGTACACGCCGTCGCCCTCGCGCAGCTGCACGCTGCCGATCACCGCCGCGTTCAAGGCCTTGGCCTGTTCGCGCACCCAGGCCACGGTCGGGCCGTCCATGCCTTCGGCCTGCGCGATGGCGTCGTTGGAGAAGCCACTGGTGAAGGTCTCCGGCAGGATCACGAGGTCGGTGCTGCCGGCCAGCGGTGCCAGCAGCGCGCCATAGTAGGTGCGGTTGCCGGTCGGGTCGTGCCAGCGGGTGTCGCCTTGCACCAGGGAAATACGCAGGTCCTGCATGGTCAGCGCTCCGCTCAGAGAAGGCGCAGGCGTTCGATCGCCGCGTCCATGGTCGCTTCGTTCTTGGCAAAGCACAGGCGCACCAGGCGCTGGCCGGCCGGCGGGGTCTCGTAGAACGGCGACAGCGGGATGGCGGTCACGCCTTTCTCGATGGTCAGCCACTTCACGAACTCGTGGTCCGGCAGGTCGCTGATGGCCGAGTAGTCGACCAGCTGGAAGTAGCCGCCCGGCACCGGCAGCGGCTTCAGGCGGGTGCCGGCCAACTGCGCGCGGAAACGGTCGCGCTTGGCCTGGTAGAACGCGCCCAGCTCCAGATGGTGTTCCGGCTCGTCGCGGATCATCGCGGCGAAGCCGTACTGGGCCGGGCCGAAGCTGGTGAAGGTGTTGTACTGGTGCACCTTGCGGAACTCGGCGGTCAGCAGCGGCGGCGCCACCGCGTAGCCGATCTTCCAGCCAGTGCAGTGGTAGGTCTTGCCGAAGCTGGAGATGACGAAGGTGCGCTCGCGCAGCTCCGGGTAACGCAGCGCCGATTCGTGGCGGCGGCCGTCGTAGATGATGTGCTCGTACACTTCATCGGAAATCAGGTAGATCTGCGTGCCACGCAGCAGGTCGGCCAGCGCCTGCATGTCGGCTTCGTCCAGCATCGCGCCGGACGGGTTGTGCGGGGTGTTGACCATCAGCATGCGGGTGCGCGGGGTGATCGCCGCACGCACGCGGTCCCAGTCGACGGCGAAGGTCTGCGGATCCAGCGGCACATGCACTGCCGTGGCGCCAGCCAGCTCGATGGCCGGTTCGTAGCAGTCGTAGGCCGGGTCGAGCACGATCACTTCCTCACCGGCACGCACCACGGCGTGGATGGCGTTGAAGATCGCTTCGGTGGCGCCGCTGGTGACGGTGATCTCGGTGTCAGGATCGATCGTCGCGCCGTACAGGTCCAGCGACTTCTGTGCGATGGCCTGGCGCAGCGGCGCCACGCCGGTCATCGGCGGATACTGGTTCAGGCCGGCGGCCATCGCGTTGGTGGTCTCGTCGATCAGGCGCTGCGGCGCGGAGAAATCAGGGAACCCCTGGCCGAGGTTGACCGCGCCATGTTCGGCGGCGAGCTGGGACATCACGGTGAAGATCGTGGTACCGACCTTGGGCAGCTTGGTGTTGGGTTGCATCGGCCTGGAGTCTGGAGGAACGAGGCCCAGAAGTGTACGAAATCCACGCTGCGACTGTGGGTTCGGCCGGTAGCGCCGGGTCATGCCCGGCGGCTTTTTGCATATGCCTTGCGGCCACCGCGCATGGCCGGGCGCTACCGGAACAGCATTCACCGCTACAATTGCCGCCGCACTCCGGCATGAAGACCCCTGCCCCTTGAACACCCCTGCATTGCTGGCCGCCAGCGGCCTCAGCTTCTCCCGCAATGACGAGCCGGTGTTCGGCCCGCTGGACTTCCATGTGGACGCCGGCGAAGCCCTGCTGGTGCAGGGCGGCAATGGCGCCGGCAAGACCACCCTGCTGCGCGTGCTGGCCGGCCTGGCCCGGCCCGGTGCCGGCCAGGTGCGCATCGACGGCAGGCCGGCCAGCAATGCCGAGCGTGCACGCTACGTGGCCTACCTCAGCCATCTGCCTGCCTTGAAGCCGGACCTGGATACGCTGGAGAACCTGCATTTCCTGTGTGGCCTGCACGGCCGCCGCGCACGGCAGATGCCGGGCAACGCACTGGCCATCGTCGGCCTGGCCGGCTACGAGGACACCCTGGTACGCCATCTGTCGGCCGGGCAGAAGCGCCGGCTGGCCCTGGCGCGCATCTGGCTGTCGCCCGCACCGCTGTGGCTGCTCGACGAACCCTATGCCAACCTCGACCTGGAGGGCATCACCCTGGTCAACCGGATGATCTCGGCACACCTGCGTGCCGGTGGCGCCGCGCTGGTCACCACCCACGGCGCCTATGCCGCGCCGCCCGTGCGCACCCGCCAGCTCGACCTCGGCGGTGCCGCATGATCGCGCCGGGCACCGAACCGGGCCTGTGGCAGACCGCGGGCGCGCTGCTCAAGCGCGACCTGCGCCTCCTCTGGCGCCGTCGCGGCGATGCGCTGCAGCCGCTGCTGTTCGCAGTGCTGGTGGTGGTGCTGTTCGCGCTGGCCCAGGGCCGCGAATCGAAACTGCTGAGCGCCACCGGCGGCGCGGTGCTGTGGTTGGCGGTGCTGCTGGCCGGGCAGCTGTCGCTGGATTCGCTGTTCCGTTCCGACGCCGAGGATGGCTCGCTGGAGCAATGGCTGCTGGCGCCGGTGCCACTGGCCTGGCTGGTGCTGGTGCGCGTGCTGCTGCACTGGGCCACCACCGCCCTGCCGCTGATCATCGTCAGCCCGTTGCTGGCTGAAATGCTGCATCTGCCGCATGACCAGCTGCCGATGTTGCTGGCATCGTTGCTGCTGGGAACACCGTTGCTGAGCCTGATCGGTGGTGTGGTCGCTGCACTGACCGTAGGCATCCGGCGCTCTGGTATTCTCGTGGCGTTGCTGTCGTTGCCGCTGTACGTGCCGGTGCTGGTGTTCGGCGCAGGCAGCCTGGCGGCAGCCGGACGCGGACAGGATCCGGTCGGTGCGCTGCTGATGCTGGGCGCCGGCCTGCTGGTCGCGCTGGTGCTGGCACCGTTGGCCACTGCTGCTGCAATACGCATTTCTCTGAGTTGACCGAGCTGAGAGCCAATCCACCCCTGCTGGATAGCCGCCACGCATGAATCCGATTGTCCGCTGGTTCCACCAACTCGGTTCACCGCCCACGTTCGATCGTTTCGCTGCCCGCTGGTCGCGGGTGTTCTACTTCGCCGCGGTACCGGTGCTGCTGGTCGGCATGTGGCAGGCTCTGCTGGTAGTGCCGCCGGAGGCCAAGCAGCTGGACAGCTTCCGCATCCTCTACATCCACGTGCCCAGTGCCTGGATGAGCCTGTTCGTGTTCGCGCTGATGGCGCTGTATGCGGCCATCGCGCTGATCTGGCGTATCAAGGTCTGCGAGATCCTGGCCATGGCCTGTGCGCCGATGGGCGCCGGCTTCACCCTGATCACCCTGCTGACCGGCAGCATCTGGGGCAAGGGCACCTGGGGTACCTGGTGGGACTGGGACCCGCGCATGACCAGTGAACTGGTGCTGCTGTTCCTGTACCTGGGCGTGATCGGCCTGTACCACGCCATCGAGGACCGCCGCAGCGCCGCGCGTGCGGCGGGACTGCTGGCCATCGTCGGCGTCAGCCTGCTGCCGGTGGTCCGCTATTCGGTGGACTGGTGGGGTGGCCTGCATCAGCGCCAGTCGATCAATGTGTTCGGCGAATCGGCGATCAGCAGCGAGATGATCGCGCCGCTGTGGTGGATGGTGATCGGCACCAAGTTCTGGTTCGCCGGTTCGGTGCTGGCCAAGGCCCGCGCCGACAACCTCGACCGCGAGGCCGGCAAGGCCTGGGTGGGGGGCCGCGTTGATGCCGCACGCCCGGCCGGGGAGGCCCAGCCATGACCCATCTGCCTTACGTGATCGGCGCCTACGCCGTGTTCGCGCTGGTGCTCGGCGCCGATGCCATCGGGTCCTGGCTGCGCCTGCGCGTGGCGCGCCGACTGGCACTGGCCAAGCAGCAGCGCCAGCAGAGCCGCGCCGGCAGGCAGGACGCAGCGGCCTCGCTGCCGACGGAGCTGGAACGATGACCCCGGTGCAGCGTCGCCGCCTGGCCTGGGTGCTGCTGGCCCTGCTCGCCTCCGGCCTGGCCACCGCGCTGGTGGCGATGGCGCTGGAGCGCAACATCGCCTACCTGTACACGCCCGCCGAAGTGCTGCGTGGCGACGTTGATGCGCAGTCGCGCTTCCGCCTGGGCGGCATGGTGGTGAAGGGCTCCTTCAACCGCCCGGTCGGCTCGCTGGAGGCGCGCTTCGAGGTGACCGACGGCGATGCACAGCTGCCGGTGACCACCTCGCGGATCCTGCCGGACATGTTTGCAGAAGGCACCGCCGTGGTCGCCAGTGGCCGACTCCAGGACGGTGTCTTCGTCGCCGACGAAGTGCTGGCCAAGCACGATGAAAGGTACGTGCCGAAGGAAGTGGCCGACAAGATGGGCGACGCCCATCGCAAGCATGACGTGCCGGTAACGGCGCCCGAGGTGCGCTGAGTGCTGCCCGAACTGGGTCAGATCCTGCTGTTGTGTGCATTGCTGGCGTCGCTGCTGCAGGCGGGCCTGCCGCTGGTCGGCGCGCATCGCAACAACCCGGCGTGGATGGCGGTGGCTCGGCCGGCTGCGTTCGCACAGCTGCTGTTGTTGGCCGGCGCCTTCGCGGTGCTCACCGCTGCGTTCGTGCAGCAGGACTTCTCGGTGCGCTACGTGGCCGAGAACTCCAATTCGCTGCTGCCGCTGATCTACCGCTACTCGGCGGTGTGGGGCGCGCATGAGGGCTCGCTGCTGATGTGGGCGCTGGTGCTGGCGCTGTGGACCGGCGCGGTGGCGCTGTTCTCGCGGCACCTGCCGGCCCATGTGCAGGCACGCGTACTGGCGGTGATGGGTGTGGTCAGCGTCGGCTTCCTCGCCTTCCTGATCTTCACCTCCAACCCGTTCCTGCGCCTGAACCCGGCGCCGCTGGAAGGCCGCGACCTCAATCCGCTGCTGCAGGATCCGGGGCTGATCATCCATCCGCCGATGCTGTACATCGGCTACGTGGGCTTTGCGGTGCCGTTCGCGTTCGCGGTGGCCGCGCTGCTGGAAGGCCGCGTCGACGCCCGCTGGCTGCGCTGGACGCGGCCCTGGACCAACGTTGCCTGGGGCTTCCTGACCATCGGCATCGCGTTGGGCAGCTGGTGGGCCTACTACGAGCTGGGCTGGGGTGGCTGGTGGTTCTGGGACCCGGTAGAGAACGCCAGTTTCATGCCGTGGCTGGTCGGCGCGGCGCTGATCCATTCGCAGGCCGTCACCGAAAAACGCGGCACCTTCGGCAGCTGGACCCTGCTGCTGGCGATCGCCGCCTTCGCGCTGTCGCTGCTGGGCACCTTCCTGGTGCGCTCGGGCGTGCTGACCAGCGTGCATTCGTTCGCGGCCGATCCGTCGCGCGGCCTGTTCATCCTGGTGTTCCTGTCGGTACTGGTCGGCGGCAGCCTGCTGCTGTACGCGCTGCGCGCCAGCCAGTTGAGCGTGGACGCCGATGACCCACGCCGTGGCTTCACCGCCACCTCGCGCGAGACCCTGCTGCTGGCCAACAACCTGCTGCTGGCTACCGCCTGCGCAATGGTCCTGCTGGGCACCCTGTATCCATTGCTGGCCGACGCGCTGTCGCTGGGCAAGATCTCGGTCGGGCCGCCCTACTTCGGCAGCCTGTTCCTGCTGCTGATGGCACCGATGATCCTGCTGCTGCCGTTCGGTCCGCTGGTGAAGTGGCAGCGCGACCAGCCCTCGCGCGCCTTCGCGCTGCTGGCGCCATGGCTGGGGCTGGCCGTGCTGCTGGGCGCGCTGGCCTGGTGGCAGGCGCCGCAGAACGGCTGGAAGGCCGGCCTGGGCGTCGCTGCGGCGGCCTGGGTCGGGCTGGGCACCGCGCGCTTCGTCTGGCAGCGGCTGCGCGGCAATGGCCGCTTCACCGCCGAGATGCTCGGCATGATCGTCGCCCACGCCGGCATCGCCGTGTTCCTGACCGGCGCGCTGCTGGTCGAGGCGCTGAACGTGCAGCGCGAAGTGGCGCTGGCACCGGGCCAGCAGCTGGTGGTTGGCCGCTACGAAGTCCGGTTCGAAGGCGTGGACCATCGCGAAGGACCCAACTTCATCGCCGACCGCGGTCATCTGCGGGTGTTCCGCAACGGCCGCGAACAGGCCCTGCTGCATCCGGAGAAGCGCCAGTACGCCAGTGGCGGCCAGGTGATGACCGAGGCCGGCATCGATGCACGCTTCGACGGTGATGTCTACGTGGCATTGGGCGAGCCGCTGGGCAACAATGCATGGGCGGTACGGGTGCACATCAAGCCGTTCGTGCGCTGGATCTGGCTGGGCGCGCTGCTGATGGCCCTGGGCGGATTCATCACCGCCGCCGACCGCCGTTTCCGTCGTCCGTAGGAGTTCCCATGTCCGAGTCCCCCGCCCCGCGCCCCTCCCGCCCGCTGCCGCCGGTAGCCATCGTGATCGGCGTGCTGTTCTTCTTCGGCCTGCTTGGGCTGATGATCTACGGGGTGATGAAATCGGGTGACCCGCAGCGCGACGTGCTGCCGTCGGCGCTGATCGACAAGCCGGCGCCGGCGTTCGCGCTGCCGGTGCTGCACGACCCGGAAATGATCGTGCACAGCGATGACCTGCGCGGCGCACCCTACCTGCTGAACGTATGGGGCAGCTGGTGCGCGGCCTGCCGCGAGGAACACCCGGTGCTGACCCGTTTCGCCGAGAGCAAGCGCGTGCGCGTGATCGGCTACAACTGGAAGGACGACCCCACCGACGCGCTGCACTGGCTGGAACAGCTGGGCAATCCGTTCATGGTCGTGCTCAGCGACGTCGAAGGCCGCACCGCGATCGACTGGGGCGTGACCGCCGCACCGGAAACCTTCCTGGTCGACGGCAGCGGCATCGTGCGCTGGAAGTACAGTGGCGCGATGAGCCAGCGCGTGGTCGATGAGAAGCTGATCCCGGCGCTGGAGAAGATCGAGAAGGCCCAGGGCAGTGCCGGCAACACCCTGCATACGGCGCCCTGAGCCCATGCGCTGGCTGCTGGCGCTGCTGCTCCTGGTGCTCCCGCTGGCCGCGCTGGCCCAGCAGCCGCTGCACGATCCGCAGCCGCTGCAGTTCCGCGATGGCGCCGAGGAACGACGCTTCCACGACCTGGCCGCGCAGCTGCGCTGCGTGCAGTGCCAGAACCAGTCGCTGGCCGATTCCAATGCACAGATCGCCCAGGACCTGCGCCGCGAGGTACTGCAACTGATGCAGCAGGGCCACGACGATGTACAGATCAAGCAGTTCCTGGTCGCGCGTTACGGGGAGTTCGTGCTCTACCAGCCACCGTTGCAGCCGGGCACCTGGCTGCTGTGGGCGGGGCCGCTTCTGGTACTGGGTGCGGGTGCGGTGGTGGTGTTCGGCATCGTCCGCCGCCGTGGACGCACGGTCGGGGCTGCGCCGGTCGGCAAGGCCGATGAAGGAGATGGATGGTGAGCCACTGGCTGCCGGCGTTGGCTGGTCTGGTCGCTGCACTGGCGGCAGTGCTGGTGCTGTGGCCGTTGCGCCACGACGGTCGCCGCGGTTTCGCGGTGGGCGTGATTGCGCTCGGCGTGGCCGGCGCCTGTCTTTACTTGCTGGTCGGTGATCCACGCGCTGCGCAGGTGCAGCCTGCGCCATCGGTGGCAACCCTGCGCGATGGCGTGCAGGCCCTGCAGGATGCGTTGAAGCGCGACCCGCAGCGGGCCGATGGCTGGACCCTGCTGGGCCGTTCGCAGGCAGAACTGGGCAATGCCCCAGCTGCGGCGGACGCGTTCGCGCGCGCGGCAGCATTGGCACCGGATGATCCGGGCGTATTGGTGGAAGCTGCACAGGCACGTGCGCAGGCCGACGCCGGCAAGCAATTCGACGACACCGCAACGGCCTGGTTGCAGCAGGCGCGCACGCTGGCACCCGATGCAGAGCGCGCAAGCTGGTTGCTCGGCATCGCCCTGCGCCAGCGAGGCCGGAATGCCGAAGCCGCCGACGTCTGGAGCAGCCTGCTGCCGCGACTGGAGCCAGGCGCCGCGCAGGCACTGCAGGCACAGATCGCCATCGCCCGTGAAGCCGCAGGCCAGGCACCTGACGCACCGGCCGCCGCTGCACCGGCGTTGCTGCGGGTCCGTGTGGAGCTGCCTGCATTGCAGGGCGCCGAGTGGCCAGCCAGCACCCAGGTATTCGTGCTGGCACGCGCCGTGGGTGGCCCGCCGATGCCGGTCGCCGCGCGCAAGCTGCCGCTGGCCGGCTTCCCGGCCACGGTCGGGCTGGGCGACGACGACAGTCCGATGCCGACCGCACCGCTGTCGGCACATCGCGACGTGGAAGTGCTGGCACGCATCTCGCGTACCGGCAGCGCCAACCGCAGCGAGGGCGACCTGCAGAGCGTGCCGGTGAGGGTGAGCCTGCCGCATGACGGCGTGGTGGAGCTGCGGTTTCCCTGACCTGTAGAGCCGCCGAGCCCATGCTCGGCAGCCGGGCATGGGCTCGGCTCTACAGTAGATCCACGCCATGCGTGGATACGGCCATCCATGCAAACCAGCATGTCGCCAGCTGCACATCCGGTCCCGCTAGAATGCCCGCATGACTGAATTCATCCCGCCCGGCACCCGCTTCCATGCCCTGCCCTCGCCGTTCCCGTTCAAGCGCGGTGGCGCCCTGCACGGCGCGCGCGTGGCCTATGAAACCTGGGGAACGCTGGCCGCCGACGCCGGCAACGCGATCCTGATCGTGACCGGTCTGTCGCCGGATGCGCACGCGGCGGCCAACGACGCCAACCCGGCAGCGGGCTGGTGGGAAGCGATGGTCGGCCCCGGCAAGCCGATCGATACCGGCCGCTGGTTCGTGGTATGCGTGAATTCGCTGGGCAGCTGCAAGGGCTCGACCGGCCCGGCTTCGTTGAACCCGGCGACCGGCGCGCCCTATCGCCTCGACTTTCCGGAACTGTCGGTGGAAGACGGCGCACGCGCCGCCATCGAAGTTGTACGCGCCCTGGGCATCGAGCAGCTGGCCTGCGTGATCGGCAATTCGATGGGCGGCATGACCGCATTGGCCGTGCTGATGCTGCATCCGGGCATCGCACGCAGCCACGTCAACATTTCCGGCAGCGCGCAGGCATTGCCGTTCTCGATCGCGATCCGCTCGCTGCAGCGTGAGGCGATCCGCCTCGATCCACGCTGGAACGGCGGCCACTACGACGACGACGCGTATCCCGAGTCCGGCATGCGCATGGCGCGCAAGCTGGGCGTGATCACCTATCGCTCGGCACTGGAATGGGATGGCCGTTTCGGCCGCGTGCGGCTGGATTCGGACCAGACCGATGACGATCCGTTCGGCCTTGAATTCCAGGTGGAAAGCTATCTGGAGGGGCACGCGCGGCGCTTCGTGCGCTTCTTCGATCCAAACTGCTATCTGTACCTGAGCCGCTCGATGGACTGGTTCGATCTGGCCGAGTACGCCGACGGCGATGTGCTGGCTGGGCTGGCGAAGATCCGGGTCGAGAAGGCGCTGGCCATCGGCGCCAACACCGACATCCTGTTCCCGGTGCAGCAGCAGCAACAGGTCGCCGATGGCCTGCGAGCCGGCGGTGCCGATGCGAATTTCATCGGCCTGGAATCGCCACAGGGCCACGATGCCTTCCTGGTCGATTTCGAGCGTTTCGGCCCGGCCGTGCGCGGCTTCCTCGACGCGCTGTAAGTGGGCTGGCGGCGCAACCTGGCGCTGGCCGCGTTCGGCGCGTTGATCGCACTGATGATCAGCGGCGTACTGCCGCTGTGGCTGGGCGGCTGGTGCCTGCTGGCCAGCGCGGTGTCGTTCGGGCTGTACGGCCACGACAAGCGCGCGGCGCAGCGAAAGCAGTGGCGGATTCCCGAACGCACGCTGCAGCTGCTGGCGTTCGCCGGCGGCTGGCCCGGCGCGCTGCTGGGCCAGGCCGTGTTCCGCCACAAGCACCGCAAGGCGGCATTCCAATGGGTGTTCTGGCTGTGCGTGCTGGCCAACGTGGCCTCGATCGCGGTGCTGCTGCGCGAATTCTCGCGGTAGCCAACCTGTAGAGCCGAGCCCGCGCTCGGCTCCGTACAGAGGCAGCCGAGCACGGGCGCGGCTCTACAGTAGATCCACGCCACGCGTGGATGTGCATCGATCAAAGTTCGCGGACCAGCGCCCCGTCACGCAGCCGGTACTGCGCATCGACCACACCCTCGGGCAGGTCGTCGTGGGTGATCATCAGCAGGCTGCGTCCGTCCAGCAGCCCGGAAAGATCCCGCAGCAGCGCACGTGCGGTATCCACATCCAACCCTTCGGTCGGTTCATCCAGCACCAGGATCGGCGCGTTGCGCAGCAGTGCCCGCGCCAGCGCCAGGCGCCGTGCCTGCCCGGCCGACATCGTCGCGCCGTTCTCGCCCACCCAGGCCTGCAGGCCACCATTGCGCTCGGCCCATTCGCCCAGGCGCACCCGACGCAGCACCGCCCACAACGCGGCGTCGCTGGCATCGGGATCACCCAGGCGCAGGTTCTCGGCCACGGTGCCGGCGAACACCGGCGCGTTCTGCGGCAGCCACGCCAGTTGCCGGTGCCAGTCAGCCTGGGCGAAATCACGCAGATCGCGGCCACCGTAGGTCAGCCGTCCCTGCTGCGGATCCCACAGCCGCAGCAGCAGGCTGGACAGCGTGGTCTTGCCACTGCCGCTGTCGCCGCGGATGGCGATGCGCTCCCCTGGGACCAACGTCAGCTGCAGGCCGGACAGCACCGGTCGCACCGCGCCCGGCCACTGGAAATGCACGTCATCCCAGTGTACGCGCGCGGCCTGCGGGACCGGTTGTGGCGCTGCGGGATCCTCCACCGTCGGCGGCTGCTCGACGATGGCCTGCAACCGATCGGCGGCGATACGCCCGGACTGCAGTGACTGCCACGCCAAGCCCATCCCGGCCCACAGTTCGATCAGCGCAACAGTGAGGAACAGCAGGCCCGCCGCCATTTCCGGCGCGACGCGCTGCTGTTCGGCCGCGTGGAGCGCCAACGCCAGCATCGCCACCAGCCCCAGCCCAGCGACCAGGCCATGCAGGGTCGATGCCGCGATCAGGCGCCAGCGCCGACGACGATCACGCGCCGCCAGCTGCTTGGCTGCCACGCGCACCTTCAGCTGCCAGGCCGCGTCGGCATGCAGCGCGGCCAGGTCGCCTGCGCCCTCCAACCCTTCAAAGGCGGCGGTGCGCAGTGCGGCGCGATGCGCGGCACGGTCGGCTTCTTCATCGTCGCGGCCGCGCACGCCCAGCCACGGCACGCCGAAAGCGATCAGCAGCGCCAGCACTGCCAGCAGCACCGCTGCCGATGGCAGGATCAGCGCCGCCGAGGCCACCGCCACCAGCGACAGCGCGCCCAATGCCACCAGCGGCCCGATCGCACGCACCAGCAGGCCGTCCACTTCACCGATGTCACCGAGCAGGCGCGCCAGCAAATCGCCGGTGCGCGTGGCTCCCAGCCGTGCCGGCGCCAATGGCAGCGCGCGGCGGAAGAACCACACGCGCAGGTCGCGCGCGATGCGCAGGGTCGCATCGTGGCCCACCAGCTTTTCGAAGTAGCGCGACACGATGCGCGCCATGGTCAACCCGCGGATACCCGCAGAGGGCGAGAAGAAGTTGAAGCCCTGACCGAGGCCTGCCGCACCGGCCAACGCGGCCGCGGTGAGGAATCCGCCGGACAGGCCCAGCAATGCAGTGCCGGCCAGCATGGTGGTCCACAACAGCAGGATGGTCAGCAGCAGGCGCGGCCGATGACGCAGGAACACCGCGCGCAGCGAATCCGGCGAACGGCTCATGCACGCACCGCCTGCGCCGGTTCCACCAGGCGACCTTCCGGCAACAGCAGGCAGCGATCGGCCCAGGCGATCACCGCCGGGCTGTGGGTGGCAACCACCACGCTGCGGCCACGTGCATACGCGGCCAGGCTGCGCAGCAGTGCCGCCTCGGTATCAGCGTCGAGAAACGCGGTGGGTTCGTCCAGCAACAGCACCTGCGGGTCGCGCAGCAACAACCGGGCCAGGCCGATGCGACGGGCTTCGCCGCCGGAAAGGCCGAAGCCACGTTCGCCGATCACGGTATCCAGGCCCTGTGGCAGGCGCTGCGCGAACTGCAGCACCTGCGCGGCCTCGGCCACCGCACGCAGGCGCGCGCCGCTGGCGCCGGGATCTGCAAGGCGCAGGTTGTCGGCGATGCTGCCGTGGAACAGATAGGGGCGCTGGCTGGCATAGGCCACCTGCACGCCGGGGCGAAGCTGCAGTTTGCCGGAACGGGGTTGCAGCCAACCAGCCAGCGCCTCCAGCAGCGTGCTTTTGCCAGAGCCGCTGGGGCCGACCAGAGCCAGCCGCTGGCCCGGTTCCAGCAGCACATCCAGATCCTGAAGCACGTCGTGCGGCGCGCCCAACGGGCGAAGAACCAGGCCCTGTGCCTCCAGCGGCGGCAATGCAGCTTCGGCCGGCTCCACTGCCAGCGGTGCGATCTCGTTCTCGATCAGCCCCTGCTCATCGGGCAGTGACTGCAGCAGGCGTTCCACCTCGGCCGCAGCGGCCAGTGCGTTGGCACGGTCGTGGTAGTGCGCCGCCAGGCGCCGCAGCGGGGCGTAGAACTCCGGCGCCAGCAGCAGGCAGAACAGGCCCGCGCCCAACGTTGGCACCGTCGAGTGCAGCGACATCATGCCCAGGTAGCTCAGGCCCAGGTACAGGGCGACCATCGCCACGCTGACCGAGGCGAAGAATTCCAGCACCGTGGACGACAGGAAGGCGATCCGCAGCACCTTCAGCGTACGCACGCGCACGCCTTCGGCGGCGGCCTCGATTCCTTCCAGCTCGGCCTCGCCCCGGCCATACAGGCGCAGCAGGCCCAGGCCCTTGATGCGATCGGCGAAGTGGCCGCTCATCCGCGCCAGTTCACTCAACTGGGCGCGACCAGCGGCTTCGGCACCCCAGCCCACCAGCATCATGAAGAACGGCACCAGCGGCGCGGTGAACAGCAGGATCAGTGCCACCACCCAGTCGACCCAGGCCACCGCGGCCAGGATCAGCAGCGGCACCACCACCACTTCGGTGCGCACCGGCAGGAAGCCGCTGTAATAGCTCTCGATCGCATCCCCGTGATGCAACATCAGCTCGCCCAGTTCACCGGTGCGGCGCTGCCGCAGCCACAGCGGACCGTGGCCCAGCAGGCGGGCGAACACGCGCTCGCGCAGGGCCAGCCGCGCGGCATCGGCCACATCGCCTGCAGCGGCCTGGGTGGCGCTGCCCAGCAGCGTGCGCAGTACCAGGACCAGCGCCAGCGCCCCCAGCACCGGAAGGCCCGACGCCAGCGGCGCACGCTGCACGAGCACCTGCTGCACCAGCCAGGCGATGGCGGCGGCCTGGCCGATCAGCAGCGCGCCGGACAGGCTGATGCACAACGCCGCCAGGCGCTGGCGGCCCCGAGCGGCGCGCGCCAGATCAGCCAGCCAGGCCGTGCGTACGCGGCGTTGGCGGGTCGTCTCGGCTTCCTGGGAAAGGCCGTCAGGGGTCGTTTCGGCAGCGCTCAAGGGTCTTCACGGGCAACGGGGGATACACGGCATTGTAGGCGCAGGCAATAGCCCGCCCCTGCGGCCAGCGGTCGCAGTCTTCATCAGGTTGGCATACGATCAACCGGGGCACCTGTTCATACATTGATCTGGATCAAGGCTGTTTGAAGTAGTCGGTCACATCATTCACGTCGTAGACCACCCTTCCCGCCACCTGCAACGGCACTATCCAACGAGGTAGCCAGGCCATGATTGATCAGACAGTCGTAGAACTGTCGCGGCTGCAATTCGCGCTGACCGCGATGTACCACTTCCTATTCGTACCACTCACCCTTGGCCTGTCCTTCATGGTGGCCATCATGGAGAGCGTGTACGTGATGACCGGCAAGGAGATCTGGCGCAGGATGACCCTGTTCTGGGGCGTCCTGTTCGGCATCAACTTCGCCATGGGCGTCGCCACCGGCATCGTCATGGAATTCCAGTTCGGCATGAACTGGTCCTACTACAGCCACTACGTGGGTGACATCTTCGGTGCGCCGCTGGCCATCGAAGGCCTGATGGCCTTCTTCCTGGAAGCCACCTTCGTCGGCCTGTTCTTCTTCGGCTGGAACCGCCTGAGCAAGGTCAAGCACCTGATGGTGACCTGGCTGATGGCACTGGGCACCAACCTGTCGGCAATCTGGATCCTGGTGGCCAATGGCTGGATGCAGAACCCGACCGGTGCGGTGTTCAACCCGGAAACCATGCGCATGGAAGTGGTCGACTTCATGGCGGTGGTGTTCAACCCGGTGGCGCAGGCCAAGTTCGTGCACACCGTCAGCGCCGGCTATGTGACCGGTGCGGTGTTCGTGATGGCGATCAGCGCCCTGTTCCTGCTGCGCAACAAGCACAAGGACCTGGCCCGTCGCTCGTTCGCGGTGGCCGCGGCGTTCGGCCTGCTGTCATCGCTGTCGGTGGTCGTGCTGGGTGACGAGAGCGGCTACGCCGCCAGCGAACACCAGAAGATGAAGCTGGCCGCGATCGAAGCGATGTGGGAGACCGAGCGTGCGCCGGCCGACTTCACCGCCTTCGGCATCCCGAACCAGGAAACCCACCAGAACGACTACGCGGTGAAGATCCCCTACCTGATGGGCCTGATCGCCACCCGCTCGTTGAACCAGCCGATTCCGGGCATCCTGGAACTGGTCGAGCGCGCCGAACACCGCGTGCGTGGCGGCCAGCTGGCCTACGGTGCATTGGAACGCCTGCGCGCCAACAAGAACGACGTTGAAGCACGCGAGATGTTCGACCGCCACTGGCAGGACCTGGGCCACGGCCTGCTGCTCAAGCGCTACCGCGATGACATCCTCAACGCCACCCCGCAGGAGATCTCGCAGGCGGCGATGGACACCGTGCCGCGCGTGATGCCGCTGTTCTGGACCTTCCGCGTGATGGCCGGCCTCGGCTTCTACCTGATCGCCTTCTTCGCACTGGCCTTCTACTACTCCTGCCGCAACAACTTCCAGGACAAGCGCTGGTTCCTCACGCTGGCCCTGTGGACGCTGCCGGCACCGTGGATCGCGATCGAGTGCGGCTGGTTCGTGGCCGAGTATGGTCGCCAGCCGTGGGCGGTCGATGGCGTGCTGCCGACCTTCTACGCGGCATCGGGCTTGGCCCTGCATGAAATCGTGCTGACCCTGGCAGGCTTCACCGCAATCTACACCGCGCTGATCGTGGTCGAGATCAAGCTGATGCTCAAGGCGATCCGCAAGGGTCCGGACGAGGTGCTGCCGTCGCTGCAGTCGCCCCAGCCGCATGCTTCCCACAATGCCTCGGCGCCGGCCGCCGGCCAGGCCTGAGGCAGGAGAACCAAGATGGATTTCATTCTTCTGGACTACACGACGCTGCGCGTGATCTGGTGGCTGCTGCTCGGCATCCTGCTGATCGGTTTCGCCGTGATGGATGGTTTCGACCTGGGCGTGGGCACCCTGCTGCCCTTCGTCGCCCGCAACGACGCCGAGCGCCGGCTGGTGATCAACACCATCGGCCCGGTGTGGGAAGGCAACCAGGTGTGGCTGATCCTGGGCGGCGGCGCGATCTTCGCCGCCTGGCCGCCGCTCTATGCGGTCAGTTTCTCCGGGTTCTACCTGGCGATGTTCGTGATCCTGTTCGCGCTGATCCTGCGTCCGGTCGGTTTCAAGTTCCGCAGCAAGATGCCCAACGAACGCTGGCGCAACACCTGGGACTGGGCGCTGTTCATCGGTGGCTTCATTCCGGCGCTGATCATGGGCGTGGCGGTGGGCAACGTGGTGCTGGGCGTGCCGTTCCACTTCGATGACAGCATGCGCATCTTCTACACCGGCTCGTTCTTCGGCCTGCTGATGCCCTTCGCGCTGCTGGCCGGCCTGCTCAGCGTGTCGATGCTGGTCGCCCACGGTGCCGCCATGCTGGTCCTGAAGACCGAGGGCCCGGTGGCCGAACGTGCAGCCCGTTTCGGCAGCATCGCCGCGATCATCGCCTTCGTGCTGTTCGCAGTGGGCGGTGCCTGGGTGGCCTTCGGCCTGCCGGGTTACCAGATCACCTCGCAGGTGGTTACCGATGGCGCCACCAATCCGTTGCTGAAGACCGCCGAACTCGGCGCCGCCGGTGGCTGGATGCGCAACTACAGCGCGATGCCAGCCACGATCCTGGCACCGCTGCTGGGCCTGGCCGGCCTGCTGGCCAGTGCGGTGCTGCTGCGTGCCCGTCGCGGCGGGCTGGCCTTCATCGCTTCCGGTGCGGCCATCGCCGGCATCATCCTGACCGTCGGTTTCGCCATCTTCCCGTTCCTGCTGCCGTCCTCGAGCCAGCCCACCTCCAGCCTGACCGTGTGGGACGCTTCGTCCAGCCACCTGACCCTGTGGATCATGCTGCTGGCCACGGCGGTGTTCCTGCCGATCATCCTCGCCTACACCACCTGGGTGTACCGCGTACTGAAGGGCAAGACCACCACCGAAGAGATGGGCAACAACCCGAACGCTTACTGATTGACGGTGTGCCGGCCCACGGCCGGCACACCCCTTGAACAAAGGAGATCGACCATGTGGTATTTCGCCTGGATTCTCGGTGCCGGCCTCGCCTCGACGGTGGCCATCCTCAACGGCATGTGGTTCGAAGCCCGCGAGCAGAACCGCGTCGAGAAGGAAAATCGCCGCTGAGCCGTAAAAAAACCTTGCCGCCTTGGCCTTCACACGGTATCTTAGGCGGCTCCTTCGGGGTGTAGCTCAGTCTGGTAGAGCGCTACGTTCGGGACGTAGAGGTCGCAGGTTCGAATCCTGTCTCCCCGACCACTCACGTGGTCGCATTGAAGCCTGGTGAAGTCGTCCAGGCTTTTTTGTTCCCTGAAGTGGCACTGCTTCGGCAGTGTGAAGAAAACAGCATTTACCCCTTGCCGCCATCGGGGTGAATCGCTAGAATAGGCGGCTCCCTTCGGGGTGTAGCTCAGTCTGGTAGAGCGCTACGTTCGGGACGTAGAGGTCGCAGGTTCGAATCCTGTCTCCCCGACCACTTCGGTGGTCACCAAGAAGCCTGGAAGACGACAGTCCTCCGGGTTTTTTTGTATCCAGCGCCCGGCACGCCCGCATGACGGGACCTTGCCGGACCGCACACGTACAATGGCCGCGCTGCCGGCCTGCCCGCAGCCACTCCCCCACCTGCCGCTTCGGCGTAGACCGATGCCGGCGCTGCATGCCATTGCTCAGGCGTGCGACACCTGCAAGGACCACCGATGAGTTCCTCCACTGCCGATTCGCCGTCGCTGCTGCACGGGCGCCTGCTCGCCTTCGCCGCGATCCTGCTTGCCGCGATCAACCTGCGCACGGCAGTCACCTCCATCACGCCGCTGCTCGACGTACTGGGCCAGCAGTTCGGTTTCGGCACCACCATGACCGGTGTGCTGGGCATGCTGCCGACCGCCTCGTTCGCGCTGTTCGGCGTGGCCACGCCGGCACTGGCGCGGCGCCTCGGCCTGGAGCGCACCACCCTGCTGGCGATGGTGATGGCGATGGCCGGCCTGCTGCTGCGTTCCAGCGCCGGCAACGTCGGCACGCTGCTGCTGGGTTCGGTGCTGGCGCTGGCCGGCATGGGCATCGGCAACGTGGTGGTGCCGCCGCTGGTGAAGCGTTACTTCGCCAACAAGGTCGGCACCATGAGTACGCTCTACATCAGCGTGCTGCAGCTGGGCACGATGCTGCCGGCGCTGCTCGCGGTGCCGATGGCCAACGCTGCCGGCTGGCGTGTGTCGCTGGGCATGTGGGCGCTGCTGGCATTGGCCGCCGCACTGCCCTGGCTGGTGCTGGCCAAGCGCGCGCCGAAGCCGCAGGCCGACGCCAGCGACCCCACCGCGCAGCCGCATGGCAAGGTCTGGCGCACGTCGCTGGGCTGGAGCATGACGCTGATGTTCGGCATGACCTCGCTGATGACGTATTCAATGTTCACCTGGCTGCCGCGCATCGTGGTCGAGGCCGGTGGCACGCCCGCCTTCGGTGGCGTGATAGTCGCGGTGTTCTCGGCGCTGGGCCTGCTGCCTTCACTGGTCATCCCATCGATGGCGGTTCGCATGCAGAACCCGTTCCCGCTGGTGCTGATCGGCTTCTTCTCGTTCGTGATCGCCTTCACCGGCCTGCTGCTGGCGCCGATGAAGGCTCCGCTGCTGTGGGCCTGCCTGCTCGGCGTCGGTCCGTCCACCTTCCCGCTGGCGCTGACCCTGATCAACCTGCGTACCCGCACCCCCACCGGCTCGGCGGCGCTGTCCGGGTTCATGCAGGGTGTGGGCTACAGCTTCAGCTGCCTGGGGCCGTTCCTGGTCGGCTGGCTGCACACCGTCAGCGACGGCTGGACGATCCCGTTCAGCTTCCTGTTCGGCTGCGCCACCCTGATGCTGTGCGCTTCCTGGGTGGCCTGCAAGCCGCGCAAGCTGGAAGACCTCTGGTAAGCCGCATGGGGCCAGCAACCGGCCCCACCTACCGCTCGTCAGCCCGTTTGCGCATTTTGACGCCGGGCTGACAATTCCGGGCGGATAGTGCCCACGAATGCCCATCCTTGCCGCGTGCCGGCATCGGGCATGGGGGCGGCAGCGCCGCCCAGGCCACCACTCGGTGCGCGGGGGACTCTCGTTTCAGACAAGACATTGCAGGTCGCTGTCCTGGTTTCGCCCATCCCTGCTGGATGGGAGTTCGCGAGGGGAGTGACGCAGGCCACGGCCACTCCAAAATCTGGCATGTGATGTGCGTCACATTTTTCAGGTTGTCTGGTTCGGAAGCCAAGGGGGTCCCCAATGGTTGTCCACCGCCGGCTGGCGCTCTGCGTCGGCCTTGCCTGCTCCGCCCTGGCCTGGGCCAGCGGCGCTGCCCCGCCCGATCGCGAGGCGGCCCTGGCCGAGATCGGCCGCTACCGCGACCAGGCCCGATGGCTGGATGCGCTGGGCGCCATCGAGCGTGCCAGCCAGCAACAGCCCAACGACGATCTGCTGTTCAAGCTGCGCGTGCTGACCCTGGGCGACATCGGCAATGCCTGGCGCGCATGGGCGCTGTACCAGCAGCGTCCGCAGCTGTTCGATGCTGCCCAGAAGCAACGCCTGGAGGGCGACTACCTGGCCAAGCTGGTGGTGTGGAGCCTGGCCTACAGCAGCAGCGAGGACAGCCGCCTGGAAGAGGCTGAATCGACCCTGGCACGCATGCAGCGCTACCTCGGCAGCGAAGGTACACCGCCGGCACAGGCGCCGCTGCGCATCCGCATGGACCGCCTGATCCTGCTCAACCGCCTGGGGCGCCACGCGCAGGTGCGCGAGGAAGCCCGGGCACTGCAGGCCGAAGGCCACACCCTGCCCGACTACGTGCTGCCCGCAGTAGGCGATTCGCTGATGGGCACGCTGCACCCGGAGGAAGCGATTCCGGTGCTGCAGGCAGCCGTCGCCGGCGATCCCTCGCGCGATGCCTCGCACTCGGAGCTGGCGTACGCCTACCTGGAAAGCGAACAGCAGGAAAAGGCCATCGACCTGCTGCAGGCATGGCGCGACAAGGAACCCGCATGGCGCTGGAGCAACGGCAAGTCCCCGTATGCGAACTGGTCGCGCTACGAGGCCGACCTGAACCTGGCAATGGTGCGCGCCTACAGCGGCGACCTGCGCACCGCACAGCACGACCTGGAATCGATGGTCGACATCGCACCGGGCAACGGCGGCCTGCAGAGCGCACTGGGCAGCGTGTACATGATGCGCGGCTGGCCGCGCAGGGCGCTGCAGCGGCAGCAGATGGCGCACGCGCTGGACCCGCGCGACATCGAACCGCGGCTGGGCATGGCGGAGGCCTACGTCGCCCTGCAGCGCGACGACCTGGCACGGCCGCTGCACGACGATCTGGTCGCGCGCTATCCCACCCAACCGGCAGTCGAACGCATGGACCAGGCGTGGCGCGCGCATCGCGGCTGGCACGTGAAGGCATGGACGGATATCGGCCGCAGCTCGGGCGGCGGTGGCACCTCGCCACTGGGCAACAACGACCGCCATTACGGTCTTGAGGTGGAAACGCCGTTGCTGGATGACCGCTGGCGGCTGTTCGCCTTCGCCGACCGCCGCACGGTCGATTTCCAGGACCAGCGCATCGATCCGCTGTGGCTGGGTGCCGGCGTGCGCTACCGTTTCGGACGACTGGATGCAGAAGCAGCGGTGTTTCGCGCCAACGATCACATCGGCGATACCGGTCTTCGTCTCGGTGTCGGTTGGCAATTCAACGATTACTGGCACGCCGGGCTGGTGGCTGTACGCAACGATCCGGACGCCTCGATGCAGGCGCGCGTGGCCGGCATCACCGCTGACAGCGTGAGCGCGCAGGTGGACTACCGGCGCAGCGAGCTGACCCACTGGATGTTCGGCGCCAGCCGCTTCCGCTACGACGACGGCAACCACCGCGAACTGTTCAGCACCAGCGTTGAACAGCGCCTGCTGACCCGTCCGCGCTGGCTGGTCGATGGCCTCGCCAGTGCCTACACCAGCCGCGGCAGCCGCGACGACGCACCGTACTTCAACCCGAAACGCGACCGCATGGTCGAGATCGGGCTGCGCATCGACCAGCAGTTGTGGCGGCACTACGAACGCCACTTCCGGCACCGGCTGACGGTTTCACTGGGTGACTACTGGCAGGATGGCTTCGGCAGCGCGCTGGTCCCTTCGGTGTCCTACATGCACGAATGGCAGCTGGGCCAGGGCCGCGTGTTCGAGTACGGCGTGCGCTGGTCGCGGCCGGTCTACGACGGCCACCGCGAGCGTCATATCGGCTTCGAAGCCGCACTGCGCTGGGGAGAGTGACATGGCCCGCATCCTGCGACTGATCGTGCTCCTGCTGCTGTCTGCCGCGCCGCCGGCGTTCGCCCAGCAGGCCCTGCATCTCGATGCCATTGACAACGGCCTGCTGATCCTCAGCTACCACGACATCCGCGACCAGGTCGCGGCCAAGGGCGACGCCGATACCTACGCGGTGAGCACGCAGAACTTCGCCGCGCACCTGGACTGGCTGGGTGCGCACGGCTATCACCCGGTGTCGTTGTCGCAGGTGATCGACGCCTCACAGGGGCGCGCCACGCTGCCGCCAAAGCCCGTGCTGCTGACCTTCGACGACGGCCTGCGCAGCGTCTACGACAAAGCGTTCCCGCTGCTGCAGGCCTACCACTACCCGGCGCTGGTGGCGGTGATCACCGATTACGTGGACATGGCACCGGGTCGCACCATCGACTATGGCTACCGGCCGTTCGGCCACGACGACTTCGTTACCTGGGCGCAGCTGAAGCAGATGCACGACAGTGGCCTGATCGAAGTGGCCAGCCATACCGACGATCTGCACCACGGCGTGCTTGCCAATCCACAGGGCAACTCGACGCCGGCGGTGGTCACCCGCATCTACAGCCCGGCCACGCACAGCTACGAAAGCGAGGCGCAATACGAGCAGCGCCTGCGCGCCGATCTCGGCCGTAGCGTGCAGCGCATCCAGCAGCACCTGGGCGTGCGCCCGCGCGCCATCGTCTGGCCCTACGCCGCGTACAACCAGCTGAGCAACGACATCGCCGAGCAGCTGGGCATGCCGGTGTCCTTCGATCTGGAAGGCCGCAGCACACCGGTGGCCAGCGACCTGCACGGGCTGGCGCGTTTCCTGGTGAGCGACAACCCGACCGTGGAGGGGCTGGCCTTCGAGCTGCGCCGCGATGTTGCACTCGATGGCATCCGTGCGCTGCAGGTCGACCTGGATGATGTGTATGACCCGGACCCGGCACAGCAGGCGCGCAACCTCGATGCACTTGTCGAACGGACCAAGCGCATCTCACCCACCCACGTCTATCTGCAGGCCTTCGCCGACCCGGACGGCAACAACACCGCCGACGCACTGTACTTCCCCAACCGGCACATGCCGATGCGCGCGGACCTGTTCAGCCGTGTCGCCTGGCAGCTGAAATCACGCGCGGGCGTGAAAGTGTATGCGTGGCTGCCGGTGCTGGGTTTCGAGCTGCCCGACCCGGTACAGCGCAAAGCGCTGGCGATCCACAACGGCGATCCTGACGGCATGTACCGGCTGGACTTCACCAAGCCGGAAGCGCGCCAGATCATGCTCGACATCTACGAGGACCTGGCAGTCAATTCCTACTTCGAAGGCCTGCTGTTCCATGATGATGGCTACCTGCGCGACACCGAGCTGCCGGCGCTGGCGGCCGGCGGAGATGGCAGCGCACGCACCCAGGCGCTGATCGACTTCACTTTGGCCCTGCGCGACAGCGCACAGCGCTGGCGACCGAAGCTGGCGACGGTACGCAACCTGTATGCCGAGCCGGTGCTGCGCCCGCAGAGCGAGGCCTGGTTCGCACAGCGGCTGGACCTGTTCAACAAGGCCTACGACCAGACCGCGCTGATGGCGATGCCGTGGATGGAGGGCAGCAAGCACCCCGAGCGCTGGCTGGACCAGCTGCTGGCCGCGGTGCGCGCGCATGACCCCCAGCTGCAGCACACCCTGTTCGAACTGCAGACCGTGGATTGGCGCACCGGCCAGCCGATTCCCGCCGAACGCCTGCGCGCGCAGATCCGCCGGCTGCAGGCCCAGGGGGTGCATCACTTCGCCTGGTACCCGGATGATTTCATCGCCGACCAGCCCTCCACCCATGATGCCCGCGCGGCCATGTCCGCCGGCAACTTCCCGTACCCGGAGAAGTGACATGGACATGCATCCGCTGCTGCAGGTCCTGTTCCAGTTCGCCTTCTACTACCCGATGGTGATGGCGTTCTTCTGGATGTCGGGCGGGCTGTATTACTACTTCCGGCGTGAACGCCATTCACGCCCGCGCAATGATCCTCCGCTGATGGTCGACCCACCGTTCGCGAGCCTGCTGATTCCCTGCCACAACGAGTCCGAGAACCTGGACGACACCCTGGGGGCGGCGCTGGCGCAGCGCTATCCGGCCGACTACGAGGTGATCGCCATCGATGATGGCAGCAGCGACGACACCGGTGCCCGGCTCGACGTGCTGGCGGCGAGGCATCCGCGGCTGCGCGTGCTGCACCTGGACCGCAACCTTGGCAAGGCCAATGCGCTGCGCATGGGCGCACTGGCGGCGCGTTCGGAATACCTGGTGTGCATCGATGGCGATGCGATGCTGGAGGAGCACGCTCTGCACTGGATGGTCTGGCATCTGGTCAGCGGCAACCGGGTCGGCGCGGTCACCGGCAACCCGCGCATCCGCAACCGCTCAACACTGCTCGGGCGCCTGCAGGTGGCCGAGTTCTCTTCGATCATCGGCATGATCAAGCGCGCACAGCGCGTCTACGGGCGCATCTTCACGATCTCCGGGGTGATCGCCGGCTTCCGTCGCACCGCGCTGCACCAGGTCGGCTGGTGGTCGGATGACATGGTGACCGAAGACATCGACATCAGCTGGCGCCTGCAGCGCGCGCACTGGGACATCCGCTACGAACCCAACGCACTGTGCTTCATCCTGATGCCGGAAACGCTGAAGGGCCTGTGGCGGCAACGACTGCGCTGGGCGCAGGGCGGCGTTGAGGTGATGCTGCGGCACGCGCGCTCGCTGCTGCACTGGCAAGAACGGCGCATGTGGGGCGTGCTTCTGGAGTACGTTCTGAGCGTGATCTGGGCCTACAGCATGCTGTTCATCGTGGTGCTGTGGGCGCTGGGCAAGTTTGTCGAACTCCCCCCGCAGCTGCACATCGCCAGCCTGCTGCCGCAATGGCATGGCGTGATCCTGGCCTTGGTCTGCCTGCTGCAGTTCGCCAGCAGCCTGATCATCGACCGTCGTTACGAAACACAGATTGGACGCAACTACTTCTGGGTCATCTGGTACCCCATGGCGTACTGGCTGATCAGCCTTTCCACCACCCTGGTGGCGCTTCCCAAGACCCTGCTGCGCCGTCGCAGCAAGCGCGCCACCTGGACCAGCCCTGACCGGGGGATCCGATGAACGCCCACCACCCGTCCAACCGCTTCGACTCGCGGATGATCCGCAAGCCGCATCATCAACCGCGCTTCCAGCGCACCGCCTGGGGCTTCGTCACCCTGGCGTTCTGGGGGTTCTACTTCTACCTGTGGGCGCCGTTGGTGACCCTGCTCTCGTGGCTGATCGGCGGGCAGTTGGCCTGGCAGCAGCTGTACGAGCGCAAGAACCAGTTCGATCCTTACGTGCTGGTCGCGCTGCCGCTGATGCTGCTGTGTGCAAGCGTGCTGCTGATCGGCTGGGCCGAGTACAACCGTGCGCGGTTCCGTGGCCACGACCGGCGCCAGCCACGCCCGCTGGCCAGCCTCAATGAAGTGGCCGCCGATCTCGGCGCCAGCACCGGGCTGGCCGAGCGGCTGCTGGGCTGCAAGTCCGCCACGCTGCACATGGACGAGCATGCGCGGCCGGTGGGCATCCGCCGCGAGGTGGTGTAGCCCGACAGCGCGGTGGGTGCCGCCCTTGGTCGGCACCGTGGCCTGCGGCGCAGAGCATCCACGCATGGCGTGGATCTACTTATGCACGCGTCTGGCCTTCGCCACGCACCACGAAACGCTCGACGGTGAGCGCTTCCAACCCCATCGGGCCATAGGCGTGCAGGCGCGTGGTGGAAATGCCGATCTCGCTACCCAGGCCCAGCTGGCCGCCATCGGAAAAGCGCGATGAGGCATTCACCATCACCACCGCCGAGCGCAGCGCGTTGACGAAGCGCTCGGCGTGGCCGGCGTCTTCGGTCGCGATCACTTCGGTGTGGTCCGAGGTATAGGTACGGATATGGGCGATGGCGGCGTCCAGATCGTCGACCACCCGCACGGCCAGCACCAGATCCAGGAACTCGGCGGCGTAATCCGCATCGGTGGCTGCGTTGCTACCCGGCAGCAGCGGCTGCGCAGCCGCGTCGGCACGCAGCTGCACGCCGCGCTCGCCCAGCGCCTGCGCCACGCGCGGCAGGAACGTGTCCGCCACATCACGGTGTACCAGCAGGGTCTCCAGTGAATTGCAGGCCGCCGGACGGCTGCACTTGCCGTCCACCAGCAGGTCGATGGCCTTGCCGAGGTCGGCACTGGCATCCACGAACAGATGGCAGACGCCCTTGTAGTGCTTGATCACCGGCACCCGTGCGTGTTCGGCGACGAAACGGATCAGGCCTTCGCCGCCGCGCGGAATCGCCAGGTCGATCAGCTCGTGCAGCTGCAGCAGATCCAGCATCGCCTCGCGGCGCAGGTCGGTCAGCACCGTCACGGCGGCCGGTGGCACGCCGTTGGCCTTGAGTGCGCCCGCCAGCGCCTGGGCGATGGCGGTGTTGGAATGGATCGCTTCGGAACCGCCACGCAGAATCACGCCATTACCAGCCTTCAGGCACAGCGCGGCGGCTTCAGCGGTCACGTTCGGACGCGCCTCGTAGATCATCGCGATCACGCCCAGCGGCACGCGCACCTTCTGCACGCGGATCCCGTTCGGGCGCACGTCATCGCGAGTGACCTGGCCAACGGGATCGGGCAGCCCCGCCACTTCGCGCACCGCTTCGGCCATCGCGAACAGGCGCGGCGGGTCCAGTGCCAGGCGATCGAGCATGGCAGTACCCACGCCGTTGTCGCGCGCGGCCGCCAGATCGCGCGCGTTGCCGGCCAGGATCAACCCTGCGTTTACTTCCAGCGCCTGGGCCATGCCCAGCAGCAGCGCGCGCCGGGCGTCGCTGTCGAGCCCCGCAACCACCTGGGCCGCGTCACGGCAGGCGCGGGCCTGCGCTTCGATGTCACTCATCGGGATGTCCTTCATTGCGGTCATGGCAGTACCAGGTCGTCACGATGGACGACGCTGCCGCCATAGTTGTAGCCGAGCACGGCCTGGATGTCGCGCGAATGGCGGCCAGCGATGCGGCGCACGTCGTCGGCCGCGTACTGGCTGACACCACGCGCCACGCAGACGCGGCCGTGCGATGCGGTCCAGCACACCTGGACCATGTCGCCGCGGCGGAAGTCACCCTCTGCGCCGGTGATGCCACCGGGCAGCAGCGAGGCGCCCTTTTCACGCATCGCCTGTGCCGCACCAGCATCGATCATGATCGCCCCTTCCGCCAGCGGCGCGTGCCGCAGCCAGTGCTTGCGTGCGGCCTCGCGGCTGCGCGCAGCGTGGATGCGGGTGCCGAACAGGCGATCCTGTGCCAGCGCGCGCACCACCTCCCCACTGCGTCCGTTGAACAGGTAGGTCTCGATTCCGAGGCGGCCCGCCTTGGCCGCCGCTTCCAGCTTGGTGCGCATGCCACCGGTACCGGCGCGTGATCCCGCGCCGCCCGCCATCGCCAGCACTTCATCATTCAATTCCGCGACGTCGTGCAGCGGCCTTGCGTCGGCCACGGTGCGTGGGTCGGCACTGTACAGACCATCGATGTCGGTGGCGATGAACAGCGCATCGGCATCCACCAGTGCCGCTACCGTTGCAGCCAGGTTGTCGTTGTCACCGAGCTTGAGTTCGTCCACCGACACGGTGTCGTTCTCGTTGACCACCGGCAACGCGCCCAGCCGCAGCAGTTCATTGAGGGTAGCGCGGGCGTTGAGGTAACGGCGACGGTTGCGCAGGTCGTCGTGGGTGAGCAGCACCTGCGCCACCGGACGTTCGAAGAAGCGCTGCCAGAGCCCGATCAGCTGGGCCTGGCCCAGCGCCGCGAGCGCCTGCCGCGCCGCCATCGCCGCGCCCGGCTCATCGGCCCGCGGCAGGATCGCGCGCCCGGCAGCGACCGCGCCGGATGACACGATCACCACCTCGCGCCCGGCCAGCACATTGGCCGAGACGAACTGGGCCAGGCCCAGCGCATGGCGTGGTGACAGGCCGCCGCCATCGGCCGCCAGCAGGCTGCTGCCGACTTTCAGCACCGCACGCCGCCACGGCGGCAGCGCCTGTTCCGGGAACGGCGAAGCGACGTGGCTGGCATGCAGGGTCATCGGTCAGGGCCTCAGCGGGTGTTCCATTCGTGCACGGTCAGGTCGGAGGCCTGCATCGTCACCAGCGGATCGGTGGCGACGATGGCCTGCGCCTGCGCCAGGCTCTCGACATTGCACAGCACGTAGGCGCCACCGCTGCCATCGGCGAAACCGCCGGTCAGCTGCAGCTTGCCCTGTGCCTGCAACGCCTCGAGGAAGTCACGGTGCGGCTGCACCGCGGCGGCGTTGAAATCGGGCCGGCGCATCGCCAGCACCAGATAGACGGTGGCCGCCATCAGGCCAGCGCCTGCCAGCGCGCACGCAGTTCATCCAGGCGCAGGTCGGACGCCGAGCCCGGCGACACGCGAGCGGCCAGGCTGCCTTCCGGCGTGCGCCCCTGCCCTGCACTGTCGGCACCGGCCGCAGCAGCCTTGTAGGCCTCTCGGAACGGCACGCCGGCTACCGCGGCCTCCACGGCTACATCGGTGGCGTACATGCCCGAATCAATCGCTGCGCGCAGCTTCTCGTCGCGCCATTCCAGGTTGGCCAGCAAGGCCGGCAGCAGTTCCAGCGCGGCCAGGCCGCGGCCGAAGCCGTGGAAGATGGCGCCCTTGGACGACTGCAGATCCCGGTGGTAGCCCGACGGCAGCGACAGCAGCTGCTCGATCTCGGTGCGTGCGGCGGCGACGCTGGCGTGGGTTGCGCGCATCAGCTCGATCACGTCCGGGTTGCGCTTGTTGGGCATGATCGAGCTGCCGGTGGTGTACTGAGCCGGCAGCGCGACGAAGCCGAACTCGGCGCTGGTGAACAGCGACAGGTCCCAGGCGATGCGGCGCAGGTCCAGCGTGGCGCCACCGAGCGCTTCCAGCGCAGCCAGCTCGAACTTGCCGCGCGAAAGCTGCGCGTAGATCGGCGAGATCTGCATGCGCGCGAAACCGAGCGCCGCCGTGGTGTGCTCGCGGTCCAACGGCAGGTTCACGCCGTAGCCGGCGGCGGTGCCGAGCGGGTTGGCGTCGACCAGCGCGTGGGTGTCGCGGGCGCGGATGGCGTTGTCGATGAAGGCCTCGGCCCAGCCCGCCCACCACATGCCGGCCGAGGACACCACGGCCCGCTGGATGTGGGTGTAGCCGGGAATCGGCAGATCCTTCTCGGCCTGTGCACGGTCCAGCGCGACCTTGGCCACGTCGGTACTGACCTGGGCCAGGCGCTGCAGCTTCTCCTTCAGCCACAGGCGCGTGGCCACAAGGATCTGGTCGTTGCGGCTGCGGCCGGTGTGGATCTTGCGGCCGGCATCACCGAGGCGTTCGGTCAAGCGTGCCTCTATGGCCGAGTGACCGTCTTCGTACTGCGTGTCCAGCACGAAACGGCCTTCGCGGAAGTCCTGCGCCAGCGCCTCCAGTTCGCGCTGCAGTCCAGCCAGCTCGTCGGCACTGAGGATGCCGATGTGCTGCAGGCCCTGCGCATGCGCGGCGCTGGCGGCAATGTCGTGCAGGAAGAACTCGCGATCGAGGATCACGTCGTCGCCGGCGAGGAAGGTCTGGATCTGTGCGTCGACGGCGACGCCGGGCTTCTGCCAAAGAAGGTCTGCCATGGGGGCTCCGGAAGGCGGGTTCAGTGCGGGATCGACGTCAGTTCGTCGATGCCCAGCGCAAGGTTGAGGTTCTGCATGGCCTGGGTGGCCGCGCCCTTCAGCAGGTTGTCCAGCGTTGCCACCACGACCACGCGCTTGCCGCCCGGGGCCAGGGTGAAGCCACCGACCTGCGCACCATGGCGGCCGGCGATGCGGCTGACCCACGGCGCTTCATCCACCACCTCGATCAGCGGTTCACCGGCATAGGCCTGCTGGAAGCGCTCGACGATCTGCTCGCGGGTCTGCACCCGGTTCAGCCACAGATTGGCGGTCAGCGTGATGCCACGGAAATGCGGGGCGACGTGCGGCATGAACTCGACCGCCACACCCAGCTGCACCGAGACTTCGCGCTCGTGCACGTGGTTGGCCAGCGCATAGGGCATCAGGTTGTCGGCCAGCAGTTCGACGTTGTTCTTGTCCGACGGCGTGGTACCGGCACCGGAGTAGCCGGAGACACCGAAGCACTGCGGCGGACCGGCCAGCAGGTCCAGCAGCGGATGCACCGCCAGCTGCATGGCGGTGGCATAACAGCCCGGGTTGCTGATGTGCTTCTGGCCGTTGTAGCGGCCACGGGTCAGCTCCGGCAGGCCGTAGTACCAGCTGTTGTCGAAGCGGTAATCTGCCGAGAGATCGACGATGACGGTGTCCGGCTTCGCTGCCTCAAGCGCGGCCACGAACGGCGCGGCCAGGCCATTGGGCAGGGCCAGGATCACCGCATCCACGCCCTTGGCAGCCACTGCATCGGCGTCGAGGTTCTCGTACTGCAGTTCCCCCTGGAATTCCGGATGGTGATCGGACAGGCGCTGCCCGGCGCGTTCGCGCGAGGACACGAAGGCCAGTTCCAGTCGCGGATGGGCGGCCACCAGCTTGATCAGCTCGGCGCCGGTATGGCCGCGGGCACCGACGATGCCCAGGGTGAAAGTCGAATCGTTCATGCGTGGCTGTCCAGGCGGTATCGCAGGTGGCGCTTCACGCCCTGCCATTCCGCATCGATGATGGAGAAGATGACGGTGTCGCGCGGCGTGCCGTCGGCGTGCCGCTTATGGTTGCGCAGCACGCCATCCTGCTTCGCGCCGAGGCGGGCAATGGCGGTGCGCGAAGTGGCGTTGAACCAGCTGGTTTCCAGTACCACGCTGATGCAACCCATCGTTTCGAAGGCGTGCTGCAGCAGCAACAGCTTGGCTTCGGTATTGGCCCCGGTGCGCTGCACGCGCGGCGTGTACCAGGTGTAGCCGAGGCTGAGTTTCGGCACGCTCGCATCCATGTCGTAGAAGCGCGTGCTGCCGATGATCTCACCGGCGGCATCGCAGATCACGAACGGAAGCACCTTGCCCTCGGCCTGCGCCTGCAGCGCGGCCTGCACATAGGCCTCGGCCCGCTCCGGCGACGGCACCTGGGTATACCAGAGCTGGTTCAGGCCGCTGCCGTCCAGCGCAGCACGCAGGCCGGGCACGTGTTCCATCTGCAGCGGCTGCAGCATCACGTGCTGGCCGCGCAGGGTGGGTACCGAATTCCAGGCGTCGGGGTTGCTCATCGCTCAGCCCTGCAGGCTTGGTGTGCGCTTGGCGCAGTGGTCGACATAGGTGCGGATGCGATCGATGCCATCGGCACCGAACCAGAACACCTTCCATTGATCCTGCTTGTAGCAGCCATCGGATTCGGCGTAGTAGAAATGGTTGATCGGGTTGCCATGCCGCGAGCGCCAGAACAGCTGCGGGGTTTCCTCCAGCATCACGTTCCAGACCGCACGACCGAGGCCTTCACCCTGCGCGTCGTCGAGCACGGCGAACTTGTCCAGGTACACGCCTTCGGCCTCATCGGTGAGGATCACCGCGGTGCGGTAGTTCTCGCTGACATAGGCGCGCAGCAGTTTGGTCTTCTCGAAGTAGTCCGGCACCAGGGTGCGGCCGAAGCTGGATTCGATCAGGCCCTTCAGGCGCGGCAGGTCCAGTTCGTTCCAGGCGGTGGCGCGCAGCACCTTCTCGCCCTTGCGCACCAGCGTGCCCGAGCCCTTGTGGGTGAACAGTTCCTTGGCCAGGTCGGCCGGGCGGGTGATCGACACCGACGATTCCAGCGGCAGGCGATCGAGCAGGTCCTTGATCTGTTCGATCTTCACCTTCATGCCGCCGTGGATCCAAGGCTGCGCGATCAGGTGGTCGTACTCGGTGGACAGGTTGATCGAATCGATCACGTTGCCCGCCTCGTCCAGCAGGCCGCCGGTCCCGGTCAGGAAGATGATCTTGTACGGCTGCAGTTCCTGCACCAGCTCGTTGGCGGCAAAGTCGGCGTTGACGTTGAGGATCTGGCCACCGGCGGTTTCACCCAGGCTGGTGATGACCGGGATCGAGCCGGCACGCAGGCTGGCCTCGATGGGCGCCAGGTTGACCTTCTTCACCTCGCCGACCAGACCGTAGGTATCTACGTCCAGGTACTCGGCCTCGAATACGCCACCGGTGATCGAGGTGGCGCGCGCACCGTTCTGCTGCAGCGCCTCGACCAGGCGCAGGTTGGACTGCTGGAACACCCGGCGCACGATCGCCAACGCTTCCGGCGAGGTCACGCGCAGGCCGTTGACGGTCTGCTTCTCGATGCCGGCTGCCGACAGCTCGGCATCCAGCTGCGGGCCGGCACCGTGCAGCACGATCGGGGTCAGCCCGACTTCCTGCAGGAACGACAGCGAGGAGGTCAGCGCGTCGAGGTCGTCGCGTAGCACCGCGCCGCCAACCTTGACCACGGCGAAGCGCTTGGCGTCCAGCTGCGAGAAGCGCTTGAGGTACTGGCTGATCTCCTTCGCGCTGGCCATGCTGGAAAGCAGGCGCACGATGGTCTGGCGGGTCTGGCGGTGGGGCTGGAGGGCAGGAGACATTTCGGTTTCGTCGGAATAGGAAAGAATCAGGCGCCGGCGGCGATGATGCGGTGCACGGCGTCGGTGTAGCGCTGCAGCTGGTCCAGCGTCACGAACTCATCGGCGGTGTGGGCCTGGGCAATGTCGCCCGGGCCGAACACCAGCGTGGTGTAGCCGGCGGCGGAGAACAGCGAGGCCTCGGTCCAGAAGTCCACCGCGTTGCCGATCGGCAGGTCCAGCGCGTCGGCCACGTCGCGCGCCAGCAGCCGGCGGTGCTCGGCTTCGGCAATGTCGCCGGCCGGCAGGCTGGGGCCGCGGAAGGTCTCGGTGAACAGCGCGGCGTCCGGTTCGGCGAAACCGGCGAAGGTGGCCAGCAACGCGTCGATGTCCATCGACGGCAGTGGCCGGAAACCAAAGCGCACTTCGGCAGCCGGCGCGATCATGTTGGCCTTGATGCCACCTTCGACGCGGCCGATGTTGAAGCGCAGGCCGGTCAGCCCACCGAAACGGGCCGAGGCCAGCGCTTCGACATGGTCCAGCGCGCGGTTGCCCCAGCGCATCGCCTGGTGCAACGCGCTGGCAGCCGCATCCTGCTTGCCCGAGGCATGCCCGGCGCGGCCGGCGAACTGCATCAGTACCGAGCTGATGCCACGATGCGCCAGCACCGCTTCGCTCATGGTCGGCTCGGCCACCAGCACCGCTTCGTACGGAATGCCGCGGGCCAGGAACGCGGCGATGCAGCGCGGATCGTTGGCCTCCTCATCGCTGGAGAACAGGAACGCGGCATCACCATCGCTGGCATTGGCCGCAGCCACCAGTGCAGCGGCCGCGCCCTTGATGTCACACACGCCGAGGCCGACCACACGGTCGTCCAGGCGCCGCATCACATGCGGGTCGGCACTCCAGTGCGGCGAGTCCGGCACCGTGTCCAGGTGCACGTTGAACAGGTACTTCGGCGTTCCGCGCACGGCATACAGGCTGACTGCACCGGCGCCGTGATCGATCACCTCGACGTTGAAGCCGGGCAGGTTCGCGCGCAGGTAATCGAAGATGCCACCGGTGGTGATCGCACGCGGCGGGTTGCGGGTGTCGAAGGACACCAGCGCCTGCAGGTGATCGAGCGTCTGTTCAAGCATGAATCAACAATCCTGTGGAATTCCGCCGGGCATGGCCCGGCGCTACCGGAGCACGTCTGGTGGAGAGCCCCCTTCTTGTTGAAGGGGGCGCGCCGAAGGCGCAGGGTTAAGGTGAAATGCGCGGGCTCGTGCTCAAGTCAACCACGGTTGACTTGAGCAAAGAGCGTCGAGCTCATGCCGAACAGCTTGATGAACCCTTCGGCCTCTTCCACGCCCCAGTCGGCCGACTGCGCGTAGGTGGCACCCTTGGTGTTGAGCAGGTGCGGCGACTTCACCGCCACCGCGTCGACGCGGCCACCACGGGTTTCCAGCACCACTTCGCCGTTGACCTTGGCCTGCGAGGACTTCAGGAACGCTTCGATGTCGGTCTTCAGCGGATCGTGGTAGAAGCCTTCGTACACCAGCTCCACCCACTTGCGCGCCACATCCGGCTTGAAGCGGTTCTGCTGCTTGGTCAGCACCGCATCTTCCAGCGCGCGGTGCGCGGCCAGCAGCGAGACCAGGCCCGGGGCCTCGAACACGATGCGGCCCTTCAGGCCGATCACGGTGTCGCCGGTGTAGACGCCGCGGCCAACGCCGTAGGGGGCGAACAGCTTGTTGAGCTGCGCCAGGATCTGGTCACCCGGCAGCGCCTTGCCGTTCAGTTCAACGGCCTCGCCTTCGACGAACTTCAGGGTGACGGTCAGGGCCTGTTCCGGCCACTCGCTGCGCGGCGAGCACCAGCCACGCGCACCCTCGCCCGGGGCTTCCCAGCGGTCGATCTCGCCGCCGGACATGGTCACGCCCAGCAGGTTTTCGTTGATGGTGTAGGCCTGCTGCTTGGCGCGCACGCCGAAGCCGCGCTCTTCCAGGTACTTCTGCTCGTAGGCGCGGGTCTGGGTGTGTTCCTTCTGGATCTCGCGGATCGGCGCGATGATCTGGTAGTCACCCAGCGCCTTCACGGCCAGGTCGAAGCGGACCTGGTCGTTGCCCATGCCGGTGCAGCCGTGGGCGATGATGTTGGTACCCAGTTCGGCGGCACGCTTCAGCGCGGCATCGACGATCAGGTAACGGTCCGACACCAGCAGCGGGTACTGGCCCTGGTAGCCTTCGCCGGCCCACACGAACGGCTTGACGAAGCCCTCCCAGATGGCCGGGCCACCGTTGACGGTGACGTGGCTGGTGACGCCCAGTTCGGCGGCGCGCTTCTCGATGAAATCGCGCTCTTCATCATCCACGCCGCCGGTGTCGGCGAACACGGTGTGCACGTTGTAGCCACGCTCCTGCAGGTACGGCACGCAGAAGCTGGTATCCAGGCCGCCGGAGAAGGCGAGAACGACGTCTTTGTTGCTCATGGGGAGGGTATGTCCTGGTAGCGCCGGGCCGTGCCGGCGGAAATGATTGAATCGAAAAAAAATCAGCGCCCGGCAACCGCGGCCATGATCGCCTTCTGCACGTGCAGGCGGTTCTCGGCTTCGTTGATGGCGATGCACTGCGGCGAATCCATCACGCCGTCGGTGGCCTTCACATTGCGGCGCAGCGGCAGGCAATGGCTGAACACACCGTTGTTGGTCAGCGCCATCTTGCGTTCGTCGACGATGAAGTGCTTGAACTGGTCGCGGATCGGCTTTTCCGGCTCCCAGTTGCCGAAGAACGGCAGCGCGCCCCAGCTCTTGGCGTAGACCACGTCGGCGCCGGCGTAGGCGCTGTCGATGTCATGGCTGATCTTCAGCGAACCACCGCTCTCGGCCACGTTCTGCTCGGCCCAGCCCATGTAACGGTCATCCAGGATGTAGTCGGCGGTCGGGCACAGCAGGGTCACGTCCATGCCCATGCGGGTGGCGATGGTCAGCGCCGAGTTGGCCACGGCGGTGTTCAGCGGCTTGGGGTGGTAGGTCCAGGTCAGCACGTACTTCTTGCCACGCAGGTCCTGGGTGCCGAAGTGCTCCTGCAGGGCCATCACATGCGCCAGTTCCTGGCACGGGTGGGTGATGGTCTCCATGTTGATCACCGGCACCGGCGAGTACTTGGCGAAGCTGTTGAGGACGATGTCCTGGCGGTCGTAGGCCCAGTCGATGAACTTGGGGAACGCGCGCACGGCGATGATGTCGCAGTAGCGGCCCAGCACCTTGGCCACTTCAGCGATGTGCTCTTCGGTATCGCCATCCATCACCGTGCCGAGGTTGAACTCGATCGGCCACGCATCCTTGCCCGGCTGCAGCACCACGGCGTGGGCGCCGAGCTGGAACGCGCCCAGTTCGAAGCTGGTGCGGGTGCGCATGGACGGGTTGAAGAACACCAGCGCGATCGACTTGCCCTTGAGCTGGTCGCCGAGCTTGTTGCGCTTGAACAGCGCGGCCTGGGTCAGCAGCGCGTCAAGTTCGCTGCGGCTCCAGTCCTGGGTGTTCAGGAAGTGCTTGGGGGACATCATCTTTCCTTGCGTGGCAGCGCCGGGTCCGGCGCGGTGGAAGGGAAAAGCAGGAAGCAAAGGTGGAACGAAAAGATTGCAGTTGCAGCTTTCAGAACGCGTAAACGAAAAAACCCAGCCGGCGGGCTGGGTTTTTTTCGGACGAACAGCAAAAAGCTCCGGTTACCCAGCGAGAATGTGGGGTTCCGGTCGACGGGCACGCGAGGTCATGCCCGACGCCTGTCGGGCTGCGCTGCTGTCGTGCTGGAAGTCGGTGAGCTTCATGGCCGACAATCTTTGCATGCGGCCGGGGCCGGCGCAAGGGGCCGGGGCCACGGAATCAGGGATTGCCGGCGGCACCCTGCTCGGGGCCCACCCAAGGGGTGATCGAGACCCGGATCTTCAGCCGGTTGCCGGGGTCTTCCGGCAGCCGCGAGCGGTACTTGGTGCCCTTGTAGACGTAATCCACGTCATAGGCGATCGGCCGGCGGAATTCACGCCCCACCGGCACGATGCGGCAGTCGCGGGTCAGCATCGGACCGTTGTTGGCCGGTGCCGGGGCAGGCGTCTCGGCGGCGGTCTCCTCGGAGACCTCTTCATCGCTGCGCTTGAACATCGAGCGCACCGAGTCCCAGAAGCGGCTGATCCGGCCCTTGTCCTCGGCCGGCTCTTCACCGGTCACGTTGACCGGGGCCAGGGTACGGGTCGAGATCGGCTCGCAATGCTCCTCGGTGCGGGTCGCGCGCAGGGTCTGGAACACCGGCTCGACGTTCAGCACCTGCGCATAGTCGAACTTCACGTTCTCGACGATCACCACCCGGTTGCGCGGCTCGGCCTCCTGCGCCTGGGCCACGGCGGCCGTCGCCGACAGGCAGGCCAGGGTCAGCAACGCGGTGGATTTCAGTGGCGACGGGAGCAAGGACACGGCAATAGTGTAGGCAGTGACGAGCGCAAGGGGCTGAACATTACCCGTCCACGCCGCTCCTGCCCACCCCACCTTGGGTGGAGCCGGCGTCCACCGGTGGCAATCGGCGTCCCCAAAGGGGGCCGACACGTTCTAAAATCACAGGCTTGTCCCCCAGCCACAGCCCCATGACCCTGCGCCTGCACAACAACCTGACTCGCCAGCTCGAACCGTTCACCCCGCTCGATCCGGCCTGTCCGACCCTGTATGTGTGCGGCCCCACGGTCTACAACTACGTGCACATCGGCAACGCCCGCGGCCCGGTGGTGTTCGGGGTGCTGGCCGACCTGCTGCGGCGGCGTTTCGGCGCACTGCGCTACGCCCGCAACATCACCGACGTGGACGACAAGATCAACACCGCCGCGCACGAGCAGGGGGTGCCGATCAGCACCATCACCGACAAGTTCGCCGCCGCCTACCGTGAAGACATGGCCGCGCTGGGCGTGGTGCCGCCGGACATCGAGCCGGAAGTGACCGCACACATGCCGCAGATCATCACCATGATCGAGCAGCTGATCGCCAACGGCCATGCCTATGCCGCCGAGGGCCACGTGCTGTTCGCGGTGGCCAGTTTCGACGGCTACGGCAAGCTGTCACGCCGCGACCCGGAAGAGATGCTGGCCGGCGCCCGTGTCGATGTCGCCCCCTACAAGCGCGATCCCGGCGATTTCGTGCTGTGGAAGCCCTCCACCGACGACCTGCCCGGCTGGGAATCGCCGTGGGGCCGTGGGCGCCCGGGCTGGCACATCGAATGCTCGGCGATGGCCGCCGCCCATCTGGGCGAGACCATCGACATCCATGCCGGCGGCGTCGACCTGCAGTTCCCGCACCACGAGAACGAGATCGCGCAGAGCGAATGCGCCCATGGCGGCAGGATCTTTGCCCGCTACTGGCTGCACAACGGCATGCTCAACTTCGGCGGCGCCAAGATGAGCAAGTCGCTGGGCAACATCGAGCGCGTGCATGACCTGGTGCGCCAGCATCCGCCGGAGGCGCTGCGCCTGGCCCTGCTGTCGGCCCATTACCGGCAGCCGCTGGACTGGTCCGACGGCCTGATCGAGCAGTCGGTGCGCACCCTGGACCGCCTGTACGGCACGCTGCGCGAGCTGGCATCGATCGAAGCCAGCGCGGTGATCCCGACCAGCGTCGAGGCGACCCTGGATGACGACCTGAACACCCCGCAGGCGCTGGCCGAAGTGGCCCGCATCGCCGCCGAGGCGCGTCGTGCCACCGATCCGGCCGAACAGGCGCGCCTGAAGGGCGAGCTGCTCGGTGCAGGCCTGGCGCTGGGCCTGCTGCAGGCCGATCCGGCGCAGTGGTTCGGTACCGCCGCCGGCGATGAGGGTGACGATGCCCGCATCCAGAGCCTAATCGACGAACGCGCAGCGGCCAAGAAGGCGCGCGACTTCGCCCGTGCCGACGCCATCCGCGACCAGCTGGCCGCCGAAGGCATCGTGCTGGATGACACCCCGCAGGGCGTTCGGTGGTCGCGCAAGCGCGGCTGACCTGCCCTGCCCCGTGGCCGGTCCGCCGGCCACGCCCCCACCGTAGAGACTGTTGTGACCGACTCCCCGTTCCCGCTTGAACCCACCGCCGCCGAGGCCCAGACCGCCATCGCCGAGGAATTCGGCTTCTTCGGCGACTGGTCCGAGCGCTACCAGTACCTGATCGACCTCGGCCGCAAGCTGCCCGCCTTCCCGGACGAATGGAAGACCGAAGAGCACCGCCTGCTGGGCTGCCAGTCGATGGTCTGGATCATGCCGGAAGGCAACGCGCAGTCGCTGCGCTTCCACGCCATCAGCGACTCGGCGATCGTCTCCGGACTGATCTTCCTGGCCCTGCGCGTGTACTCCGGGCGCTCGGCACAGGAAATCCTGGATACCGAGCCCAGCTACATCCAGGACATCGGGCTGGCCCGCCATCTGTCACCCACCCGCAGCAACGGCGTGGCGGCGATGCTGGCCTTCATCCGCGAGACCGCGCAGGCCCAGCTGCAGCGCGATCCGTCGTGAGCGAGCCTGCCACAGCCGAAGACACCGCGCTGGGCCTGCTGTCCCGGCCCGGTTTCGCCAAGCTGCTGGCCTACCGCATCTTCGCGATGCTGTCCTACCAGGTGGTTGCGGTCACCGTCGGCTGGCACATCTACGAAGTCACCCGCAATCCGTTCTCGCTGGGCCTGGTCGGCCTGGCCGAGGTACTGCCGTTCTTCTGCGTGGCGCCGTTCGCCGGCTATCTGGTCGACCACCTGCCGCGCCGCCGGCTGGGCATGGTCGCCTGTTCCGGGCTGATCGCCACGGCGCTGGTGCTGACCGGCGTTGCCACCGGGTGGCTGCCGTTTGAAGGGGTGTGGCCGATCTATGCGGCCATCGCCCTGACCGGCATGGTCCGTGCGTTCCTCTCGCCCATCTACAACGCGCTGTTCGCCCGCGTGCTGGCGCGCGACCAGTTCGCACGTGGCGCCGGGCTCGGCGCCGTGGTGTTCCAGGCCGGCATGGTCGCCGGCCCGGCGCTGGGCGGCGTGCTGGTCGGCTTCGGCGGCAAGGGCCTGTCCTACGCGGTGGCCACGGGCTTCGCGCTGGTGGCGATAGCCTGCCTGGCCACGCTGAAGGTGGAAGAACCGGTGCATACCGGCCCGGCCGCCCCGATCTTCAAGAGCATCGCTGAAGGCGCGCGCTTCGTGGTCGGCAACCGGATCATGGTCGGGGCGATGGCACTGGACATGTTCTCGGTGCTGCTGGGCGGCGTGGTGGCGATGCTGCCGGCGTTCCTGCACGAGATCCTGCACCACGGCCCGGAAGGCCTGGGCATCCTGCGCGCGATGCCGGCGCTGGGTTCGGTGTGCGTGGGCCTGTGGCTGGCGCGCCACCCGCTGCACCGCAATGCCGGCCGCGTGCTGCTGTTCGCGGTGGCGGGGTTCGGCCTGTGCGTGATCGGCTTCGGGCTGTCGCAGCACTTCTGGCTGTCGGCGCTGATCCTGCTGTTCTACGGCGCGTTCGATGGCGTCTCGGTGGTGATCCGCTCGACCATCCTGCAATTGGCTACGCCGGAAGAAATGCGCGGGCGGGTATCGTCGATCAACGGCATCTTCATCAGTTCGTCCAACGAGCTGGGCGCGTTCTATGCCGGCACCATGGCCCGTCTGCTGGGACTGGTACCGGCGGTGGTGCTGGGCGGGTTCGCGGTGCTGAGCGTGGCCGGGATCACCGCGTGGAAGAACCCGACGCTGCGGAAACTGAATCTTCGCGACCTGCAGTGAACCTGTAGAGCCGAGCCCATGCTCGGCTGCGCATTTCCGTGCGCTCACGTACCGGTAGCGCCGGGCCATGCCCGCCTGGCTCTTTCCGCGACCGCGGCGGGGTGTCACTTTCCTTGCGCGCGCACCGTGCTGCAGGAGCAGCGCGGAACGGCGCAGCCGGCCCGCAGGGTGGCGCACATGGATGTGCGCCATCAAGAAAGTCACCCAAGAAACACGCGGCCATCCGCGAGCCGGCGCTGTGCGCCGGTGCCCTGTGCTCGTCGGTGAATCAGGGGATGGTGCCGAACTCGCTGCGCTCGAACGGCGGCGCCTCTTCGCCCCTGATTCGCCTGCGGTGCTCGGCTCGCTACAAGGCGGACCCAACACAGCCGCGAGCCCACGCATGACCGCTCCTGGCGGAGCCAAGCCCTGCTTGGCTGTTCTTGCCCTTGCTTTTCCCTACCCTCCGCCTTCGGACCGAGCCGAGCATGGGCTCGGCTCTACAGCGGCCGCGCGCGCACGAAAGCGTCGAGAGCCTGCGGTGGGTCCGATACCCGGAAGGCGCTGCCCTTCGCAGCCAACCCGAACCCAACAAAAAACCCGGCCGAGGCCGGGTTTTTCGCATGACCATACAACGAGCAGGAATCAGTCGCCCTGCTGCTTCTGCAAGTGCTCCCAACGCTCCTGGGCGTCGATGGTGCGCTCGGCGGTCAGGCGCGCTTCGAGGCGCTCCAGGCCGATTTCTTCACCGGTGTCGACGCAGTAGCCGTAGTCGCCCGCTTCCAGGCGCTTCAGGGTGCTGTCGATCTTGCCGATCAGCTTGCGGTAGCGGTCGCGGGTACGCAGTTCCAGCGAGTTCTCGGTCTCGCGGGTCGCACGCTCGGCTTCATCGCCGATGTCACGCACTTCCTCGCGCAGGTTCTCGATGGTCTGCTTGGACTCCTCCACCAGGTCCGCACGCCAGTTCTGCAGGCGCTGGCGGAAGTACTCCTGCTGCAGCGAGCTCATGTATTCCTCTTCCGAGGACGGCTTGTAGCCAGCCGGCAGGATCGGGCGGCCGGTGGCCTCGTCGGTCTTGTACTCGACCACCTTGTACTTGCTGCGCGGGGCCGGTGCCGCCGAGCGGGCGGCGACGGCCACGGCAACCTTGCCGACAGGGCGCGACACGGTCTTCGGGGCGGAATCGGATTTCACGGCGGTTTTGGCAGGCGATTTCGAAACGGGCACGGGATTCTTGGATTGCGGGGCCTTCGAAGCGGCAGGAGCGGCGGCCGGGGCCGGCTTTGGGGCCGGTTGGGCTGCCGCCACTGCCACGGTCTTGGCCGGGACAGGCTTGGCCGGAGCCGGCTTGGCAGCAGGCTTCGGTGCGGACTTCACTACTGGGGCCGGGGCCGACTTCGCGGCCGGCGCGGCAACATTCTTGGCAACCTTCTTTACAGCGGCAGGCGTGGCGACCGGTTTAGCCGTAGCGACCTTCTTTGCTATGGGCTTGGCGACCGGCTTGGCCGCCGCCTTCGTCAACGCCGCCTTCGGCGCCGGCTTGGCCGCTGCCTTCTTCGCCACCGGCTTGGCGGCAGCCTTCTTGACCGGCGCGGCCTTGCTGGCGGCCTTCTTCACCACCGGCGCCTTCTTGCTGGCAGCGGCAGGCTTGGCCTTGGCGGGCGCAGCGGCCTTCTTCGCCACCGGCTTGGTTGCCTTGACCGGCGCCTTCTTTGCGGTGGCCTTCCTGGCCGCCGGTTGCGAGGACGCTGCCTTGGTCGCCGGCTTGCTCGCCGGTTTCCTGGCAACGGGCTTTGCCGCCAACTTCTTCACAACAGGCTTGGCGGTTTTCTTGGCGGCCGTTGCGGCCTTCTTTGCAGTTTTTTTAGCAGCCACGAAACGCTCTTCCTTGGATTCCCCGGGGCCCGGGAAAGCGGGCCTTTATAGCCTACCCGACCCGCAGCAGCAACCTCGGCATCCCGCTCCATTCAGTCCTGGAGTCAAGGTGCCCAAGGGGCAGTCCGACGAACACGGACCGCCTTGCGCGGCACGGAACCTGGCCAGCACCCGAGAGTGCTGGTACCGGTCGCAGGCCATCGGCGACATGCGACCAACGGCCCATCCTGCACAAATGCGGCCTTCATGCCAACTGGCATAAGATGACTGGGTGATCTCGCGCCTGCTCATTGCCCTGCTGCGCTTCTACAAGCGCTTCATCAGCCCCCTGCTGGGGCCGCGTTGCCGTTTCGTGCCGAGCTGTTCTGAATACGCGATGGATGCCATCTCCCGACACGGTCCGCTGCGTGGCAGCTGGCTGGCTGCGCGCCGGCTGGGCCGCTGCCATCCGTTCCATCCCGGCGGCTTCGACCCGGTACCCGAATCCACCCACGCCCCCTCTTGCCGTTGCACAGGAAAACACTGACATGTCCTCCACCCTCATCACCAACGCCCGGATGGTCAACGAAGGCCGCACCTTCGACGGCGACCTGCGCATCGAGAACGGCCGCATCGCGCAGATCGGCAGCGGGCTGACGCCGCGCGACGGCGAGCAGGTGGTGGACGCGGCCGGGCGCTGGCTGCTGCCCGGCATGATCGACGACCAGGTACATTTCCGCGAACCGGGCCTGACCCACAAGGGCGACATCGCCAGCGAATCGGCGGCGGCCGTGGCCGGTGGCCTGACCAGCTTCATGGACATGCCCAACACCAATCCGCCGACGCTGGATTCGACCATCCTTGAGGCCAAGTACGAACTGGCGCGCGGCCGCGCCTGGGCCAACTACGGCTTCTACCACGGCGCCAGCAATGACAACCTGGACGCGATCCGTGCGCTGGACCCGAAGAAGGCCCCGGGCGTGAAGGTGTTCATGGGTGCGTCCACCGGCAACATGCTGGTGGACAACCCGGAAACGCTGGACGCGATCTTCCGCGAATGCCCGACCCCGATCATCACGCACTGCGAAGACACGCCGATGATCGATGCCAACCTGAAGGCCTTCCAGGAAAAGTACGGTGATGCCCTGACGCCGGACATGCACCCGGACATCCGTTCGCGCGAAGCCTGCATCAAATCCACTCGCCTGGCCATGTCGCTGGCACGCAAGCACGGCACCCGCCTGCACGTGCTGCACATCTCCACTGCCGATGAGCTGGCGCTGTTCGAGAAGGGCCCCCTGATCCGCGCTGACGGCAGCCGCAAGCAGATCACCGCCGAGACCTGCGTTCACTTCCTGCACTTCGCGCGCCCGGATTACGCGACCAAGGGCAACCTGATCAAGTGCAACCCGGCGATCAAGGAAGTATCCGACCGCGAGGCGATCACCGCCGCGCTGGCCGACGACGTGCTGGACGTGCTGGCCACCGACCACGCGCCGCATACCTGGGAAGAGAAGCAGAAGCCCTACGCTCAGGCGCCGTCGGGCCTGCCGCTGGTGCAGTACGCACTGGTGGCCGCGCTGGAGCGCGTGCACGAAGGCAAGCTGACCCGCGAGCAGGTGGTGCAGAAGTTCGCGCACGCACCGGCACAGCTGTTCGACGTGGAAGAGCGCGGCTTCCTGCGCGAAGGCTACTTCGCCGACCTGGTGCTGGTCGAAGACGTGCCGTTCACGGTCAAGCGCGAAGACGTGCTGTCCAAGTGTGGCTGGTCACCGTTTGAAGGCACGACCTTCCGTTCGCGCATCGCCTCCACCTGGGTCAACGGCCAGCTGGTGTGGGACGGCAGCAAACTGGTCGGCGAGCCGGCCGGCCAGCGCATGACCTACGACCGCTGATGCGCGCGGCTCTCCTGACCGGAGCGCTGCTGCTGGCGGCGCCCCTGCTCTGCACACCTTCGGCAAGCGCGCAGGATGCCATCGGCAGCCTGATCGACAGCCGCGTGGTGTTTCCGGCCAGCGCGTCGCAGGGCGCACTGGTGATCGGCAAGGTGCCCGCTGGCAGCCGCGTGCAGTACGCCGGCCGCCAGTTGCGGGTGAGCAACTACGGCAGCGTGGTGTTCGGCATCGGCCGCGACGAGAAGGGTCCGTTGCGCGTGCAGGTGCAGCGCGCCGACGGTGGCAGCGAAACCGTGACCATCGCGGTGACGCCGCGTGACTGGCCGACCGAGCGGGTCAACGGCGTGCCGCCGAAGACGGTCAATCCGCCGCCGGCGATCGCCGAGCGGATCAAGCGCGAACAGGCGCAGGTGACCGCCGCGCGCGCGCGCGATGACGACCGCACCGACTTCACCCAGACCTTCATCTGGCCGGTGCAGGGTCGCATCAGCGGCCGCTTCGGCAATGCGCGCGTGTACAACGGCCAGCCCGGTGCCGGCCATTCCGGCATGGACATCGCGGTGCCGACCGGCACCCCGGTGAAGGCACCAGCGGCCGGCGTCGTCACCTTCGCCGGCCCGGACCTGTACCTGACCGGCGGCACGCTGCTGCTCGACCACGGCTTCGGCGTCAGTTCCAACTTCCTGCACCTGTCGCGCATCGACGTGAAGGTGGGCGACCGTGTGGAACAGGGCCAGGTGATCGCCGCGGTCGGCGCCACCGGTCGTGCCACTGGCCCGCACCTGCACTGGGGCATGAACTGGTTCGACACCCGTATCGACCCGCTGCTGGTGCTGGAGCGGAAGTAACGCCCATCGCCCGGCGCGGTGGTGAGCCGCTGTTGTAGAGCCGAGCCCACGCTCGGCTGTCGCGCAGAGATGAGCCGAGCATGGGCTCGGCTCTACAGACAGCATTCAATAACCGCGCGAGGTAGCGCCGGATCAACCGCGCGCAGCCCACCACACGCGCAGCAGGGTGCGCACCGGGGTGGCTTCGATCGGCTTGCCTGCGGCCTGCGCCGCCACGCGGGCGCGCGCCAGGCTGGACCACACGCGGCGCGGGCGCGGCCCGGGTACGCGGCTGCCCCATCCCTTCAGCAGGTACTGCGCCCAGCGCTGCGCGGCGGTGCTGGAATCCTCATCCAGCAGGCTGCGCGGCACACCGGCCACGCCGGCGTCCTGCAGGCGCTGCGCCAGGGTCTGCAGCTGCACGGCACGGCCGGCGCCGGTGCGCGGCGTGTCGTTGAACAGCGCCGCTTCCACCGCGGCGACCGCGTCGGCGTAGTTGGCCAGCGCGCGCTCGGCGCTGGCCGCATCCAGCGCGACCGTGCGCGCTTCGACCAGATCCGGCAGGGCTTCGGCCAGCTGCGCCCACGGCGCACGCACCGGCTCCAGCAAACGACCCAACGGGTGGCGCGACCGGTGCGAAGCCCAGCTGCGCAGCTCCTCGCCCCACCAGGCCAGCTTGGCATCGGCCGGCAGCGGGTCGCCACTGGTGTTGAGCATGTCGTCGAATTCCTGCAGCAGCGCGAACCACGCCACGGCAAGCTCGCGTTGCGATTCGGCCACGAACGGGGCGGCCACCGACCATTCCGGCCAGCGGCTGCGCCACTTGTCGAGGAAACTGTCCAGCGCGGTACTGCTCACTACGTCATTCCTTACGGCTGGGCCGGGGTTGCCGGCCGGGTCGGCCAGAGGCTGGCCAGTTGCAGAAGCCCGGCGTTCTCGACCAGCACGTCGGCCTGCCAGGCCAGGGGGTCGTCGCTGTGCAGGCGGTAACCCCACAGCGCCGCCACCGACGGCATGACGGCAGCGCGTGCGGCGATGATGTCGCGCTCGTCGTCGCCCACGTACACGCAGTCCTCGGCAGCAATGCCGATGGCCTGCGCAGCGTGCAGCAGCGGCAGCGGATGCGGCTTGCGCTCGGCCAGGCTGTCGCCGCCCACCAGCACCGCACAGCGCTGCTGCCAGCCGTACTGCGGCACGATCAGCCGCGCCAGGTACTCCGGCTTGTTGGTGACGATTCCCCACACCGTACCGGCGGCATCCAGTGCAGCAAGCATGTCTGCAACGCCATCGAACAGTACCGCGTGCTGCCCGATCAACGCCTCGTAGCGCTGCAGGAACTCCGGAATCAGCGCATCACGCGCCGCCGTGTCCAGTTCGGGGAAGGCTGCCGAGACCATCGCACGCGAGCCCTTGGACACCACCGGGCGCAGCAGCGCCGGATCGATCGGCGCACGACCACGCTCGGCCAGCATCGCATCACAGGTGGCGACGAAGTCCGGCGCACTGTCCAGCAACGTGCCGTCCAGGTCGAACAGCACCGCACGCGGGAAACCGGCGGAGGTCATGCCGGCTTGACCGCGTAGGCCAGGTAGTTGATGTCGGTGCGGCTGCTTAGGCGGGCGTGGTTGCGCCACGGCTCGTAGGCCATGCCGCTGACATCCACCAGCTGCAGGTCGGCCTCGCGCAGCCAGCGCGCCAGCTCGGCCGGCTTGATGAATTCCTGGTAGTGATGGGTGCCCTTGGGCAGCAATCGCGCCACGTACTCGGCACCGACAATCGCTACCGCGAAGGCGGCGGCGGTGCGGTTGATGGTCGACAGGAACAGGTGGCCACCCGGCTTCAGCAGACGCTTGCAGGCCTCGATGATCGCGCCCGGGTCCGGCACGTGCTCGAGCATTTCCATGCAGGTGACCACATCGAAACTGCCCGGCTGCTCGGCGGCCAAGTCCTCGGCGGCCTGGACGCGATAATCGACCTTGGCGCCGCTTTCCAGCGCGTGCAGGCGTGCGACCTTGACCAGTTCCGGGGCCAGGTCGATGGCGGTGACGTCGGCGCCGGCCTGCGCCAGCGCCTCGCTCAGCAGGCCGCCACCGCAGCCGATGTCGAGCACACGGGCACCGCGCAGTGGCACGCGGTCGGCCACGTACTTCAGCCGCACCGGGTTCAGCGCATGCAGCGGCTTCTGCGGGCCGTCAGCGTCCCACCAGCGGTTGGCCAGCGCAGCGAACTTGTCCAGCTCGGCCTGATCGAAATTGGAGGATGCGTGGGGGGCAGTCATGGGGTAGTCCTTGCAGCGCCAGGGTTCAGGCGCGGATATGACGGATACGCTCGCGCCACTGGCGCGCGTTGGCGATGATGCCCGGCAGGTCCATGCCGACCAGCTCGCGCTGCACCAGCTTCGGCTTGCCGGCAATCCAGACATCGCTGACCTGCTGGCGGCCGGTGGCATACACCAGCTGCGACAGCACGTTGTGCAGCGGCTGGGTTTCCAGCGCCGACAGGTCGACGCAGACCAGGTCGGCCTGCTTGCCGACCTCGATCGAACCGATGCGGTCACCGAAGCCCAGCGCGCGGGCGCCGCCCAGCGTGGAGGCACGCAGCGTGGTGGCTGCATCCAGCGCGGTGGCGTCGTCGGCCACGGCCTTGGCCAGGATGGCCGCCGTGCGGTTCTCGCTGAACATGTCCAGGTCGTTGTTGCTGGCGCAGCCGTCGGTGCCGATCGCCAGGTTCACGCCTGCGCGCTGCAGGGCGCAGGCCGGGCAGAAACCGGAGGCCAGCTTCAGGTTCGATTCCGGGCAGTGCACCACGCTGACGCCACGTTCGGCGCACAGGTGGATTTCCGCGTCGGTCAGCTGGGTCATGTGCACCGCGATCAGGCGGTCGTTGACCAGGCCGAGGCGATCCAGCCGCGCCAGCGGGCGCTGGCCGTGCAGCTTGATCGAATCGTTGATTTCCTGCGCGGTCTCGTGGGTGTGCAGGTGCACCTGCATGTCGAGCTGGTCGGACAGCATCCGCACCCGCTCGAAATTGGCATCGTTGACCGTGTACGGTGCGTGCGGCGCGAACGCGGTGCCGATCAGCGGATCGGTGCGCCACTGGTCGTGCAGTTCACCGGCCTTGGCGAAATACTCGTCGTCGGTCTTGGCCCAGGCGGTGGGGAAATCGATGATGACCGCGCCAACCAGCGCGCGGAAACCGTGCTTCTTGTAGACCGCGGCCTGCACGTCGCCGAAGAAGTAGTTCTCGTTGGCGCAGGTGGTGCCGCCGCGCAGCATCTCGGCGATGGCCAGAGTGGTGCCGTCGGCAACGAATTCGGGGCCGATTACCGCTGCTTCCACCGGCCAGATGTGCTGCTGCAGCCAGGTCATCAGCGGCAGGTCGTCGGCGACGCCGCGCAGCAGGGTCATCGGGTTGTGCGTGTGCGCGTTGACCAGGCCCGGCATCAGCGCGGCCTCGGGGCGGCTGACCACCTGTGCGGCACGGAAGCGCGCACGCGCCTCGGCACGCGGCAGGATCGCGATGATCTCGCTGCCACGCACGGCCACGGCATGGTCTTCCAGCACCACCGCATGCGGCTCGATCGGAACGACGTAACCGGCTTCGATGAGCAGGTCGCAGGCTTCGGGGAGGTGCGGGCTATCGCTCATGCGGGCTCACTGGCTGGGGGGCGGCCTGATGGGAGGCGCCTGACGGGAGGCGGTAGCGCCGGGCCGTGCCCGGCGGCTGTCCGTTGCGGCGTCATGGACGCCGGCAACGGGTTCCGGGTTATGCCCGGAAAGCCGAGCATGGCTCGGCTCTACAGTATGGTCGGCCTGCGGCCGGAACCTTACTTGACGCGTGCGGAGTATTCGCCCGAACGGGTATCGACGCGGATCACTTCGTCCTGGTTGACGAACAGCGGCACGCGGACCACGGCGCCGGTTTCCAGGGTGGCCGGCTTGCCGCCGCCGCCCGAGGTGTCGCCACGGACGCCCGGATCGGTTTCAGTGATCTTCAGTTCGACGAAGTTCGGCGGCTGCACGAAGATCGGCTCACCGTTCCACAGGGTGACCACGCAGGACTCTTCGCCCTTCAGCCACTTCTCGGCGCCGCCCATGCCGGCCTTGGTGGCCTGGACCTGCTCGAAGGATTCCGGGTCCATGAAGTGCCAGTACTCGCCATCGCTGTACATGAAGTTCATGTCGGTATCGACGACGTCGGCTGCATCCAGCGAGTCGGTCGACTTCATGGTCACTTCCTGGGTGCGGCCGTCCTTGATCAGGCGGTACTTCACGCGGGTGAAGGCCTGGCCCTTGCCCGGCTTGACGTATTCGGTGTCGATGATGACGGCCGGTTGGTTGTTGACCAGGATCTTCATCCCGTTCTTGACGTCGTTCATGCCGTAGCTGGCCATGCGTAAACTCCCTGAGTGGCAAAAACGCCGCGGGTGCGGCGAGCCGTTAGAATGGAAAGCCCACCGGATGCCGGTGGGCGACTGTTTTTCTGCCCCCATGATAACCGCAGGCCCCCTCTCCATGCAGCTTTCCGCCTTCCCCCGGCCCCAGTCGCCAGGCGCGCCCGCGCGCTGGCAGCAGCTCTGGCGCCAGGCGCTGCGCGACCCGCAGGCCCTGCTGGTCCGGCTGCAGCTGGACCCGGCCGCGCTGGGCGTCTCGGAGGCGGCCGTGGCCCAGTTCGCGCTGCGCGTGCCGGAGGGCTTCGTGGCACGCATGCGCAAGGGTGATCCGGCCGATCCGCTGCTGCGGCAGGTACTGCCGATCGACGAGGAAATGCGGCCTGCGCCCGGGTTCAGCTTCGATGCGGTGGGCGATGGCGCGGCCAAGAAGGCCACCGGCGTCATCCAGAAGTACCGCGGCCGCGCCCTGCTGGTCGCCACCGGCAGCTGCGCGATCAACTGCCGCTACTGCTTCCGCCGCCACTTCGACTATGGCGCGGAAAACGCCGCCAAGGGCGGCTGGCAGGAGGCCGTAGCCGCCATCGCCGCCGACCCGGACATCGACGAGGTGATCCTGTCCGGCGGTGACCCGCTGTCGCTGGCCACGCACAAGCTGGCCGAGCTGACCGACGCCCTGCGCGCGATCCCGCATATCCGCCGCCTGCGCATCCATACCCGTCTGCCGATCGTGCTGCCGGAGCGCGTGGACGAGGAACTACTGGCCTGGCTGGGCAGCCTGCCGTGGCCGCTGGCGATCGTGGTCCACGCCAACCATGCCAATGAATTCGATGCCAGCGTGGACGCGGCGATGGCGCGCCTGCGCGGCACCGGCGTCCAGCTGCTGAACCAGGCGGTGCTGCTGCGCGGGGTCAACGACAGCGTGCAGGCGCTGCAGGACCTGAGCGAGCGCAGCTTCGCCGCCGGCGTGCTGCCCTACTACCTGCACCAGCTGGACCGGGTCGAAGGCGTGGCCCACTTCGAAGTGGATGATGCCCAGGCCAAGGCCCTGGTTGCCGGGTTGACCGCGCGCCTGTCCGGTTACCTGGTTCCCAAGCTGGTGCGCGAACTGCCGGGCGACCCGAGCAAGCGGCCGCTGTAATCCGGGGGCGGGGTCAGATCCCTTCTCCTGCGGAAAAGGGATCTGACCCCGCGACAACGGCAGCAGGTCAGAGCCCCGACTCGATCATCCGTACCACTTCAGTAGCGGTGACCGGGTGGCTCAGCCAGTAGCCCTGCCCCAGATCGCAGCCACGCTGCGCCAGCAGCTCGAACTGCGCCTGCTGCTCGATGCCCTCGGCCACCACCGTGATGCCCAGCGCGTGGGCCATGGCGATGATCGCCGTGGTCAGCGCCAGATCGTCGGGATCACGCTGCATGTCGGCCACGAAACTCTTGTCGATCTTGACCCCGTCCACGGGCACCTGGCGGAGGTGGCTGAGGCCGGAGAAGCCGGTGCCGAAATCATCCAGCCACACTTTCACGCCGGTGCGGTGCAGCTTGTCCAGCAGCTGCGCGGCGACCATTTCGTCACCGATCACTGCGGTCTCGGTCAGCTCCAGGTGCAGGCGCGACGCTGGCAGCGCGGATTCATGCAGGCATTGCGCGACCAGCGCCGGCAGCTCGCCGCCGCGCAGCTGTCGCGGCGATACATTGACCGACACGAACAGATCATCACCGGCCGCGCCGCGCGGCCACTGCGAGGCCTCCATGCAGGCCGCACGCAGCACCTTCGGGCCGATGATCTCGATCAGCCCGCTCTGCTCGGCCACTTCGATGAAGACCGACGGCGGGATCGTTCCCAGCGTCGGATGCTGCCAGCGCAGCAGCACTTCCACGCCGACCATGCGGCGGTCGCGCATGCGGAAGATCGGCTGGTAGGCCAGCCGCAGCTCGCCGCGCTCCCAGGCCCCGCGCAGCTCCTGTTCCATGTGCACGCGGCGCTCGACCGCATGGTCCATCGCCCGGCTGTAGTAGCGGTAGCAGTTCTTGCCGGCCATCTTCGCCTGGTACATCGCGATGTCGCCGTTCTTCAGCAGCGTGGTCGCATCGGCGGCATCGTCGGGGAACAGGGTCACGCCGATCGAGGTACCCAGGAACAGCTCCCTGCCCTGCACCACCAATGGCTTGCCCAGCTCGCGCACCAGCACTTCGGCCAGTAGCCGTGCGTTGGCAGCCACATCGCCGTCGCCGACCAGGATCACGAATTCGTCGCCGCCGAAGCGCGCCAGCAGGGTCTCGTCACCGCCCGCTTCCTTGACCGCGCGGCCGATGCGCTGTGCGAACTGCAGCAGCGCCTCATCGCCGGCTTCATGGCCGAGCGTGTCGTTGACCCGCTTGAAATCGTCGATGTCGGCGAACAGCAGGCCCAATCGATGGTTGGCGGCGCGTGCGGCCATCAACCGATGATCCAGCGCTTCGCGGAAGGCCAGCCGGTTGGTCAGCCCGGTCAATGCATCGGTGTAGGCCATGTGCCGCACTTCACGGTCGTGGCGGGCGATCGCATCGCGCATGCGGGCGAAGCCGCGCACCAGCTCACCCACTTCGTCGTCACGGGTGTTCTCGGTCAGCGGGGTCTGGTAGTCCCCCGCCTCGATGCGGCGCGCGGCCACGGCGAGATCGCGGATCGGCGCGACCAGCGTGCGCTGCACGTACAGGATCACCACCACGCCGATCACCACCAGCAAGCCCAGCATCAGCAGCAACCATCCCAGGTGCCGGCTGCCGACCAGCTGCAGGCGCTCGCCAAGGGTCGCATTGGCCGCCTGTTCGCGTTGTTGCACCTCGTCCAGCGCCATGCCCACGCGGACGCCGCCGATGCGCTGGTTGCCGACCCTGATCGGCATCGTATTGTCCAGCACCTTCGGCGATTCCTGTACCAGCAACGCCTGCGCCACCGCCGCCCTGGGCGCCAGCGGATCGGCCATCGGCTGGCCGAATCCGGAGACCTCGACCGAACCGTCGTGCACCAGCCGGCCGCGCTCGTCGAACACCAGTACATAGCGCACCACCGGCTGTCGGGCCGTACTGCGCACCAGTACGCCGACCTGGTCCAGGTCGCGGTAATACAGCGGGTTGGCCAGCGCATCGGACAACTCGCGCGCCATCGCCTCGCCGCGGCTGCGCACGCTGCGATCGAACAATTCATGGATGACGCCACCGCTGAGGGTGCGCACCTCGCTCTGCATCGCCGCCTGGCGCCCCAGCAGCACTGCCAGGATCGCGACCACAACGAGCATTGCTCCGCCCATCGCCAGCAGGAACCGGGCCTGCATCCCCGAGCCGAGCCACTTCATTCCACTTCCATCCGCACGCGCGTCAATCCTTGTTTCAATTCATCCAACCGCTGCTGCGCATGCGCATCGACACGGTGGAAACCGGAAGTGCCAAAAAAACGATGCAACGCGCCCTGTGCCTGCGGGTCGCTGGCCGCCTGCAGCAGGACATCCTGCAGGCGATCACGCACCCGGGCATCGAGGTCGGCGCGGACCACCTCCACTGCTCGTGGATACGGCTCGGTGCGCAGCAGTTCGCGGAAATCACGGCGGAACGCGGCCGGCACCCGCCGCTCGTCGTTCCAGTCCACGCTGCTCACCGCCCCCACATCCACCATCCCCTTGTGCACGTACGTGGCGATGTTCAACTCGCTGCGCGCGAACACATATCCCACGCTGTCGCGTCCTGGCACGTCCCAGACCCCGGCCAGGATCTGCGGCGACAGGCCATGTTCCAGCAGGGTCATCACCGGCACCAGGTAGGCACTTGTGGAGGCGGTGTTCTGCAGCGCCAGGCGGTGGCCCCGCAGATCCTGCATCCGCTGGATCGGGCTGTCGCGCCGCACGAAGAATACCGTCTGGTACTCACGCACCCCATTGCGCTCGGTCAGCAGCAATGGCCGTGCGCCGCTGCGCTGGCCCAGCGCCACCGCCGTGCCGGAGGTTTCCGTGACCCAGTCGACCCGCCCCCGCCGCAGATAGCTGGCCATCTGCTGCGGATCGCGTGCCATCAGGATCCTCCCCTCCTTGATGCCAACGTCGTGCATGCGCGCCACTACATAGTCCAGCAACGGCTGCAGCTGCTCGTAATGGGCCTTGGGATCATCGCTGATCCGGCCCAGCACCAGCACTTGGTCCGGTGCTGCACGCACCGTTCCGGCGAGCAGGACCATGGCCAGGCTCAGCAGTCCCCCCTGCATTGCCTTTCGCAGACCCGACACAGATGTCATTCCCCCTGGGTATCCGGACAGACTACCCGAAAAAATGAGACCGTCGTCAGCTGTCCTTGTTGCCCGCCTGGGCCAGCCGCGCCATGCGCTGGGTGTCGGCGAGGATGCCGCGCAGCAGGCGCACTTCCTGCTCGCTCGGTTCGCTGCGCAGGAACAGGCGACGCAGCTTGCGCATCGCCGATTCCGGCGCGCGGCCCTTGTGGAAATCGATCTCGTCCAGGGTGTCGCCAAGCTGGGCGAAGAAGCTTTCCATCTGCTCATGACTGGCCGCCTGCTCGCGGAAGCCCGGCTCGGCCTCGCCCGCCGGCTGCGCACCCAGCAACTGCATGCGCGTTTCATAGGCCAGGACCTGCACGGCGGCCGCCAGGTTGAGCGAGCTGAACGCCGGGTCTGACGGGATATGCACCGCCGCATGGCAGAGCTGCAGTTCCTCGTTGGTCAGCCCGGTGCGCTCGCGCCCGAACACCAGCGCCACCTCGGCCCCCTCACCGGCCTTGGCCACTGCACGGGCCGCGGCATCGGCCGGCAGGTACTCCTCCAGCTGGACGCGGCGGGCACGGGCGGTGCAGCCCAGCACCAGGCGGCAATCGGCCACAGCCTCGGCCAGGGTCGCCACCACCGGGGCGTCCCCCAGCACGTCTTCGGCACCGGCCGAGCGGCGGAAGGCCTCCTCGTCCAGCGGTTTTTCGGGGGCGACCAGCACCAGGCGGGCCAGGCCCATGGTCTTCAGAGCACGGGCGGCGGCCCCCATGTTGCCGGGGTGCTGGGTACCGACCAGGACGAATCGGAGGCGGGTAGCGGCGGGAAACTGGGACATGAACAGGGAAAAGGTCGAGCTGGACGATGACCAATGGTAAACTGTGCGGCCGGCCACTGCGCCGGACCCGCTCTTTTCCCCCGCCAGTCCATCTCTTCTGCCTTTCCGGGAGCCCACGCCATGCAGAAACCCGCCGTCACCGTCATGGTCAAGGCCGCCCGCCTCGCCGGCAACGTCCTGTTGCGCAACATCAACAAGCTCGAGGCACTGAACGTGGTGCAGAAGGGCCGGATGGACTACGCCAGCGAAGTGGATGCGGACGCGGAAAAGGTCATCGTCAAGGAACTCAAGCGCGCCTACCCGGACTACGGCATCTTCGGTGAAGAAGGTGGCGTGCAGGGCGAGCGTCGCCAGATGTGGGTCATCGATCCCCTGGACGGCACCAGCAACTACCTGCGCGGCGTGCCGCACTACTGCGTGTCGATCGCCCTGGTCGAGAACGGCGAGCCGACCGATGCGGTCATCTTCGACCCGCTGCGCAATGAACTGTTCACCGCCAGCCGTGGCGCCGGCGCCGTGCTGAACGACCGCCGCATCCGCGTGGCCGACCGCAAGGATCTGGATGGCACGATGATCCACACCGGTTTCGCCCCGCGCGAACGCAGCCGCGCCAGCGCCCAGCTGAAGGCAGTCGACGCCCTGCTGGTGCACGGCGAGGACATCCGTCGCACCGGTTCGGCCGCGCTGGACCTGGCCTACGTGGCCTGCGGCCGTGCCGATGCATACTTCGAAGCCGGCGTGAAGGCGTGGGACATCGCCGCCGGCCTGCTGCTGGTCCGCGAAGCGGGCGGCAAGGTCTGCGACTTCAAGGGCGCGACCCTGGGCCGCATGGACAACCGCGGCCCGGAGACCCATCAGATTGTGGCCGGCAACCTGAAGGTGGCCGAGTCGCTGCAGAAGGTGCTGGTGAACACCGGCTACGCGGCGGAGTTCGACGCGAAGTTCTGAGATTCCGTGTAAAGCGGTTCATGGGGACGGCACCTGCGAAGGTGCCGTTTTCGTATCCGCGGTGATCGTGCTTGTCGCTTTCTTTGCTCGTGCAAAGAAAGTAACCAAAGAAACACGCCGCCAGGGCGCGAGCCGATGCTGCGCATCGGTACCCTGCGCTCCTCGGTCCGTCGAGGGACGGTGCGGGAACTCGCTGCGCTCAGACACCCGCACCTCTTCGCCCTCGCCGGACCTGCGGTGCTCGGCTCGCTCAAGGCGGGTCCCAAGGTCAAATGCCACAGCTGCACCCAGTAGATCCACGCCACGTGTGGATGCTGTTGATCTTGATCTTGATCTTCCAGTCCGCCTTGAGCGAGCCGAGCATCGCAGGGGAATCAGGGGCGAAGAGGCGCCGGTGTCTGAGCGCAGCGAGTTCGGCGCCTTCCCCTGATTCACCGAGAAGCGCAGGGTACCGGCGCGTAGCGACGGCTCGCGGCCGGCGGAGCGTTTCTTTGGTTACTTTCTTTGCGCGCAAAGAAAGTGACACCCCTCCGCGGTCGCGGAAATGATCCTAGGCATCGCCTGGCGCCACCAATGCGTGCGCGCACAAACAAAAACGCCCGGCGCGCGGCCAGGCGTTCCTGCACTACCGTGGAGGCACGGAGGCTTACGCCACCGTCGAAGCCCGCAGCGCGGCGATGCGCTCTTCCAGCGGCGGATGGCTCATGAACAGCTTCTTCGCCGTCGAACCGGCAATACCGAACGCGGCGATCTGGGTCGGCAGTGTGCTCTGGCCGTGGTTCAACTGCAGGCGCTCCAGCGCGGCGATCATCTTCTGGCGGCCAGCCAGCGAGGCACCGCCTGCATCGGCGCGGAACTCGCGGTGGCGCGAGAACCACATCGAGATCATGGTGGCGAACAGGCCGAACACCATCTCCAGCACGAACACGATGATGTAGTAGGCGAAGCCACGGCCGCCGCCTTCGCGGTTGCCCGACAGCGCGCTGTCGATGATGCCGCCCACCACGCGCGCCAGCACGATCACGAAGGTGTTCAGCACACCCTGCAGCAGCGCCATGGTAATCATGTCACCGTTGGCGACGTGGGCGATCTCGTGGCCCAGCACCGCTTCGGCCTCGTCCTCGCTCATGTTGTGCAGCAGGCCGGTGGACACCGCGACAAGCGCGTTGTTGCGGTTGGCGCCGGTGGCGAAGGCATTGATCTCCGGGCCCTCGTACACAGCCACTTCGGGCATGCCGATGCCGGCCGCCTTGGCCTGGCGCTCGACGGTGGCCAGCAGCCAGCGTTCGGTCTGGTTGCGCGGCTCGGTGATCACCACCGCACCGGTGGAGCGCTTGGCCATCCACTTGGACAGCAGCAGCGAGATCAGGGAGCCACCAAAGCCAAAGATCGCGGCCATGACCAGCAGGCCACTCATCTGGTTCGAACTGACCCCCAGCAACGACATCACGATGCTGGCGAGGATCAGGACCGCGAAGTTGGTCGCCAGGAACAGGGCAATGCGGGTAAACATGGGAAAATCCGGCTCGGAAGGGGTCGATACCGGTCAATTTGCGGTGTGGTCAGCTTGAATTCAAGCGCCAACCTGACCGACGATTCAGCCAGCATGACCTCCCCTATTCCCTGCGGCCGCTTCGCGCCTTCGCCGACCGGCCTGCTCCACCCCGGATCCCTGCTCGCCGCCTTCGGCAGCTGGCTGCTTGCACGCCATCACGGAGGCCTCTGGCGGCTGCGGGTCGAAGACGTCGACCCACCGCGCACCGTGCCCGGTGCCGCCGAGGCACAGCTGCAGGCGCTGGCGGCATTCGGCCTGGCCCACGATGGCCTGATCGTCTGGCAGAGCGCGCGCGGCGACGCCTACCAGGCCGCGCTGGACGTGCTGCTCGCCAGCGACCAGGCCTTTGTCTGCCACTGCAGCCGCAGCGACCTGGCCGCCAGCGGCGGCATCCACCATCGCTGCGTGGCCCGGCAGCCGCGACCGGACCCGGCGGTCCGCTTCCGCGTGCTGCCCGGCAGCGTCGTGGCTTTCGACGATGGCCTGCGCGGTCCTCAGCAGCAGGATGTGCATGCCGAGGTCGGCGACTTCGTACTGCGCCGCGCCGATGGCTGCTGGGCCTACCAGCTGGCAGTCGTGGTCGATGACGCCGCGCAGGGCGTGACCGAAGTGGTGCGCGGTGCCGACCTGCTCGACTCCACGGCACGGCAGATCCTGCTGCAGCAGGCATTGGGGCTGGCAGTGCCGCGCTACTGGCACCTGCCGCTGCTGCTCGATGCCCCGGGCCACAAGCTGTCCAAGTCGCTGGCGGCGCTGCCAGTGGACAGTTCGCACCCGCTGCCCGTGCTGCGCCAGCTCTGGCAGCTGCTCGGCCAGGCACCTGAAGCGCTGGAACCTGCGCACGATCTGGATACGTTGCTGGCGGCCGCCCGCAATGCCTTCGACCCAGCGCGGCTGCCACGTACCGACATCCTGCTGCCAGCCGGCGCACTTTCCGCGCCGATGTTGCAGAATCCCCCTTCCCCCACCTGATACCCGGACAGCACTCCATGACATCTCGCGTCGCACTGGTCACCGGCGGAACCGGCGGCATCGGTACCGCCATCTGCCAACGCCTGGCCGACCAGGGCCACCGGGTCGCCACCAATTACCGCGATGAGGCCAAGGCCCGCGCCTGGCAGCAGGCGATGGCCGAACGCGGTTACAGCGTGTCGATCTTCCCGGGCGATGTCTCCGATCCGGGCAGTGCCGAAGCACTGGTGCGTGCAGTCGAGGCCGAACTGGGCCCGGTCGAGATCCTGGTCAACAATGCCGGCATCACCCGCGACACCACCTTCCATCGCATGCGCGTGGACCAGTGGCACGATGTGATCAACACCAACCTCAATTCGGTGTTCAACGTCACCCGCCCAGTCATCGAAGGCATGCGCCGGCGGGGTTGGGGCCGGGTCATCCAGATCAGCTCGATCAACGGCCTGAAGGGCCAGTACGGGCAGGCCAACTACGCGGCCGCCAAGGCCGGCATGCACGGCTTCACCATCTCGCTGGCCCGCGAGAACGCCGGCTTCGGCATTACCGTCAACACCATTTCGCCCGGCTACGTGGCCACCGACATGGTGATGGCGGTGCCGGAAGACGTGCGCGCCAAGATCGTCGCCGACATTCCCACCGGGCGCCTCGGCAAGCCGGAGGAAATCGCTTACGGGGTGTCGTTCCTGGTGGCGGAGGAAGCCTCGTGGATCACCGGCAGCAACCTGGACATCAATGGCGGCCACCATATGGGTTGGTAAGCCGCGCTGGCGGCCTTGGCGGCGCACGCTCGCCGACCCTGCCGATGGTCATGCTGCGCAGCACGCAAACCCTTGCTGCGCAACATGATTCCCCGTGAAAGCCAAGCCTGGCGGGGGCTGAGGCGGTTGCAACGGCTGCTGCACTGCGCCATGCTGCGCATCTACTGTGACGAGTGACCGCTTCAATGGCTGCGACCCGCATCATCAAGAAGTATCCGAACCGCCGTCTCTACGACACCGAGATCTCCAGCTACATCACCATCGAGGACGTGCGCCAGCTGATCCTGGACGGTGAAGACTTCGAAGTCCGCGACGCCAAGAGCGGCGACGACCTCACCCGTTCGGTCCTGCTGCAGATCATCGCCGACCAGGAACAGGACGGCGAACCGATGCTGTCCACCCAGCTGCTGAGCCAGCTGATCCGCTTCTACGGCGATTCGCTGCAGGGCTTCATGGGCAACTACCTGGAGCGCAGCATGCAGGTCTTCCTCGACCAGCAGCAGCAGTTCCGCCAGCAGATGGGCAACCTGCTGGGCCAGACCCCATGGGCGATGATGAACCAGTTGACCGAGCGCAACCTGGAACTGTGGCAGGAATTCCAGCGCAACATGGGCACCGGTTTCGGCGGCTCGCGCCCGGGTGGCACGGGTACCGGTACCGGCAACAAGCCCAACGAACCCGGTACGGGCACCGGCACCGGCGGCAAGACCCGTCGCTGAGCCGCCACGCCGGCGGATACGAGAACGGCGCGCCCCTGGGCGCGCCGTTTTGTTTTGCATGCCGGAATCGTGGTCACCCGGCGTCCGGTGGAGTCGACTGCCAGTCGACTCCACCATCTTCAACGCTTCGCCTTGCACCCCGTGCACACGCGTTCAACCTTGTAGCCTTTGGCCTTCAGCTTCTCGACCACGCCATCGTTGCCAAGCAGGTGCAGCGTACCGACCACCACCAGCGTGCCACCCTGCCCGGCCTGCAGGTACGGCAGCAGCTTCGGCACCCAGGCATCGTTGCGGCCGGTGTTGATGCGCTGGTACAGCTGCGGGTACTGCTGGCGCATTTCCGCGGCCATCTTCGTCCACAACAGACGCTCATCGCCGCGCCGCCAGGCATCGTGCAGCTGGCGCGCCTGCTCATCGCCCTTGCCCGCCTGATCCAGCGCCTCGGACAGCATCTGCCGCTGCTCCTGCAGGGTCATGCCGTCGAGCATGCCGATCTGGGTGTCGATGTCTTCCAGCCCCGCAGTCTTGCGGCCGGTCTTCTGTGCGCGCTCCATGAAGTGACGGTCCAGGCCCAGTGCCGGGTCCAGGCCCATCTTCTGCATCTGCCCGACCGAAATGCTCAGGCCGACGAACCAGGGCTTCATGCCCTGCATCTGCGCCAACGGCAGCTTGTTCTCGGATGCAAACGCCTGCAGCTTCTGCCAGGTAGCGGCATCGAGATCACGCTTGAGCTCGCTGCCATCGGTGCGGACCGCTGTCTGCACCATGCGGCTGGCCAGCTGCGGCGATTGCATGTCTTCCGGTGACAGTTCGAACACGACCCGCTGCGAGGCCGCGAAGGCCTGTTCGACGTCGGGCGACAGCGGGTAGTCCTGCGGCTTCAGCAGGTGGAATGACCCCAGCAGGTACAGGCGCGCGTCACCCGGGCCGGTCACCTTCCACAGCAGCGGCACTGGCGGCTTTGCTGCTGCGCCAGAGGTGTCGGATTGCACGGTACGAGCGGCAACCAGTGGTGCCAGCGCAAAGGCCACCAACAGAACGGCGGCACGCAACAGGGTTCTGATCGTCATATCAGCCTTCTCCTTCAGGCAGGTGGTAGGCCTTCTCGCCCGCTTCCACGCGTAGATCCAACCGGTTTTCCGGCGGCGCCAGCGGGCACGTGGCATAGGCGGTGAATGCACACGGCGGGTTGTAGGCATGGTTGAAATCGATGCGTACCGTGCCGTCGGCAGCAGGCGCATCGGTATCCAGGTAGCGACCGGCCGGATAACTGCCACGGCCACTGGTGCGGTCGGCAAAGATCAGGAACAGCGGCTGCCCGGTGGCTCCGATCGCTTCCAACCGCCATGTGCGGCCGTCGCGTTCGAATTCGACCGCGCCCGCATTGGGCATTTCGGTGGTCAGGCCGGTGATGTCGACAATGGGCAGGGTCTTGCCCACCGGATGCGGGATGAAGCGCGCCTGCACCTGCCAGTCCGGGCCACCCGGCCAGTACTCCAGCCCGGCGAAATCACGGCGCGCCGGCGCATCGGCATGCTTGACCCGCAGCGCATCACGCGGCCCGCGCCGGATGATGCTTAGCTGGCCCTTGCCACCGTCGAAGGCCAGCAGCGTCGGCTGCGGATCCTTGTCGGTGTCGACGCGGATGCGGCCGTGCACCGGCTGGCCATCATGGCTGACATCGACGCCGGCTTCGGGGGTGAACCCCCATTGGCTGCCCTCGCGGCGCAGCAGGCCCAGCTTGTCCGGGCCGACCGCCAGGCGGATGCCATTGGTGGCGCCGCTGCCGACGAAATGCGATTTGTTCTGCAGCCAGTGCAGGCCAACCAGGGCCGTCCAACCATCAGGCCGGGTCAGGTCCTGGTAGCGCGCCACGCGCCATTGCTGCTGCGTGGCCGCGTAGGCCGGATCTTCAGTGACCTTCGGCACCGGCGCTGTCGCCGGGCTGCAGGCAACCAACACCAAAGCGGCCAGCAGGCCGCCCATTCCCCGATAACGCATCGATGCTCCCCTCAACGTCCGCGCAGGAACCAGCGGTCGATCTCCGCCAGCGAAAAACGGGCCCAGGTCGGTCGGCCGTGGTTGCACTGCCCGGACCGCTCGGTGATTTCCATGTCGCGCAGCAGCGCGTTCATCTCCGGCACGGTCAGGCGCCGATTGGCGCGCACCGCACCATGGCAGGCCATGGTCGACAGCAGTTCGTCGCGCGCACTGGCCACGCGGCGGCTCTGGCCGTGCTCGCGCAGGTCGGTCAGCACATCGCGCAGCAGTCCTTCCGGCTCGGCATGCGCCAACAGCGCTGGAATGCTGCGCACATGCAGGGATCCGGGGCCAGCGCGGGTCACTTCGAAGCCGAGCGCCGCCAGCGTTTCGGCCTCGCTTTCGGCAGTGTCGGCCTCACGCTCGCCCACCGCCAGCGTGATCGGCACCAGCAACGGCTGCGACTGCAGGCCGATACCGTCGTGCGCGTTCTTCAGGCGCTCGTAACCGATGCGCTCGTGCGCGGCATGCATGTCGACCACGATCAGGCCTTCTGCGTTCTCGGCCAGGATGTAGATGCCATGCAGCTGCGCGATCGCATAGCCCAGCGGCGGCACACCGGCATCGGCACGGGTGACCGGCAGGCCATTCTCGGTGGGCATCGACGGCAGCGCCGCCCCGCGCTCGGCACCGGCCGGCGTGGCATACAGCGCGGCGTAGGCCGCCGGAGCATCGGCCACCTGCAGACCAAGGGGCTGCTGCGGGCGCCATCCGGAGAAACCGCCACCACCGCCGCCCGACCCGGCTCCGGGCGCAGGCCCACGCACCAGCCCGAAACCCGACGCGCCTACGCTCGATGCCATCGCCGCAGCAGCCGCGTCCCCTGCAGGCACCGGACCGGCCCCGATCTCCTGCGCCGACATGCCGGCACGGGTGTCGGCCAGCGCATCCTTCAGCGTGCGGTAGACGAAGTCATGCACCAGCCGCGAATCGCGGAAGCGCACCTCATGCTTGGCCGGATGTACGTTGACGTCGACGCGGGTCGGGTCCAGTTCGAGGAACAGCACATAGGCCGGCTGGCGGCCGTGGTACAGCACATCGCCGTAGGCCATTTTCACCGCGTGGGCGACAGTGCGATCGCGCACCGAACGGCCGTTGACGTAGAGGTACTGCTGGTCGGCACTGGCCCGCGAGTAATGCGGCTGCGCGATCCATCCGTGCAGGCGCAGGCCGGCGCCACTGTGATCCACGCGCACGGCCTGGCTGGCGAAATCCTCGCCCAGCGTTTCGGCCAACCGCGTATCGGAATACAGGTCGCCCGGCTTGTAGCGGCGCGAGGCCTTGCCGTTGTGCGACACGCGCAGCTCCACATCCGGTCGCGCCAGCGCCAGCGACCGCAGCCACTCTTCGATATGGCCCAGCTCGGTGCGTTCGGCACGCAGGAACTTGCGTCGCGCCGGTACGTTGTAGAACAGCTCGCGCACTTCCACCGTGGTGCCCGGTGCATGCGCGCGCGGTGTCACTTCGCCGATCTTGCCGCCTTCGATCTGCAGCGCCGATCCGTGTTCGTCATGCGCGCGACGCGAGGACAGGGTGAAACGGCTGACCGAGGCGATCGAGGGCAGTGCTTCACCACGGAAACCGAGCGTGGCCACCGATTCGAGGTCGTCGAGGTCGGCGATCTTGCTGGTGGCATGGCGCGATACCGCCAGTGGCAGCTGTTCCGGCGCGATGCCACTGCCGTTGTCGCGGATGCGGATCAGGCGGACACCACCCTCTTCAAGATCGATATCAACACGGCTGGCACCGGCATCGATCGCGTTCTCGACCAGCTCCTTGACCACCGACGCTGGACGTTCGACCACTTCGCCGGCGGCGATCTGGTTGATCAGGATTTCCGGCAACGGCCGGATCGGACGCGGGCCGGGCGCGCTCATGGGAGAGGATGGGCAGCAGACTTCATGGGTCGATGATAGCGGAGCCGCCCGTTGTAGAGTCGACTGTCAGTCGACAGCTCCCCGCCGGGCGCAGAAAACCCCGCGCTCTACAGGAAGCGGGTTACTTGCTACCGCCCGCCATGGTCCCGGCGGCGTCGATTTCGGCCTGGGCGCGGGCCGCGTACAGCGTGCCCGGCGGTGGCTGCCGGCTGAAGAAGGTGTGCACGCCATCGAGCACGGCACCGGCGATCTTGCGCTGGTAGGCCGGATCGATCAGGCGGCGCTCTTCGTCCGGATTGGAGATGAACGCGGTTTCCACCAGCATCGCCGGCATGTCCGAGGTGCGCAGCACGGCGAAGTTGGCGCGTTCGATGTTCGGCTTGTGGTTGTTGCCGATCCGCTTCAGGCCGCCCAGCACGTGGCCGGCGGCATCTTCGGACGCCTTCATGTAACCGCTCTGGGCCAGGTCCAGCAGCACGTTGGCGAGCGTGCCCTCGGTCTGCTGCAGGCGTACGCCCCCCACCAGATCCGCCGCGTTTTCCTTGTCCGCCAGCCAACGGGCACGCTGCGAAGAAGCCCCCTTGGTCGACAGCACATAGACCGACGAGCCGGTGGCCGAACGGTTTTCGGCCGCATCGGCGTGGATCGAAATGAAGATGTCGGCCTTGTTCGCACGTGCCTTCTGCGCACGCATCGGCAGCGGGATGAACACGTCGCTGTCGCGGGTCAGATAGGCCTTCAGGCCCGGCGTGGCATTGACCTGGCGGGCAAGCTCACGCGCCACCGCCAGGGTGACATCCTTTTCGCGCTTGCCGGTCGGACCGATCGCGCCGGGATCCTGACCACCGTGGCCGGGATCGATGGCAACCACCAGATGACGCATGCCGGCCTGCATGCGGATGCGCGAGGCATCGCTGGGCATGGCCGGGCGCGGCGGTTCCACCGGCGTCGGTGCCGGTGCCGGCACGGTCGCCGGTGGCGTGGTCACCACGGCAGCGGTGCGCTGGCCGGCGAGGATCGCGGCCGGCGAGGAAGATGGTGAGCTGCTGGCCACGGTACCGGCCGCCGCAACCTGGGCCGGCGCGGTGGACGGCGCCGGCGTCGGCGTGGCGGGTGCGGCGGCAGTGGCACTGGCCTGCTGCCGCACCTGCGCGGTCAGCAGCGCGGTCGCGCGCGCGGCATCGGAACGCGACTGAGCGCTTTCTGCCGGCGTCGGTGCCGGCGTGTTGGCCGGTGCCTGCGGCTGCACCGCGGGTGTCGCTGCCGGACGGCTGGCAGCCACGGCCGGGCCATCGCCCGGCCATTCGATCACCAGCTTGGATTCATTGCCCTCGCGCTGCATCTGCGGGCGGAACGGCGCCACCGATTCCGCGAGGTCGAAAACGACTCGAAAGGTGCCCGGCACCGGTTGTCCGGTACGCACCGCCGTGACCACGCCCTGCGCGGCCGGCATCTTCAGGTTGCGTATGGCGCTGGAGTCGGGGAAATCGACCACCAGGCGGTTCGGTCCGGCCAGCGACAGGGTCTTGTAGCCGCCACTGCCGACCAGCGAGATCTCGGCACGGGTGCCGGTGGCGCCCGTATTCAGCAGCACCTGGCGGACCTCACCGGCCCACGCACTGACGCTCGCCAGACTCAGTCCGACGGCGGCACAGATGGCGATGAGACGGTTCCCCGGGCGCATGGCTCAGGATTCAATCACCGCGCTGAACGGAATGCAACACCTTTTTCCTTAATAATCCGTAACCTGCCGGTGTTTGTTCTCGTCAGCCGACAGAAATGGCCTGCAAGTCGCCCCCTTGAGGGAGCCGCTTCAACCATTCATGCCCGACGTCGCTGGCTGCAGTGAGACGCACGCGACGCCCCTGCCCTTCGATGTCCAGCGCCACCACCAGGTCGGTCGGCGGCAACGCGCCAGCGCCCCGCTCGGGCCATTCGACCAGCCACAGTACCGCACTGCCCTCGTCCAGGCCGAGGAAGTCCAGTTCGCCCGCCTGGCCGATGCGGTACAGGTCCAGGTGCCAGGCCTCGCCACCGCTGGCCAGCGGATAGCGCTCGACCAGCGTATAGGTCGGGCTGCGGATGGCACCCTGCACGCCCAGCGCGCGCAGCAGTGCACGGGCCGTGGTGGACTTGCCGGCACCGAGGTCGCCGCGCAGTTCGATCAGCGCCTGCGGCGGTCGGGTCGCCGCCAACCACTGCCCGAGCAGTTCGGTTGCGTCGCTGTCGGCAAGGAAGAAATCAGTCATGAAGAGTGTTCCGGGTTGGCCAGTCGCCGCAGCGGCACCAGCAGATCAGTGGGAAGCAGGCCGCGTGCGCCGTCGGCGGCCGCAGCGTCGCCAGCGAGCGCATGCAGCAATGCACCAGCGGCGGCAGCGTCGAAGGCAGCCAGCCCTTGCGCGCGCAGGCTGGCAATGATGCCGGTGAGCAGGTCGCCCATGCCCCCCACGGCCATGCCGGCATTGCCTGCAGCGATCAGCCGTGGCGCCTGCCCGGGCGCCGTCACGATGCTGCCTGCGCCCTTCAGCACCACCACGGCGTGGAAGCGTTCGGCCAACGCCTGCGCACAGCGGTAGCGATCGGCCTGGATGTCAGCGGTACTGCAGCCGAGCAGGCGCGCCGCCTCACCCGGATGTGGCGTCAGGATGGCGCCCGGTAGCGCGCGCGGATCCTGCGCCAGCAGGTTCAGTGCATCGGCATCAACCACCAGCGGTTTGTCGCTGGCCAGCACCCGCGCAAACAATACGTGCGCCCATTCGTCCTGGCCCAGGCCGGGGCCGATCGCCACCACCCTGGCCTTGTCCAGCAGCGCCGGCAGAACATCGCCATCTTCAAGCGCATGGGTCATGGCTTCGGGCAGGCGAGCGAGCAACGGGCCGACGTGATCGCGCCGGGTGCCCAGGCTCAGCAGCCCGGCGCCTGCGCGCAATGCGGCTTCGGCCGCCATCGCGATGGCGCCGCCGCTGCCATGGTTGCCGCCGACGCACAGCACGTGCCCGGATTCGCCCTTGTGGGTATTGGCACGACGCGGCGGCAGCAGCGCCGGCAGGCGCGCCTGCGTCCAGTGCTCCACAGTGGGTGACACGCCCTGCCATGCAACCGCAGGCAGCTGCAGCGGCGCCAGCGCCTTCAGGCCGCAATGATCCAGCGCATCACCGGTATACAGGCCGCGATGCGGCACGATGAACTGCAGGGTCAGCGCGGCGTTCACCGCCACACCCGGCACCGCGCCGTGGTCGGCATCCACGCCACTGGGGACGTCCAGTGCCAGCACCGGTGCTGCCTGTGCGTTGAGGGCGGCGATCAGCGCCTGCGCCGCGCCTTCGGGCGCGCGGTCGAAGCCCAGCCCGAACAGGGCATCGACCCAGATGTCGGCCTCGGGCAGCGCGCCGCCGAAACAGGTGATGGTGCCGCCCTCGGACTTGAAACCCGAGGCTGCTCGCTGTGCCAGCACGGTTGACGGTGGCTTGCCCGGCAAGGCGATCACCGCCACCTCGCGCCCGGCCTGCTGCGCGTGACGTGCCAGCACCAGGCCGTCGCCGCCGTTGTTGCCCGCTCCGACCACCACGCCGATCCGCCGCGCCTGCGGCCAGTGCTGCAGCAGGCACTGCCAGGCGGCCTGGCCGGCCTGCGCCATCAGGCCCCAGCCGCCATCGGCAGCCAGTGCCGAGGCCTGCGCATCAAGCGCTCGCGCGGCAGCGGAATCGAAAAGATCGGCAAGGTTGGCCATGCAGGGATTTTATACTGGTGCACATGTCCCCCGCCCCCACCCTTGTCGATCCGGCCCAGGCCGTGCAGCGCATCCGCGAACTGGCGCGTGCGCATGGCTTCCAGCGCTGCGGCATCGCCGGTATCGAGCTGGGCGAGGATGAGGCGCACCTGGCCGACTGGCTGGGCCAGGGCCTGTACGGCACGATGGACTGGATGGCGCGCCACGGCACCCTGCGCGCGCGCCCAGCCGAACTGCTGCCCGGCACGGTACGGGTGATCTCGGTAGGCATGGACTACAGCCACAAGGACGACACCGAAGCCTGGGCCACCCTGGCCGATCCGGGCCGCGCCTACGTGGCCCGCTACGCGCTGGGCCGCGACTACCACAAGCTGATGCGCAACCGCCTGCAGAAGCTGGCCACGCAGATCAACGATGAAGTGGCGCCGCTGGGTTACCGCGTGTTCGTCGATTCGGCCCCCGTGCTGGAACGTGCACTGGCGCGCAACGCCGGGCTGGGCTGGATCGGCAAGCACACCTGCCTGATCGATCGCCACGGTGGTTCGTGGTTCTTCATCGGCGAGATCTACATCGATCTCCCGCTGCCGATAGATGTGCCGGCCACGGCACATTGCGGCACCTGCACACGCTGCATCGATGTCTGCCCGACCCAGGCCATTACCGGCCCGCAGCGACTGGACGCACGGCGCTGCATTTCCTACCTGACCATCGAGCACGACGGCGCCATTCCCGAAGACATGCGGCCATTGATCGGCAACCGCATCTACGGCTGCGACGACTGCCAGCTGGTCTGCCCCTGGAACAAGTTCGCCAAGCGCACCGACGAAGCGGATTTCCGCGCACGCAACAACCTCGATACCGCGCGGCTGGACCAGCTGTTCGCTTGGGATGAAGCCGAATTCCTGCGCCGTACCGAAGGCAGCCCGATCCGTCGCACTGGCCATGAGCGCTGGCTGCGCAACATCGCGGTGGCACTGGGCAATGCACCGACCACAGCGGAAACGCTGGCCGCACTGCACACCCGCGCCGACCATCCCTCGTCACTGGTGCGTGAACACGTGCGGTGGGCACTGGGCCAGCACGCACCGCGCTGACGTGCGATCCTGAGCGCCCGTTCCACCTGCCGCACGCCGTTCCCATGCAGCCACGCAACAACGACATCCTCACCCCCAGCCAGCTCAATACCCTGGCCCGCGACCTGCTGGAAGGCAGCTTCCCGGCGATCTGGGTCGAGGCTGAGCTGGGCAGCGTGGCGCGCCCCGCTTCCGGGCATCTCTACTTCACGCTGAAGGACGCGCGCGCCCAGCTGCGGGCGGCGATGTTCCGGATGAAGGCGCAGTACCTGAAGTTCGTGCCGCGCGAAGGCATGCGCGTGCTGGTGCGCGGCAAGGTGACGCTGTACGACGCCCGTGGCGAGTACCAGATGGTGCTGGACCACATGGAGGAAGCCGGCGACGGCGCACTGCGCCGCGCATTCGAGGAGCTGAAGGCACGCCTGGAGGCCGAAGGCCTGTTCGACCCGGCGCGCAAGCGGCCGCTGCCCGCACATGTGCAGCGCTTGGCGGTGATCACCTCGCCCACCGGCGCCGCCGTGCGCGACGTGCTGAGCGTGCTGGCCCGCCGCTTCCCGCTGCTGGAAGTGGATCTGCTGCCGACCCTGGTACAGGGCAGCACCGCTGCCGCGCAGATCACCCGCCTGCTGCAGGCGGCCGATGCCAGTGGCCGCTACGACGTGATCCTGCTGACCCGTGGTGGCGGCTCACTGGAAGACCTGTGGGCGTTCAATGATGAAGCGCTGGCGCGCGCGGTTGCGGCCAGCAGCACGCCGGTGGTCTCGGCCGTTGGCCACGAAACCGACTTCAGCCTGAGCGACTTCGCCGCCGACCTGCGCGCGCCGACACCGTCGGTGGCCGCCGAACTGCTGGTGCCGGACCAGCGCGAACTGGCGCTGCGCCTGCGCCGTACGGCGGCACGCATGGTGCAGCTGCAGCGGCACACGATGCAGCAGGCGATGCAGCGCGCCGACCGCGCCCTGCTGCGCCTGAACGCGCAGAGCCCGCAGGCGCGCCTGGACCTGCTGCGCCGCCGCCAGCTCGACCTGGGCCGGCGCCTGCATGCCGCGTTCAACCAGCAGCAGGAACGCCGTGCCGCGCGCCTGCGTCATGCAGCGGCGGTGTTGCGCGGGCACCATCCGCAGCGCCAGCTCGACACGATGCAGCGCCGCCTGGCCGCCCTGCGTGGGCGACCGCAGGCTGCAATGCAGCGCCTGCTGCAGCGCGATGCACTGCGCCTGCGCGGGCTGGCGCGTTCACTGGAAGCGGTCAGCCCGCTGGCCACCGTGGCTCGTGGCTACAGCATCCTCACCCGCAGCGACGACGGCACGCTGGTGCGGAAGGTCGATCAGGTACAGCCAGGCGATGCGCTGCAGGCGCGCGTTGGCGACGGCGTGATCGACGTGCAGGTCAAGTAGAGGGTTGTTCGGCAGGGCTGCGCCCTGCACCTGCAGAGGCTTCAAGCCAAGGCAACGTCAACGTCAACGTCAAAAGCGAGCATTCCGTGGGATGGCGGGGCGGTGTCGGAGTGCGGGGACGCCGCAAGTACATCCTTGTAGGCTTGGCAGCCGCATCCATGCGGCTGACACCCCGCACTCCGACACCGCCCCACCTCTGACAGTTTTCCGCGATCGGGTAGATCCACGCCATGCGTGGATGACTCTCTTCCAGATATCGAATCAATTCGGGGTCAGATCCGTTTTCCTGCGGAAAACGGATCTGACCCCAAGCGCCATCCCGGCAGATCGCGGACATCTGTCGAAGGCGGGGTGGGTCCGGTTGCGGGGGCGTGAGCCGCATGGATGCGGCGACCGAGCCTACATGGACGTATTTACGGCGTCCCCCGCAACCGGCCCCACCCCGCCATCCCACAGGGAACCCGCTTCTGCTTCGGCTATTGCTGTTGCCTTGGTTCACAGCGGGTGCAGGGCTGCAAGCCCTGCCGAACACCCCCTACTTCGCCTGCTCGCAGAACTTCTGCCGGTACTCGAGCGCCTTCGGCATCAGCGCCTGCAGATTCTGGATGCGGGTGCCGGGGTTGGGGTGGGTGGAGGCGAACTCCGGCGGGGCCTGGCCGCCGCTGGCCTGCCCCATCCGCTGCCACAACGGCACCGCCTCGCGCGGGTCGAAGCACGCCGCTGCGGCCAGCATCAGCCCCACTTCGTCGGCCTGCGTCTCGTGGCTGCGCGCATACGGCAGCAGGTAGCCATAGCCCATCGCCGACATCATCATCTGTTGCTGCTGCGCATCCATGCCGCTGGCGGCGCCGGCCATCTGCCCGATCTGGGTCAGCTTCTGCTGCGCCATGCGCTGCGCGCCGTGGCGCAGCAGCGCGTGGGCGATCTCATGGCCCATCACCACCGCCATCGCATCGCGGGTGCGCGCCACCGGCACCAGCCCGGTGTAGACCGCCATCTTGCCGCCCGGCAGGCAGAACGCATTGGCCTGGTCGGACGGAATCACGTTCACTTCCCACTGGAAATCCCGCGCGAAGTGCGCCGGCTGCACGCCATGCTCCTGCGCCAGTGCGGTCTCCACCACATCGACCTTGGCGATCAGGCGCTCAGCGATGTCACGCACGTCACGCGCGATCGGTGCATTGGGATCCATCGGCCGCTCCTGCGACAGGATCTGCTGGTAGGCCTGCAGCCCCAGCGCGGTTTCCTGCCGCGCGTCCAGACTGCTGTCGATCATCACCTTCTCGCCGGTGTACGGATCGACCGTGCGGTTGGAGAACCAGTAGAACACCGCATAGCCGGCGGCCAGCAGCAGCACCCACCAGCGGATGTTGCCGAACAGGCCGCGCCGCTGCGGTCCTTGCGGCGAGCGGGAGAAGGGATCGTTGCGCATCGGGTGGACTTCCTGCTGGCCCCGCCGGCCGGCGGGCACGGCGCAATCTTAGTGCGCGGCTGCCCGCAGCGGGTGAAGCCGGCTGTCCCTCAGATGCCGCGCACCAGGCGGAAGCCGATGCGGGCATTGGTGGTGTCCGAATCCTGGGATTGCCGCCAGGCCGCACGGGTCTGTTCAGGCGCATTGGCCCAGTTGCCACCGCGGATCACGCGCGACCGGCACCCCGGGTTGAACCAGGCCGCACCATCGGACGGCGCGCGGCGGTAGCTGGCGTGCCAGCAGTCGGCCACCCATTCGCTCAGGTTGCCGCCCATGTCGTGCAGGCCGAACGCATTGGCCTGGAAGCTCGCCACCGGCGCCGGCCCCCACCAGCCATCGCCATACCCGATAAACGCGTTGTGCCAGTGCCGGCCCGAGGGGGAGACGTCCTTGCTGCCGGTGAAGTTGCCGCTGCCTGGCGGCGGCACGCCTGCATCGCCCCACGGATAACGGCCGCTGCTGCCGGCGCGCAGCGCGTACTCGAACTCGGCTTCGCTGGGCAGCCGGTAGCTGCGGCCGGTCTGCTCGGACAGCCAGGCCGCATAGTTCTCGGCATCACGCACGCTGACATGCATCACCGGCGAGTTGCCCAGCGCGCGGCCACCGTCGTAGTCCGAGCGCCAGTCCACGCCACTGCGGCGGATGAAGTTGCCGCTGCGCTCGTCATACACCACCGAATGGCCCCGCCGGGTCGCACGCGGGCGCACATTGGAGGCTTTCACGTAGCGTTCGAAATCGCTGACCGTGACTTCGGTGATCGCCATCGCAAAGCCGCGATCGAAACGCACGTAGTGCGAAGGCCGCTCGGAATCCGTCGATCCCGGTTCGGCATCACCGGCGCCCATCTGGAAGCCGCCGTGCGGTACCACCACCATCTGCGGCCCGCGCCCGCCGTCGCGCATGGCGTCACTGAACACCTGGCCGGGGCGGAAGCTGCCGTAATGCGTCGCCAGGTCGATGCGCTCGCGCAACTGCCCCACCACGGCGTCACCCGGCAGGGCGATGCGCAGCGCCTCGGCCAGCTTCTCGCGCGCCGGCTTCAGGCCCTGCGGCGTAGCGAGATCGCGCAGGCCATCATCACGCAACTGCAGCAGCGTGGCGGCGCGGATCTGCTCGATGCGCTCGAACGCGTCGGCAATCGTCGGCGACGAATCGCGCACTTTGCTCGCTTCAGCCAGCCAGGTCCCCGCGCCGGCGAAGTCGCGGGCCCGCGCGGCATCCTCGGCACGGCGGATCAACCCGCTCTCGGCTGCGGCCAGGCCCTGCCGTGCGCGGCTGTTGCTTTCGTCCAGCGCCAGCGCCTCCCGGAAATTGCCGATGGCGCCGTCGCCATCCTCGCCGATCCGGTCCGAGCGCAGGTCCTCCTCGCCGGCGCGGTTGTAGGCCACCACACGCTGCGCCAACTCCACCCGCGCCTGCAGCGCACGCACCTTCTCGTCCTTCGGCGCCAGAGTCAGCAGCACTAATGCCTGGCGGCTGGCCTCGGCCAGGGCCTCGCGCTGTTTGAGTGGCCGCACCAGCAGCGCATCCGCCTGCTGCTGCAGGCGCTGGCGGGCACGCTGCAGGCCCAGCCGGGCCTGGCGGTCATCCGGGTCTTCTTCCTGCACCGCCAACCACAGCGGAATGGCGGCGTCGGCGTCCTCATAGAGCCGTCCTTCGACGAAGGCCTGCTCTGCGGCACGGCGCAACTGGGCCAGGCTGCGGTTCTGGCGGTCCACCCGCGGCGGCGTCCACTGCAGCACGTCCTCGGCAGCATCATCGCCGGCGATGGTCACGCTGCCCTGCCCGGCCTGCGGGCGGGCATCCGTGCCGGTATCGGCCTCCTCGGCGGCGGCAGCCTTCCCGCTGGCGGCCGGTTCCGCCGGCGCGGGCACCGACGGCGTGCAGCCGGCCAGGGCCACGGCCAGGGCGGTGCACAGCACGGGCGACAACGGAAAACGCAAGCAGAGCCTCCTTCGGCACGGACGCGGACCGACGTTAGGCTATTCTCCCCTGCCTGAGCAAACCCGAGTAGTAGGCCCCCGACCCGTGGCAACCTGGATCACCACCCCCGCCGAGCTGGACGCGTACTTCCAGCAGCGCCCGACCCGCATCGGCCTGGACACCGAATTCATCCGTGAACGCACCTTCTGGCCGCAGCTGGCGCTGGTGCAGATGGCCGTCGGGCAGGACATCCTGCTGATAGACCCACTGATTCCCGGAATGACCGACGCACTGGCGCCCTGGCTGGCCGATGAATCGATCACCAAGGTGATGCACAGCGCCAGCGAAGACCTGGTCGCCTTCAAGTGGGCCTGCGGCGTGCTGCCGCGGCCGCTGTTCGACACCCAGATCGGGGCAGCGCTGGCCGGCATTGGCGGCGGCATGGGCTACCAGAAACTGGTGGCAGAGATCACCGGCGTGGCGCTGGCCAAGGGCGAGACCCGCTCGGACTGGATGCGCCGTCCACTGTCGGAGTCGCAGCTGCAGTACGCCGCCGACGATGTCGAGCACCTGTTCGCATTGCATGACGCCATCGATACCAGGCTGCAGGCGCTGGGCCGCCAGCAGTGGCTGCACGACGATGGCAAGCGACTGCTGGCAAGCGTCGCCAACGACGAGGACCGCTGGCCGCACCTGGCGATGCGCTCGGCGCAGTTCCTCGACGCCGCCGCGCAGCGCCGCCTGCTGCGCCTGCTGCGCTGGCGCGACGTGCAGGCACGCAGCAGCGACCGCCCACGCAGCTGGATCCTGGACAACGAACTGGCCGCCACCCTCGCACGCACGCCCCCGGCCGACGCCGATGCGTTGGGCAAGTTGTTCGAGCAGTTCCCGAAGGCACCGCGCAAGCTGGCCGGCGCCGTGTGGCAGGCACTGGAAACACCGCTGGCCGATGAAGCCGACGCGCCGCTGGCACTGCCAGCCAATGACAGCAACAAGCAGATCCTGAAGAAGCTGCAGGATGCAGTGGCCGAACGGAGCCGCGAGCTGGGTCTGCCGGATGGCATCCTCGCTTCGCGCAAGCATCTGGAAAGCTATCTGGAACGTCGCCAGTGGCCGGCCGCACTGGCCGGCTGGCGCCAGCAGGAACTGGAGTCGCGGCTGCAGGCGCTGCTGCCCGCACGTTGATGGCACAAGGCGCCGGACCACGCCGGCGCGGTTCACCTCAAGCCTGCAGGGGCCGTGCTACGGTTTGGCGGTACTGACAAGGAGACGTCGATGCAGACCCTCAAGGTCGCGACCGCCTGCGCACTGCTGCTAACTACGTTGGGCCTGGCATGCTCCGGGCAGGCCGCACCGCTTTCCTATGCACAGGAAAAGGAGAACACAGCCAAGCTGGTGGACATCATTGACGGTGCCACCCGCGACGGTCTGGTTGCCGTGCTGGTGCCGGCCCCATATGTCGTGCACAACGGCGGGCCAGGCGTCGGCTCTCCGGTCCCCGGCTTTCATCTGGGCAACCGCTCGACCGACCTACCCGGGTTCTCGACGCGAGTGTCCTTCCAGCACAAGGACATTCCCTCCCAGGGCTATGTGCAGCTGTTCAACACCAACGAACTGGAAACCGGCCCGCAGCGGACGGTGTTGATGGACGTGTTCGAGGTGCATCTGATTCCGCCGGGCACCTATCTGCTGAACGGTGCGGAGAACTACCGCCTGAACACCCGCGTGGCCAAGCTGAAGCCGCTGGGGACCACGGACGAAGTATCGAAGGACATCGGCGCCACCCGCCTGGCCGACGTCGATTACCGTTTCTATTCCTGGAAGAAGGTCTGGGTACCGCCCGGCGTCCTGACCGATCAGCACTCCCAGCAGGTCTGCATCTCGGTGCATGTGGCCTCCGGCAACTGCCTGGCATGGGGCACCCAGAACTACGAAACCTCGCGCCCGACTGAAGGCTACTGGGATGACAGGATCGTCCCTGAAGACATCCCTGCCGTGCGCATCCAGGCGGTCATCGCCAAGGCCCACGCGCCACTAGCCTTCACTGCCCGCGAAGGGCAGATCCTGCTCAGCCCCTTCATTGTTGCCGCCGACGGCGATATCGATTTCAACGCGAACGACTGCGCACCGGTCGACAAGCTGACGGGATGCGCCCTGCGCCGCTTCACGGTGCACTACCAACCCGCGCCGCTGGACGCTGCACGCAAGCACATCGCAATCACCTCGCGCGGCCTCAACGGCAAGCAGCGCAAGGTACTGGAGCGGATGGAGGCGATGCAGCTGCAGGTGCTCGGCCCCAATGCGCCGTCAGATGCAGCGCTGGGCAAGGGCGTCAGCGCCACGCCTTGAGCACGGATGATGCCTGGCCAGCAACGAAAAACGGCGCTCGATGAGCGCCGTTTCCGTTACACGACGGGGTAAGGCTTACCAGTTCATGTTCAGCGAGACGCCGACGGTACGCGGTTCGTTGTAGACCGCGGCCATGTAGTTCTCGATCACACCCTTGAGGTTCTTCTCGTTGGTGATGTTGCGCGCGAACAGCGCCACTTCGTAGGCACCGTAGTTGCCCGAATAACCGATCTTCAGGCCGCCTTCGAAGTCACCCTTGGAGTTGAACTCCTTGCTGTCGTACAGCACGAAGCTGGTGTAGCCCTGCTTGTTCCAGTCGGTGGAGACGAACATCGTGCCGGCGTCGCTGACCGGGAAGTCGTAGCGGGCGGCCAGGTTCACGTTGTACTTCGGCGCGTTCGGCAGCGGGTTGCCGTCGATCTGCGCGAAGGTGTTGGCACCGACCTTGATGGTCGGGTCATTCACCGTGCACACCACCTGGCCGTTGAGGCCGCAGACCTGCGCGTACACGCGCTTGTCCTTGATCTCGCTGTGCAGCAGGCTCAGGCCGGCGCTCAGGGTCAGGTTCGGGATCGGACGCAGTTCCATGTCGGCTTCAAAGCCGTAGGCCTTGGCCCTGTCGGCGTTGAACAGCACGCCGTTGCCGTCCGAATCGTTGCCGTTGAGCTGGATGTCGTTGACGGTGTAGGTGAACGCGGTAGCGTTCAGGCGCAGGCGGTTGTCCCACAGGCTGCTCTTCACGCCCGCTTCCCAGGACAGGATCGTCTCGGAATCAGCGGTGGTGAAGTCGGCATTGAACACCGCCGAACGGCCCTGGATGGTCGGGCCACGGAAACCGCGCGCGACCTTCGCGTAGACGCTCACGTCCGGGGTGATCTGATACATGGCGCTCAGATCCCAGCTCGGGGTGGTGTCGGACATCTTGACGTCGGTGCGGCCCTTGTAGGTGACCACGCCGGCGGCGGTATCGGCAGTCTTCAGCAGGCGGGTGTGCTTCTCATCCTTGGTCTGGCGCAGGCCGGCAGTGACGGTGAACTTGTCGGTGAAGGCGTAGCTCAACTGGCCGAAACCGGCCCACGACGTGTTCTTGTTGCGCAGGCGCACCCAGTTGTTCGGGTTGCGGGCGGCGCCCTGCAGGAACCACGCGCGCTGGTAGAAGTCAGTGGTGTCGCTGCCGTTGAAGTAGAACGCACCGGCCTGCCACTGCAGGGCGCTGTCGTCATGGCTGGCCAGGCGGAATTCCTGGGTCCACTGGTCCAGGTCGCGGATGCGGCCCATCGACTGGCCGTAGCCATTCGGCACACCGTTCACCGGGAAGTTCGCCGCGGCACCACCGTCGGTGTCACCACGGCTGTAACCGGAGGTGGTCTCATAGGCGGTGATCGAGGTGAAGTCGATCGCACCGAAGTCGTAGCGTGCCTTCACCGAGCCGCCGTAGGTCTTGTACGCCTGCGGGTTGTTGTCGGCTTCGTCATAGGCGACCTTGTCACGCGGCACGTCGGTCTTGTTCGAGCCCTTGGTCAGCGCGCCGCGCAGGAACAGGGTCGAGGTGCCTTCGTAATCGCGGGCGTGGGCCGAGGCCAGGATCGAGAACTGGTCGCTCGGGGTCAGCAGCAGCTGGGCGCGCACGTTGCGGTCATCGAAGCCGCCCATGGCGTTCTTCTTCGGGCTGACCGTGCCGTCGGCGCTCGGGCCGCGGTAAGTGTTGTCAACGTAGTCGTCGCGGTGCTGGTACAGGGCCGACACGCGGAACGAGGCGATGTCGTTGATCGGGCCACCGAAGCCGCCGTCGATGGACACGCTGTTGTAGGTGGCGTAGCTGGCGCTGACGCGGCCGGTGTAGTCCTGGGTCGGCTTCAGGGTGTCGAACTTGACGATGCCAGCGGTGGTGTTCCGGCCGAACAGCGAGCCCTGCGGGCCGCGCAGCACTTCCACCTGGTCCACGTCATAGACCGGGTTGGACTTCAGCACCACGTGCTCCAGCACCACGTCGTCCTGGATGATCGACACCGGCTGCGACGCACCCAGGTAGAAGTCGATGTTGCCCAGGCCGCGGATGTAGAAGCGCGGGAAGATGCGGCCGGTGGTGGTTTCCGCATACAGGCTCGGCACGCGGCCGGACAGCGCCAGCAGGGTGTCGTCGCCACCGGCGGTGAAGTCGCGCATGCGCTCGCCCTGCACCACGCCGACCGAGACCGGCACTTCCTGCAGGTTCTGCTCGCGGTGTTCAGCGGTCACGGTGATCGTGTCCAGCCCGGTCGGGGTCGGCGCGCTGTCCTGCGCGGCGGCACCGAAGCTGCCGACCAGGGCCAGGCCGGCACAGGCCAGTGCCAGCGGGTGGCGGCGGAAGGAAACGAGGGAAGACGACAGACCCGACAGGCGGCGGGAATCGGTATGGGAGGGCATGCAATGCTCTGAGGAGGCGTCCGTGCGGCCTGCGCGAGCCGGGCGGCAAAAAGGAGGAAAACTGCGCAAGCGGCCATTATCCCCCAAATTGTTACGATTTCGTTGCGCAGCACCCAAAGCCGGCGAAACAGGCGGCTTCGGCACAGTCGCCGGACACTGCTCGGGCCCAGCGCATTACCTGCGGTCAGATCCGTTTTCCTCAGGAAAACGGATCTGTCCCCGGCTCTCAGCGCAGCGGGGTCAACGCCACATCGACCATCGCCAGCAGGCGCTCGCGGCTGATGCCGTCACGCGCCTGCACCGAGATGCCATGCAGCACCGTGGCGAAGTGGTCGCCCAGCGCCTGCACCGCCGCGTCGTCGGCCAGCTCCCCCTCGGCCTGCGCCTGCTGCAGGCGCGTGATGATCGCCGCCGTGCGCTGGCGACGATGACTGGCCAGCCAGTCCCGCACGCCCTCGCCATCGGGCGACACGCTGCTGGCCGAGGACACCACCAGGCAACCATGCGGGCGCCCGCGACGGGTGTAAGTCAGCACCGCCTCGCGCAGCATCGAACCGATCGCCTCACGCAGCGTCGCCTGCTCCAGCGCGCGCGGCGCGAAACCACCCTCGCCTTCTTCGTACAGCGCCACGGCTTCGCGGAACAACTGCTCCTTGCTGCCGAACGCGGCGTAGATGCGTGCAGAGGCAATGCCCAGTGCTTCGACCAGTGCCGACATCGACGTGCCTTCATAACCGTGCTGCCAGAACAGCAGCATCGCCTTGCGCAATGCCTGGTCCCTGTCGAATTCGCGCGGTCGCCCTGCCATCTGCCTGCCTGCTCCAGTGAGGCGCGCAGTGTAACGCGGGTGTTGACCATCGCGAGGGTCGCGCCTATTCTTTGTCAACCGACAAACAATTGGAGCAACACATGCAGACCCTCAAGGGCCCCAGCCTGCACCTGGCACAGTTCGCCGGCGACCAGGCTCCGTTCAACAGCCTCGCCGGCATTGCCGCGTGGGCCGCCGGCCACGGCTTCAAGGCGCTGCAGATTCCTGCGTGGGATGCGCGCCTGTTCGACCTGGCCACCGCCGCCGACAGCCAGGACTACTGCGACGACATCCGCGGCACCCTGGCCGAGCACGGCCTGCAGGTCAGCGAACTGACCACCCACATCCTCGGCCAGCTGGTGGCGGTGCATCCGGCCTACGATGAACTCTGCGATGGCTTCGCGCCGGAGGCGCTGCGCGGCAATCCGCAGGCCCGCAGCGAGTGGGCGCAGCAGCAGCTGCACCTGGCCGCCCGTGCCTCGCGACGGTTGGGCCTGCAGGACATGGGCACCTTCTCCGGTTCGTTCGCGTGGCCCTACCTGTTCCCGTTCCCGCAGCGCCCGCCGGGTCTGATCGATGCCGCATTCGACGAACTGGCACGACGCTGGCGACCGATCCTCGATACCTGCGAGGACAACGGCATCAACCTCTGCTACGAGATCCACCCCAGCGAAGACCTGCATGACGGCACCAGCTTCGAACGTTTCTTCGAGCGCGTCGGCCAGCACGAGCGCTGCCGCATCCTGTTCGATCCCAGCCACTTCGTGCTGCAGCAGCTGGATTACCTGCAGTATCTGGACATCTACCACCCGCTGATCCGCATGTTCCACGTCAAGGATGCCGAGTTCCGCCCCAGTGGCCGCCAGGGCATCTATGGCGGGTATGCCGACTGGACCGAGCGCGCCGGCCGCTTCCGCTCGCTGGGAGATGGCCAAGTCGACTTCAAGTCGATCTTCTCCAAGCTGGCCCAGTACGACTACCAGGGCTGGGCGACGCTGGAGTGGGAGTGCTGCCTGAAGGACCAGGAAACCGGCGCGCGCGAAGGCGCCGCGCTCATCCGCGACCACATCATTCCGGTCACCGACAAGATCTTCGACGACTTCGCCGGTGCACCGATCAGCACCGCACAGATGCAGCACATGCTCGGCATCGCCTGAGCCACAACGGAACACTCCCCCATGACGACGTCCCTTCCCGCTGGCGCTGCCGGCGACGACACCCTGCGCCACCACTACCTGCGCATCGATGGCCAGCGCGTGCATTGCGTATCCGCCGGCCACGGCGAACCGGTGCTGCTGATTCCCGGCTGGCCACAGACCTGGTACGCCTGGCGCCACGTACTCCACGCCCTGGCCGAGGCCGGTTTCAAAGCGATTGCCGTGGATCCGCCGGGCATCGGCGAATCCGACCGCCCTGCCCACGGCTACGACACCGGCAGCGCCGCCGCCGTCCTGCACCAGACCATGCTGGCGCTGGGCCACGACCGTTACCAGGTGGTCGGCCATGACATCGGCATGTGGATCGCCTATGCGCTGGCCAGCGACCAGCCGCAGGCGGTGCGCCAACTGGCCGTCACCGAAGCGGTGATTCCCGGCCTGGCCCCGGAACCGGGCATCTTCGCCGCACCGGCCGACAACATCTTCCTCTGGCATTTCATGTTCAACCAGGTGGCCGACCTGCCCGAGGCACTGATCAGTGGTCGCGAGCGCGCCTACCTGGAATTCATGTTCGACCGCTGGTCGTATCGCCGCGATGCAGTGGCCGCCGACACCTACATCGCCGCCTACAGCCGCCCCGGCGCGCTGCGCGCGGGCTTCGCCTGGTACCGCGCGATTCCGGAAACGATCCGCCAGAACAAGGAACGTGCGCAGCGCCGGCTGGCGATGCCGGTGTTGGCCATCGGCGCCGAGCACGCCACCGCAGATGCGCCGATGCTGACCCTGAAACCGCACGCCGACAACGTGCGCGGCAGCATCGTGCCGGGATGCGGTCACTTCATCATGGAGGAAGCGCCGCAGGCGTTCCTGGCGCAACTGCTGCCGTTCCTGCAGGAGGCGCGCCATGCAGCTTGAACCCGCGCTGCAGCAGTTCGCCGATGCCGTCGCGGCCCATGCGCTGCCGGACGACCTGCGCGGGCTGCGTGCGATCAGCGAGAGCGCGCTGCCACAGCTGCAGGGCGCGCCGCAGCCGGTTGCGCATGTGATCGAACATGCGGTGATCGCACGCGACGGTCATCTGCTGGAAGTGCGCCTTTACACACCGGAAGGGCTGCCCGATGGACCGGCGCCGGCTTTGTTGTTCGCCCATGGCGGCGGATGGTTCCAGTGTTCATTGGCGGTCTATGACGGCCCCTGCCGGGCACTGGCCAATGCCAGCGGTTGCGTGATTGTCGCCGTGGGCTACCGGCTGGCGCCGGAACACCCGTTCCCGGTTCCACTGCATGACGTTGCCGACGCCTGGTCGTGGCTGCTGGCCAATGCCGAACGGCTGGGCCTGGACGTGCAGCGATTGGCGATCGGCGGCGACAGCGCCGGCGGCAATCTGGCCGCCGCGTGCTGCCTTCTGCTGCGCGATCTCGGCCTGCAGCAACCGTGCCACCAGTTGCTGCTGTACCCGGCACTGGATGCTGGGATGGGCAGCGATTCCTATCGACAGTACGCCAGTGGCTACTACCTCAGTGCCGAACTGATGCAGCGCTGCTGGCAGGCCTATCTCGGTGATCCGGCCACACCGCCGGCACTGGCCTCGCCGGCCCATGCAACGGATCTACATGGGCTGGCGCCAGCCTCCGTGCTCAGCTGCGAGCATGATCCGCTGCGTGACGAGGCCGAACAGTACGCGCGGCGCCTGCAGGCGGCAGGTATCGACTGCACGCTGGAGCGGCTGTCAGGGATGATCCATGCCTGCATCCACCTGCACGCGGTCAGTGCCCGCACTGACGTGGCAGTTCAGCGCGCGGGCACGCTGCTGCGCCAGGCCCTGCGCTGACCGGTTTGGGGCGGCGGCAGGTGTGGGCCTGCGCCGTCCCGGGCCGGCGCTTGGCAAGCCCGGCAGGCAGCGCTACACTGAAAGCCTGCCGTGGGGCCATAGCTCAGCTGGGAGAGCGCGTCGTTCGCAATGACGAGGTCAGGAGTTCGATCCTCCTTGGCTCCACCACTATTCAGAAGAACCCGTGGATCCCCGTGATCTGCGGGTTTTTTCTTTTCAGCGCCCGCGGCTCAGGCAGGCTCCTCGCCGCCGTCCTTGCGCTGCGGACTGCGCGAATGCGCATCGCGCACCTGTTGATCGCGCTGCCCCGGCCGCTGCCTGGCCACATCGTCCTGCTTCCTGTCCTGGCGGCTTTCCTGGATGCCCTGCTTCGGGTCCTGATCCTGGTCTCGCTCGTTCATCGAATTCTTCCACGCCGGCGACGGGCCCACGTTGCCGATCAGGCTAGAGGTTGCCGGGTAAGCCGCAGGTCAGTCCTGTGCCAAGGTCATGTGCAGGCACTGACTTGCCGCCGCCGCCCCCGCGCAGCCAGAATCCCAGGCACCACGCCCACCGATGCGCCATGCCCTTTCCTGCCCAGCACGCAGCGCACGCCTTGCCGATGCTCCTCAATGCGACCGACGGCAGCATCCAGCTCGGCAACCTGCCTACGCTGATCGGCCCCTCCCTGTCACGGGACGAGGCGCGTGTCGCCTTTGCCACACTTGTGCGGGACGAGCGCGATGTCGGCACCGGCTATCGCTGGCTCAGCCTGCACCGGCTCAGCCTGGGCGGCGCGCCCGCCGACATCAGCCTGTGTTTCCACGGGCAGCAGCTCGACATGGTGACAATGGGCGTCGACCTGCCCGGCGCAACACTGCAGGACGGCTGGCCGACCCAGACCGCGATCGACGCCGAAGTCGCGTTCATGAAGCGCACGCTGGGCGCGGCGCTGGGCCGCAAGCTGGCCGGTGGCCACGCCCGGTTCGACTGGGGCGAAGCCTGGGCCCGTTTCGATCCGAAGGGGTTCATGGCCAGCAGCGGTATCCGCTACGTTCCACGCTCATGACCCTGCTCAGGTACGGGTGATCGACACGCCGCCTTCCACGCGCATCGCGGTACCGGTAACGAAACTGCTCTCATCACTGGCCAGGAACAACGCCGCGTTGGCGATCTCCTCCGGCTCGGCCATCCGCTTCAGCGCGTGAAGCGAACGCACGAAATCACGCGCATCCCCGGTCGGCGCGGCCCGCCGCCCCATCTCGGTATCGGTGCCACCGGGCAGCAGTACGTTGCTGCGCACACCGCGCGCGCCATACTCCGCTGCGATCACCTGGCTCAGGCCGATCAGCCCGGCCTTGCTCGACGCATAGGCGGCCATGCCGGGGAAGCCCACGGTATGGCCGACGAACGTGCCGACGAACACCAGCGAACCACCACCGCGCGCCAGCAGTGCCGGCAACTGTGCGCGCGCGGCATGGAAGGCGGCATCCAGATTGGTGGCCATCACCTCGCGCCAGGCGTCCACGGGGAACTCCGCTGCCGGCACACCGGGGCCGAGCATGCCGGCATTGTTGAGGGCAATGTCCAGGCCACCGAACGACTGCCGGGCCAGATCCACCAGTGCCTGCGCCGTGTCGGGATCGGCGACGTCGGCGGCATGCACCACCACCTCGCCCCCGGCAGCGCGGATCTGCCCGGCCAGTTCCTGCAGCGGCTGCAGCCGTCGTGCGTTGAGCACCAGCTTTGCGCCTTCAGCGGCAAAGCGCAGCGCACTGGCGCGACCGATGCCGGCACTGGCTCCGGTGATGAGGGCGATCTTGTTGTTCAGGCGCATGTGTGTGTTCCGGGCGGTGAAGTGGCCGTCACCATGCCGTGCCGCGGCCGTACCGACACTCCGTTTCCAGGCCTCGCTGGCAAGTGCAGGAAACGGAGTTTCCCTGCCTTCGCTGCGTGCCAGAATCCGGCCATGGACAGCACCGCCACCACCGCCCTCGACGCCCGCGTCGAACGCATCTGCCGCTACCTGCAGGACAGCCTCGACGAACCCTCGCTGCAGGAGCTGGCCATGATCGCCGGCTGCAGCCCGAGCCGCCTGCACCGCCTGTTCAAGGAGGCCACCGGGCTGACGCCGAAGCAGTACGCTGCGGCCCTGCGTGCCGATCGCCTGCGCACCGGGCTGCAACAGCAGGAACGCATCACCGATGCCTTCCACGATGCCGGCTTCGGCTCCAGCGGGCGTTTCTACGAAAACGCACCGAAGCTGCTGGGCATGACCCCGAAGCAATGGCGCGCCGGTGGCCGTGGCGAGGTGATCCACTTCGCACTCGCCGAAAGTTCGTTGGGCAGCGTGCTGGTGGCCAGCAGTGCCACCGGCGTGGTCGCGATCCTGCTCGGTGACGATCCGGAGACGCTGCTGCAGTCACTGCAGCAACGTTTCCGCCACGCCGAGCTGGTCGGCGCCGACAGCGGTTATGAACAACTGGTGGCACAGGTGGTAGGTCTGGTCGAGGATCCGACGCGGGGCGCCACGCTGCCGCTGGATATCCGCGGCACCGCCTTCCAGCAGCGTGTGTGGCAGGCGTTGCAGCAGATCCCACGTGGCCAGACCGCCTCGTATGCCGACATCGCCGCGCGCATCGGCGCGCCGCGATCAAGCCGCGCGGTGGCTCGCGCCTGCGCCAGCAATCCGCTGGCGGTGGCCGTCCCTTGCCACCGCGTCGTACGTCGCGACGGCGACCTGTCGGGCTACGCCTGGGGCGTGGCCCGCAAGCGCGAACTGCTGCGCCGGGAAAAGGCCACCGCCAGGTGATGCAACCGGATTGGCACACGCTGCGGTAGCGCCGGGCCATGCCCGGCGGACACTCAATCCAGCTTCACCACCAGCTTGCCGAAGTTGTGCCCCTTCAGCAGCCCGAAGAACGCCTCCGGTGCGTTCTCCAGGCCTTCCACCAGATCCTCGCGGTACTGGATCCGGCCTTCGCGCAGCCACTGCGGCATCTCGCGCTCGAAGTCCGGCCACAGATGGTTGAAGTCGTGCACGATGAAACCGCGCACGGTCAGGCGCTGGCGCAGGATCTGGCTGAACAGTGCCGGCAGCCGGTCCGGCCCGGGCTGTTCAACGCCGCGCTCGTTGTAGGTGGCGATGGTGCCGCACACCGGAATGCGGGCGAAGTCGTTGAGCAGCGGCAGCACTGCATCCAGCACGTGGCCGCCCACGTTCTCGAAATACACGTCGATACCCGCAGGCACCGCCGCGCGCAGCTGTTCGGCAAAGCCGGCCGCACGATGATCCAGCGCCACGTCCACGCCCAGCGTCTGCAGGTAGGCACGCTTGGCTTCGCCACCAGCGATGGCGACCACACGCGCCTCCTGCAGCTTCGCCAGCTGCGCGACAGTGGCACCCACCGGACCGGTCGCGGCGGCGACCACCAGCGTCTCGCCAGGCTTCAGGCGGGCAATCTCACGCAGGCTGGAATAGGCGGTGAAGCCGGGCATGCCATACACCCCCAGTGCCGTACTCAACGGCAGCCCGGCCGGATCCAGCCGGCGCCCCAGTGCCTTGGCCGGCAGCACCGCGTGGGTCTGCCAGCCACCCGGCGCCAGCACCAGCTCACCTGCAGCCACGCCCTCGGCATTGGACTGCAGCACCTCGGCCACGGTCTGGCCTTCCATCACCGCGCCCACCGCCACCGGCGCGGCGTACGACGGGCCCTCGTCCATGCGGCCACGCATATACGGGTCCAGCGACAGGTAGCGGTTGCGCAGCAGCACCTCGCCATCGGCCAGTGCCGGCAACGCTGCCTGTTCCAAGCGGAAGTTCGCTGCACTCGGCGCCCCCTGCGGACGCGACGCCAGCACGATGCGGGAGGTGGTCGAGGAATCGGACATGGCCAGGTCTCTGCTGTTGCCAGCATCAGGAAAGGACTGCCGACACTACGCCGCGGCGATCCCCGATGGCAGCCACGAAAACAGCGTTCCATTGCCCGGACCCGCGCGGGGCCGGCGCATCCCTTGCCCTTGCAGCTTTGGCGATTGCAGCGAGCTGCTGATTTCCACCGCACACGATGATCGATTGGCCACGCCCCGCCCCACAACGGAGGATCAAGCACTTGCGAGCGCGCAGACGGCAATGTGAAGAATTCTTGGCAAAACGCTTGCCGAAGACTGCCGACCTCCGTAATATACGCCTCCTTGGCAGCGACCTCGCTGCTACGAAACATGTGGCCGAGTAGCTCAGTTGGTAGAGCAGGGGATTGAAAATCCCCGTGTCGGCGGTTCGATTCCGTCTTCGGCCACCACTTTCGAAGGCCTGCAGAAATGCGGGTCTTTTTTTTCCGGAAACCGGGTTTGATCACGGTTACCGCACAATTTGGCCGAGTAGCTCAGTTGGTAGAGCAGGGGATTGAAAATCCCCGTGTCGGCGGTTCGATTCCGTCTTCGGCCACCATCTTCAGAGACCTGCAGAAATGCAGGTCTTTTTTTTGCCTGCGGCCAGTTGACGAAACATTTACACCGGCACCCGCCGCGGCACCTACGCTGCAGATTCCTGCTGGAGCCTGCCGATGCATCTGCGCCCCACCCTGCTCGCCTGCCTGCTGCTGGTCACCTCGCCGGCGATCGCCGCCGAGCCGGTGCGCGCGGTCGACAACCTGGACATCGATCGCTACGCCGGCCAGTGGCATGAAATCGCACACCTGCCGGTATCGTTCCAGAAGCGCTGCGTGGGCGAGATCACCGCCAATTACGCGTTGCGCCGTGATGGCCGCATCACCGTCAGCAACGCCTGCCGTGCCGATGATGGCGAACGCCTGGTGGCCGAAGGCGTCGCCCGCCCGGTGGCCGGCCATCCCGGCCAGTTGCAGGTGCGCTTCGTTCCGGACTGGCTGAGCTGGGTGCCGCTGGTCTGGGCCGACTACTGGGTGCTGGCGCTGGACCCGGACTACCAGTGGGCGCTGGTTGGTGAACCGGGCCGGAAATACCTGTGGATTCTCTCGCGCCTGCCGGAAATGGATCGCACGCGGTTCGAACAATTGAAAGAAAAAGCCGAAGCCATGGGCTACGACCTGGGCCCGCTGCGCGTGATGGCCCCGCTTCGCGAAACCCCCGGCGATTGAACCGCAACGCGATCCGCGCGCAGCACGCGCTCGGTCCGGCACCGCGCACGCCCAGCCGCCATCTTCACGCGCTACCCTCTGCGACGGGTCGCCCCAGGCGATCCAAACAACCATACGCCGTAGTATGCTTATTCCAACGCACCGCCTCCAGAGGACCTGCGCCCATGCTCCCCCGTTTCCGTATCGCCTTGATCGTCCTGAGCACCTTCGCCCTTGCCGCCTGTGGCAACGGCATCGTCAAGCGTGTTTCGGAACCGGCGGCCAGCCTGCAGCAGCTGACCGTGCGCGCCGACGGCAACTGGACCGTGGCCCTTCGCCTGCAGAACTTCAGCTCGATGCCGATGACCTTCGACGATGTCTCGCTGGCGCTGACCGTCGGCGACAGCGAAGCCGGCACCCTGCAGGCCAAGCCGGGCATTTCCATCGGCGGCACCTCGGCCGATGTCATCAACGTCGACCTGGTACCCAGTTCGGCCGCACGCCTGGTGGTGGCCGATGCGCTGGCCGGCAACCGCACCCTCGCCTATGGCCTGAAGGGATCGGTTGCGGCCACGCCGCAGGAAAAGAAGCAGCGCAGCTTCGATATCAGCAGCCGCAGCACCCTCAACCAGGCCCCGGGCCTGCCGGGCGTGCTGCGCTGAGTCTCCCCTACCGCCGCAGCATCGCCTGCCGCGCCCCTTTGTCCTGATCGAGACGTCACCGATGAGCAGCTACACCGCCCCGCTTTCCGACCTCCGTTTCGCCCTGCACGACGTGCTCAAGGTCGAGCCCCTGTTCGCCCGCCTGGGCTTCACCGACGCCACCGCCGACGTGGTCGATGCCGTGCTGGAAGAAGCCGGCCGCTTCAGCGCCACCGTGCTGGCCCCGCTCAACAGCGTCGGCGACGAGATCGGCTGCGTGCTCGACCAGGCCACCGGTGAAGTGACCACTCCGCCCGGCTTCAAGCAGGCCTACGACCAGTTCGTCGATGGCGGCTGGACCGGCCTGACCGCTTCGCCGGAACTGGGCGGCCAGGGCCTGCCGCACACCCTGGGCGTGCCGCTCAACGAAATGATCAACGCCGCCAACCTGGCGTGGGGCAACTTCCCGCTGCTCTCGCACGGCGCCATCGAAGCCCTGAAGCAGCACGGTGAAGCCTGGCAGCACGAGGCCTTCCTCAAGCCGCTGATCGAGGGCCGCTGGACCGGCACCATGTGCCTGACCGAACCGCACTGCGGCACCGACCTGGGCCTGCTGAAGACCAAGGCCGAACCGAATGCCGATGGCAGCTATTCGATCACCGGCACCAAGATCTTCATCACCGCCGGCGAGCATGACCTGACCGGTAACATCGTGCACCTGGTGCTGGCCAAGCTGCCCGACGCTCCCCCGGGCGCCAAGGGCATCTCGCTGTTCGTCACCCCCAAGTTCAAGGTCGACCGCGACGGCAACGTCGGCGAGCGCAACGCACTGCGCTGCGGCTCGATCGAGCACAAGATGGGCATCAAGGGCTCGGTCACCTGCGTGATGAACTTCGATGGCGCACAGGGCTACCTGGTCGGCCAGCCGCACAAGGGCCTGCAGGCGATGTTCACCATGATGAACACCGCACGCCTGGGTGTCGGCCTGCAGGGTATCGGCCTGTCCGAGCGCGCCTACCAGAACGCGCTGAAGTACAGCCGCGAGCGCCTGCAGTCGCGCGCCCTCAGCGGCGCCAGGTTCCCTGACAAGCCGGCTGACCCGATCCTGGTCCACCCGGACGTGCGCCGCATGCTGCTGACGGTGAAGTCGCTGGTCGAAGGCAGCCGCCTGCTGGCCCTGCACGCCGCCACCCTGATCGACGTTGCCCACCATGCCGAGGACGCCGCCGAGCGCGAGCGCGCCGACACCCTGGTGAGTTTCCTCACACCCATCTCGAAGGCCTGCCAGACCGAATGGGGCATCGAGAACACCTACAACGCCCTGCAGTGCTTCGGTGGCCACGGCTACATCCGCGAACACGGCATGGAACAGCTGGCGCGCGATGCCCGCATCACCACCCTGTATGAAGGCACCACCGGCATCCAGGCGCTGGACCTGATCGGCCGCAAGACCGCCTCCAGCCAGGGTGCCGGCCTGAAGCTGATGCTGGCCGAGATCGAAGCCTTCGCCAGGGAACACGAGGGCAACGAGGCACTGGCCGAGTTCATCGGCCCGCTGCGCGCCAAGGCCGCCGAATGGGGCAAGCTGACCCTGGACGTGCTGCAGCGCGCAGCCGCCAACCCCGACGAACTGGGCGCGGCCAGCTACGACTACCTGTTCTATTCGGGTTACGTGGTGCTGGCCTACTGGTGGGCCCGCAGCGTGGCCGCCGCCGATGCCAGCGCGCACGGCGCCGCCTTCGCCCAGGGCAAGCGCGAGACCGCGCGGTTCTACTTCGCCCGCGTGCTGCCGCGCACGCTCAGCCACGCCGCCGCCATCCAGGCCGGCGCCGCCCCGCTGATGGCGATGGACGACGAGCGCTTCGGCGCCTGAGCCGGGCTGCCGCCCGACACCCGCGGTAGTGCCGGCCGCAGGCCGGCAACCTCAACAGCAACAACTGGATCCCGGTGGATGGCGGGGCGGTGTGGGTTGGCAGGACACGCCGTAAACCCATCCTTGGGGGCTCGATGGCGCCATCCATGGCGCCAACGGTCCTGCCAACCCACACCGCCCCGCCTCTGACAGTCCCCCGCGATCTGCCGTAGATCCACGCCACGCGTGGATGAGAACCACCGGAATCCATCTGGAGAAAAGCCCCCCTTTGTTAAGGGGGGCGCATAGACAGGCGCGGAGGATAGGAGGAATGCGCGGACCTGAATGTTGACGATTTGCGTATCGCCCGTTGGCGATACACAAATCGTCAACATTCAGGTATAAGCTGTTCTCCCGATGGAGACAGACACTACACGCTTGGGTCTGATCGAAGCCGGAGCTCCGTTTTCTGCTCCGGGCGCCGAAGCATCGCCCAACGCCACGACGCTGCATCGCCCCGGTTCGGTCCGGCTGCTCTCGCTGGATGCCCACGGACGCGTACTGGACTGGATCACCTGGCAGGATGCGGCGTGCCTCTACGCCCGCGAAGCCGTCGCCTGGACACTCGGCGATCCCTGCCTGCACATCCACGGCGGCACCAACCGCTTCAGCGGTCTGCAGAGCGGGATGGACCTGCACCCGATCATCGCCGCGCGCGGCCACGCCCGCTCCCGCGCGATCGACCCGACGCCGAACCTGACCAACCCGGCCCTGTTCGCCCGCGACGCCCACATGTGCATGTACTGCGGCCAGCAGTTCAACCGTCCCACGCTCACCCGCGACCACGTCATGCCGCTGTCCAAGGGTGGCCTGGACTGCTGGGAAAACGTGGTCACCGCCTGCTTCCACTGCAACTCGCGCAAGAGCGACCGCACCCCGCAGCAGGCCGGAATGCCCCTGCTGGCGGTGCCCTACCGGCCCAGCTGGATCGAGCATCTGATCCTGTCCAACCGCAACATCCTGGCCGACCAGATGGCCTTCCTGAAGGCGCAATTGCCGAAGCGTTCAAAACTGAGCACCTGAATCGCCGAAAATGCAACCCTCACCGTCCTGTCACGGGCGGCGGCGTTTGCTTGCCCCACCCCCGTTTGAGGGCGAAAATGGGCATTCAGAACAAGTGCGAACATGATGATCGACTCTGCCCGCTATCCCCGCCTCGCGCGCATCCAGACACCGGATGACCTGCGCACGTTCGACGAATCCGAAATGAGGGCGGTCGCCGACGAACTGCGCGCCTACCTCATCGAATCGGTGGGCAAGAGCGGCGGCCACTTCGCTGCCGGCCTGGGCGTGATCGAACTCACCGTGGCCCTGCACTACCTGTACCAGACCCCGCATGACCAGCTGGTCTGGGATGTCGGCCACCAGACCTACCCGCACAAGATCCTCACCGGTCGCCGCGACGAGATCCACACCGTCAAGCAGAAGGACGGCGTGGCGCCGTTCCCGAAGCGCGAGGAAAGCGAGTACGACACCTTCGGCGTCGGCCACTCCTCCACCTCGATCTCGGCTGCGCTGGGCATGGCCATCGCACGCCAGTCCGAAGGCGACGACCGCAAGATCGTGGCGGTGATCGGTGACGGCGCGATGACCGCCGGCATGGCCTTCGAGGCGCTGATGCACGCCGGCGGCATGGACCCGGAACCGAACCTGCTGGTGATCCTCAACGACAACAACATGTCGATCTCCGAGGCGGTCGGCGGCCTGACCAAGATGCTCGGCCGCGCCACCGGCAGCCGCACGCTCAATGCGCTGCGCGAAGGCGGCAAGAAGATCCTCGGCGACAAGAAGAACAATCCGGCACGCTTCGTGAAGCGCTGGGAAGAGCACTGGAAGGGCATGTTCGTGCCGTCCACGATGTTCGAGGAAATGGGCTTCCACTACACCGGCCCGATCGACGGCCACGACATGCCGGCGCTGCTGTCCACCCTGAAGACGCTGCGCGCCTCCAAGGGCCCGAAGCTGCTGCACGTGATGACCACCAAGGGCAAGGGCTACGAGCCAGCCGAAGGCGACCAGATCGGTTACCACGCGGTGGGCCCGTTCGACCCGGACAAGGGCCTGGTGGCCAAGGCCGGCGCCAAGAAGCCCACCTACACCGACGTGTTCAGCGACTGGCTGTGCGATGCCGCCGCCGCCGAGCCGCGCCTGTACGGCATCACCCCGGCGATGCGCGAAGGCTCCGGCCTGGTGCGTTTCAGCAAGGAATACCCGCAGCGCTACTTCGACGTGGCGATTGCCGAACAGCACGCGGTCACCCTCGCCGCCGGCATGGCGACCCAGGGTGGCAAGCCGGTGGTGGCGATCTATTCCACCTTCCTGCAGCGCGCGTACGACCAGCTGGTGCATGACGTGGCGATCCAGGACCTGGACGTGCTGTTTGCGATCGACCGCGCCGGCGTGGTCGGCCCGGACGGTGCGACCCACGCCGGTAACCTCGACCTGAGCTTCCTGCGCTGCGTCCCGAACATGGTGGTGATGGCGCCGTCCAATGAGGCCGAGTGCCGGCAGATGCTCAGCACCGGCCTGCAGCATCCGGGCCCGGCCGCCGTGCGCTACCCGCGCGGCAGTGGCACCGGCGTGGACGCCGGCAGCGACCTGTCCACCCTGCCGATCGGCAAGGGCGAGCTGCGCCTGCAGGGCAGCCGCGTTGCCCTGCTCGCCTTCGGCAGTACCGTCAGTGCCGCCGAGCAGGTCGGCCGCGACCTGGGCCTGAGCGTGGTCAACATGCGTTTCATCAAGCCACTGGATCGCGAACTGGTACTGGCCATCGCTGCCCAGCACGAAGGCCTGGTGACGATCGAAGACAACGTGGTGGCCGGTGGCGCCGGTTCCGGTGTTGGTGAACTGCTCAATGCCCAAGGCGTGCTGCGCCCGATCCTGCACCTGGGCCTGCCCGACAGCTACCAGCACCACGCCAGCCGCGAGGACCTGCTGGCCGAAGCCGGCATCGACGCCGCGGGCATCCGTGCAGCGGTGCTCAAGCGCTGGCCGCAGCTGGCCGCAGGCACCCCACCGCTGAGCGCCGCGAGCTGAGGCCGATCACTACCCCGAGGATCCACGCGTGGCGTGGATCTACTGCGGAACAAGGGTCGATCCACGCCACGCGTGGATAGTGGGCTCCGGAAACAGGATCCGACCGGGAGCCCCAGCCCTCAGCCGTAGCTGACCGCCTCCACGAAGGCACCACTGGCCTCCACGCGCACGGCAGCGCGCTGCCCGGTATCGACAAAATGCAATCGCGCCAGCGTTTCAGCGAAATCGAAGGCGCGGGCACCGTCGCGGAAATCGATCGGCTCCGGCCGGTCCGGATGCAGCACGCGCCATTGGCGCTGTTCGCATTGCAGGCGGATCAACATGCGGCTCACTCCTTGAGACGGCGTATCGACGGTGGGCGGGATTCACGTGCCGGGTACGGCACGAACTGTCGCAACAGATCAGGGGCACATGGTGGTGTCCCTGATCGCCGAAGATACGGCGTTCAAAATGTGAGCTGTATCAGATTTTTCTGATTTTCGAGGACTGCGCTCAGTTCACCTGGAACTGCGCACGGCAACCATCGCTGACCCAGATGCCACGACGGTCCCAGCCCCAGGTCTGGCCCTCGATGCAGGCACTGCGTGAATCCTGGCGAACCAGGCGCACGCCGCGGCGGATGCGGGCGTCGCAGTATTCCTGGCGATGGCCGTTGGAATGGCAGGCGATTACCTCACCGCCGCCCCAACCGTTGCCATTGCCGTTGCCCCAGCCGCCACCATTGCCCCAGCCGCCGCCACGACGGTATTCACCGACGAACTCGGCACGGCACCCTTGGGTTACCCAGACGCCGTAGCGTGACTGGCCCCAGGTCTCACCTTCCACGCACGGCGAACCGGACAGCTGGCGGATCATCCGCGCCCTCCCCTCCAGGCGGCACTCGTTGCTGCGGTTCTTGATCGACTCGCAGCGTACGATGCCGCTGCCTTCACGGCCGCCATAGCGGTCATCGTCATAGCCGTAACCGTAGCTCTGTGCCTGAGCGCCGCCGGCGGCGGCTGCCAGCATTGGCAGCAGGGTGCAGGCCGCAGTGCGCCAGGTGAGTGCCTTGCCCATCGAGATCTCCAGATGAATACGATGGCGCAAGCATCCGGGATTCGTGGCGCGGCGCACAGGGGGTCATCTCACCACGGTTTTTCCCCATTCAAACAACTCAACCGCGGCTGACTGCGCCGCTGAGAGGCTTCAGCTGCCGACGTGCAGCGCATCCACCGAGCTGCCCAGCGCCTCGACCCGCACCGTGCTGTGCTGGCCGGTACGACGGTGATGCTCCAGGGCAAGTGCTGCGGCGGCATCGAACGCATCGGCGCCCCGCGCATAGCTGCTGGCCTCACCGGCGCGCGGATCCAGCACGGACCAGTGCCGTGTATTGCATTGAACAGTGATGACCATGGAAAGCTCCTGCAGGACGGGAAGATGTACCGGCAGCGGCCCCCTCCTGCAGCCGGTACACCATCAGGCTAGCGAGCGCCTGCGCTGGGGCCTATCAGACTTGTACGAAAATGCCGCGCCGTTGGGTCGGATTGCCAGGCCCTCACAACCCTGAGCCGGTTTAACGAATTTATTTTCGTGATCCTTGTCACGGAGTCAGCGGAGCTTCACACTATCGTCACCAACAGGGGCCCCTTCCACATGCGCACCTTCTTCTCACAGCAGCGCGGTACGCTGCTGAAGTTCTATTTCGTGGCCAGCTACCTTGTGCTGATCGAGGAACTGATCCGCGCTGCCGTGCATTGAGTGCTTGATGCCGGATTGAGCACGGCGGACACTGTTGCTTTAGGCACGGAGCCCGCCCGATGAAAGCGCTTTTTCTGATTCCAGCCCTGCTGGTCCTGGCCGCCTGCGCGAGCCAGGATCAGGCAGCCGCCCGCGCCGATGCCGCAGCCGCCTCGCCTGCCACGCCGGTCGTCGGCGGTGATCGCGATGCCCATGGCTGCATCGGTTCGGCCGGCTACCAGTGGTGCGAACACAGTCAACGCTGCGAACGCCCGTGGGAACTGGCGCAGGCACAGGGCCTGCGCAACACCGCCGAAGCCATCGACAACTACTGCGCGAAGCCGGTCAGCCCGGCCAGCAAGTGATCGGCGCGCGTCATGGCTGAGTTGAGCCCGCTGCCCACCCTCACCCCCGGCCGCTACCGCCACTTCAAGGGGGGCGAGTACGAAGTGATCGACATCGTGCGCAGCAGTGAAACCCTGCAGCCGATGGTGCTCTATCGCGCCCTCTATGGCGAAGGCGGCCTCTGGGTCCGTCCGTATCCCATGTTCGTCGAACAGGTTCCAGGCGAACACGGCCCGCAACCGCGTTTCGCCCGTATCGGCGATTGAGTCCAGGCTGCCGGCCTCGTGCCGGCAGCGGCAGCGGCAGCGAAGCGCGAGGCCTGCGCTACAATCGTACCGTCCAGTCGGTTTCTTCCTGCCATGTCCGAATCCCCCTCCCGCTCGCGCCGCAAGGCGCCCGACCGCGTGCGCCACTCGCTGCTGCAGGCCACCATCGAAGTGATCGGCCAACACGGCCTGGCCGCGTTGACCGTACAGGACGTCGCGCAGGTGGCCGGGGTCAGCAAGGGCGCGCTGTTCCATCACTTCAGCAGCAAGCAGGCCCTGGTCGACGAGGCCATCGGCGCACTGATCGGCGAGTTCGAAGCGCGGGTCCGCGCACTGCTGCTGGAGAATCCGCCCGGACACGGCAGTTTCAGCCGGGCCTACGTGCAGGCCAACTTCGAACACCTGCTGCAGCAGGAACAGGAGAACGACATCGGCCTGACCCTGGGCAACCTGATGGAACCAGGCCTGCTTGCGCACTGGCGCAACTGGAAGCGCGCGATGCTGGCCGAATTCCCCGACGAAGCCGGCGATCCGCGGTTGTACGCCGCGCGTTGCGCCGCCGATGGCTACTGGGCCACCGCCTACGGGCGCCCGCTGGACGAAGTCGAGCGCCTCAATGCGGTGGCCATGGCCGAGCAGGCGCTGAAGCTGTGCGATCCGCAGTGAACCGGAGTCGATGATGAACCCCTACGCCTATCTCGCTGCCGCCATCGTGCTGGAAGTGATCGCCACCTCCCTGCTGAAGGCATCGGACGGCATGAGCCGGCTGGCCCCGACGCTGGGCGCCCTGGTCGGTTACGGGCTGTGCTTCTACCTGCTGTCGATGACCATGAAGTCTGTGCCGACCGGCATCGCCTATGCGATCTGGTCCGGCGTCGGCATCGTGCTGATCTCGTTGATCGGGCTGGTGGTGTTCAAGCAGCGCCTGGATGGGCCAGCGCTGATCGGGATCGGCCTGATCTGCGCCGGCGTGCTGGTGATCAACCTGTTCTCGCGCAGCAGCGCCCACTAAGCACGCTGCTGCGCGATCAACGCTAGCTGACCTTCTTCGCTACCGTCATGCCGAGCAGGAACAGCACCACGGCAATGATGATGCCGGCCCAGAACAGGAACTTGGCGATGCCGACTGCGGCACCGGCAATGCCACCGAAGCCGAGCACGCCTGCGATGACGCCGATGATGGCGAAGATGATGGCCCACTTGATCATGTCGATCCTTTCCCCGCAGGGATTCCAAACTGGAGGATCAACTTAGGCTGCGGCCGATGCCGCAGTCGTGAACAGGCCGCGTGCACGGCGTGAATCAGCGCGGGCGGAAACGCAGCAGCGCCACCGCGAAGGCCAGGAACACGCTTCCCACCAGGCGCTCGAACCAGCGCCGCGCGAACGGCTTGGCCAGCCAGCGACGCAGGCCGTGGCCGCCCGCCGCATACATCACGTACCAGAACAGTTCGCAGGCCGCAAAGGTCGCGACAAGCACGCTGTACTGCAGCGCCTGGCCACGCGCGGGATCGACGAACTGCGGCAGGAACGCGGCGGCAAACAGCAACAGCTTGGGATTGCTCAGGCCGACCAGCAGGCCGCCACGGAACACCGTCCAGGCCCCGAGCACCGGCGTCATCGGCAGTGCGGCATCCACCGTCACCGGTGGCGCGGGACGGCAGCTGTCGCGCCATGCCTTCAGGCCCAGCCAGGCCAGGTAGGCCACACCCAGATAGCGCAGCACTTCGAACAGCATCGGCGAGGAATGCAGCAGCGCGCTCAGACCCGCAGCGGACGCGGCCAGCACCAGCAGCATCGCCAGCAGGCATCCCGCCATCGCCGGAACGCTGCCGCGGAAGCCCAGCCCGACGCTGCGCCCCAGGATGTGCAGCATGTTCGGCCCCGGCGTGCCGCACAGGACAAAGACCGTGGCCAGGAACCACCACCAGGTATGCAGGGCCATCGACATCCACCTCGGAAGACCGCACCAGCATAGGCCGTAGGCACGCCGCGCAGCACATACAGCACGGCATGGATGTGGAGGTTGCAGATGGCACGCACCGCACGCCCGTGCCCATCTGTGCTGCAATGGCCGCCTCTTCCCTGGAGCAGCGCATGAAGACTCTTGGCCTGATCGGCGGCATGAGTTGGGAAAGTTCGGCGCAGTACTACCGGCTCATCAACGAGGAGGTGCGGCGGCGCCTCGGTGGCGCGCACTCCGCGCAGCTGCTGCTGTGGTCGGTGGATTTCGCCGGCATCAAGCAACTGCAGCACGACGGCGACTGGGACACCCTGGGCGATCACATGGTCGATGGCGCACGGCGCCTGCAGGCAGGTGGCGCCGACCTGCTGCTGATCTGCACCAACACCATGCACAAACTGACCGATCGTATCGAGACGGCCTGTGCACTGCCGCTGCTGCACATCGCCGATCCGACCGCGACCGCGATCCTGCAGGCAGGTGCCCGCAAGGTGGGCCTGCTCGGTACCGCCTTCACCATGGAGCAGGACTTCTATCGAGGCCGCCTGCAGGAACGCTTCGGCCTGGAGGTACTGGTGCCCGATGCCGATGACCGCCGCAACGTGCACGACATCATCTACCAGGAGCTGATTGCCGGCGTAGTCAGCGCGCGCGCGCGGCAGGTCTACGCCGGCGTGATCGCGCGCCTGGTCGAGCGCGGTGCTGAAGCGATCATCCTGGGCTGTACCGAGATCATGCTGCTGGTACGGCCGGAAGACAGCGCAGTACCGCTGTTCGACACGACCACCCTGCATGCGCTGGCTGCGGTGGATGCGGCACTCGGCTGACGCGACGCGGAATCAGTCTGCGCCGCGGATTTCCAGCGCGGTGATCAGCCAGTCGACCACGGCCTGCGAATCGCACAGGAAGAACACGCCATCTCCCGTGCGTGCTTCGGTCAGCAGGCGATAGACGGTGATCGCCACCGCCGACTGGTTGGCAATGAATACTTCCGGGCTGCGCGGCCCCTCGCTGTGCCCGGCCACGGTCTGCAACGCCTTGCGCGCAGCCACCGTGGCGGCCGGGTCCGCGCTGCGGGTCAACTCCGGCCCGCGCAGCCCCCAGGCAACAAACACATGCTTGCCCTTGAACGTGGTGTCCAGGACCTGCACCTCGGCGGCGCCTGTGCCCGCCGAGCGATGAATGACGATACTGCTGATCAACGCAACCCCCTGTGGTCGTCGTGGTCCGCGCATCGTCCTCCACAGGCCTGCCGCGCGCCAGTGACGGCCGCCACGGACCGCGCCGACAGGCGTGGAAGACATGTAAGGAGGTGTAACCCGATGCGATCGGATGTGCAGCGATGATACGGGATGTAAGCCTCTGCATGGACCCGCGCGCACTACTAAATCCCCACTGAGCCACGTCGGGAACGAAGCGTTCCAATGGTCCCGGGCTGGGTCATTCTTGCCGCCCGCTCCCTCAACGAGGCCTCCATGACCCATCGCCTGCTGCCGCCCATTGGCGGCATCTCCTTCGCCATGCTGCTTGCTGCCACCACCGTGGCCGCCCAGGATTACGACGCAGCGCACATCCCCGCACTTCGCTGCGAATCGCAGTTCAACAAGACCGAGCAATGCCCGATCGAGGGTCCGATGCGCCTGGCCAGGCAGTTGTCGGTCACCCGCTGCGTGGAGAACCAGAACTGGGGCCAGAGCCGTCGCATGCTGTGGGTGACCGATGGCTGCCGTGCCGAGTTCGTCGCCGACGAGGACGGCCGCTGGCCGGGACGTGGCCGTGGTCGTGGCCGGGATCGCGACGACGAGGGCGAACGCCTGGTCTGCGAATCCTACGAAAAGAAGGACAAGGAATGCCGCATCCGCGTGCGACATGAGGTGCGCATGGTCAAGCAGAAATCGGTGACGGCCTGCATCGAGGACCGCAACTGGGGCTGGGACCGCCGCGGCGTCTGGGTCAGCGACGGCTGCAGGGCCGAGTTCCGCGTGTATTGAATGCCGGCCACGCGCTGGCTGCAGCGTGTGGGCGTGCGTGCGCGGCAGAGCCGATAGACTATGGCCTGCATGGCAGGGAGTGCGACATGGAACGATGGTATCTGGCGACGCTGCTGGCGTTGATCCTGCATCAGATCGACGCTGCATTCTGGCAGGAATGGGCAATGTTCCATGTGCCCGGTGGCATTCAGGGCTTCCTGCTGTTCAACCTGTTCGCGGTCGGCCTCGTGCTCCGGGGCTATCGCCAGACCCTGCTGGGCACATCGACGGCGCGCGGCTATGCGCTGGTTTGTGGCGCGCTCGGCATTGGCACGGCGCTGATCCATCTGGCCTTTGCCCTGCTCGGTCGCAATGAATTCCACCTGCCGCTGTCGATCGCCGTCCTGCTCGCCTGCTTTGTGTCGGGCGGCGGCCTGATACTGCAGCTGCGCCCGCGATGACCCCGGCGCCCTCTTCCCCGCACCTGCGCGACGGCATTCCGCGGGACGATGATGCCTTGATCGCTCGACAGCGTGGCAGCCTCTGATCCACGGCGAATCATGCAGATTGGCGACCGGCGGGCACGCGGCGGCGTGCAGGTCGCCAAGCAGAACGGCAAGGCCGCCGGCTACCTGGTCATCCATCACCACTTCTTCGGCGCAGCCTTCATCGAAATGCTGAGGGTGGCGGAAGACTGATCAGCAACTGCAGAACGCACAAAAAAGCCCACGCATTGCTGCGCAGGCCTCTTGATTCATCACAGTGGTCGGGACGGCCGGATTCGAACCGACGACCCTCTGCCCCCCAGGCAGATGCGCTACCAGGCTGCGCTACGCCCCGACTGATGCTGCGATGTGCCCGCCAGTGCGGCGGGCCGTGAAGTATAGCGGATTATGATGGAAATGGGATCAGCGGCGCAGCAACTGCAGCACTTCTTCCAGCTCCATGCGCACCTGCTTGATGATCTGGTTGCTCAACGCGGATTCCTCGCGCGCATCCGGACCATCCAGACGCAGGCGTGCACCACCGATGGTGTAGCCCTGTTCGTACAGCAGGCTGCGGATCTGCCGCACCATCAGCACGTCATGGCGCTGGTAGTAGCGACGGTTGCCTCGGCGCTTGGCCGGCTCAAGGCTGGGAAACTCGGTTTCCCAGTACCGCAGGACGTGCGGCTTGACGTCGCACAGCTCGCTGACTTCACCGATGGTGAAGTAGCGCTTGGCCGGGATCGGCGGTAGTTCGCGGTTACTGCCCGGATCCAGCATAAGCTTCCACCCTCTCCTTGAGCTTCTGGCCCGGACGGAAGGTGACCACCGTACGGGCGGAAATCGGAATTTCCTCGCCGGTCTTGGGGTTGCGACCCGGGCGCTGGTTCTTGCGCCGCAGATCGAAATTACCGAAGCCCGACAGCTTCACCTGACGTCCCTGTTCCAATGCTTCACGCAGCACATCGAAAAACGCGTCGACGAATTCCTTGGCTTCCCGCTTGTTCAGACCGACTTCGTCGAACAGCTTTTCCGCCATCTCCGCCTTGGTCAATGCCATTGCCTGCTACCCCCGAGTGCTGCCCGCTCAGCCGCGGATCCGGGCGTGATGTTCACGCTCGATGGCAGTGACCGCCTCGGCCACCACCGCATCCACGTCGCGGTCCGTCAGAGTGCGCGACTTGTCCTGCAAAATCAAGCCCATAGCGAGACTCTTGAATCCCGGCTCGACGCCCTGGCCGACGTAGCGGTCGAACAGGTTCAGGTCGCGCAGCAGCGGGCCGGCGGCCTGGCGGACGGTGGCCGCCAGATCGGCCCAGGCCACCTGTTCAGGCACCAGGAAGGCCAGGTCGCGGCGCACCGCCGGGAAGCGCGACAACTCGCCGGCACGCGGCAGGCGGCGGGCGGTCAGCGGCTCCAGGTCCAGTTCGAAGGCGTAGACATCGGCTTCGATGTCCATCGCCCTGGCCAGGCGCGGGTGGACCTGGCCGATCCAGCCAATGGCCACGCCATCGCGGAATACTTCAGCCGAACGCGCCGGGTGGCCGTAGGCGCGGGCCGACGGGCGGAACTCCAGCTGCGCGCCACTGGCAGCGGCCAGCGATTCCAGGTCGCCCTTCAGGTCATGGAAATCGACCTTGCGGGTTGGCAGGCCCCACTGCACGGCCTGCGCATCACCACAGACCGCAGCGGCCACGCGCGGGGTTTCCAGCGGCGCCGGCTGGCCATCTCCGGCCTGCTGGGCAAACACGCGGCCGAGTTCGAACAGGCGCACGCGACTGAGCTGGCGGGCGGCATTGCGGCCGAGGGTGGCGACCAGGCCCGGCAGCAGCGACGGGCGCATCACCGCCAGTTCGGCCGACAGCGGGTTGGCCAGCGGCACCAGGCCATCGCGCAGCTGCCACTGGGTCAGCAGCGCGTCGTCGACGAAGGCGAAGTTGACGGTTTCCTGCTGGTCGCGGGCGATCAGCTGGCGGCGCACACTCAGCGCGTCCAGCTGGGTCTCGCTTGGCATCGCAACGCGCGAAGCACCGCCCGGCAGCGTGGTCGGGATCTGCTCGTAACCGTGGATACGGGCCAGCTCTTCGATCAGGTCTTCTTCGATGGCGATGTCGAAACGGCGGCTCGGCGCAGCGACCTGCCAGCCCTCGGCAGTGGCGGCCACGTTCATGCCCAGCGCGCGCAGGATGCGCTCGACTTCGGCGTCGTCGATGGTGATGCCGAGTACGCGACTGATGCGCGCGCGGCGCAGCACGATCGTCGCCGGCTGCGGCAGGTCGTCGGCGCGCACGGCCTCGGTGACCGGCGCCGGGGTACCGCCGGCCAGGTCCAGCACCAGGCGGGTGGCGTATTCGATGGCGGTGCGCGGCAGCGCCGGATCGACGCCGCGCTCGAAGCGATGACCGGCATCGGTGTGCAGGCCCAGCTTGCGGCCACGGCCCATGATCGCGGCCGGCGCGAAATGCGCGGCCTCCAGGAACACCGCGGTGGTGGCATCAGTGACGCGGGTGTCGAAACCACCCATCAGGCCGGCCAGGCCGACCGCACGATCGGCGTCGGTGACCACCAGGAAGCTGTCGTCCAGCACAGCATCGCGGCCGTCCAGCAGCTTCAGGCTCTCGCCCGCGCGCGAACGGCGCACGGCGATGCTGCCCTGCAGGGTGGCGAGGTCGTAGGCATGCATCGGCTGGCCCAGCTCCAGCATCACGTACTGGGTGATGTCGACCAGCAGCGAGACCGGGCGCACGCCACTGCGGCGCAGGCGCTCGGCCATCCACAGCGGGGTCTTGGCCGCGGCGTTGACGCCTTCGATGACGCGCCCCAGGTAACGCGGCGCTTCGGCGCCGGCGTCGAGCTGGATCGACAGTTCACGGCTGCCGACCGGCGCAATGGCATCGGCGGCGAAATCCAGCACTTCGCTGCGGGTGGCCGCTGCGACGTCGTAGGCGATGCCGCGCAGGCTGAAGCAGTCGGCGCGGTTCGGGGTCAGCTTGATCTCGATGCTGGCGTCCGGCAGCCCCAGGTACTCGACCAGGGATTGGCCGACGGGTGCATCGTCCGGCAGCTCCAGCAGGCCGGAGGCATCATTGTCCAGGCCCAGCTCCTTGGCCGAGCACAGCATGCCGTTGGACTCGACGCCGCGCAGCTTGGCCGGCTTGATCTTCAGCTCGCCGATCTGCGCGCCGACCATCGCCAGCGGCGCGACCAGGCCCGGACGCGCGTTCGGTGCGCCGCACACGATCTGCAGCAGCTCGCCCTGCCCGGCATCGACCTTGCACACCTGCAGGCGATCGGCTTCGGGATGGCGCACCGCTTCGACGATGCGCGCCACGACCACGTGATCGAGGCCGTCGCCGAGCGCGGTCACTTCTTCCACTTCCAGGCCGATGGCGGTCAGCACCGCGCTGAGCTCATCGCGCGAGGCGGAGGTCGGGACGTGGCTGCGCAGCCAGTTTTCGGAGAATTTCATGGTGTCACCCTGGTGGGAGGTGTGCCTCCCGTTGCGGTTTTTGTGGTCGCCCAGCGCATGCGCAAGGAGGCGTCCATCCAGAAAAGCAGCCGAGCATGGCTCGGCTCTACACGGTTGCGGCTTACGCGAACTGCTTCAGGAAGCGCACGTCGTTCTCGAAGAACGCGCGCAGGTCGTTGACCCCGTAGCGCAGCATCGCGAAACGCTCCACGCCCATGCCGAAGGCAAAACCGGTGTAACGCTCCGGATCGATACCCACGTTGCGCAGCACGTTCGGATGGACCATGCCGCAGCCGAGCACTTCCAGCCAGCGGGTGCTGCCATCGGGCTGCTGCCAGGCGATGTCCACTTCCGCACCCGGTTCAACGAACGGGAAGTAGCTGGGACGGAAACGCATCTCGAAGTCGCGCTCGAAGAACGCGCGCACGAACTCGGCCAGCGTGCCCTTCAGGTCGGCGAAGGTCGAATGCTCGTCCACCAGCAGGCCTTCGACCTGGTGGAACATCGGCGAGTGGGTCTGGTCGCTGTCGCTGCGGTACACCTTGCCGGCGGCGATCATGCGCAGCGGCGGCGCGTGGTCGCCCATGTAGCGCACCTGCACACCGGAGGTATGCGTGCGCAGCAGGCGGCCGTCGCCGAAGTAGAAGGTGTCGTGCATGGCGCGCGCCGGGTGGTGCGGCGGGAAGTTCAGCGCCTCGAAGTTGTGCCAGTCGTCCTCGATCTCCGGCCCTTCCGACAGCTCGTAGCCCAGCCGGCCGAAGATGCCGGTGATGCGCTCCAGGGTGCGGGTGATCGGGTGCAGGCCGGCACGGTCGCCATTGCGACCCGGCAGGGTGATGTCGATGGCTTCGGCGGCCAGGCGTGCATCCAGTGCCGCGTCTTCAAGCAGCGCCTTGCGCTCACCCAGCGCGCGGGTCAGCGCATCACGGGCCTGGTTGATCGCTTCACCGGCGGCCTTGCGCTGGTCGGCCGGCAGGGCGCCGAGCTGCTTGAGCTGCGATGTGATGCTGCCACTCTTGCCAAGCAGGGCCACGCGCAGCTGTTCCAGCACGTCGGGGCTCTGTGCGGCGGCCACATCGGCCAGCGCCTGGGTGGTGAGGGATTGGATGTCGCTCATGGGGGGCCGGAACTCCAGTCGATCTGCCATCGCGATGCGCGAAGGGCCGACCCCTGTCGCCACCGCCGTCCCCGCGCTGCCGTCGTGGCCTCGCCGGGACCCAAAAAAGAATGGGGAAGGACTTGCGCCCTTCCCCATGCATTGCCTTGACCTGACACCGTTCCGAGTGAACGGTTACGGCATCGGGAAGGACTTATGCCGCCAGCGCGCCCTTGGCCTTTTCGGCCAGCGCAGCAAAACCGGCAGCGTCGTGCACGGCGATGTCAGCCAGGACCTTGCGATCCAGGGTGATGCCAGCCTTCAGCAGACCGTTCATGAAGCGGCTGTAGCTCAGGCCGTTGATACGGGCAGCCGCATTGATACGGGTGATCCACAGCGAACGGAAGTTGCGCTTCTTCTGCTTACGGCCGATGTAGGCGTACTGCTGTGCCTTGATGACCGCCTGCTTGGCGACGCGGAAGACCTTGCGACGGGCGTTGTAATAGCCCTTGGCGAGATCCAGAATCTTCTTGTGGCGGCGACGCGCCTGTACGCCACGCTTAACTCGTGCCATTTTTCAGTTCCTCAGAGGTAAGGGAGCATGCGGTCCAGACGGCCTGCGTCTTCTGCACGGACATGGCCCGTCTGACGCAGATTACGCTTACGCTTGGTCGCTTTCTTCGTGAGGATGTGGCTACGGTTGGCGTGGCCGCACTTGTACTTGCCCGAGGCGGTCTTGCGGAAACGCTTGGCCGCTGCCCGGTTGGTCTTGATCTTGGGCATTGCAATGTCCTTGATGGGATATGACCCTGGTTTCTGACTGATCTGGCGGCGGCCTGGGCCGCTCTTTCCGTCCTGCCATGATCGGCGTACGACCCGTCCTGGGTGGGTCGAGCCGGGCATGATACAGGCAAAACCGCCCTGCGACCAGCCCCTGCAACCCTTTCAGGGCGATTCTCCGGCATGCCGCAAAAGCAAAGGGGCGCCGATGGCGCCCCTTCACCCTGAACCGTTCAGCCAGGCGCCCCGGAGGGCGGCCCGTCAGGCCTCAGGTCTTCTTCTTCGGCGCGATCATCATGACCATCTGACGCCCTTCCAGGCGCGGACGGGATTCAATGACGATGTCCTCGCCCAGATCGGTCTCGATCCGGTTGGCCATTTCGCGGCCCAGTTCCTGGTGGCTCATTTCACGGCCACGGAAACGGATGTTGACCTTGATCTTGTCACCATCCTCGAGGAACCCGCGCATCTTGCGCAGCTTGATCTGGTAGTCGCCCTCGTCCGTGACCGGACGGAACTTCACTTCCTTGATCTCGACCTGCTTGGTCTTCTTCTTGGCCTCGCTGGCCTTCTTCTGCGCTTCGAACTTGAACTTGCCGAAGTCCATGATCTTGCAGACCGGCGGATCGGCCTGCGGCTGGATTTCGACCAGGTCCAGGCCTTCATCTTCGGCCATGGACAGCGCTTCGTCGCGCGACAACACGCCGATCATTTCTCCGTCACTGCCGATCACGCGGACGCGCGGCACACGGATTTCCTGATTCTTGCGGTTCTGTTTGTTGTCAGGGGTGCTGATATTACGTTCTCCCAAGGGTATCGAACCGGTCCGGGTGCCTGTGCGCCCGGACCGGACCTTTGCTTACGCGCCCTCGGCGTGGAGCCGCTCGATGAAGGCCTGCAGGCTCATGCTGCCCAGGTCTTCGCCAGAACGCGTACGCACCGCCACAGCCCCATTTTCCTTCTCGCGGTCACCGATGACCAGCAGGTAGGGCACGCGCTGCAACGTATGCTCGCGGATTTTATAGCCGATCTTCTCGTTACGCAAATCCGAGCTGACGCGGAAGCCTTGCTCCGCAAGGGTTTTGGTCACGCCCGCGACGTATTCAGCCTGGGCGTCGGTGATATTGGCCACCACCACCTGGGTCGGGGCCAGCCAGGCCGGGAACTGGCCGGCATGGTGCTCGATCAGGATGCCCAGGAAGCGCTCCATCGAGCCGACGATGGCACGGTGCAGCATGACCGGGTGCTTCTTCTGGCTGTTCTCGTCCACGTACTCGGCGCCCAGGCGGCCCGGCATCATGAAGTCGACCTGCATGGTGCCCAGCTGCCAGGTACGGCCGATGGCGTCCTTCAGGTGGTACTCGATCTTCGGGCCATAGAAGGCACCCTCGCCCGGCAGCTCCTGCCATTCCACGCCACAGGCGGTCAGTGCCGAGCGCAGCGCGCCCTCGGCCTTGTCCCAGGTGGCGTCGTCACCCAGGCGCGATTCCGGGCGCAGCGCGATCTTGATCTGGATGTCGTCGAAGCCGAAGTGCCGGTAGACCGCCAGCGCCTGCTGGTGGAAGGCCGTCACTTCCGACTCGATCTGGTTCTCCGTGCAGAACACGTGGCCGTCGTCCTGGGTGAAGCCACGCACGCGCAGGATGCCGTGCAGCGCGCCGGACGGCTCGTTGCGGTGGCAGGAACCGAACTCACCGTAGCGGATCGGCAGGTCGCGGTAGCTGTGCAGGCCCTGGTTGAACACCTGGATGTGGCCCGGGCAGTTCATCGGCTTGACCGCGTACGTGCGCTTCTCCGATTCGGTGAAGAACATGTTGTCCTGGTAGTTGTCCCAGTGGCCGGACTTCTTCCACAGGCTCACGTCCAGGATCTGCGGGCAACGCACCTCGCCGTAGCCGCTGTTGCGGTAGACCTTGCGCATGTACTGCTCGACCACCTGCCACAGCGCCCAGCCCTTCGGGTGCCAGAACACCAGGCCCGGCGCTTCTTCCTGCAGGTGGAACAGGTCCTGCTGCTTGCCGATGCGGCGGTGGTCGCGCATCTCGGCTTCCTCGATGCGCTTGATGTACGCCTCGAGCTGCTTCTTGTCGGCCCAGGCGGTGCCGTAGATGCGCTGCAGCTGTTCGTTCTGCGCGTCGCCGCGCCAGTAGGCGCCGGAGATGCGGGTCAGCTTGAAGGCCTTCAGGAAGCGCGTGTTCGGCACGTGCGGGCCGCGGCACATGTCCACGTATTCCTGGTGGTAGTACATGCCCATCGCCTGGATGTCCTCGGACATGTCCTCGATCAGGCGCAGCTTGTAGTCCTCGCCACGGGACTTGAAGATCTCGATCACTTCGGCGCGCGGCGTCATCTTCTTGATGACGTCGTAGTCCTGGGCGATCAGCTCACCCATGCGCTTCTCGATCGCGGCCATGTCCTCCGGGGTGAACGGGCGCTCGGAGTAGATGTCGTAGTAGAAGCCTTCGGCGATCACCGGGCCGATCACCATCTTCACGTCCGGGTACAGCTGCTTGACGGCGTGGCCGACCAGGTGGGCGCAGGAGTGGCGGATGATCTCCACGCCCTCCTCGTCCTTGGCGGTGATGATGCGCAGGCTGGCATCGTGGTCGATGACGTCGCTGGCATCGACCAGCACGCCATCCACGGCACCGGCGATGGTGGCCTTGGCCAGGCCGGCGCCGATCGACTGGGCAACGTCCATGACGCTGACGGGGTTTTCAAACTCGCGGCGGCTGCCGTCGGGAAGGGTAATGTTGATCATCGCAGTGGCTTCGTGCGGGGCCCGCGGGGCGGGCTGGAAAGCGGTCCCGGGGCGGCGCCCGGGCAATAAAAAAGCGCCACGAGGGCGCCTGGAACACAGGGCCTTCGGGGGCAGGTCAACAGTGGGCGGTGGTAGTGCTCATGTCGCACGCTCGGCCGGCGCTGGGCGCGGGCCACCTTGTTCCAGTCAGGGAGTGTGATGATCTTAAACCAGCGCACCGGAAAGCCCAAGAGCTACCGTACGGTCCGCTGAATGGCCGCCGCTGGCGGCGTGAAAACGCAATGATTACCATGTGCACGCAGCCCGCCCCGTGCCAGCCTGCCCGCTTTCCCCCAGGACCTCGTGATGCGCCACCCGCTCCGACCGGCTCCCGCCGGCCCCGCCCGTGCCCCGCGTTCGCCGGCCCGCTGCCGCGGCGGCCGTCCGCAATGATCACCGTCGGCCTTTCCACGCTCGGCTTCTGCAGCCTGGGCATGCTGGCGGCGATGTTCTCGGCGCTGGCCTTCTATGCCGCCTCGCCGCACTGCCGCTGGCCGCGCCTGCGCCGCGCCGGTCGCCTGGGCCGCCAGATCGGCCTGGTCGCGGCCGCCGCTGCGCTGTGGCTGTGGATGGCAGAACTCGGCTTCGCTGCCGGCCTGGTGGCGATGCTGTGCACCTGGATGCTGGCGGCGATGCTGTTGCCGGCCCTGGCCGCCTGGCACCGTCCCGGCGCGGAGTCGCCCTGATGTGGCCGCGCGCCTTCGCTGGCATCGTCGCCGGTTTCTTCCTGGCCGCCGCCGCGACCGGCCTGCTGGCATGGCTGCCGCCCGGCCCCTGGCAGCGGGCGCTGGTGCCGACCCTGATCGCTTTCATCCCGCTGTGGATGCTGGCCGCCCTGTGGGCGTTCAGTTTCCGCAGCGCGCTGCGTGCCTGGCTGGTGCTGGGTGGCAGCGCCGCCGCCGGCTTCGCCGTGCTTGGGCTGCTGCGCCTGATCGGCGCGGTGCAATGAGACCCGCCCCATGAAGTTCAGCTCGCAGACCCTGCGCACGTTCACCACCCTGCACACCTGGGTCGGCCTGGTGGCCGGCTTCGGCCTGTTCGTGGCCTTCTACGCCGGTGCGTTGACCCTGTTCCACCACGATCTGCCGCTGTGGCAGACGCCGGGCGCAGCCACTGCGCTGCCGGCAGGGCTGGACGATGCGCAGTACCTGCTGGAGGACGTACTGGCCACGCATCCGGAAGCCCGCCGCCACGTCGGCATGACCTTCCCCGGCGCCGACCACCCTCAGCCCCTGGCGTACTGGCAGGCCGATGACGGTAGCTGGCGCTACGCCTGGCCGGGTCAGATCGCCGGCAGCCCCACGCCGCCGCAGACCGGGCTGGCGGAACTGGTCAACGAGCTGCACTACAGCCTCGGCCTGCCCGTGGCCGGCATCTACGTGATGGGCATCGTCAGCCTGCTGTACGGCATGGCGCTGCTGAGCGGCCTGGTGATCCATCTGCCGAAGCTGCTCGGCGACCTGTTCGCGCTGCGCCCGGGCCGCAACCTGAAACAGCTGTGGCAGGACGCGCACAACGTGATCGGCGTGCTGAGCCTGCCCTTCCACCTGATGTTCGCGGTGACCGGAGCCCTGCTCTGCCTGGTGTTCGTGCAGATGGCCCTGCTCAATCCGCTGATTTTCGACGGCAAGGCCCTGCAGGCCGTGCCAACAGCGATGGACACCGCTCCGGTGCGTGAAGCGACCGGCATCCCCTCGCCGCCGGGCAGCCTGCGCGTGCTGCATGCGCGGGCGCTGGAGGTGGCACGCGCACAGGGCGTGACCAGCTTTGAGCCGGCCTACCTGAAGCTGGCCAACGCGGGCGACACCAACGCCACCATCGAGATCACCGGCGAATCCACCGGCACCCTCGGCCCGCTCGGCGCCGTGGCGCTGGATGTCGCCACCGGCCAGGTACTGGCCACCCAGCTGCCGGGCCAGCGCGACGCCAACCACGCCACGCTCAGCGCCGCCTATGCGCTGCACTTCGGCGAGTTCGGCAACGGCGTGGTGGTCTGGCTGTACTTCCTGCTCGGCCTGGGCGGTGCGTTCCTGTTCTACTCGGGCAACCTGCTGTGGATCGAATCGCGGCGCAAGCGTCGCCAGCCGCAGCAGCCGCGCGCCGGAGTAAACATGGCACGGGCCACGGTCGGCGTGTGCATCGGCCTGTGCGTGGCGATCTCGGTCGCGTTCCTCACCGCGCTGGTGCTGGAACGGCTGGCGCCGGCGGCGGTCGACCACGGCATCCGCTGGGCCTGCTTCGGCAGCTGGGCGGCCTGTGCGCTGTGGGCCGCGCTGCGCCGCCCGGCACAGGCCGCACGCGAGCTGCTGTGGGCGGCGGCAATCAGTACCGCGCTGGTGCCGATCCTGCACGGCGCACTCAATGGTGACTGGCTGTGGCGTGCGGCTGCGCGTGGCCACTGGCCGCTGTTCTGGGTCGATGCCATCGCGCTGGCCATGGCCTTTGGCTTCGCCCGCCTGGCGGTGGCCAGCCAGCGTCGTGCCCGCAACGGCGATCCGAACAGCGTCTGGGCGAACTGAAGCGTGGCCGGGCATGGCCCGGCGCTACCGGAGCAGGTGCGCTTCGTCCAGGTAATGGCTGACTTCGATCAGGTTGCCATCCGGGTCGCGGAAGTACACCGATTCGATCGGCCCCAGTGCGCCGGTGCGGGCCACCGGCCCCTCCTCCACCGCGACCGCCTGCGCCTGCGCCTGCAGGTGCGCCAGTACATCGGCCGTGGCGGTATGCGTCACCAGGCACAGGTCGGCACTGCCCGGCGTGGGTCGTAACGCATGCGGCTGCAGCGGGGCGCTGGCCGGATGCAGGTTGATCTTCTGCTGGCCGAACTGCAGTGCGGTGCGGCCCGCGCCGAAGCGCACGACCTGCATGCCGAGCACGCGCTGGTAGAAATCACAGCTGCGGTCGATGTCGGCGACGGTAAGGACCAGATGGTCCAGGCGTTCGAGACGGATCATGCCCGCAGCGTAACGCTGCGGGCATGGACATGCTGTGCGGGGTTGGGCCGATGGCGTTGCGGCATTGCGCCGGGCATCGCCTGATGCAGCTCAATCGCCGATGCGCGCTTTCTGCCAGGGGCCCAGCATGGCGTTGAGCAGGCTGGCCTGCTCGTCGTCGCCGGTCAGCTCCCACATGAACACGCCGGCCAGGCCCTGTTCGCGGGCGAACTGCGCACGCAGCCCGATCGAACGCGGGTCTTCATAGCTGATGAAGACCTTCTGTTCGGCGTTGTACAGCCACGGGCTCTGCGCCTGCGGCTGCCAGTGCCTGGTCCAGCCCGGCTGGTCGAGATAGCGCGCCTTGATCACCCGCCAGTCGCCCGCATCGGCCGGTGCGCTGTAGGGCTGGTACAACCCATCCGGGGCATCGCCGGTGACCTTGAAGCCGCGCCCGTAGAACGGCACGCCCAGCACCAGCCTGTCGGCCGGTACGCCGTGGTCGCGGTAGAACTGCACGGCACCGGCCACGTTGTTCCAGCGCCGCAGTTCCGGCGCCAGCGGGTCGGCCGCCATCTCATGCAGCGGCGCGTTGAAGGTCGACACCGCCGAGAAGCCGGTGCCCATGTCGTAGCTCATCAGGTTGATGAAATCGAACACCTTGGCCAGCGCCTGCAGGTCGTAGCTCGCCGCCGGATCGTAGGGGCCATCGGTCTGCAGGCGACCGGCGGCCAGCGCGGCCGTCAGCAGCATCGGCTGTCCCATCTTGCGACCGCGCGCATCGAGTGCCACGCGGAACGCCTGCGCGAGCCGGGTCAGGTTGGCGCGGTCCTGCGGGCGGTGCGCCAGCTCCTTCGGGCCACCACTGACCGGGAACTCCCAGTCGATATCCACGCCATCAAAGCTGCCGGCGTGACGATCAAAGAACAGCGCCATGCACGAATCGACCAACCGCTTGCGGCTGGCCTCGCTCAGCGCCGCATCGGAGAACCCACCCGCGCCCCAACCACCGATCGAGATCAGCGTGCGCAGGTGCGGGTGGGCCTTCTTCAGCTCGGCCAGGGCGGCGAAGTTCTTCGGTGCTTCCGCACCGATCGTGCAGCGCCCGTCCTCAATGGTCGAGAACGCGTAGAACAGGTGGGTGAGGCGCTCGGCCGGAATGCTCGACACCGGGTAGCGCTCGGCCGATCCACCGGGATAGTAGGCACCGAAGATCGGCGGCTGTGCAGGCGCGGCGCGCGCGGCAATGGGCAGGGCGCCGGCAATCAGCACGGCAAGGACGGCCACGGTCTGGCGGAACATGGAAACTCCCGGTTCGAAGGCGCCGCCACGTTAGCAAACCGATGAGGCCGTGGGATCGATGTCGCCGCATGTCGTCCAGTGGACAGCAACGATCGGCCAGAGGCCGACAACGAGGCCGTCATGCCACGGCCATCACGCATTGCAGCAGGACACGCGCCGACGCAGCGCACCCAGTCCCCTACTTCGGCTAAGGTGGCCGCGGATCTTCAACCGCACATGGACATGAGCACCGATCACGACACTCCCACCGACGGCGACCTGCTGGACGACGACGCCCTCGACGAACACCAGATGCTGGAAGCCCGCGCCTACGACGCGTTCCAAGAAGGCGACCTGCCGCGCGCGGTGGCGCTGTTCGGCGAAGTGATCGCCATCGCTCCCGAAGTGCCCTACCTGCACTACATGCGCGGGCTGGCGCACAAGTACCTGCGCGACTGGCCGGCGTCGCTGCAGGACAACCTGCGATCGGAGCAGCTGCGCGGGGAATTCGATGTCGCCACCGCCTGGAATGCCGGAATCGCGGCCACCGGCATGGCGGACTGGGCCGAAGCACGGCGCCAGTGGACCCGCTGTGGCATCACCCTGCCCGAGGGCGAAGGCCCGATCGAGGGCAACTTCGGCGTGGCCTGCATGCGCCTGGCGCCGTGGTCCGATGCCGAGGTGGTGTACATGAGCCGCATTGATCCGGTGCGTGCACGCATCGACAACGTACCGCTGCCCGAAAGCGGCTTCCGCTTCGGCGACATCGTGCTGCATGACGGTGCGTCGACCGGCCGACGTACGTACGGCGAACACGAGGTACCGGTGTTCAACGCAATGCAGCGCCTGCAGCGATCGGACATGGCCACCTTCACCGTGTTCGTGCAGTGCGATTCTGCCGATGACATCGCTGCCCTGGGGGCCATGGACCTGCCCGGCATCGGCATGGTCGAGGACTGGACCGCGACCGTGCGCCGGCTGTGCCGCCGCTGCAGCTATGGCACCCCGCACCAGCATGGCGACGAGGCAGAAGTCACTGAGCAAGGCACCTGGGCGCGCGAGCGCGATCTGGGCATTGCCGCGCAGGGCCGGGCTGCGGTGGAGAAGCTGCTGGCGACGTGGACCGCGGCGGCCCCAGGACGCGTGCTGGAGGCCATCGAACAGCGCGAGCATCCGTTGAGTGACCCCGAGCCGGGCCAGGTGTGGTGGCTGGGCGAGGAAGAAGAGGAAGAGCGCGTCAACCAGGGTTGATACCTGCGAGCCTTGTGGCACAGGGCCTTCAGAATTCTTCAGGCCGGTTTCCAGCACTTCAGACGCAGCGCAGGCTCAATCGGGCTCCCTTTGATGGAGTCCGACGATGCGCTCGATCCTGCCTGCCCTCACCCTGCTCTGCGCCGTCTGCAGCCAGCCCTTCGCTGCCTGCGCCACCCCACCGGACCAGACCCGTCTGCAGGCCCTGCAGCAGGCCATCGCCAGCGATGAACTGAAACAGATCCGCAGCGTGCTGCTGCAGGTCGATGGCAAGGTCGTCTACGAGGGCTACTTCAACGGTGCCGACGCGCAGACCCTGCACGACGTGCGATCGGCCGGCAAAGGCGTGACCGCGCTGCTGGTCGGTGCAGCCATTGGCGAAGGCACCCTGCCCGGCGTGCAGGCCGGGGTGTATGACTACTTCCCGACGTTCACTGCCCAGCACGCAGTCGACCCGCGCCTGCGTGCCACTACCGTGCAGGACCTGCTGACCATGAGCAGCCTCTGGGAGTGCGATGACGAAAACCCGTTCTCGGCCGGCCACGAGGAACGCATGTACGTGTCCGAGAAGTGGCTGGACTTCACCCTGGGCCTGCCGGTGAAGGGCTTCGCGCCGTGGATGCAGCGGCCCGAGGACAGCCCGCATGGGCGCGCGTTCGCCTACTGCACCGCCAATCCGTTCGTTCTGGGCGCGGTACTGGAGAAAGCCAGCGGCCAACCGCTGGCCGACTACGCCGCGCGCGTCCTGGAGCGGCCGATGGGCATCACCCGCAGCCAGTGGAACCGCTCGCCGGAGGGCATCGGCATGGGCGGCGGCGGCACCCGCTACCGCACGCAGGACCTCGCCCGCTTCGGCCAGCTGGTGCTCGATGGCGGCCGCTGGCAGGGCCGCCAACTGGTACCGAAGGATTACATCGAGGCGATGGTGCGACCACAGACGAGCACCTCCGACGGCAGTGACTACGGCTACCAGTGGTGGGGCCTGAAGCTGGACGTGCAGGGTTCACCGCGCACGGTGTGGGCGATGTCCGGCAATGGTGGCAACTACGTGTTCGTGCTGCCCGAGCAGCGCGTGGTGGCGGTGGTCACCAGCCAGGCGTTCAACCGCAACTTCGCCCATCCGCAGTCGCGGCGCATCCTCACCGAGTTTCTGCTGCCGGCGCTGCGCTGAGCGCGGCAAGGTCGTCGGGTCGCCAGCTGGCGGCCAGCACCTGCGCACGTTGCCGGGCAATGTCGGCGTCCAGGCGCTGCAGCAGGGCCGGCCAGCCGGGCGCGCTGCGCAGGCCGACGAACAGCGGCGTAGCACGCAGCCACGCCACGTCGCGGAAGCCGTCATCGACCGCCTGCTGCAGTGCCGTCACCGCGTCGCCTGCATGGCCCTGGGCCTGCAGCAGCAGCGCCCGCTCCAGCGCCGCATCGGGCCAGCCGTCGCCCGCTCCCGCGCTGGTAGCGAGCTGCTGCAGGCGCTGGTCGATCCAGGTGGCGTCCGCAGCCTGCGCGCCATGCAACGCCGCCAGGGTCTGGCCCAGCGATTGCTGCGGCCGCAGCTGGCGGCCACGCTCGAACGCGTCGGCGGCGCCTGCAGCGTCGCCGGCCAGCAACGCCAGTTCGCCCTGCAGGCGCAGCAGCTGCGGATGCGGCGTGCCACGCGCGAGCGCTTCATCCAGCGCCTGCCGGGCTCGCTGTGGCGCGCCGGCCAGGTACAGGCTGCGCGGCCAGGCGATGTTGGAGAACACGTTGTCGGGGTACAGCTGGAAATTGCGCGCGTGCCGATCCGCGGCCGCCTGGGTGAAGCCGAGCAGTTCGAGCTCGCGCGCGACCTGCACGTCACGGAAGCGGATGCGCTCGGGCGCCTTCAGGGACAGGTTGGCCTGCAGCGCCGTGGCGAGCTGGCCGCGTTCCTGCTGCAGGTAGGCCAGCGATGCGCGGCTACGCTCGTCGCCCGGCTCGAGTTCGATCGCGCGGCTGTAGCCGGTGATCGCCTGGCGCATGTCGCCCAGGCAGTCCTGCGCATACCCCCACAGAGCGTGCGCGGCGGCATCGCCGGGTGTGCGCTGGAGCTCCTGCTCGGCCAATGCCAGCGCCTCGCGCAGCTGCTCGGGCGTGCCGTTGAACAGGCAGCCCTGCGCCGCCAGCGCACGGGACAGTCCGCGCCGCGCCGGCGTGGATTCGGGATCAGCCTGCAGCGCCTGCCGGTACAGGGTGATGGCCACGCGGTTGTTGCTGGCCTGGCCGATCCCCGCGTAGTACTCGGCGCGCTGCAGCAGCGACTGCCCTGCCCCCTGTGGCGTCGAACGGGGCCACAGCAGCAGCGTGGCGGCCACGCCCAGCGCCGCGACAGCCGCAACGCCCCAGCCGAGCCTGCGGGCGCGCGAGGATGGCGCAGGCGGCACGCTGGCCGGCAACGGCGACGCACACAGCTGGTAGCCACGACCACGTACCGAACGGATGTAGCGCGGGCGCCGGCTGTCATCGCCCAAGGCCTGCCGCAGCAGCTTCACCCGCTGGCTGACCGCATCCTCACCGACCACCGCCGGTGCCCAGACCTGGGCGGCCAGGGTGTCGAAATGCACGACGGCGTTGCCGTGCTGCAGGAGTACGTCGAGCAGGGTCCAGCTGAGGCCGCTGACGGGCAAGACCTCGCCGTTGCGACTGACGCGTTGCGCCGGGCGATCGATATCCAGGTCGAGCAGGCGCAGGGTGTCCATGGGCGAAGCATAACGTTGCCGCTGCGCTGGGAGACAGGCAAAGAAAAAGCGGGCCGAAGCCCGCTTTTTCATTCTGGCGACTCCAGAAGTGTGTCAACCAAGGTTGACACCTGCCGGGAACCAGCGCAGTCGATTACTCGGCGCTGACGGCGTCGCCTTCTTCCACGGCCTTCATCGACAGGCGGATACGGCCCTGCTTGTCGACTTCCAGCACCTTGACCTTGACCACATCGCCTTCCTTCAGCACGTCGCCGACCTTCTCGACGCGATCGCTGGAGATCTGCGACACGTGGACCAGACCGTCCTTGCCCGGCAGGATCGTGACGAACGCACCGAAGTCCATGATCTTGGCGACCTTGCCTTCGTAGATGCGGCCCGGCTCGACGTCCGAGGTGATCTGCTCGATGCGGGCCTTGGCGGCCTGGGCAGCGATGGCGTTGACCGACGCGATGACGATGGTGCCGTCGTCCTGGATGTCGATCTGGGTGCCGGTTTCCTTGGTGATGGCCTGGATGGTCGAACCACCCTTGCCGATCACTTCGCGGATCTTGTCCGGGTGGATCTTGATGGTCAGCAGGCGCGGCGCGTAGTCCGACAGCTCTTCACGCGGAGCAGTCAGGCCGTGGGCCATTTCGCCCAGGATGTGCAGACGGCCAGCCTTGGCCTGCTGCAGGGCCTGCTTCATGATCTCTTCGGTGATGCCTTCGATCTTGATGTCCATCTGCAGGGCGGAGATGCCCTCAGCGGTACCGGCCACCTTGAAGTCCATGTCGCCCAGGTGATCTTCGTCACCCAGGATGTCGGACAGGACGACGAAGCGCTCGCCTTCCTTGACCAGGCCCATGGCGATGCCGGCAACCGGCGCCTTCACCGGCACGCCGGCGTCCATCAGGGCCAGCGACGAGCCGCAGACCGAGGCCATCGACGAGGAACCGTTCGACTCGGTGATTTCCGAGACGACGCGGATGGTGTACGGGAACGACTCCAGCGACGGCATGACAGCCAGCACGCCGCGCTTGGCCAGGCGACCGTGGCCGATTTCGCGGCGCTTCGGGCCCATCATGCGGCCGCACTCACCCACCGAGAACGGAGGGAAGTTGTAGTGGAACAGGAAGTTTTCCTTGTACTCACCGGCAACGGCGTCGATGACCTGGCCGTCGCGGGCGGTGCCCAGGGTGATGGTCACGATGGCCTGGGTTTCGCCGCGGGTGAACAGCGAGGAGCCGTGAGTACGCGGCAGCACGCCGGTCTTCACGGTGATCGGGCGGACGGTGTCCAGCGCACGACCGTCGATGCGCACCTTGGTGTCCAGCACCGAGTCACGCATGGTGCGGTATTCCAGCTCGCCGAATTCCTTCGACAGCTCGGCCGGGTTCCAGCCTTCGGCGGCCACGCGGCCTGCCAGGGCTTCGAACACGTCCTTCTTGATTGCCGAGATGGCGTCGCGGCGCTGCAGCTTGTCGCGCACCTGGAAGGCTTCGCCCAGGCGCGGGCCGATGGCTTCCTTCAGGGCGGAGATCAGCGCGTCGTTCTTGGCCGGGGCTTCCCAGGCCGACGGCTTGGTACCGGCTTCGACGGTCAGCTCGTTGATCGCGTTGATGACCTTCTGCATTTCGCGGTGACCAAAGGTCACGGCGCCCAGCATCACTTCTTCGGACAGCAGCGCGGCTTCGGATTCGACCATCAGCACGGCGTTGGAGGTACCGGCGACGACCAGTTCCAGCTGCGAGTCAGCCAGTTCGCTGACGGTCGGGTTCAGGATGTACTCGCCGTTCTTGTAACCGACCTTGGCAGCGCCGATCGGCCCCATGAACGGGGTGCCGGCCAGGGCCAGGGCAGCCGAGGCGCCGATCAGGGCCGGGATGTCACCGTCCACGTCCGGGTTCAGCGACATGACCGTGGCGATGATCTGCACTTCGTTCTTGTAGTCTTCCGGGAACAGCGGGCGGATCGGACGGTCGATCAGACGCGAGATCAGGGTTTCCTTCTCGGTCGCACGGCCTTCACGCTTGAAGAAACCACCCGGAATACGGCCGCCGGCGTAGAACTTTTCCTGATAATCGACGGTCAGCGGGAAGAAGTCCTGGCCTTCGCGCGCGCTCTTGGCGGCGACGGCGGTGACCAGCAGTACGGTGTCGTCCATCTTGACGATGACGGCACCGCTGGCCTGACGGGCGACTTCGCCGGTCTCAAGCGTGACGGTGTGCTTGCCGTACTGGAAGGTTTTGGTGATTTTTGCCACGGAGGGTGTCCTTGGGGATGCTGTCTGCGAATTTGGACCGTCGGCGACCCTTGCCGCCAGCGGGTGACCGGATCGTTCCGGCCTGAATCGGGGATTGCGGTACTACAAAACAAAACCGCGGCGCATCGCTGCGCCGCGGGGGATTCGTTGCTTAGCGACGCAGGCCAAGCTTTTCGATCAGGGCCTTGTAACGCTCGACGTCCTTCTTCTTCAGGTAGTCGAGCAGGCTGCGACGGCGGTTGACCATCTGCAGCAGGCCGCGGCGGCTGTGGTGGTCCTTCTTGTGGGTCTTGAAGTGGCCGGTCAGCAGCTCGATGCGGGCGGTCAGCAGGGCCACCTGGACTTCCGGGGAGCCGGTGTCAGCCGAGCTGCGCTTGTTGTCTTCAATGACCTTCTGGGTGTCGATCGACATTTCTTTTTTCTCTGTGATGCGTGGCCGGCAGGAACGCGCTTCGCGCACCGCCAGGCTCGCCGTGGACTACGAGGATGAAACCTGCGCGGAGCAGGCTGCCGGAAAACGGCCGCGAAATTGTAACGGTCGGGGGGCCTCGGAACAAGGTCCGGGGCTGAACCACCCTGCCCCGTTCAGAGGTTGAAGCGGCGCTGCGGGGCCAGCAGCCCGCTGTCATCGACCTGCCCGAGCCCCTGGACAGCATCGTCCGGACCGAACACGGCGACCAGGCCAGGCGGCCAGGACGGGTCGCGCTGGCGCTGGCCGACGCAGAAGCGGTGGGCCTGTTCGGCATCGAGGTCGACCCGCGGGTATTCCGCCAGCCCGGCCGCCAGCGGCAGCAGCAGCGCGTCCATGCCCGCCTCGTCGCCCGCCTCGACCATGGCGCGCAACTGGTCCAGGGTGACCATGGCCGGTTCGCGGAACGGTTCCACCCAGAGCCGGCGCAGCGCGCTGATGTGCGCGCCACAGCCCAGCGCCTCACCCAGGTCGCGGGCCAGGCTGCGGATGTAGGTGCCGGAGCCGCAGGTCACGCGCAGGCGCAGGCGTTCCGGCTGCTGCTCCAGCACCTCGATAGCATGCACCTGGACCTCGCGTTCCGGGGCCTCGATGACATCGCCACGGCGGGCCTTCACATACAGCGGTTCCCCCCCCTGCTTCAGCGCCGAATAGATCGGGGCACGCTGGCGGATGCTGCCGGTCAGCGGCGCCAGCGCGGCCTGCAGCGCTTCGGCACTGATCACCGGCACCGGGCGCTGCAGCAGCACCTGGCCTTCGGCGTCATCGGTATCGGTGGTCTGGCCGAGCACGATCTCGGCGTCGTAGGCCTTGGCCGAGCCGAGCAGCAGGCCGGCGATCTTGGTCGCCTCGCCGAAGCACAGCGGCAGCAGGCCGGTGGCCAGCGGGTCGAGGCTGCCGGTGTGGCCACCCTTCTCGGCGCGGAACAGGCGGCGGGCCACCTGCAGGGCGGCGTTGGAGCTCATGCCGGTCGACTTGTCGAGCAGCAGGATGCCATCCAGGCGGCGGAACTGAATTCGGGTCATGACAGGATGTTGTAGAGCCGAGCCATGCCCGGCTGCCGCAGCGCGGCCGGCACAGGCATCGCGTTGCCGGAATGAAAAGACGCCGGGCATGGGCCCGGCGCTGGCTTATTCTTCGTCGCTCTCGCGACGCTTCTCCGCGGCCAGCGTATCGGGCAGGTCGCGCAGGATGTTGTCGATGTGCTCACCACGGTCGACCGAGTCGTCGTAGTGGAAATGCAGCTCCGGCACGTGGCGCAGCTTCATCGCGCGAGCCAGGTCCATGCGCAGGCGGTAGCCCAGCTCCTTCAGGCCGGCCACGGCTTCAGCCGAACGCTCCGGCATCAGCGCGGTGACGAATACCTTGGCATGGGCCATGTCTCGGGTGATTTCCACGTCGGACACGCTCACCGAGGGCAACCCGTGCTCGCGCACGGCGTTGTGCACCAGGGTGCCGAGTTCACGGCGCAGCTGGGCGGAGACACGGTCGGTTCGATGGAAAGTCTTGGGCACGCGGTCAGGCTCTTGATTTGAATGTGACCCGACCAAGGTCGGGCCCTACCAGGGAAGGCGGCCCGACCAAGGTCGGGCCCCACCAGGGTGGCGGACCGGTCCGCGAGGACCGGCCCCTTGCAGCATTACAGGGTGCGCGGCACTTCGATACGCTCGAAGCACTCGATCTGGTCACCCGGCTTGACGTCGTTGTAGGCCTTCACCGCGATACCGCATTCGGTACCGTTGCGGACTTCCTCGACGTTTTCCTTGAAGCGGCGCAGCGATTCCAGCTCGCCCTCGAAGATCACCACGCTGTCGCGCAGCACGCGGATCGGCTTGTTGCGCTTGACCACGCCCTCGATGACCATCGAGCCGGCAACCGCACCCAGCTTGGAGCTGCGGAAGACGTCGCGGACCTCGGCGATACCGATGATCTCTTCGCGGATCTCCACGCCCAGCAGACCGGAGGCCACCTGCTTCACCTGGTCGATCACGTCATAGATGATCGAGAAGTAACGCAGGTCCACACCATTGGATTCGATGATGCGACGGGCCGAAGCATCCGCACGCACGTTGAAGCCGATGACGGTGGCCTTCGAAGCGGCCGCCGAGTTGGCGTCCGATTCGGTGATGCCGCCCACGCCGGAGTGGATCACGTTGATGCGGATGTCGTCGTTGGACAGCGCGACCAGTGCCTGGCTCAGGGCCTGCACCGAACCCTGCACGTCGGCCTTGATGACCAGGTTGAGGACCTGCTGGCCCTCGCCCTTGCCCAGGGTCGCCATGATGTCTTCCATGCGGCTGCCCGCAGTGGCCACCAGGCGCGATTCACGGCGCTTGGTCTCACGCTGCTGGGCAACGTCCTTGGCCAGGCGCTCGTCCTCGACGACCACGAAGTCGTCACCGGCTTCCGGCACGCCGGACAGGCCCAGGACCTGCACCGGGATGGACGGGCCGGCGAACTCCGGCTGCTTGCCGGTTTCGTCGAACAGCGCACGCACGCGGCCGTACTGGATGCCGCACACCAGGTAGTCGCCCTTCTTCAGACGACCCTGCTGCACCAGCACGGTCGCGACCGGGCCGCGGCCCTTGTCCAGCGACGATTCGATCACCACGCCCGAGGCGCGGCCTTCGTCGACGGCCTTCAGTTCCAGCAGTTCGGCCTGGATCGAGATGGCGTCCAGCAGGTCGTCGATGCCCAGGCCGGTCTTGGCCGAGATCTCCACCATCTGGGTGTCACCACCGAAGTCTTCGGCCACGACCTGCTCGGACAGCAGTTCGTTCTTGACCCGCATCGGGTCGGCGTCAGACTTGTCGATCTTGTTGATCGCCACGATCAGCGGCACACCCGCCGAACGGGCGTGCTGGATCGCTTCCTTGGTCTGCGGCATGACGCCGTCATCGGCGGCCACGACCAGCACCACGATGTCGGTCAGCTTGGCACCGCGGGCACGCATCGAGGTGAAGGCAGCATGGCCCGGGGTATCCAGGAAGCTGATCACGCCCTTCGGCGTATCCACGTGGTAGGCACCGATGTGCTGGGTAATGCCGCCGGCTTCGCCAGTGGCGACCTTGGTACGGCGGATGTAATCCAGCAGCGAGGTCTTGCCGTGGTCGACGTGGCCCATGATGGTGACCACCGGCGGACGCTGGGTGGCTTCGCCCTGGTTTTCACCGGTCGAGGCCAGCAGTGCGTCTTCGGCATCGTTGTCATTGGCACGGATCGCCTTGTGGCCGAGTTCCTCGGTCACCAGCGCGGCGGTGTCATGGTCAATGGACTGGGTGATGGTGGCCATCACGCCCATCTTGAACAGCGCCTTGACCACCTCGCCGCCCTTCAGCGCGAGCTTCTGCGCCAGGTCGGCCACGGTGATCGTGTCGCCGATCGCCACTTCACGCACGACCGGTGCGGTCGGGCGCTCGAAGGCGTGCGGACCGGCATTGTTGCCGCCGCGCGACATGTCGCGACGGCCACCGGCCTGGTTGCGGCCACCCGGACGACCCCGGGTGTTGCTGTTGTTGCTGTTGCCACGACGCGCGCGGTCGGCAGCCGACAGGTGCATCTGGCCGGCGAAACGGTCGCCCGGGCCACGCTCGTTGCGCGGCGCGCTGCGGTTGTTGCGGTCGTCGTTGCGCGGCGGCGGCGCACTGCGCGGCGCAGCCGGAGCAGCGGCCGGCGTGCGCGGCGGACGCGGCGCGGTTTCATCGATCGGGGCACGCTTGGGCTTGGTGGCAGCCAGTGCCTCGGCAGCCTTTGCGGCGGCCGCAGCTTCCTCGGCAGCCTTCTTCTCGGCCTCTGCGCGCTCCTTGGCCGCAATCTCTTCCTCACGGGCACGGACGATGGCTTCGTCGCGCAGACGATCCTTCTCGGCCAGGGCCTGCTGTTCGGCGAGGTTGCGGGCGCGCGACTCTTCCAGCTTGCGCAGGATGTCGGCGCGCTCTTCGTCCGGCGTCATGGCGCGCGCACCATCCTTGACGTAGGTGCGCTTCTGGCGCACCTCGACATTCACGGTCGTCTTGCTGCGACCGGAATTGACCGTCACTTCCTGCTGCTTCCGGCGGTTGAGCGTGATCTTCTTTGCAGACTGATCGGTCTCTTCCGGGGCCTGCTCGGGCTTGCCGTGCGAACGACGAAGGAAGCCCAGGAGCTTCACCTTCTCGGAGCTGGTCACGACCTGGTCGGGGCCGCTGAACTTCATGCCGGCACCGGCCAGCTGTTCCAGCAGTTTTTCGACCGGCGTGTTGACCAGTTCGGCAAGCTTGCGGATGGTGGTTTGCTGCGACATTCGGATCCTATGATCTTGTGGGCGCCCCCCCGCATCTGGAGGAGGCGCGGATTCTACGCCCTGAGCGGCTCAGGGCCCTGTTCATTGCCGGCTCATTCGCCGCGTTCCAGTCGGGCGATCTCTTCGGCACGGGCGGCCAGGATCAGCGCAGCGGCGCGCGCCTGATCCAGTCCTTCGATGCCGAAGTCCATGACCTCGTCGGCGGCCAGGTCGGACAGGTCCTCGCTGGTACGCACGCCGTGGCCGGCCAGCGCATACGCGGTGGCTTCGTCCATGCCCTTCAGGGACAGCAGGTCCTGCGCCGGCTGGCCGTCTTCAAGGCCTTCTTCGACTGCCAGGGCCTCATTGAGCAGCGCATCGCGGGCACGAGCGCGCAGCTCTTCGACGATGTCTTCGTCGAAACCTTCCACGGCCAGCAGTTCGCCGACCGGGACATAAGCGATTTCCTCGACGGTGCCGAAGCCTTCGCTGACCAGGATGCCGGCGATCTCTTCGTCCACTTCCAGCTTGTCCATGAACAGCTGGCGGGCCGACGCCTGCTCGGCTTCCGACTTGGCGGTGACCTGGTCCTGGGTCATCACGTTGAGCTGCCAGCCGGTCAGGCGGCTGGCCAGGCGCACGTTCTGGCCGCCCTTGCCGATCGCCTGGGCCAGGCGATCTTCAGCGACAGCCAGGTCCATCGAGTGCTTGTCTTCATCGACGATGATCGACTGCACTTCGGCCGGTGCCATCGCGTTGATGACGAAGTTGGCCGGGTTGTCGTTCCACAGCACGATGTCCACGCGCTCGCCATTGAGCTCGTTGGACACGGCCTGCACGCGCGAACCGCGCATGCCGATGCAGGCGCCGATCGGATCGGTGCGCTGGTCGTGGGCGAGCACGGCGATCTTGGCGCGGTCGCCCGGATCGCGGGCACAGGCCTTGATTTCCACCAGGCCCTGGCCGACTTCCGGCACTTCCAGCTTGAACAGCTCGATCATGAATTCCGGGGCGGCGCGGCTGATGAACAGCTGCGGGCCACGCGGTTCCGAACGCACTTCGGCCAGGTAGCCGCGCACGCGGTCACCGGCGCGCAGCACGTCGCGCGGAATGCCCTTGTCCTTCGGAATGAAACCTTCGGCGTTGCCACCGAGGTCGACGTAGATGTTGCCGCGCTCTGCGCGCTTGACCACGCCGGTGATCAGCTCACCCACGCGATCCTTCCACGCATCCACGACCTGCTGGCGCTCGGCTTCGCGCACGCGCTGGACGATGACCTGCTTGGCGGCCTGGGCAGCGATGCGGCCGAAGTCCGGGTTCTCGATCTGCTCTTCGATGTAGTCGCCGACGTCCACGCCTTCGGCTTCATCGACGGCGTCCATCAGGCGGATCTGGCGATCCGGCGACTCCATGACCACGTCATCGGCCACCACTTCCCAGCGGCGGTAGGTTTCGTAGCTGCCATCCTTGTGGTCGATGACCACGCGGGTCAGCACTTCCTCGTCGGGATAGCGCTTCTTCGCTGCCGAGGCCAGGGCGGCCTCGATGGCATCGAAGATCACTTCACGCGGCACGCCCTTCTCGTTGGCGACCGCGTCGACTACCAGCAACAGTTCCTTGCTCATTGGCTCACTCCGCGCGCGGCTTCTTTGCCGCCGGCTCGTTGGAAGAAGAATTCGTGTTCGGCTTCGGACGCTTCGGTGCCGGACCGGTCGGCTTGCTCGGGGCCAGCCCCAGCGCCACCCAGTCGGGCATGATCCGTGCCTTGTCGATGTTGTCGGCCGACACCACCACTTCGGTCTTGTCGACGATGAAGGTGATGGTGCCAGCGGCCTCGTCGGTCGCCTCGATACGGCCCTGCAGGCGACGACGGTTGTCCTGCGGCAGCTTCAGCGTGACCTTGGCCGATTCACCCTGGTGGCGGGCGAACTGCTCCAGGTTGAAAAGCGGGCGATCCACGCCCGGCGAGGACACTTCCAGCGTGTAGTTGCCGCTGATCGGGTCCTCGACGTCCAGCTGCGCCGACACTTCGCGGCTGACCCGCTCGCAGTCGTCGACATTGATGATGCGCTCGGGCTGTTCAGCCAGCGGCACGTCGATGTAAAGGCGCAGGGTCGCACCGCCGGGGGCCGGCAGATACTCAACGCCCAGCAGCTCCAGGCCCAGCGACACAACGGTCGGGGCGAGCAGATTCGCGATGTCGGTTGCCTTGTCGCTCACAGCCTGCCTTGATCTCTTGGTTGGGTGCCGGCCTTGGCCGGCGTGAAAACATGACGCCCCGGAAACGACAAAGGGCCCGCTGGGCCCCTTTTCCGGAAAGACTCCGGTGACTGGATTCCGGTTGCAACCTGCAGTGCCTGCCGGTTGCGGCCCTCCTTCCGGGTCCGGACTCCCGCCGGGAGGCCGCCTTCAGGGGTACTGCTAGGTCGCTGATGATAGCGGCTGCACCGCGCTGGTGCAAGGTGCGGGGCCGGCGGTCAGCCCCCTTTCCGCAGGAAAGGGGGCTGACCCCGATCGGACGGAAACGACGCATAACCCAAAGAAAAACGCCCTCGAAGCAGGACTTCGAAGGCGATCTCTTTACTTGGTAGCGGGGGCAGGATTTGAACCTGCGACCTTCGGGTTATGAGCCCGACGAGCTGCCAGACTGCTCCACCCCGCATCAGGAGCGGAATTATGAGCGATAACTTCAAAACATGCAAGCTTTCCCTCATTCATCAGACCGGTTGGCGCCGGTTCGATGTTGGTAGCGGGGGCAGGATTTGAACCTGCGACCTTCGGGTTATGAGCCCGACGAGCTGCCAGACTGCTCCACCCCGCACCGGAAGTGTTTGAACTGCTGCCCCGCTCTTTCGAGGAGGGCTACCGCAACGATGTTCTGGCTGAACCGCTGCAGTGACAACTCAGGCTGCGCATATTACACGAATCACGCAGCTTTGTGTCAACTTTTATGCAAGATGCGCAAATGCCTGCTGGCACCAGACCATGATCGGGTTCCAGGCCAGGCCGAGCGCCAGCAGCGCCAGCGCGTTCACGCCCAGCACCAGGCCCAGCACGCGGTCGTTGCTGCGCGGCATGGCCTCGCCCACCGGCTCATCGAAGTACATGACCTTGATGACGCGCAGGTAGTAGAAGCAGCCGACCACGGCGCACAGCACGCCGAGGATGGCCAGCCACAGCAGGCCGCCATTGACGGCCGCGCCCAGCACCGCCAGCTTGGTCCAGAAGCCCAGGAACGGCGGGATGCCGGCCAGCGACGCCATGATGCAGAGCACCAGGCCGGCCATCCACGGGTTGCGGGCATTGAGGCCCTTGAAGTCCTCGATGTTCTCGGCTTCAAAGCCGGCACGCGACAACGCGATGATCGCGCCGAAGGCGGCGGTGGACATGATGGCGTAGGCCAGTGCGTAGAAAAGCGCTGCGGCATAGCCCTGCGCGCCACCACCGGCGATGCCCATCAGCAGGAAGCCGATGTGCGAGACGGTGGAGAACGCCAGCATGCGCTTGAGGTTGCTCTGCGCGATGGCCATCAGGTTGCCGATGACCAGCGAGACCGCGGCCAGGCCGGCGATCAGCAGCTGCAGTTCGGTCGACAGCGGACCGACGCCCATCTCCAGCAGGCGGTAGGCCATGCCGAAAGCGGCCAGCTTCGGCGCCGAGCTGATGAACAGCGCGATCGGTGCCGGAGCACCCTGGTACACGTCCGGCAGCCACATGTGGAACGGCGCGGCACCCAGCTTGAAGGCAACACCGGCGATCATGAACACCGCACCGGTGATCAGCAGCACGCGCTCTTCCGAGTGCGGGATGGCGTCACGGATGACGTCCAGGTGCAGGCTGCCGGTGGCGCCGTAGATCAGCGACATGCCGTACAGCAGCAGGCCCGAGGCCAGCGAACCCAGCACGATGTACTTCATCGCCGCTTCCGAGGCCAGGCCGTTCTCGCGGTTGCTGGCGACTAGGGCGTAGGAGCACAGCGCCAGCAGTTCCAGGCCCAGGTAGACCATCAGCAGGCTGCCGGCCGATACCAGGATCATCATGCCGGCGGTGCCGAACAGGATCAGTACCGGGATCTCGCCCTGGAACAGGTTGCGGTCACGCAGGTAACGCCAGCCATAGACCAGGGTCAGGCCGCTGAGCAGCACGATCCCGGTCTTCATCACGTCCGCGGCGGTATCGCGTACGAACATGCCATGGAAGACCTCGCCCTGCCCGCCCACGCCGGTGGCCAGCATGAACAGCACCACGGCCAGCGCAGCGAGCGAGAACAGGTGGGTGACGATCTTGTTCCGGTTGCTGACGAACAGGTCGAGGATCATCAGGGCGAAGGCGCTGCCGATCAGCACCAGCTCGGGAGCGAGCGGTGGCAGGTCAGCGGCGGTCAATGGCAGCAGCGGCGAGGTGGTCATCATCAAATCCTGGAATTACAGCAGCTTGCTGGATGCGATCTGCATCGCCAGCTTCGCGATCGAGGGCTCCATCAGGTCGGTCAGCGGCTTGGGGTAGATGCCCAGCGCCAGCACGCCGATGGCGAACACGCCCAGCACCAGCCATTCGCGGCCGTTGATGTCCTTCAGTTCGGCCACGTGGCTGTTGGCCACTTCGCCGAAGAAGATGCGCTTGTACAGCCACAGGGTGTACGCGGCACCGATGATCAGGGTGGTGGCCGCGCCCAGTGCGATCCACGGATTACGCTGGAAGGCCGACAGGATGACCATGAACTCACCGACGAAACCGCTGGTGCCCGGCAGGCCGGCATTGGCCATGAAGAACAGCATGGCGAAGGTGGCGAACCACGGCATCACGTTGACCACGCCGCCGTAATCGGCGATGCGGCGGCTGTGCATGCGGTCGTACAGCACGCCGACGCAGGAGAACATCGCACCGGACACGAAGCCGTGCGAGATCATCTGCACCATGGCGCCCTGCAGGCCCAGGCGGGCAGCATCGGCGTTGCCGGCTTCGCGCACCAGCCACAGGGCGATGAAGGTGCCCAGGGTGACGAAGCCCATGTGCGCGATCGACGAATAGGCGATCAGCTTCTTCATGTCGTCCTGCACCAGGGCGACCAGGCCGACGTAGATCACCGCGATCAGCGACAGCGCGATCACCAGCCAGGCCCATTCCTGCGACGCGTCCGGGACGATCGGCAGGTTGAAGCGCAGGAAGCCGTAGCCACCGATCTTCAGGGCGATGGCGGCCAGGATCACCGAACCGGCGGTCGGTGCTTCGACGTGCGCATCCGGCAGCCAGGTGTGCACCGGGAACATCGGCACCTTGACCGCGAAGGCGATCAGGAAGGCGAAGAAGATCCAGGTCTGTTCCTTGGCCGACAGCGGCAGCGCGTACAGGTCGGCCAGCTGGAAGCTGCCGCCCTTCATGTACAGGTAGATCAGCGCCACCAGCATCAGCACCGAGCCGAGGAAGGTGTACAGGAAGAACTTCAGTGCCGCGTAGATGCGGCGCGGGCCGCCCCAGACACCGATGATCAGGAACATCGGGATCAGCATGGCTTCGAAGAACACGTAGAACAGCATCGCGTCCGTCGCAGCGAAGATGCCGACGGTGACACCTTCCAGGATCAGGAAGGCCGCCACGTACTGGTTCACGCGCTTGTCGATGGCGCTCCAGGCGCCGATCAGGGCAAGCACGCTGACCAGGGTGGTCAGCAGGATCAGCGCCACGGCAATGCCGTCCACGCCCAGGTTGTAGCCGATCTTGTACGCCGGGATCCAGGCATGGGTCTCGACGAACTGCAGGCCGTCGATGCCCGCGTTGTAGCCGCTCAGCAGCGAGAGGCTTGCAACGAAGGTGAGCACCGCGACGCCCAGCGACGCCCAGCGGGCGGTCTGCGCATCACGGATCGCAAGGATCAGGGCACCACCGATGATCGGCAGCCAGATGAGGACACTGAGTAGAGGCCAGTTCGACACGTCTTCTTATTCCGTACAGGTCATCAACGCAGGTAATGCATCAGCACGCCCAGCAGGGCAATCAGGCCGATGATCATCGCGAAGGCGTAGTGATAGAGGAAACCGGATTGGGTACGACGCAGCACGCCGGCTGCAACGTCCACAACACGTGCCGAGAGATTGACCACGCCGTCGACGATGTTGCTGTCGATCCAGCGCGAGACCTTGCCCAGCTTGACGCTGCCGCCGGCAAAGCCATCGATCCACAGCTTGTCGAAGCCGTACTTGTTTTCCAGCACCGAAACGATCGGGGCGAAGGTCTTGCGCGCCTTGCCCGACAGGTCCGGCTTCCACAGGTAGAACAGCGCGGCCAGCAGGAAGCCCGCCAGGGTCAGCCAGAACGGCGGCAGCATCATGCCGTGCAGCGCGAACGCGACCGGACCATGGAACTCTTCACCCAGGAACGCGACGGTGTTCTTGGCCGGATCGTAGAAGTCGACGATGCCGGTGAAGAACGTCTGTGCCTGGCCCTTGATCGCCTCGTGCGCATGGTTGCCAGCCCAGTCGGTGCCATGCAGCATCGGACCGATGCTGAAGAAACCGATGGCGATCGACGGGATGGCCAGCAGGATCAGCGGCAGGGTCACCACCCACGGCGTTTCGTGCGGCTCATGCGGACCGTGGCCATGGCCGTGGTCGTCATGGGCATCGCCGTGGTGGGCGTCGGCATGGTGCGCGTCGGCGGCGTGATGATCGTCATGACCATGATCGTCATGCGCATCGCGGAAGCGTTCCTTGCCATGGAAGGTCATGAACAGCAGGCGGAAGCTGTAGAAGCTGGTCACCAGCACGCCACCCAGCACCGCCCAGTAGCCATAGGTGGCCACCCAGCTGTTCTGCATGTGGGCGTGGATCTCGGCCGCCTCGATGATGGTGTCCTTCGAGTAGAAGCCGGAGAAGAACGGCGTACCGACCAGGGCCAGCGTACCGATCCACATGGTGATGAAGGTGATCGGCATGTACTTGCGCAGGCCGCCCATCTTGCGCATGTCCTGCTCGTGGTGCATCGCGATGATGACCGAGCCGGCGCCCAGGAACAGCAGGGCCTTGAAAAAGGCGTGGGTCATCAGGTGGAACACGGCGGCCGAGTAGGCCGACACGCCCAGGGCGACGGTCATGTAGCCCAGCTGCGACAGCGTGGAGTACGCGACAACGCGCTTGATGTCGTTCTGCACGATGCCGATCAGGCCGGTGAAGAACGCGGTGGTGGCACCGATGAACAGCACGAAGTTCAGCGCGGTCTGCGACAGCTCGAACAGCGGCGACATGCGGGTGACCATGAAGATACCGGCGGTCACCATCGTCGCGGCGTGGATCAGTGCCGAGATCGGGGTCGGGCCTTCCATCGAGTCCGGCAGCCACACATGCAGCGGGACCTGGGCCGACTTGCCCATGGCGCCGATGAACAGACAGATGCAGATGACGGTGGCGATCGACCAGATCACCGGCTCGTTCAGCAGCTGCATGCCCAGGATCGTGCCGTCCCAGATCTGCAGCTGGGCGCGCGGGTCAGCCAGCATGCCCGCCTGCGAGAACACCTGCGAGTAATCCAGGGTACCGAACACCCACAGCACGCCGGCGATGCCCAGCAGGAAGCCGAAGTCGCCGACGCGGTTGACCAGGAACGCCTTCATGTTGGCGAAGATCGCGGTCGGGCGCTTGAACCAGAAGCCGATCAGCAAGTACGACACCAGGCCCACCGCTTCCCAGCCGAAGAACAGCTGCAGGAAGTTGTTGCTCATCACCAGCGTGAGCATCGAGAAGGTGAACAGCGAAATGTAGCTGAAGAACCGCTGGTAGCCCGGGTCGTCCTGCATGTAGCCGATCGTGTAGATGTGGACCAGCAGCGACACGAAGGTCACCACCACCATCATCATCGCGGTCAGCTTGTCGACCATGAAGCCGACGTGGGCCGAGTACTGGCCAACCTCGAAGAACGTATAGATGTTCTGGTTGAACGGCTGCGCGCCGCCCCACATCAGCTGGTAGAACGTGTACATCGACAGGCCGCAGGCTACCGCGACGCCGAGGATGGTGATGGTCTGCGCGCCGAAGCGCTTGACCTGGCGACCGAACAGGCCGGCGATGATGCTGCCGAACAGCGGTGCAAGCACCACTGCGATCAACAGACTCTTGGAGAGAGTGATTTCCATCTGTGGATCAGCCCTTCAACGAATCGACTTCGCCGACATTGATCGTGCGGCGGGTACGGAACAGGGTCACCAGGATCGCCAGGCCGATGGCGGCTTCCGCGGCGGCGACGGTCAGGATGAAGAACACGAACAGCTGGCCGGACGGATCGCCCAGCTGACGCGAGAAGCCGACGAAGTTGATGTTCACCGACAGCAGCATCAGTTCGATCGACATCAGCAGGACGATGACGTTCTTCCGGTTGAGGAAGATGCCGGCCAGGCTGATGGCGAACAGCACCGCGCCCAGCGCGAGGATGTGGCCCAGAGTGATCATGCCTTGGTCTCCTCTTCGCCCGCGGCCGGAGTGGTGTTGCTGTGGATCACCGGCTGTTCGGCATCCATCTTGACCATGCGCAGGCGCTGGTCGGCCTTGACCATGGTCTGCTCGCCCGGGTTCTGGCTCTTCACGCCGGTGCGGCGACGCAGGGTCAGCATCACGGCGGCGACCACGGCCACGGTCAGGATGACGGCGGCGAACTCGAACGGCAGCAGGTATTCGGTGAACAGCGTGCGCGCCAGCCAGGTGATGTTGGAGGTGTCGGCGGCGATCGCGGCGGCGTTGTCGGCCGGGAACGGATTGACCGCCCTGCCCTTCACGCCGATCAGGATCAGCATCTGCACCAGCATCGCCACGGCCACGATCAGGCCGACCGGCAGGTAGCGCACCCAGCCTTCACGCATCTTGGTGGGGTCGATGTCCAGCATCATCACCACGAACAGGAACAGCACCATCACCGCGCCGACGTAGACCAGCACCAGCGCCACGCCAAGGAACTCGGCGCCCACCAGCAGCCACACGCAGGCAATGGAGAAGAAGGTCAGCACCAGGCACAGCACGGCGTGCACCGGGTTGCGCACGCTGATCACCGCACCGGCCGAAACCGTTGCCGCGATGGCGAACACCCAGAAAGCGATATTTACCCAATCCATCTCTCGACCTCAGCGGTAAGCGGCATCGGCGGCACGACGCTCGGCGATCTCGTTTTCGAGACGATCGCCAAGGGCCAGCAGCTGCGGCTTGGTAACGATGTTTTCGCCACGGTTCTCGAAGTGGTACTCGAGGATGTGGGTTTCGACGATCGAGTCCACCGGGCAGCTTTCTTCGCAGAAGCCGCAGAAGATGCACTTGAACAGGTCGATGTCGTAGCGGGTGGTACGGCGGGTGCCGTCCTCGCGCTTGGCCGAGTCGATGGTGATGGCCAGGGCCGGGCACACCGCTTCGCACAGCTTGCAGGCAATGCAGCGCTCTTCGCCGTTGGGATAACGGCGCAGTGCGTGCAGGCCACGGAAGCGCGGCGACTGCGGGAACTTCTCCATCGGGTACATCATCGTGTACTTCGGCTTGAAGCTGTACTTCAGCGTCAGCCAAAGGCCGGCCAGCAGTTCGAGCAGCAGCAGGCTCTTGAAGTAATGGGTAATCCTGTTCATCACTTAGACGCCCTTTTGAATCACGCCGAAGAACACCATGACGGCGGTAACCGCGATCCACAGAATGGCCAGCGGGATGAAGACCTTCCAGCCCAGGCGCATGATCTGGTCATAGCGGAAGCGCGGGAAGCTGGCACGGAACCAGATGTAGGCACTGGCGAAGAAGAACACCTTGACGAACAGCCACGGTGCACCGCCCTTCCAGATCCAGTCGACCAGCGGCGAGACATCGCCGAAGTTGACCCAGCCCTGGACCGGGCTCAGCCAGCCGCCGAGGAAGAAGATCGAGATCAGGAAGCTGATCAGGATCATGTTCGCGTATTCGGCCAGGAAGAACAGGGCGAAGGCACCGCCGGAGTACTCGACCATGTGGCCGGCGACGATTTCCGACTCGCCTTCCACCACGTCGAACGGCGCGCGGTTGGTTTCAGCCACGCCCGACACCCAGTAGATGACGAACAGCGGGAACAGCGGCAGCAGGAACCAGTCGAAGAAGCCGGAACTGCCGGCCTGCGCCATCACGATGTTGCTCAGGTTCAGGCTGCCCGAGGCGATCATCACGCCGACCAGGGCGAAGCCCATGGCGATTTCGTAGCTGATCATCTGCGCCGAGGCGCGCATCGCACCCAGGAACGCATACTTCGAGTTGGATGCCCAACCGGCCAGGATGATGCCGTAGATGCCCAGCGAGGTCATCGCCAGCAGGTACAGCAGGCCGGCGTTGGCGTTGGACAGCACGATCTGCGAATCGAAGGGCACCACCGACCAGGCCGCGAAGGCCGGGGCCAGGGTGATCAGCGGGGCGAGCAGATAGATCGCCTTGTTGGCGCTGCTCGGCTGGACCACTTCCTTGAACAGCAGCTTGAAGACGTCGGCGAAGGCCTGGAAGATGCCCATGCCCACGTACATCGGGCCGTGGCGGACGTGCATCCAGCCGATCAGCTTGCGTTCCCAGACCACGTAGAAGGCCACCGAGATGATCACCGGAACGGCGATCACCAGGATCTTCAGGATGATCCAGATCAGCGCGCCGATGTCACCGAGGCCCAGCAGCCACTGGTGCAGCGGGTCGACCGCGTTCAACAGCAATTCGTTCATGCAGCCACCACCGATACGCGAGCGGCACCCAGCGGCGCGGTCGCGCCGTGGCCCGATTCAATCCAGACCGAACCCGCAGCGACGCGGGCGTCGACCACCACCGGCAGGGTGGCCTTGCCGGCATCGGTGCCGACCTTGGCCATCTGCCCTTCCTGCAGCTGCAGGCGAGCGGCATCTTCAGCGTTCAGCACGATGCGCGGGGCGTTGTTGAGCGGATGCGACTGCAGCGCCGGGGCGCGACGGACCACCGCATCGGTGCGGTAGATCGCGGCGGTCGAAGCCACTTCGAGGCCTTCACCGGCAACCGCCGGCTGCGCCGAAGCGGCGACGTCGACCGACACCGGGGCCAGGCTGGCACGCAGGCCGGCCAGGTCGGTGAAGTCGAAACCGGCCAGCGCCATGTCGCCGCCCAGTGCGCGCAGCACGCGCCAGCCTTCACGGGCCTCGCCCGGCAGCTTGCCGCCGGCACGGGCCGACTGCTCGCGACCATCGAGGTTGGTCAGGGTGGCATCGATTTCCGGCAGCGCACCGATCGGCAGGATCACGTCGGCAACGTCGCGGGTGGACACGCAGGCGAACTGGCTGAAGGCCACCACCTGGGCACCGGCCAGCGCCTTGCGCGCGGCGGGGGCGTCGGCGAAGTCCAGGCCCGGCTCCAGGCCGTACACCACGTAGGCCTGGCGCGGCTGCGCCAGCATGGCGGCCACGTCCTTGCCGGCCGGCAGCACGCCGGCGCGGGTCAGGCCCACGGCATTGGCGCCCTGCGGGATGCGGCACAGCTTGGCACCGGTGGCGGCAGCGAAATCACGCGCAGCGGCGCGGATCGCGGCAGCCTGCGGGTGGTTCTCGGCGATGCCACCGACGATCAGCACGGTGTTGCTGCCGCCCTGTACGGCCGAACGTAGCTCGGCGTTGGCCAGTGCGTCGACGAACTTCGACGGCGCGACGATCTGCTTGCCGGCGATGCCGAAGGCGAAGTCGAAATCAACCGGGTTGATGACGTGGATCTTCGCGCCCTTGGTGGTCTGCGCCTTGCGCAGACGGGCGTGCAGCAGCGGCAGTTCGTGGCGGATGTTGCTGCCCAGAACGACGATGCGGTCGGCGCCTTCGATCTCCGCCAGCGGCAGGCCGAACACTTCGGCGGTGGCGGCGTCGGAGAAATCGCGGTTGTTGATGCGGTGGTCGATGTTGGTCGAGCCCAGGCCCTTGGCCAGGCGCGACAGCAACGCGCCCTCCTCGTTCGAGGTGGACGGATGCACCAGCACGCCCAGGTTGTCGCCCTGGTTCGCCTTGAGGATTTCGGCGGCTGCGGCCAGGCCTTCGGCCCAGCTCACTTCCTTCCACTCGCCATTGACCTTACGCAGCGGCTTGACCGCACGGTCTTCGCTGTACAGGCCTTGGTGCGAGTAGCGGTCACGGTCGGACAGCCAGCACTCGTTCACCGCTTCATTGTCGCGCGGCACGGTGCGCAGCACTTCGCCGCGACGCACGTGCAGGAACAGGTTCGAACCCATCGCGTCGTGGTAACCCAGCGACTCGCGCGCGGTCAGTTCCCACGGGCGGGCGCGGAACTGGAACACCTTGTTGGTCAGCGCACCGACCGGGCAGACGTCGACGACGTTGCCGGACAGCTCGGTGGTCAGCGGCTTGCCGTCGAAGGTACCGATCTGCAGGTTCTCACCGCGGTACATGCCACCCAGCTCGTAGGTACCGGCAACGTCGGCGGTGAAGCGGACGCAGCGGGTGCACTGGATGCAGCGGGTCATCTCGGTGGCGACCAGCGGGCCCATGTCCTCGTCCGGCACCACGCGCTTGCGCTCGTTGAAGCGGCTGACCGAACGGCCATAGCCCAGCGACACGTCCTGCAGCTCGCACTCGCCGCCCTGATCGCAGATCGGGCAGTCCAGCGGGTGGTTGATGAGCAGGAACTCCATCACCGAGCGCTGGAACTTCAGTGCCTTCTCGCTGCGGGTGGCGACCTTCATGCCATCCATCACCGGCGTGGCGCAGGCCGGCGCCGGCTTCGGCGACTTCTCCACGTCCACCAGGCACATGCGGCAGTTGGCGGCGATCGGCAGCTTCTCGTGGTAGCAGAAGCGCGGAATGGAGATGCCGGCCTTGTCGGCGGCCTGGATGATCATCGAGCCCTTGGGCACGACCAGCGACTTGCCATCGATCTCGATGGTGACGTGATCGGGTGGGACGCTCGGATTTACGGGTTGCGCGCTCATGCAGCGGCTGCCTCCACCTTCTTGCCGTCAACCATCGAATGACCGTTGACGATGTAGTACTCGAACTCGTCCCAGAACTGGCGCAGGAAGCCCTGGATGGGCCATGCAGCCGCTTCGCCGAACGCACAGATGGTGTGGCCTTCGATCTGGCCGGCCACCGCCTTCAGCTGGTGCAGGTCTTCCATCGTGGCCTTGCCGGCGACGATGCGCTCCAGCACGCGGTGCATCCAGCCGGTGCCTTCACGGCACGGGGTGCACTGGCCACAGGATTCCTTGTGAAAGAACTGGCTGATGCGGCAGGCGAACTTGACGCAGCAGACGCTGTCGTCGAGCACCACGATCGCGCCCGAACCCAGGCCGGAGCCCAGTGCACGAATGGTGTCGTAGTCCATCGGCAGGTCCTCCAGCTCGGCCGCGGTCAGCACCGGCATCGACACGCCGCCCGGGATCGCGCCCTTCAGCGTGCGGCCCGGACGCAGGCCACCGGCCATTTCCAGCAGGTCGTGGAATTTGGTGCCGAGCGGCACTTCGAAGTTGCCGCCGTTCTGCACGCAGCCGGACACCGAGAAGCACTTCGGACCGCCGTTGGCGGTCAGGCTCAGGCCCTTGAACCACTCCGGGCCGTTGCGGATGATCGCCGGCACCGAACCATAGGTTTCGGTGTTGTTGATCGTCGACGGCTTGCCGTACAGGCCGAAGTTGGCCGGGAACGGCGGCTTGTAGCGCGGCTGGCCCTTCTTGCCTTCCAGCGATTCCATCAGCGCGGTTTCTTCGCCGCAGATGTAGGCGCCAGCGCCCAGCGCGCCGTAGATGTCGATGTCCACGCCGCTGCCGAGGATGTTCTTGCCCAGCCAGCCGTTTGCATAGGCGTCGGCCAGGGCCTGCTCGAAGTGCTCGAACGGCTCGTGGTGGAACTCACCGCGCAGGTAGTTGTAGCCCACGGTCGAACCGGTGGCGTAGCAGGCGATCGCCATGCCTTCCACCACCGAATGCGGGTTGTAGCGCAGGATGTCACGGTCCTTGCAGGTGCCCGGCTCGGATTCGTCCGAGTTGCAGAGGATGTACTTCTGCATGTTGCCCTTGGGCATGAAGGACCACTTCAGGCCGGTCGGGAAGCCCGCGCCGCCGCGGCCGCGCAGGCCCGAGGCCTTGACCATCTCGATGACCTGCTCCGGCGGGATCTTCTCTTCGAGGATCTTGCGCAGGGCGGCGTAGCCACCGGTCTTCAGGTAGCTTTCGTACGACCACGGGGTGTCGTAATGCAGGGTGGTGTAGACCACCTGGTGCGGCAGCGGCGCGGGGCCGACCGGACCCTTGGATTCGTGGTGATGTGCCATGCCCTTACTCCAGCCCGTCCAGCAGCTCGTCGACCTTTTCCAGGGTCAGACGCTCATGGTAGTGACCGTTGATGACCATCATCGGCGCGCCACCGCAGCCGGCCAGGCACTCTTCCTCGCGCTTGAGGTAGACGCGGCCGTCCGGGGTCGATTCACCGTGCTTGATGCCCAGCTTCTTCTCGCAATGGCGCACGATGTCCTCCGCGCCATTGAGCCAGCAGCTGATGTTGGTGCAGATGGCCACGTTGTTGCGACCCACCTTCTCGGTCTCGAACATCGAGTAGAAGCTGGCCACCTCGTAGGCCCACACCGGCGGCAGGTCCAGGTACTTGGCCACGCCGGCGATCAGTTCGTCGGTCAGCCAGCCCTGGTTCTGCTCCTGGGCCGCATGCAGGCCCTGCAGCACGGCAGAGCGCTTGCGGTCCGGCGGGAACTTGGACAGCCAGTGATCGATGTGAGCGCGGGTCTTGTCGCTCAGCACCACCATCGGGTCGACGTCGCGCGCCGCCTCGAAATTACCTGTCGCCTTCATCGGCCGACCTCAGCGAAATGCATAACGTGAAATTCCAGAAACTGCGGCGCCGGCTTGCGCCGGCTGCCTGCAGCGGGCGTTGGCGTGGCGGACGGCATTACCGGTCAACCTCGCCGAACACCAGGTCGTAGGTACCGATCATCGCCACCACGTCGGCCAGCATGTGGCCGCGCACGATCGAATCGATCGAGGACAGGTGGGCGAAGCCCGGTGCGCGCAGGTGCACGCGGAAGGGCTTGTTGGCGCCATCGGAGACCAGGTAGCAGCCGAACTCGCCCTTCGGGGCTTCCACCGCCGAGTAGGTCTCGCCGGCCGGCACGCAGTAGCCTTCGCTGAACAGCTTGAAGTGGTGGATCAGCGCTTCCATGTCGTCCTTCATGTCCTCGCGCCTGGGCGGAGCGACCTTGAAGTTCTTCACCATCACCGGGCCCGGGTTGGCCTTCAGCCACGCCACGCACTGCTTGATGATGCGGTTGGATTCGCGCATTTCGGCAACGCGGACCAGGTAACGGTCGTAGCAGTCGCCTTCCTTGCCCAGCGGGATGTCGAAATCGACGGCATCGTACTTGGCGTACGGACGCTTCTTGCGCAGGTCCCAGGCAACGCCCGAGCCGCGCAGCATCACGCCGGTCATGCCCCACTGGTGAGCCAGTTCCGGAGTGACCACGCCGATGCCGACGGTACGCTGCTTCCAGATGCGGTTGTCGGTCAGCAGGGTTTCGTATTCGTCGATGCGCTTGGGGAACTCGACGGTGAAGTTTTCCAGGAAGTCCAGCAGCGAACCTTCGCGCGAAGCATTGAGCTGCTTCAGCGCCTTGCCCTTGTGCCAGCGCGATTCCTTGTACTTCGGCATGTGGTCCGGCAGGTCGCGGTAGACACCGCCCGGACGGTAGTACGCCGCGTGCATGCGCGCGCCGGAGACCGCTTCATAGCAGTCCATCAGCTCTTCGCGCTCGCGGAAGGCGTACAGCATCACCGCCATCGCACCCAGGTCGAGGGCGTTGGAGCCCAGCCACATCAGGTGGTTGAGGATACGGGTGATTTCGTCGTACATGGTGCGGATGTACTGCGCACGCTCCGGCGCCTCGATGCCCATCAGGGTCTCGATCGCGCGCACGTAGGCGTGCTCGTTGCACATCATCGACACGTAGTCCAGGCGATCCATGTAGCCGATCGACTGGTTGAACGGCTTGGACTCGGCCAGCTTCTCGGTACCACGGTGCAGCAGACCCACGTGCGGGTCGGCGCGCATGATGGTTTCGCCGTCCATTTCCAGGATCAGGCGCAGCACGCCGTGCGCGGCCGGATGCTGCGGGCCGAAGTTCATGGTGTAGTTGCGGATTTCCTGCCGTGCTTCGGCCGGATTGCTCGCGAACGCTTCGCGGGCCTGGTGGAACTCGCTCACTTCACTGCCTCCTGCGCGCGCTCGCCTTCTGCGGTCTGCAGACGGGCGTCGTCACGGATCACGCGCGGCACGCCGACACGCGGCTCCACCGAGGTGACCGGTTCGTAGATCACGCGCTTCTTTTCTTCGTCGTAGCGGACTTCGACATTGCCGATCAGCGGGAAGTCCTTGCGGAACGGATGGCCGACGAAACCGTAGTCGGTCAGGATCCGGCGCAGGTCCGGGTGGCCTTCGAAGATCACGCCATACAGGTCGAACGCTTCGCGCTCGAACCAGTTCAGGCCCGGCCAGATGCCGGTCAGCGAGGACACCACCGGCAGTGCTTCGTCAGGGGCGAAGCAGCGCAGGTGCATCATCAGGTTGTGCTGGTACGAACGCAGCTGGGCGACCACGGCGAAACGCTGGGTCGGCATGTGCTGCGGGCGGGCGCCGTCGGCACCGTTTTCCTCGGTGGGGAACTCGCCCCACGCGAAACGGCCCTGGGCCTTGCCTTCGACACCGCGGCTGAAGCCCTGCGAGGACACGTCGGCGGTGTCCCATTCGTCGGAGCCATAGCCAAGGTAGTCGACGCCGCAGAGATCCACGGCCTGCTCGAAACCAAACTCGTCACGCAGCGCCAGCGCGGTGGCATGCCACTCGGCGGCAGGCACCTCCAGCGTCACTTCGCCGCGGGGTTCGACCACGATGACCTTCGCACCAGCGAAACGTGCGGAGAGTCGGTCGATGAAGGATGCTTGCTCTGCCATGGGGGCTTGGCGCGCTCTTGTAGTGTGGAAGGGTCAGCGGGCGATGGTCTGTGTACGCCAGATCTTCTTCTGCAGCTGCAGGATCCCGTACACCAGCGCCTCGGCGGTCGGCGGGCAGCCCGGGACGTAGACGTCCACCGGCACCACGCGATCACAGCCGCGCACGACAGAATAGGAGTAATGGTAGTAGCCGCCACCGTTGGCGCAGCTGCCCATCGAGATGACCCACTTCGGGTCCGGCATCTGGTCGTAGACCTTGCGCAGCGCCGGGGCCATCTTGTTGACCAGGGTACCGGCCACGATCATCACGTCGGACTGACGCGGCGACGGGCGGAACACCACGCCGTAGCGGTCAAGGTCCAGGCGCGCGGCGCCGGCGTGCATCATCTCGACCGCGCAGCAGGCCAGGCCGAAGGTCATCGGCCACATCGAGCCGGTGCGCGCCCAGTTCAGCAGTGCGTCGACGCTGGTGGTGACGAAGCCCTTTTCCAGCAGCGGGTTGTCGCCCTCCGGCCGCAGGATGTCATCAACCCGGCCTTCCGGCGTGGGGTTGTTCATGAGGCCATCGAGAGTCTGAATCACTCCCATTCCAGCGCTCCCTTCTTCCAGACGTAAATGAAACCGAGGAACAGCATGCCGACGAACAGGCCCATGGTGACGAGCGAACGGGCGCCCAGTTCCATGAAGACCTGGGTCCACGGCACGATGAAGATGATTTCCAGGTCGAAGACGATGAACTGGATCGCGATCAGGTAGTAGCGCACGTCGAACTTCATGCGCGCGTCTTCGAAGGCTTCGAAGCCGCACTCATACGGCGACAGCTTTTCCAGATCGGGGCGGCGGGGACCGAGGAATCGACCAACCAGCATCAGCGTAATGCCGATACCGGTGGCAACGATCAGAAACAGCAGAGACGGCAAATATTCGGCCAGCACAGCGATTCTCTCTTGCCTCTGCCGCTGCGCCTGCAGGCGCTTTGGCATGGGGGAGTGGACGGGAATCTACCCGGCGCCTTGCGCGCCAGGCGAACCCGCTTTACTTACAAATGGTGCCCAAGAGGGGACTCGAACCCCTACGACCTAAGTCGCTACCACCTCAAGGTAGTGCGTCTACCAATTCCGCCACCTGGGCAAACGATCACATCAGACTATCTTCCCGATGCGCCGCGTATTGTAACCGGCTTCAGTGTTTCTGGGAGCCTTCCGAAGGCTTTTCTTCACCAGAAACCGAAGATTCCGCCTGAGCCGGCACATTGGCGGCCGGAACCGGGGCGGCCGGGACCGCATCGGCCTTCGGAACGGCCGGCAGTTCACCCGCCGGAGCCGCCGGGGCGGACGCCGCTGGAGCGGACATCAGACCCAGATCCTGGTCGGCCGCCGGGCGGGTGCCGTGACCGGCATACCAGGCCATGAAGAGGCTGATGCCGAAGAACACGACCGCCAGCCACTTGGTCGACTTGGACAGGAAGTTCGAGGCGCCGCGCGCACCGAACACCGTGCCCGAGGCACCGGCGCCAAAGCCCGAACCCGCCGCCGCACCCGAGCCACGCTGCATCAGGATCAGCGCGATCATGGCCACAGCGACCAGCACGTAGACGACATTGAGGATCAACATCAGCATTGGAAACCGCCCTCGGACAATACTTCTAGGATTAGTTCGCGGCCGCCGCCCCTGCGATGGCCAGGAAGTCCGCGGCCACCAGGGAGGCGCCGCCGACCAGCCCACCATCGACATCCGGCTGCGCGAACAGTTCCCCGGCATTGTCGGGCTTCACGCTACCGCCGTAAAGAATGGGCAGTGAATCAGCGATTCTAGCATCGATACGCGCGACTTCGCCACGGATGAACGCGTGCACCTGCTGCGCCTGCTCCTTGCTGGCGGTCTTGCCGGTACCGATGGCCCAGACCGGCTCGTACGCAACCACGGCATTGGCGAAGCCCTCGCCCCCGACCAGGGCCAACACCGGGGCCAACTGGCCGGCGATGACCGCCTCGGTCTGACCTGCCTCGCGCTGTTCCAGAGTCTCGCCCACGCACAGCACCGGCACCAGGCCGGCATGCAGGGCCGCGGCGAACTTGCGCGCGACCAGCTCGCTGCTTTCATGGTGGTACTGGCGGCGCTCGGAGTGGCCGACCAGGCCATAGCGGGCCCCGACCTCATGCAGCATCGCGGCGCAGACCTCACCGGTATAGGCGCCCTTCTCGTTGCTGCTGACGTCCTGGGCACCGAACACCAGGCCGGTGTCACCAAAGTCCTCGACCAGCTCGCCCAGGTACGGCAGCGGCGGCAGGATCACCACGTCCACCCCGTCCAGCGGCAGCCCGGCGGCCACCTGCCCCAGCAGTTCATTGGCGAATTGACGGCTGCCATGCAGCTTCCAGTTTCCGGCGACGATCTTGCGGCGCATGAGCGGGTGGCTCCTGTGTGAAGTCAGCCGGTCATGATACCCGTTACGGCAAAAATCCGTTTCCGTGTAAGCGGTTACATGGATTTTCAGCCAACGGCGCAGCCCCTCGTGGCGGGCCGGCTGGGTGGGGTTGATCGCGGAGAGCCCGGTTGGGTTGATGGGCTTGGCCGGGCGGGTAGGGCTGCGCAGGGGGCGCTGCAAGTACGTCCATGTAAGCTCGATCGCCGCATCCATGCGGCTCACGCCCCTGCGCAGCCCTACCCGCCCGGCCTTTGACACATTCCGGCGGTTCCGCCCGCCACGGAAAGAAAAAGAAGATCAAAAGCAAAAGCGGCATTGCGGGTAGCTGCCGGGGGCAGATCCCTTTTCCTGAGGAAAAGGGATCTGCCCCCTACCCCACTTCGATCTGACAGATCTCATCCACGCATGGCGTGGATCTACCGTGTCGACCAAGGTCGACACCTACCAACCGTCACCGGGAGACTGCCGAAGGCGGGGCGGTGTGGGTTGGCAGGACCGTTGGCGCCATGGATGGCGCCATCGAGCCCCCAGGGGTGAGGGCGCTTTGCTTGCGAAGCACTGCTTCGCAAGCGCCCGAACGCGCAGCCGCCAGCGGCTGGGCCGGACCGCGGAGCGGGGTTTACGGCGTCCCTGCCAGCCCACACCGCCCCACCCATCCAGCAGAAAACCAGAGCCGCTTCGGCTTCGGCTTCGGCTTTGGCTTTGGCCTCTGCGGGTGCAGGGTGCAACCCTGCCGAACACCCTCCGCTGCGCTCGCCGGGCCCAGCCCGGCGCTACCCGTAATGAAAAAGCCGCCTTTCGGCGGCCTTTTCATTACTTCAGCTTGATCTCGCGCAGGCGTTCCTCGAGGAAGCCGTGGGCGGTGATCGGCTCCGGGTACCGGCTCGGGTTCTCGGCGGTGATGCACGACGGCAGCACGTCGATCAGGAAGTCCGGGTTCGGGTGCAGGAAGAACGGCACCGAGTAACGCGGCTGGCGCGCCAGGTCGCCCGGGGGGTTGACCACGCGGTGGATGGTCGATGGGTACACATGGTTGGTCAGGCGCTGCAGCATGTCGCCGATGTTGACCACGATCGTGTCCGCGTCTGACGTAAACGGCACCCACTCGCCCTCGTGCGACTGCACTTCCAGGCCCGCGGCACTGGCGCCGACCAGCAGGGTGATGAAGTTGATGTCGCCATGGGCGCCGGCACGCACGTTCGGGATGTCGTCGGTGGTGATCGGCGGGTAGTGGATCGGGCGCAGGATCGAGTTGCCGAAGTTGGTCTTGTCGGCGAAGAAGTCTTCCGGCAGGCCGATGTGCAGGGCCAGCGCCGACAGCACGCGCGAACCCAGGTTGTCCAGCGCCTGGTACAGGCCGTAGCCGCGCTCACGGAAGCCCTCGACCTCGGTCGGCCACAGGTTCGGCGCCATCACGTCGCGGTACTTGGAGTCGTCGGCGATTTCACGCCCGATGTGCCAGAACTCCTTCAGGTCGAAGTGCTTGGAGCCCTTGGCGGTTTCCACGCCGAACGGGGTGTAGCCGCGGGCGCCGCCGCTGCCGGCCACGTGGTACTTGCGCTTGACCTCTTCCGGCAGGGCGAAGAAGGCCTTGAAGGCATCGTAGGCCGCATCGATGTCGGCCTGCGGGATGCCGTGGTTGCGGATGCCCGCGAATCCCCATTGGCGATAGGCCGCGCCCAGCTCGGCCACGAAGGCCTCGCGGTCGCTGTCGAAACGGGTGATGTCGAGGGTGGGGATCTGGCTCACAGCGGTTCCTGGCTTGTCATTGGGTCTGGAGGGCCAGCGCATTCATGGCCCGCATGAACATTGTGACAGATCGACCGGCGGACGCTACTCGATACCTGGAAACAAACCGATACAATGCGCGACCTGTGGCAACTTAACGATTCCATCACGTGTCGCCGCAGGCCCCCTCCGCGCCTCCTGACCGCCTGCCGACCTGCACTTCCATGCCCATCGTTCCAGATGCCGCCGCCACGTCCCTCGCAGGCCGCGCCCGTCGCTGGCGCCGGCTGGCGTGGTGGTCCCTGTTCGTACTGGGCAATGCCGTACTGGCGGCGATGGTCACCCTGGGCAACGTGCCGCTGCGCGACAACCCGGGCGGCGGCCAGGGCCTGGCCTACCTGGCGGTCGCCCTGCCCGGCCACCTGCTTGCCTTCGGCGCGCTGGCCGGCGTGCTGCCCCTGCTGCTGGGCCTGTGGCCGCGCAGCGCGCGTACGCTCAGCATCAGTGCGGTGCTGCTGCAGGGCCTGTGGCTGTGCCTGCTGCTGGTCGATGCCAAGGTGTTCACCCTGTACCGCTTCCACCTCAACGCCATGGTCGTGAACATGGTGTTCGGCGGCGCCCTGCAGGACCAGGTGGCGTTGTCGTGGAAGACCTGGGTGCAGGTCGGCCTGCTGGTGGCGGCCATCTTCACCGCCGAGGGCATCCTGGCCTGGGCCTGCTGGAAACTGCTGCCCGCCGCGCCACGTCGGCGGCGCGTCCTGCAGGGCTGGGCGCTGGTCGTGCTGCTGATGGCCGGCGGCCAGGTGGCCACTGCCTATTACGATGCCCGCGGCGATCGTGACGTGATCGCCCAGTGGAACTACCTGCCCTGGGCCCAGCCGATCACCGCCAAGAGCTTCATGCGCAGGCTGGGCGTGGTCAGTGAACAACAGGTCGGCCTGCCGGATCCGCGGCATGCGCAGCTGCTGTATCCGCTGCAGCCGCTGCGCTGCCAGAGTCCGCACCGCCCGAACGTGCTGATGGTGGTGCTGGAATCGCTGCGCCACGACGCCCTCACCCCACAGATCATGCCGAACACCTCGGCGCTGGCCGCGTCCGCGCGCGTGTACGACCGGCATTTCAGCACCGGCAACGCCACCCGCTATGGCCTGTTCGGCCTGCTCTACGGCCTGCCGGGCGGCTACTGGCCAAGCATGCTTGACGAGCAGCGCGGCTCGCAGCTGTTCAAGGTGCTGGGCCAGCAGGGGTACGACCTGCATCTGTATGGCAGTGCGCCGCTGTACAGCCCGGAATTCGACCGCACCGTGTTCGCCGACGTGCGCGAGCAGCTGCACCAAGGGCCCTCGCAACTGGGCTCGGAAGGACGCGACAGCAGCATCGTCGCCTCGCTGCGCAAGGACATCCGTGCCAGCCAGGCGACGCACACCCCGTGGTTCGGCTTCGTGTTCCTCGATTCCACCCATGCGCCCTATCACATGCCGGCCGGCTACCCGCCGCTGGCAACCCCGATGGCGCAGGCCATCGACTTCCTCAGCTTCGGCCCGGACCACGACCCGACTCCGGAACTGAACCGCTACCGGACCGCCGTGCATTACGCCGACAGTCTGGTCGGGACCCTGCTGGACGACCTCCGCGCGCAGGGCCTGGACCAGGACACCATCGTGCTGGTTACCGGCGACCATGCCGAGGAGTTCAACGACCTGAAGCTGAACTACTGGGGCCACAACGGCAATTTCTCCGACTACCAGCTGCAGGTGCCGTTCGTACTGCACTGGCCAGGCCAGGGCAGCGGCCACGAGGCCCGCACCAGTTCGCACGAGGACTGGGTGCCAACCCTGATGCGTCATGCACTGGGCTGCGAGAACGCGCTGACCGACTTCAGCACCGGACAGGATCTGCTGGCCGAACCCGCCGGCGAACGTGCGCTGGTGGTGGAAAGCTGGTCGCAACGCGCCGTGCGCCATGGCGATGCCATCTACGTATTCGACAAGTTCGGCAACGCCACCGCGCTGGATCTGCAGTACCGCCCTCTCCCGCAACAGGCCCCGGATGCCGCGGCCGTCCGTACCGCCTGGGAAGCGCTGACCCGCTTCCGCAACCGCTGACCACAAAGGATGGTTTCCATGAATCGCCCGCTGCGTATCCTGCATACCGAAGCCGCCAAAGGAATGGGCGGCCAGGAGATCTACATCTTCCGCCACATGCAGGTGATGCGTGCGCGTGGGCACCAGGTGTCCCTGCTGTGCCAGCCCGACGCCCGGCTTGCCCAGCTTGCACGCGATGACGGCTTCACCGTACATACCCTGCGCATGGGCGGTCTGGCGCGGCTGCTGCGCGGCATCGGGTCGGTATCGCGCCTGGTGCGGCGCGAGCGCTACGACGTGGTCAACACCACAAGCCGCCGCGACACGATGATCGCCGCAGCCGGCGCGCGCCTGGGCGGCACACCGCTGGTGGTGCGCTCGCGCCACCTGATGAGCCCGGTCAACTCGCTGCTGACCTATACCGGCCTGCCGCACCGGATCATCACCGTCAGCGACTTCGTCAAGCGGCTGCTGGTCGACCGTGGCATCGCCGCCGAGCGCATCGGCATCGTACCGCCGATGGCGACGCCCCCGCGCTGGGACACCCCCGAGCAGGGCGATCCCTGGAAGAACCTGCAGGACACCCGCTCACAGGTCCGCGGCGAGCTGGGTTTCGCCGAGCGCGACATCGTGGTCGGCTGCGTGGCCGTGCTGCGCGAGCCCAAGGGCCATGCCGAGCTGCTGCGCGCCATTGCGCCCCTGTGCAAGGCCAACCCCGACCTTCACCTGGCCGTGGTGGGTGACGGCGAACCGGTCATGGGTCGCCTGCAGGCGCTGCGCAGCGAGCTCGGCCTGGACACGCAGGTTCATCTGCTCGGCTTCCGCAGCGATGCCCACCGACTGATGGCCGGCTTCGATATCTTCGCGCTGGCCACCCACAAGGAAGCCTCGGGCACCGTGTTCCTCGAGGCCGCCCAAGCGGCACTCCCGATCGTCTCGCATCATGTTGGCGGCGTGCCTGAAATGGTGGTGGAAGGCAGCAATGCCATCCTCACCCGGCTGGGCGACGACGCGGCACTCACCGGCGCATTGCGGCTGCTGGTGGATGATCCGGAGCGCCGCCGGCAGATGGGCCGCGCCGGTTGGGACTGGATCCGCAGCAGCCCGCGGTTCAACGCGAGCGGCCACGGAGAGGCCACCGAAAATTATTACCTCCAATGGTTGAAGGAGCTGGGTCATGGCTAATGCCAGAACCGTACCGGTGCTGATGCACCACCATGTCAGCAACTCGCCGGGCATGATCACCGTATCCCCGGAAAACTTCGAGAGCCAGATCGCCTGGCTCGCACGCACCGGCTGGACCTCGCTGACGCTGGACCAGTACGCCGGCTTCCTGGCCGGCAAGCCGGTACCGCGCAAGTCGATCGTGATCACCTTCGATGATGGCTATCTGGACAACTGGGTCTATGCCCATCCGATCCTGCAGAAGTACGGCATGCATGCGGTGGTGTTCGTGGTCACCGGCTGGATGCACGAAGGCCCGATCCGTCCGCATGCAGGCATTGCGGGCGCCGAGCTGCCGGTCACGCCGGAACATCGCGCCTGCGAAGACCTGATCTACAAGCAGGGCCGCAGCGATGAGGTGATGATGCGCTGGAGCGAAGCGCGTGCGGCGATCGAAGCCGGCACGTTCGAGGTCCACTGCCACACCCACAGCCACACCCGCTGGCTCAAGCGCGATGACCTGGACCGTGCACAGCGCCGCGAAGGCATCAGCGGCGATCTGGCCATGGCGAAGCAGACGCTGCTGGAAAAGCTCGGCGAAGTCTCCGATACGCTGTGCTGGCCCTATGGCGACTTCGACGATGACTACATCGAAGTGGCACGCGAACAAGGCTTCCGCTACCTGCACACCACCCACCCGTTCGGCCGCAACGTGGTCGGTGGCGATCCTGAGCGCATCTATCGCTTCGCGATCCGCAACCGCCCGGCCAGCTGGCTGCGCAAGCGCATCGCGTGGAGCTACAACCCGCTGATCGCACCGATCTTCAACGGCTTCAAGGCGCGTCAGAAGAAGATGGCGCCGGGCCCGTAGATGGTTACCTCCCTCCCTGCAGCGGCAGCATCCGGTTTACGAATGGATTCCAAGGAACAGTGAAGGCAATGAACGTCCTGGTGACCGGCGGTGCTGGCTATATCGGCTCGCATGCGTGCGTCGAACTTCAGCAGCAGGGGCACAGCGTGGTGATCGTCGATTCGCTGTGCAACAGCGATGTAGGCGTCATCGAGCGCATTGGCAGGATCACCGGTACGGCGCCGACCTTCGTGCAGCTCGACATCCGTGATCGGGCGCGCATGGCCGCCCTGATGCAGGCGCACGCGATCGATGCCGTCCTGCATTTCGCGGCCCTCAAGTCCGTCGGTGAATCCCAGCAGATTCCACTGCAGTACTTCGACAGCAACATCAGCGGCTCGATTGCCCTGCTCGGTGCCATGCAGGATGCAGGCGTGCCGTTGCTGGTATTCAGCTCTTCGGCAACGGTATACGGCAACCAGGACCGCTGCCCGGTGGCCGAGACTGCCTCGACCTGCGCGATGACGCCCTATGGGCGCACCAAGCTGGTGGTCGAGCAGCTGCTCGCCGACCTGGCGGCAACGGGCCAGGGCCTGCACATCGCGACGCTGCGCTACTTCAACCCTGTCGGCGCCCACGCCAGCGCGCTCATCGGCGAGCTGCCACATGGCACGCCAAGCAACCTGATGCCCTATATCGCGCAGGTCGCGGCCGGCCTGCTGCCGGAAGTGCAGGTCTTCGGGGATGACTATCCGACCCATGACGGCACCGGCGTGCGCGACTACATCCATGTGCAGGACGTCGCCAGCGCCCACGTGCTGGCCCTGCAGTTCCTTCGCGACCAGCGGCGCAGCATCACGCTCAACCTCGGCACCGGCCAGGGCCACAGCGTGCTGGAACTGATCCAGGCCTTCGAGCGGACGACCGGTGTCCATGTTCCGTTCCGCATCGTCCCACGCCGCAGCGGCGACATCGCCGTGAGCTACGCCGATGCAACGCTGGCCCTGCGCGAGCTGGGCTGGAAGGCCCGCCACGATCTCACCGACATGTGCCGGGACACCTGGAAGTGGCAGCGGGCGATGGCACAGGCCACGCAAGGTACAGTGCCAACGCACCTGCCCGCGCGCTGATGCGGGCAGGTACCCAATGGTCAGAAGAAGCGCCCGTACACCACCTGCACGATCTCACCATTTCCGGTGCTGATCAGCAGCGCATCCGGGCCATAGCGCACCCATTCGTAGCCCATCGGCGGCATGTCCAGGCCGAACAGCCAGAAGTCGTTGAGGATGTAGTCCCCCACCCAGTACGGGCGCGGCAGGATCTGGCCGTAGTGCCAACGCTGGTAGGCATAGCCCATCGGCGGATGATAGGGCCCGATGCGGAAGGCATGGTCGGCGCGGAAGTTGTGTCGGTAGTCGTCGCGGAACGCGGGCCGCGCATTGCCCAGTTCACGGGGGCGTTCCATCCGCGGGTAGCCCCAGGGCGCCCGCATCGGTTCTTCGCGCGGTGCGGACATGTGCGGCCCGCCGTCAGGGCGGCGCTCGGCACTGGCGATGGAGATGCCACCCAGCAACGGCATCACCAGCAGCGCCCCTGCCAGCAGGCGGCGGCTGTGGCGCAGTGAGGGGTTCATGGTCAGGGTCCTTGCAACAGAAGAAGAAGGATGGAGCGCGGTCCGCTCCGACCGGCTCCCCGCCCGCGCAAGACCTGCGTGATTGCAAGGGAGCCTGGTACCGGGAATACGCTGCGGGTCGTTCAAGATGCGTCACAAAGCGCCCAGCCGCAGCTGAACATGCTTACCGGTCGTGCATCGTTCAGCCACTGCCGCCGGAAAGCAACATGGCCGCAAACGCGGCCATGTTGATGTTTCAGCTTGTACCGCCGCCGCGACTCAGGCGGCTTCACGCACCGCTGCAGACAGCCGATCCAGCGTTTCCTGCATCAGCGTGGCGTCATCGGCCTCCACGGTAACGCGCACCACCGGCTCGGTACCGGACGGGCGCAGGAACGCACGGCCACGGCCGGCCACCGACTGCTGCGCGGCCGCCAGCGCGGCCTGCACCCTGTCGGCCTGCACGACGGCCTTGGCCGAGACATTGCCCAGCCGCACGTTGACCGTTTTCTGCGGTACCCGCACCAGGCCCTTCAGGGCCTGCCGCAGGGTCTGACCGCTGTTGCGCAGTGCCACCAGTACCTGCAGGGCGCTGACAATGCCGTCGCCGGTGGTGGCCCGGTCCAGGCACAACAGGTGGCCGGAGGCCTCACCGCCGAGAACACCATCGCCTTCAACCAGCGCCTGGTGCACGTAGCGATCTCCAACATTGCTGCGCAAGAACGGAATCTGCAGATCGGCAAATGCCTTCTCGACGCCGTAGTTGCTCATCAGCGTGCCGACCACCGGGCCACGCAGGCGGCCTTCGGCCTTCCACGCACGGGCGAGGATGTACAACAGGTCATCGCCGTCCACCGGGTTGCCCTGGTCGTCGGCCATCAGCACGCGATCGCCATCACCGTCGAAGGCGATGCCGAGATCGGCACGGGTCTCGCGGACCTTCGCCGCCAGGTTGTCGATATGAGTGGAACCCACACCGGCGTTGATGTTCACGCCATTGGGCTCGGCACCGATGCCGATCACCTCGGCCCCCAGTTCGCGGAACAACAGCGGCGCGATCTGGTAGGTGGCACCGTGCGCGCAATCCAGTACCAGGCGCAGGCCACGCAGGTCGAAGGTGCGCGGCACACTGGCCTTGCAGAACTCGATGTAGCGGCCGATCGCCTCGCGTGCGCGGAATGCCTTGCCCAGCTTTTCCGACTCAGCCGTGGTGAACGGAACGTCCAGTGCCGCTTCCAGGGCCAGCTCGGTGGCATCGTCGAGCTTCTCGCCCTGGGCGGAGAAGAACTTGATGCCGTTGTCGTAATGCGGATTGTGCGAGGCACTGATGACGATACCGGCGTCCACGCCCAGCGTACGGGTCAGGAAGGCCACGGCCGGCGTCGGCATCGGTCCCAGCAGCTGCACATCGGCACCGGCCGCGACCAGGCCTGCCTCCAGCGCCGCCTCGAACATGTAACCGGAAATGCGGGTGTCCTTGCCGATCACCACGATCGGCCGGCGCCCGTCCTGGCCACGTTGGGCGACCAGCACGCGGCCCAGGGCATTGCCCAGGCGCAGCACGAAGTCGGCCGAGATCACCCCCTGGCCGACCCGTCCGCGGATGCCGTCCGTACCGAAGTACTTGCGGCCTCCCATCAAGCCACCTGCGGCGCCGGCTGCCGACCCAGCATGGCCAGCAGGTCGGACAGGCGGTCGCGCAGTTCGCGGCGATCGCAGATCTGGTCGATGGCGCCGTGCTCCAGCAGGAACTCCGAACGCTGGAAGCCTTCCGGCAGCTTCTCGCGTACGGTCTGCTCGATCACGCGCGGGCCGGCGAAGCCGATCAGTGCCTGCGGTTCGGCGATGTTGATGTCGCCCAGCATCGCGAACGACGCCGACACGCCGCCGGTGGTCGGATGGGTCAGCACCGAGATGTACGGCAGGCCGGCTTCACGCAGCTTGCCCAGCGCGGCCGAGGTCTTGGCCATCTGCATCAGCGAGAACAGGCCTTCCTGCATGCGCGCGCCGCCGCTCTGCGAGAAGCACACGTAAGGCGCGCCGATCTCCACTGCGGTTTCAGCGGCCAGCGCGAAACGCTCACCCACCACCGAGCCCATCGACCCCCCCATGAAGGCGAAATCGAACGACGAGGCGACCAGCGCACGCCCCTTGAGCAGGCCGCGCATGGCGATCAGCGCGTCATACTCACCGGTGTTCTTCTGCGCGATCTTGATGCGCTCGCTGTACTTCTTCTGGTCCTTGAACTTGAGCAGGTCGGTCGGCCCCAGGCGCGCACCGATCTCGGTGGTGCTGTCGGCATCGAACAGTGCCGCCAGGCGCGCGCGCGCGCGGATCGCCATGTGGTGGCCGCACTTCGGGCAGACCTCCAGGTTTTCTTCCAGCTCCGGACGGTACAACGCGCTGCCGCAGTTGCTGCACTTTTCCCACAGGCCCTCGGGGACACTGCGCTTCTTGCTGGGGGTGTTGTCGGTGCGGATGCCGGACGGCATCAACTTGCTGAGCCAACTCATGCGGGAGGACACTTCCGTTCAGGGCGGCCCGGGGGCCGCAAAGGCGGACAGTCTAGCTCCGCTTTCCCTGCCCGTGCACCCCCTTGCCAGCCATGGGGCAGCCGGAAAAAACCATGCTGGGACGTACGTTTAGGTGCTGGTGGCGCCGGGCATGCCCGGCGGATGTCCTGCCTGCCGCACCGCCGGGCATGGCCCGGCGCTGCCATTACGCGTCCAGCGCCTGCCGCAGCGGGGCAAGGAAGGCGCCGGCACGCTGCGCGGCGTCGTCGGCCGAGGTTGCTTCGGCCAGCGCTGCCACCAGTGCGCTGCCGACCACCACGCCATCGGCCTGGCGCGCCATCGCCGCAGCACTGGCCGCGTCCTTGATGCCGAAACCGGCCACCACCGGTACCGACGCGCGCGCGCGCAGGGCCTGCAGGCGGGCGCTGGCGGCGTCACTGTCCAGCCGCTCGGACGCGCCGGTAACACCGGCGAAACTCACGTAATAGAGATACCCGCGGGCCAGCGCGAGCAGCTTGTCGGCGCGCGTTTCGCTGGTGGTGGGCGAGGCCAGCAGCACCAGCGCCAAGCCGGCCGCATCGAACGCCTGCTGCGCTTCGCCGGCTTCTTCCGGCGGCAGGTCGACCAGCAGCACGCCGTCCACGCCCGCCGCCACCGCCGCCGTGGCGAATGCCGCGTAGCCATGAATCTCCACGGGATTGAGATAGCCCATCAGCACCACCGGCGTCTGCGTATCGCGCTCGCGGAACTGCGCCACTGCCTGCAGCACGTAGCGGCTGCCTGCTCCCCGTGCCAGCGCGCGCTCGGAGCTGCGCTGGATGGTCGGGCCATCGGCCATCGGGTCGGAGAACGGCACGCCCAGTTCAATCACATCGGCACCGGCCTCGACCAGGGCGTGCATCACCGGCACAGTCGCCTCCAGGGAAGGATCACCGGCGGTGACGAAAGGGATCAACGCCTTGCGGCCAGTGGCACGCAGGCGGGCGAAACAGGCATCGATACGCTCAACGGACATGTCAGGTACATCCTTCAATCAGGTCAACGGCGCCGCTGGCGCCCCAGTACATTCTTGATACAACGCCATCGACGATCCCCACGCGGATCGCCAGGTCCGAGCCCGGGTCCTGCCAGAGCAGGCTCTCACCCGCTTCGGGATCTTCGCCATAGGGCTGCGCGGTGGCGCCGGGAGGAAGCCGTTCCAGCACCTGGGCACGCGGCATGTCCAGGCGCAGGCCGAAGGGCCCCGGCTGCACCACCACCTGCCCGGAATCATCGATCGGGGCCAGGTCAAAGCGCACCACGTCGCCGTCCTGCACCATCATCGCCACGCCCTCCGGCAGCGTGCCGCGCTCGTAATACTCACAGCGACCCTGCGTGGCCTCGTACAGGCCGGCCGAATGCCACTGGCCATCGGCCTGCACTTCGCCGAACTGCTGACCGATCAGCACATCGCCCGCATGGTCCAGCGCCACCGAAACGACGGCCGGTGCACTGCCCGCATCGACGGCCGCAGCAACCACGGGCGCGGGCGCATCGTCGATCGGACGGTGGGCCATGTCGTCATTGCTGGCCGGATGCTGCGCCGCTGCGATGGCCGCCGGTGCCGCCGGCGCGGGCGCCAGCACGGGCGGATCGGGCGGTGTGCAACCGCCCAAGCCCACCACCAGCACCAGCGCGCCACCATGGCGCAGCATCGGATTCACAGCTCCAGACCTTCTCGCGCTGCGATGGTATGCACATCCTTGTCGCCACGGCCGGACAGGTTGCACAGCACGATCTGGTCGCGCGGCCGCTCGCGCGCCAGCTTGATTGCCTGCGCCAGCGCATGGCTGGATTCCAGTGCCGGCAGGATGCCTTCGGTGTGGGCCAGAAGATGGAAGGCCTGCAGCGCTTCCTCATCGGTGATGCCGAGGTAGCGGGCGCGGCCACTGTCGGCCAGGAACGCGTGCTCCGGACCGACGCCGGGGTAATCCAGGCCGGCCGACACCGAATGGGTTTCGATGATCTGGCCATCGTCGTCGCACAGCACATAAGTGCGGTTGCCGTGCAGCACGCCCGGGCGGCCAGCAGCGATGGACGCGGCGTGGCGACCGGTATGGATGCCGTCGCCGGCCGCTTCGGCACCGACGATCTCGACCTGGCGATCGTTGAGGAAGGCATGGAACAGGCCGATGGCATTGCTGCCGCCGCCCACGCAGGCGGTGATCGCGTCCGGCAGGCGGCCGTATTCGGCCAGCATCTGCTCGCGCGCTTCGCGGCCGACGATGGCGTTGAAATCACGCACCATGCGCGGATACGGATCCGGGCCGGCCACGGTGCCGATGATGTAGAAGGTGTCCTGCACGTTGGTCACCCAGTCGCGCATCGCTTCGTTGAGCGCGTCCTTCAGGGTGGCCGAGCCGGAAGTGACCGGCACCACCGTCGCACCGAGCAGCTTCATGCGGTAGACGTTGATCTTCTGCCGCTCGATGTCGGTGGCGCCCATGTACACCACGCATTCCAGGCCCAGCCGCGCGGCGACGGTGGCACTGGCCACGCCATGCTGCCCGGCGCCGGTCTCGGCGATGATGCGCTTCTTGCCCATCCGCGCCGCCAGCAGCGCCTGGCCGATGGTGTTGTTGATCTTGTGCGCGCCGGTGTGGTTCAGGTCTTCGCGCTTGAGCAGGATCTGCGCGCCGCCGACATGGTCGCTCAGGCGCTGGGCGTGGTAGATCGGGCTCGGCCGGCCCACGTAGTGCGCCAGGTCGCGGTCGTAGGCAGCCTGGAATGCCGGGTCCTGGCGGGCCTGGTCATAGGCCTGGGCCAGTTCCTGCAGCGGGCCGACCAGGGTTTCGGCAACGAAGCTGCCGCCGTAGCGGCCGAAATGGCCCTGGGCATCCGGGAAGACGTGGTAGTCGGCAATGGGGGAGACAGACATGGATACGACCGGTGGTTCAGACAGGTGGATACTCTAGCGCACAGGTCATGACCGGAAAATCGATATTATCTGGCGTATATCGTCAGGAAATCTCACATGAGCACATCCCTCCTGCCCCCGCTCAATGCACTGCGTGCGTTCGAAGCCGCCGCCCGCCTCGGCGGGGTCGGCCGCGCCGCGCAGGACCTGCATGTCACCCATGGTGCAGTCAGCCGGCAGTTGAAGCTGCTGGAGGATCACCTTGGCATGGCGTTGTTCCAGCGCGCCGGCCGGGGCCTGCGCCTGACCGCCGCGGGCACCCGCCTGCAGGCAGCCTGCAGCGAGGCCTTCAGCGGCATCGAGGACTGCGTGCGCGAGTTGCGACGACCGGCGGCCTCCCCGGCGCTGGTGCTGGGGTGCAGTGGCAGCGTGCTGGCACGCTGGATGATTCCCCGGCTGCCCGCGCTGCAGACCGCGCTGCCCGGCGTGCGCCTGCAGTGGTCGGCGCTGGATGGCAGTTTCACCGAGGCGCAGGCCGCACTGGATGCGGTGTTGCTGCTTGCGCAGGGGCCGTGGCCACGTGGCTGGCAGATACGTGAACTGGCCCCGGAGCGGGTTGGCGTGGTGGTTGCACCCTCGCACCCGGCCGCGCAGCGCCTGCGGCATGCACCGCCTGCAGCACTGCTGCAGGAGACACTGCTGCATACCCACTCACGGCCGCAGGCGTGGCCGGCATGGGCACAGGCGCACGAGCTGAACGTGTCGAAGCTGCAGCTGGGCACGGCCTTCGAGCATCTGTACTACCTGCTGGAAGCCGCGGTCGCCGGGCTGGGTCCGGCGATCGCGCCGGAGCCGCTGGTGGCCGAAGACCTGGCGGCAGGCCGCCTGGTCGCCCCCTGGGGCTTTGCCGCCACCGGCGGCTTCTGGGTACTGGCATGGCCGGATGGCCCGGCCAATCCGCGCGTGGAAGCACTGGCGGACTGGGCGAGCCAGCAACTGCGCTGACAACGAAGCAGGGACGGGGGGATCAAGTCGTTTGTGCCACTTGCGCCTTGATCCCCTCCGCCCCTTTTTTCAGCTGGCGGTCGGGGCGGCCAGGCGCTGCTGCAGGTCGTCGCGCAGGCGCGACAGCTCGACTTCGGCCTGCTGACGCTGCTGCATGCCTTCGCGATGGATGCTGCGCACTTCCTCGACCGTGGCGATCAGCTGGTCGTGCACGTGGCGCAGGGTGGCCACGTCGATCACGCCGCGCTGGTTGCTGCGTGCGGTATCCACCGAGGCCTGACGCAGCAGGTCGGCGTTGCGGCGCATCAGCTCGTTGGTGGCATCGTCGATCGCGGTGGACAGCTCGACCGCGGCCTTCTGCTCGCCCAGTGACAGCTGGATCGCGAACTGGCGCTTCCACGACGGAATGGTGATGTCGCGGACGGTGTTGAACTTCTCGATCAGCTGCAACGCATTGGCCTGGATCAGGCGGATCATCGGCAGCGACTGGTCGGCGGCATGCTGCATCAGCTGCAGGTCGGACACGCGCTTCTCGATCAGCCGGATCGCGTTGTCGATCTCGCCCTGGCGGATGCGCTGCTGCGGGTCGTCGCTGCCCTGCCCCGCCACCTGCTCGGCCCGCAGTTCGGCCAGGCGCTGCTTGCCGGCGGCGGCATACAGGCCCAGCGCGTGACGTTCTTCGCGGACGATTTCGTGCATGCGGTCGAACTCGGCGACGCGCTTGCCCATCAACGCCTGTTGCACACCGACGTCGCCCATCAGCTGTTCGATCTGCGCATTGGTGTCGCTGAACTTCTGCACCAGCTCGCCCTTGGACACCCGCAGGCGATCGATCAGGCCGCCGATCACCGGCACCTTCGAACGCTGGGCAAAACCCTCCAGTTTCAGGCTGCGGGCGATGCGCACCACTTCACCCAGCTTGTCGCCACTGGCATCGAGGTCGCGGTTGCGCACCTGGTCCAGCAACTGGCTGGAGAACGCTGCAGTACGCGTGGCCGCCTCGCGGCCGAAGACCTGCAGGTTGCCCGGGCGAAGATCGTCCAGCTCGAGGCGGATCTCGGCAATGCGCGGCAGATCCTCGCGGACCAGGCCCAGTGCCTGCAATGCGCCCTCGTCGAGCGGAGCGGCGGTGGTCGTGCCGGGCACGAGGGCACCGGGGGTCTGGCTGTCCTGGGTCATCGGGCAGTCTCCTTGCGGTTGGGTAAGCGGCAGCGGCGGCCGGCTCACGGCAGTCTAGCGTGAGCCGCCGCAACCTCGTCTTCGATCCGGGCATGCAGCGTGGCGGCCTTTCCCGCCAATGCAGCGCCTGCACCGGCCTGCTCCGCCAGTGCGGCCTGTCGCCAGGCCGGCAGCAGGACATCATGGATGCGCGCGAAGCGTTGCAGCAGCACCGTGTCCTGCTCCTGCAGCAGCTGCCACTGGGCGGCCTCGACGCGATGCAGCGCGGCCAGCCGACGCAGGTGGTCCAGCCGTTGCGACAGCGCGGCCGCGCCGGCCGCGTCGCACTGCGCCAGCCGTGAAGCGCCCCGTTCGGCCCAGGCGTCCAATGCCGTGGCCGCCTCTGCATGCTCGGCGATGGCCAGGGCCCGCGCCTGCTGGTGCTGTTGCAGGTGCTGGGCCTGTTCGCGCGCCTGCAGCGCCAGCACGCCCAGCTGCGACTGCAGCGCACGCCCTTCCGCCTCGCGGTCGACATCGCGTCCAAGCAGGCGCCCCCACCAGCCTTCCTGTCGGCGGATCTGCGCAGGATTCGCGACCTGCAGCGCCAGCGCGATGCGCGCCAGCGCCGCCACCAGGCCTTCGCCTGCAACCGGCGGCAAGGGTGCGGCGCGCTGGGCAAGTGCCTGCAGCAGCGGCGCACCGTACTCGGCCAGCACAACGACATCAGCGGCATCCGGCAGCATCGGCGATGGCAGTGGCGTCCGCGCGGTCACGGCAGCGGGGGCGGCTGCGGTGCCGTCGCTACGGTGCCTTCCGTGTCTTCCGGCGGCAGCGACTCGCCGTAGAAGTGACGCATCAGCGCTTCATCCAGTGCACGTTCTTCCGGCGTCGTGGCGCGACGCACGCGCGCACGCTGCGGCACCGCACTGGGGCCACCGCGCTCGACCTGCTGTCGCGCCCAACCGGCGAACGCCGCCAGGGTCTGCGACACCTGTGCCTGCTGCGCCTGTGATGCCGCCAGCAGTTCAACCAGAGGCGCCAACCCGGCCTGCAGGTCTTCGGCCAGCGGCGTGGCCGGCGCGCTGTGGGCGACCGCGGCCGGTACCGGCGAAGCGGGCACGGAGCGTGTTTCGGACAAGCGCTGCAGGGCCTCCAGCAATGCCGGCCACGGCGCGGGCTCGGCGACGGCAGCAGGGGCCACTTCGGGCGCCGGCGGCGGCAGCTGCAACGCGCTGGCGATGTCTGCCAACTGTGCGACCACGCGTCCACCGACATCGCTGTCGTCGGCCCCCATGGCCTTGTTGCGCAGGAAATCGCGCTTGATCTGTGCCCAGCGCCGCGACTGCACCTCATCCAGCACGCCGCGCAGTTCGGCCAGCTTCAGCAGGTTTTCCTCAGCGCCGGTGGTGAGCAGCTGCGCCTCGCCCAGGTAGTGGTCGGAGATCAGCTGCTGCAGCTCGTCCTCGTTCATCACCGGCGAGATCTTCTCGGCCAGCTTGTTCATGTTGCGGTAGCTGCCCTGCAGCCGGAACGGCGGCTCGGTGCGGTAGCGGTCGTCCTGTGCGGCACTGGCGATGTACTGCTGGTTGACCCGGTAGACCACGTCGCGAACGCGCAGCATGCGCTGCAGCGTAGCGGTGATTTCGTTGATTTCGGCGCTGCTGTAGGCATGGCTGAGGCCGTTGGTGGACACGTCCTTGCCCATTGCACGATCGACCAGCACATACAGGTCGGCCATGTCCCGCGTGGCCAGCGGCGCCAGTACCGGGTTGGAGGTCAGGCTGTTTTCGATGTAGCTGAGGGTGAACGCCGCTTCCATGCCCCCCAGCACGTCGCCGAGATTGTAGATGTCGGCACGGTTGGCCAGCATGTCCGGAATCTTGAACACCTCGCCGGACTCGGTGTACGGGTTGCCGGCCATGACCACGCAGAACTTCTTGCCACGCATGTCATAGGTGCGGGTGCGGCCACGCCACACGCCTTCGATGCGTCGGGTGCCGTCGCACAGCGAAATGAACTTCTGCAGGAACTCGGGATGGGTGTGCTGGATGTCATCGACATACAGCATGGTGTTGTTGCCCATCTCCAGCGCCAGGTTGAGCTTTTCAAGCTCCTGGCGCGAGGTCGCGTCCGGTGCCTGTTCCGGGTCCAGCGAACGCACCTCGTGACCCAGCGCCGGGCCGTTGATCTTCATGAAGACCAGGCCCAGCCGGTGGGCCACGTATTCCATCAGCGTGGTCTTGCCGTAGCCCGGCGGCGAAATCATCATCAGCAGGCCCATAAGGTCGCTGCGCTTGTTCTCGCCCACCGTGCCCATCTGCTTGGCCAGGTTGTCACCGATCACGCCCAGATAGACATCGTTGATCAGCTTGTTGCGCACGAACGAAGACAACGGCCGTGCCTTGAATTCGGACAGGCGCAGTGTCTGCCGCTCACGGGCGATGATGCTCTGGCGCACCGCTTGATATGCGTGGAAATCCGGTACGAAGCGCTTCAGGTGGTGCTGCAGGCGTGACAGGAAATCGTCCAGCGACAACGACAGCGTACCGTTGTGGATGCGCGGATGTTCTCCCAGCAGGCCGTTCACCTCCACGCGCAGCGGTGCGTCGCTGCCCCGCGTGCGCAGCTGGCGCTGCACCAGCAGCAGCGCGGCCGCCTCGTCGGCATACCCGGCATGCACGGCCTGTGCCGGCAGCCCGGCCAGCGCGCGCAGCCATTGACCGGCCAGCGCCCAGCGCGCGGCCAGCGGATCCTGCGCCCGCTGCAGGGCGCGCTCCAGTGCTTCACGCTGCCCGACCTGGTCCAACTGCTGTGCCAGGGCCTCCAGCAGGGCCTGGGCATGCTTGCTGGTGCTGAACACCGGTTCGCCGTTGACCAGTTCTTCGCCCAGATAGGCCGCTGCCGCGTCGGCGGCTTCATCGTCGAAAGGCAGCGACTGCGCCTGCGCGAACGCGCTCAGTGCCACCGCCATTTCCGCGCGCAGGGCGACACGTCCTTCGTCGGAGCCGAACAGGCGGTCGATGGTTTCCGCACCGGCCTGCCGGCTGGGCCACTGCAGCACCGCTTCTTCGCGCTGCTGGGCCGCCCAGAACAGCAGGGCCAGCGCGCGCACCCGCGGCGCATGGCGCAACGTGCCCGCGGACTGCTGCAAGGGCAGCAGCGCGCGCAGGATCAACGCGGCGTCGTGATCGTGGATGCCACGCTCGTAGCCTTCGCGGTAGCGCGGTGCGGCGAACGCACGAACGCGCTGGTCCAGTGCTTCAGGCGTGGCGACATCGTGCTGCAGCTGCGCCAGGTCCAGCCCATCGTGGCCCTGCTGCGCGGCCAGCAGCAGGCTGCCGGCCAGGTATTCGCCGCGATAGATCGCCTCGGATTCCGAATCCAGCGTCACCGGCCAGAACGGCTTGAGTGCCTCCAGCTCCGGGTCGTGCAGGGTTTCCAGGAAGTCGGTGCCGGTCAGGTGGATGGCCAGCGTGTCGCCGCGCGGCAAGAGGGTCAGGTCCAGGGCCTGGGTGTTGACGCTGAAGCGGTGGCGCGGCCCCAGCCGGACCACGTTGCCACCGGCTTCGTACAGGTCGCTGCGGTCGCGCAGCTGGCGCACGGCCTGGTCGCGCACGGCCTTCAGGCGCGCCTCGATGTCATCGGCCTTGACGTTGTCGCGCAGCGCGCGCAGGCGCTCGGCCAGTTCGCGCAGCTTGAGGATCAGCGGGTCACCGGCGAAGAACGCATTGAGTTCATCAGCGGTGGCGAAACGCTCGGTGCGCTTGGCCAGGCCATCAAGGATGCGGTTGGCCGCGTCCAGTACCGAGCGCGCTTTGCGCTGGCGGTCGTCCAGCAACGCCTGCTTGTGCGTCTCGAAGGCCTCGACCAGTTCCTCGCGCTTGCTGAGGATGTCGCCGAGGAACTGCTCGTGCTCGCCGAACTGGCTTTCCAGTTCTTCCAGCTGCACCAGCAGGCGCGACAGCTGTTCGTCGGCCTTTTCCGGATCATGGGCCATCGCCAGCGCGCTGGTGATCGACTGCGAGAACAACGCGAACTGGGCGGCGAACTGGGCCACCGCCTCGGCCGAACCGAGGGTGCGGCGGCGCTGTTCGGCGCGGGTACGCGCCTGGTTCAGGCGCCCGTACAGCGCGGAAATGGATTCAACCACGCGGGTACGCGCGGTGGCATCGTCCACCTTCAGCCCGGCCATCAGTTCGGACAGCATGTCCAGATCGGCGGCCATGCCACGCATGCCGTCCAGCTGCTCGTCCAGCTGGCGCGCACTGCCGGCCTGCTGCGCAGCCTCGTCCAGCGCCTGCAGGCGGCTGCCCAGCGGCGCCAGCGCGGCATCGCCAGCGAGGAATTCGCCGGTGGCGCCACCAACGCGGTCCTGCGCCTGTACCAGCTCGGCGGCCATCGCTTCGATGCGCGCGGTGTCGATGTAGCGCAGCTCACGGATGGTCAGCAGGCGCCCGCGTAGCGCGGTGATCTCGTTCAGTGCCTCGACGAAGGCCTGCACCTCGTTCCAGTTCTGCGGCTGCAGCCGGCCCAGCAGGGCCTTGAAGCTGGCCTCCGCCTCGACCATTGCCTGCGCCGACTGCTCACGGATGGATTGGACCTTCTCGTATTCGTCCAACACCGATTCGCCGGTGGCGCTGATCTGCCGCAGCAGTGCTTCAGCGCCGTCGCAGGCCTCGTCGCCCAGCCAGTGGTGCGCATCGAACAGGCGGCGGGTATCGGCCACCAGCCGCTGGTAGCGCTGCACCGACACATCCTGGCCGTCGATCTCGCGGGCCAGGTTGAACAGGTTGGAGATGCCGCGCACCAGCTCGGCATTGCCGATGCGGCCCATGAAAGTGTTGCCGGGCGGACGGCTGGCGGCGAACTCGTCGCTGCTGAACGGCGTCTGCCAGACCTGCATCGGGTGGATGCGCGTGGGCTCGGTGCCCTCGGCATGGAACAGCACCATGCGCCCATCCTGCATGAACGCATAGCCGTGGCCGAACACCGGGTTCTGCAGCACGCGCTGGATGGTGTTGTAGACGAACAGCGCCGAGCGCCCGCCTTCGCGCTCGTAGAAGATGTACAGCACGTCCTCGCCATTGGGCGAACGGATGCTGCGCTTGAACTGCATGCCGGCCATCGAGGCGTCGAACGCCTTGTGCTCGCCGCCCTGCAGGTAGTAGCCGCCCGGGAAGATCACGCCGTGGTCTTCGGGCAGCTGCACGCAGGCCTGCACGATCGCATCGTTGCGCACGATGTCGCCGGTGAGCGTGTTGTAGATAAGCCCGCGCCAGACGGTTTCGCGATAGGGCAGCACCTTCAGCAGCAGCAGCGAGCCGACGCGGGCGAACTCGAACTGGGCGTCGTCCAGCGACTGGGTGCTGTCTTCCACCGGTTCGCTGTAGATGCCCTGTCCGGTCTCGGTGTTGTTCTCGACCTTGATGGTCAGGTCGCCACCGGTGGTTTCCACGAACAGGGTGTCGAGGATGTTCAGGTGCGAATGGCGGCCGTTGACCGCGAGGTCGCGGGTGGCCCTGGTCCATTCGAAATCGAACGGTGGCGGCAGTGCGATATCGCGTTCGCCGCGCGCGTCGAGGTAGGTCAGCTCGCCTTCGCGCGACAGCGCCCAGCGGAACACGCGCACGTCGCTGCTGCGCTCGCCGATCTGGAACGAGGCCAGCAGCTTGTCGCCCACCACGATCAACTGCAGCAGGCGTGCATGCTTGTAGTAGGCGTACAGCTCGTTGAAGTCGTGCACGAAACCGGGCTGGTCCAGGAAACTTCCCTTCAGCTCCAGCGCAGCGACGTCGTAGCCGTCGGCCCCCTGCACCAGCCGGTACAGGCCGAACACATCCTCGATGCGGGTCTGGGTCTTGAGCCCGATGAACACGTTGTAGCCGAACAGCAGGCGGTCCGGGCCCACCTGCACGATGTCGCGGCCGACGCAGTTGTTCTCGCTGCGGATGCGGAAGCGGCCGATCACCTCCAGGCGGCTGTCACCGAATTCGGACAGACGCTGGCGGTTGAGGGTCTCGGCCAGGGCCTGCAGGCGCTGGCCCTGCTCGCCGAGGCGGCGGCGCAGGACTTCGTAGGCACCGCCCTGGGCGACGGCCTGGTCGACGGTGCTGCCGCCGGCCTCCGGCACAGTGGATTCGGCGGTCGATTGGGTTTCAGACATCAGCAGGCTTCCGGGTCACGGGCGGCCGGCCGTCGATGCGGCCGGCGCAGGCCGGCGGTGGCCGTCATGGCCACCGCCAGGTGCATCAACGGGCGCTGTCGAGCACGGCAGCCGACACGGTCGGCACGGCGTCGGCTTCGTCGGCAATCTGCCGCGGTGCCGGTTCGGCCACGGCCACGCCCAGGTAGCGCTGCATCAGCTCCTGCACGATCGGGCTCTTGCCGGCGAAGCCTTCGATCGACTTGCCCAGTGACACCGCCTTGACCAGGTTCTCGAACATGCCGCCGTCGCCGCCGACCAGGTCGATGTCGGCATTGCGCAGCGCGCTGGCGATGACGTTGGCGTTCTCGCGCGACACTTCCTTGCCGGCTTCGATCGAGGCCAGCGCCTGCTTCAGGCTGTTGTCCAGCATCATGCGGAACTCTTCATGGCCGCGTGCCTGGTCGCTCAGCGAAGCGATGGCCTCGAACTTGCGCACCAGGCCTTCGGCCTCGGCCAGCAGCTTCTTCTGCACCACGCCCGCCTCGGCATTGCCCAGCGACTCGGTGGCGGTGGCACGGGCCAGGCCCATCTTCTCTTCGCCCTGGGCCTGGGCCTGCAGCGTCTCGGCCAGCACACGGGCCTCGTTGCTGCCCTGCTTCAGGCTGGCTTCGGCCTTGGCCTCGATCACGCGGGCTTCGGCGATGCCGACCTTCTCGATGGCCAGCGCGGAGGCTTCACGCACCTGCGCTTCGGCCAGGCCCGGCGCGGCCTGTTCGGCACGCAGCGCATCGGCCAGCAGGCGCTTGGCCTCGGCCTGCTTGCCGGCCGCTTCGTGCTCGGCCTGGGCCAGGGTGGTCAGTTCAACGGCACGGTGCTTGGACGCGGTTTCGCGTGCCTGCGCTTCCTTCACCTCGCGCACCAGCGCTTCCTGTGCCTTGGCTTCGGCTTCCAGGATCAGCACCTGCTTCTGGCGGTCGGCTTCGGAAACCTCGCGCACTTCCTTGATGCGCTCCTCTTCCTGGGCCACGGTCTTGTCGATGGAGATGCGTTCGCGGGTGATGTTGGCCACGTCCATCTTGCCCTGCTCGACCACCTTGTCGCGCTCCACACCCTGCAGCTGCACTTCGCGGTCGGTGGTGACCTGCTCCAGCTGGCGTGCGCGCTCCACGCGCTCGGCCTCGATGGCCACGGCACGCTGGCGGTTCTGCTCGGCCACTTCCACTTCGCGCAGGCGGTTCTGGTCACGGATCTCGATCAGCTGCTGTGCTTCGATGCGTGCATTCTCGGACAGCTGGCGCTGCTCTTCCTGCACCTTGGCGGTCTCGGCCTCCTCGCGCGCGCGGATGGTCTCGATCTCGCGCTTCTGGCGTGCCTCGGCCTCGGCCTGCTGGCGTTCCAGCGCCAGCAGCGCCTCACGCGCCTCCACGTTCTTCTTGGTGATGGCGAGCTTCTCGTTCTGCTCCAGCTCGTTGGTCACCACGTTCTGCGCGGCGGTCAGTTCGGTGATCTTGCGGATGCCCTGCGCGTCGAGGATGTTGAACTGGTCCAGCAGCGACTTCGGCGTCTGTTCCAGGTAATCGATCGCCACGTCTTCCAGCACATACCCGTTCAGGTCATTGCCGATGACCGCGATGATCTCGTCGCGGAACTCCTGGCGCTTCTCGAACAGTTCGGTGAAGTCGAACTTCTTGCCGACGGTCTTCAGTGCCTCGGAGAACTTGGCGTTGAACAGCTCGTCGACGGCATGCTTGTCCGACGCGCGGTCCGCACCGATGGCCTTGGCCACGCGCAGCACATCGGCCTGGGTTTCATTGACCCGCAGGTAGAAGGCCACGGCGATGTCGGCACGCATGTTGTCGCGGCAGATCAGGCCCTCCTTGCCGCGGCGGTCGATCTGCAGGGTGATCAGGCTGATCCGCATCAACTCGGCGCGGTACAGCACCGGGATGATCAGGGCACCGGTGAAATGCACCTTGGGCGTGGAGCTCATGTCGTTGACGATCAGGGCCACGCCCTGGTCGACCTTGCGGTAGAAGGCCTTGAACAGCCCGGCCAGGCCGAGCAGCGCCACCAGCAGAACGGCCACGCCGATCAGGAAGGGTGCCATGGTTGCCAACGTCATCAGTGATTCTCCTTGTTGCCCGGAAGCAGGTTGTCCTGGAAATCGAGGGCGACCGCGTCGGCGCGGACTACCCGGTAATGGTGTTGGTCGGCCACGTGCTCGACCAGCACGATGCGCTCGCCTCGCTGCAGTTCGATGTCGCTGCGCACCTGCAGCACCAGCCCGGCACCACCGTCATCGAACGTGGCGTGGCCGCTGCGGGCATCCACTTTCGGCGAGGCGACCACACCGATGCGCCCCAGCAACGAGGCCTGGGCCACCGGCCGCAGGCGCAGCAGGAACCGCCGGATGGGGTGCAGCAGCAGCGCGGTGACCGGTACGGCAGGCAGCGGAGCCAGCACGGCCACGACCGCGCCGGCCGTCCAGCGCAACAGGTCCGGCAACGGCAACAGCACGAAAAGATGGATGAAATAGGTCAGCGCCCAGCCGAAGAAGCCCAACAGCGTGACCACGACCATGACTGGCACTCCCCCCAGGCCGAAGCGCTGCAGCAGGGCCGACAGGCCGCTGAGATCGTTGCCGCCGTCCAGGGCGCCATCGGCGCCAAGATCGCCGAAGCCATCGTCGACCAGGCCGAATGCGGCGAGCCCCCAATAGATCAGCGATACCGCCAGCACGATGCTGTACGGCAGGGTCGGGAAACCGAACACAACGCTGAAGAATTCCTGCATCGCTTGCCTTCCTGGGCTGTGGGCGGCGATCGCCCGTTCGGAACGCGCAGAGCGCGTCCCGGTGATCCCCGCGCCAGCCTTCATGGCAGGCGCGCTTGGTTCCATCCTATGTGAAGAATACGTGCAGGCTCAAATCCAGATGCAGATTGCGATAAACGGTGACGCCGATCACTCCAGAACCGTGCAGTCCGCGCGGCGCACTTCCTCGACGAAGGTGCGCATCTTGTAGCCATCCTTGATGCCCGGTTCCAGCTCGATGCCGCTTGAGACATCCACGCCCCACGGCAGGGTGGCCAGCACCGCGTCGTAGACGTTGTCCGGGTTCAGGCCACCGGCCAGCAGGAACGGGCGATGCAGGCCGGTCGGGATCCGGCCCCAGTCGAAGGCCACGCCGGTGCCGCCACCGCCGCCGGGCGCATGGCTGTCGAACAGGAAGCCAGCGGCGCTGGGATAGCGCAGCTGCAGGGTGCGGGCGTTGATCTCCTCACGCCCGCCCATGGCGATCGCTTTCAGGTACGGCATGTTGAAGCTGCGGCAGAAGCTCTCGTCTTCCTCGCCGTGGAACTGCAACAGGGTCGGCCGTACCGTGCGCAGTACCTCGCGCACCTCTTCCCTGCTGTTGTTGCGGAACAGCGCCACCACGTCGACCATCGGCGCGATCGCCTGGCGCATCGCACGCGCCTCGGCCGGAGCCACACGGCGGCTGCTCTCCCGGGCAAAAATGAAACCCACCGCGTCCACGCCCAGCTCGCCGGCCAGGCGGACGTCGCCGGCACGGGTCATTCCACAGAACTTGATGCGCGTACGGTAGTAGGAGCGGCTCATAGCGTGACCTCGGCGGGCAGATGCCAGTTGTCGGGGTACAGGGGCCCAAGGAACACCAGGCCCTGCGGCGGTGCGGTGGGACCGGCTACGGTGCGATCGCGCCCTGCCAGCAGTTCGGCGATCCATTCCACCGGCTTCTCGCCGCTGCCCACCAGGATCAACGATCCGACGATATTGCGGACCATGTGATGAAGGAATGCATTGCCGCGCACAGCGACTTCGATCACTTCACCCTCTCGGCTGACCTGCAGCGACTGCAGTTCACGCCGCGCATGCAGGGCCTGGCACTGCACCGAGCGGAACGCGCTGAAGTCGTTCTCACCGAGCAGGGCCTGGCCCGCGGCATGCATCAGGGTTTCGTCAAGCGCGCGGCGCTCCCAGCTCAGGGTCTGACGGCCCAGCGCCGGCCGCACATCGCGGTTGAGCAGGCGGTAGCGGTAACGCCGCGCGCGTGCCGAGAAGCGGGCATGGAAATCATCGGCCACCGGCACGCACCAGCGCACCGCGATCGAGCGCGGCAGGCGGGTGGTGGTGCCCAGCATCCAGGCGCGCGGGTCGCGCACCACGTCGGTGTCGAAATGCACGACCTGGCATTGGCCGTGCACGCCGGCATCGGTGCGGCCGGCGCAGACCACCTGCAGCGGCGCATCGGCCACCGACGACAGGGCCTGCTCAAGGCTGGCCTGCACGCTGGGGCCACCCTCGCCCAGGTTCTGCCAGCCCCTGAAATCGCTGCCGTCGTACTCGACGCCAAGCGCGTAACGCATGTGCTACCTCGATGTTGCGTGTGGGGCGGCGCTCACGCCGGATCGCGTTCGGACCAGACCGCCAGTTCGTTGCCACCGGGCTCGACGAACTGGAAGCGGCTGCCCCCGGGGAAAGAGAACACGGCACGCACGATCTCGCCGCCGGCGGCGCGTACCGATGCCTCGACCGGTGCCAGTGCGTCGGCATACAGCACCAGCAGCGGTGCACCGCTGTCGCTGGCCCGCTGTGGCTGGCCGCGGAAGAAGCCTCCCTGCAGGCGGCCGTCGTCGAAAGCGGTGTAGTCGCTGCCATAGTCGACGAACGACCAGCCGAACACCTTCTCGAAGAAGGCACGGCTGGCGGCCGGGTCGCTGGAGGCGAATTCAACGTAGTCGATGCGGCGCTCGCGGCTCATGGCAAGGTCCTTGTCGGCAGGTTCGGTCACGGCAGGCGGGCGAGCAGTTCGCGGGCCTGGGCCTGGCTGTGCGGATCGCCGCCTTCGGCGACCTCCAGCAGCAGGGTGCGCGCGGTCTGCGCGTCGCCCAGGTCAAGGTAGGCAATGGCCAGCTCCAGGCGCTCCTGGCCGGCACGCGGTGGCCAGCCAGCATCGCCGGCTGCCGCAGTCGCACCCGAAGCGTCCTGCTCGGCATGCTGCGTGCCGATACTGCCGATCCCGTCATGATGATTGACATCCGCCGGGGGCTCGCTCTGATGCGCTTCGGCCGGCAGATCGAACACACCGCGGAACTGCGGCTGCTGTTCGGCATGCAGCGCGTAGTCCGGCACCGCTACTTCGGCCGGAGCCTCCGGTGCGGCCGGCTCATCCGGTTCCGGCACCACGGCAACGTCATCGTGTGCAGTCGTGGGCTCGTCCCAGCGCGGCAGATCGGTCACCGCCGTCGGCAATGCCACGGCCTCCTCGTCGTGCAGCGTGCCGGCCTGCCACTCGGCCTGCACCGCATGCGCGTCGACCGGCTCGGACAGAGGGTCGGCATGGACCTCGTGCTCACTCGCCCAGGCCGGCATCGCCGGCTCCTGGCGGCCGCCATCGGCCACCGCCGAGGACCACGAGGACTGCTCCGCCAGCGTATCCAGTGCGGCCCCTGCCGGTACCGCGGCGGTCAGGCCAGCGGCATCATCCTCTTCACGCAGCGGTGGCAGCGGCGAAGGTTTGCGACGGCGCAGCAACCAGGCCGCCCCCGCCGCCAGCAGCAGCACCGGCAGGCCCAGCCAGTACCACGGCGTCGCGGCATCGCGGGCGCCCGGTGCCTGTGCCAGGCGCTGCTGCGCCGCAGCCAGGTCGTTGTCCTTCATCGCGATCAACGACTGCTGCTGCTCCTTCAGCTTTTCCAGATCGGCCACGCGCTGCTTCAGTTCACCGATTTCGGCATCACGGGTGGCGATGTCCTCACGCGCCTGGCGCAGTTGTTCGTTGCCCAGCATGTCACCCTCGCTGCCGGCAGCGGTGCCGGTGGTTGTGCCCGCGCGCGCGGCGTCGGACGCCAGCGCCGGAGCGATCTCAAGTCGTGCCCCGTTGGCCGCAGCCGGGGAGGTATCGGCGGTGGACGCCGCCTTGGCAACCGGTGCGACCGTACCCGCCGGTTGCGGCACGGTACGCGCCTGCCGCCATTGCGCGGCATGCTCGCTTACCAGCGCAGCGGCCTCGGCGGCGTCGACTGCAGCAAGCGCATCGCGGTCCGGCATGCGCAGCACGGCGCCCTGCTTGAGCAGATTGACGTTGCCACGGATGAAGGCTTCGGGATTGGCGCGCAACAGGGCAATCATCGCGCGATCGCGGCTGACCTGGTTACCTCGCGCCACCGCACTGGCGATCTGCGACAGGGTCTGACCGCGCTGCACGGTGATGCTGCCGTCGGCCGGCGCTGCCGCAACCGGTGCAGGCTCCGCACGCGGCCGTGATGGAGCCGCCGCGGCTGTCGCGGCAGGTGCCCGTGGCGGTGCATCGGGCATCGCTGCAGCAGGTGCAGGCGCCGGCTCGCGGGCGATGGTATTGGACAGTGTGCCGGCCGGCGCCACGATCTCCGGCTCGGTGACGGCCAGCGCGCTGGACGGTGCATCGACCAGTGCCGAGTACTCGCGCACCAGGCGGCCCTGGCCCCAGTCGGCTTCGATCAGGAAGCTCAGCGACGGGGTCTCGACCGGCGCCTGCGAGGTCACCCGCACCACGGCCCTGCCCTGCGCATCGCGGGTCAGTTCGAACTGCAGCTCGCTGACCAACCCGGTCGGCCGCTGCAGGCCGACGCGTTCGAAGGTGACCGGTGAGGCCAGCGCGACGCGCAGGTTCTCCAGCTCGGACGGGTCGGCCGAGACCACCGGGATTTCGGCCAGCAAGGGCTGCCCCGGCTTGGACAGGACACGGATGTCACCCAGGCCCAGTGCGAGTGCCGAACTGCTGGCCAGGGCCAGCAGCGCGGTGGAAAGATAGAGGAGCGGGCGCTTTGCGCCCCTGGCCCGTTTATTCATGGGCGACACTATAAAGCGTGCGGACCACGGTCCGCACCCATGTAGAGGCGAGCCCATGCTGGGCTGCATGGCCTGAGCCGAGCGTGGGCTCGGCTCTACGGAAAAGGCCGGGCAATGCCCGGCCTCTCCATCATCGCTGTTCGGCGGCGACCAGCTCGGCCAGCTGCACGGCGTTCAGGGCAGCGCCCTTGCGCACGTTGTCCGACACGATCCACAGATTCAGGCCGCGCGGGTGCGACAGGTCTTCACGGATGCGGCCGACGTACACCGCATCGGTGCCCGAGGCGTGGGTGACCGGGGTCGGGTAGCCACCGGCTTCATGGCGGTCCACCACTTCCACGCCCGGCGACTGTTCCAGCAGCGCGCGCGCTTCGGCCACGGTCACCTTGTCGCGGGTCTCGATCGCCACCGATTCGGAGTGACCGTAGAACACCGGCACGCGCACGGCGGTCGGGTTCACCAAGATGCTCTCGTCACCGAGGATCTTTCGGGTTTCCCAGACCAGCTTCATCTCTTCCTTGGTGAAGCCGTTGTCCTGGAAGTCGTCGATGTGCGGGATCAGGTTGAAAGCGATCTGCACCGGGAAGCGCTGCGGATCGATCTCCTGGAAGCTCAGCAGCTGGCCGGTCTGCTTGCCCAGCTCTTCCATCGCCGAACGGCCGCCGCCGGACACCGACTGGTAGGTGGAGACGTTGATGCGCTCGATGCCGTACTCGCGGTGCAGCGGCGCCAGCGCCACCAGCATCTGCATGGTCGAGCAGTTCGGGTTGGCGATGATGCCGCGCGGTCTGTTGCCGACCTGGTCCGGGTTGACCTCGGACACCACCAGCGGCACGTCATCGTCGTAACGGAAGGCCGAGGAGTTGTCGATCACCACCGCACCGGCAGCGGCGAACTTCGGCGCGTACTCCTTCGACACGCTGCCGCCGGCCGAGAACAGGGCGATCTCAACACCGCTCGGATCGAACGTGGCCAGGTCCTGGATCTTGATCTTCTGGCCGTTGAACTCGACCTCGCCACCGGCCGAACGCTCGGAGGCGAGCAGGCTCAGGGTGCCGACCGGGAAACCGCGCTCGGCCAGGATGGCCAGCATGGTCTCGCCGACCGCACCGGTGGCGCCGACGATGGCGACGTGAAAACTGCGCTGTGCATTGCTCATGGGGGAACTCTCACGGAAACGGGAAGGGGAAAATCGTGCACGACAGCTGGGTTCGGGGAACCTTCTCAAGCGGGACGCGCGAAGGTTCCCTATCGTTTGCCGGCTTTTTTGCCCAGGATCACGCGCGCAGCCAGGGCCGCGTCTGCGTTGATCGCGCTCGGCATGTGCGCCGCGTCGCCGGCCAGGCCGAGGCCGGCCAGCAGGTTGTCCACGGCCAGCTGCACCATCGCCGTGCGCGTGGCCAGCGAGGCGCTGCCGATGTGCGGGGTCAGCACCACGTTGCGCAGCGCCAGCAGTTCAGGGCGCACCGTCGGTTCGCCCTCGTAGACGTCCAGACCGGCGGCAGCAAGGCGGCCGTTGGCCAGCGCATCGGCCAGCGCCAGCTCGTCCACGATGCCGCCACGGGCAATGTTCACCAGCGTGGCCGACGGCTTCATCCTCGACAGTGCCGCCGCATCGATGATGTGGTGCGAGGCCGGGGTGTAGGGCAGCACGGTGACCAGGTGGTCGGACTGCGCCAGCAGCGTGTCCAGGTCCACGTAGGTCGCGCCGAGCACGGCTCCGGTCTCGGCCGGCAGGCGCGAACGGTTGTGGTACAGCACCTTCATGCCGAACCCGTGCGCACCACGGCGGGCGATGCCCTGGCCGATGCGGCCCATGCCGAGGATACCCAGCGTGCTGCCATGGATGTCGGCACCGAGCATGGTCTGGAACGACCATTGCCCCCACTTGCCCTCGCGCAGCCAGCGCTCCGATTCGGTGATGCGGCGCGCGGTGGCCATCAGCAGGGCGAAACCGAGGTCGGCCGTGGTCTCGGTGAGGACGTCCGGCGTGTTGCTGGCGAGGATGCCGGCCGCACTGAGCGCGTCGACATCCAGGTTGTTGTAGCCGACGCCGACATTGGCGATCACCTGCAACTGCGTGGCGTCTGCCAGCTGGGCCGCGCCGATGCGCTCGTTGAGGGTGATGATCGCGCCGTCGACCGAGGCCAGGCGCTCGGCGATCTGCTGCGGCGACCAGGCGGTGACGGTTTCGGTGGCCAGCAGCTGCACGCGATCGCGCAACGGCGCGATGGCCGCGTCGATCAGGGGCTGGCTCACCCACACCGTCGGCCGCGTGTCAGCCATCGATCTGCCCGGGAATGCGTGGCGTGATCGTGCCCACATCGCCGCACTGCGCGCGATGGCGCAGCGCCTGGTCCATCAGCACCATCGCCACCATCGCCTCGGCGATCGGGGTGGCGCGGATGCCGACGCAGGGGTCGTGACGGCCGGTGGTGACCACTTCGACCACGTTGCCGGCCGTATCCAGCGACGGGCCCGGCAGGCGCAGGCTGGAGGTGGGCTTCAGCGCAATGGACGCAACTACCGGCTGACCGGTGGAGATGCCACCGAGGATGCCGCCGGCATGGTTGCTGGCGAAGCCCTGCGGGGTCAGCAGGTCACGGTGTTCGGTGCCCTTCTGCGCAGCACTGGCAAAGCCATCGCCGATCTCCACGCCCTTCACGGCATTGATGCTCATCAACGCCGCGGCCAGTTCACCGTCGAGCTTGCCGTAGATCGGCTCGCCCCAGCCCGGCGGCACGTTGTCGGCCACCACGTCCACGCGCGCACCCACCGAATCACCGGACTTGCGCAGCGCATCCATGTACGCCTCCAGCTCGGGCACCTGTGCGGCATGCGGCCAGAAGAACGGATTGTCTTCCACCGCCGACCAGTCGAAGCCGGCCGGCGTGATCTCGCCCAGCTGCGACAGGTAGCCACGCACGGTCACGCCGAAGCGCTCGGCAAGCCACTTCTTGGCGACCACGCCGGCGGCCACGCGCATGGTGGTCTCGCGCGCCGAGGAACGACCGCCACCGCGCGGGTCACGGATGCCGTACTTGTGCCAGTAGCTGTAGTCGGCATGACCCGGCCGGAACTGCTGGCCGATGTTGGCGTAGTCCTTGCTGCGCTGGTCGGTGTTGCGGATCAGCAGCGCGATCGGGGTGCCGGTGGTCAGGCCCTCGTACACGCCGGACAGGATCTCGACGTCATCGGCCTCGCGACGCGCCGAGGTGTGGCGGCTCTTGCCGGTGGCGCGGCGCTGCAGGTCGTGGGCGAATTCGGCCGCGTCCAGCGCCAGCCCCGGCGGGCAGCCATCGATCACGCAGCCGATGGCCGGCCCGTGCGACTCGCCGAACGTGGTGACGGTGAACAGCTTGCCGAACGAATTGGAGCTCACGGGCGCTGCGCCGCCAGTTCGGTGATGCGCGCGCTGTGGGCGATCAGTTCGCGGCACTCGACCGCGAAGATGCCCATCTGGCCGACCTTGAACTCGATCCAGGCGAAGTCGACTTCCGGCAGCAGCTTGATCAGGTGCTGCTCGGATTCACCCACTTCGCAGATCAGCAGGCCGTCTTCGCTCAGGTGCAGCGGCGCGTCGCGCAGGATCTTCAGCACCAGGTCAAGGCCATCATCACCCGCACGCAGGCCCATTTCCGGCTCGAAGGAGTATTCCTGCGGCAGGGCATCGGTCTCGTCGTTGGTGACGTACGGCGGGTTGGTGACGATCAGGTCGTAGTGGCGGCCGGTCAGGCCGTTGAACAGGTCCGACTTGATCAGGGTGACGTTGTGCGCCTGCAGGCGCTCCTTGTTCTCTTCAGCCAGCGACAGCGCGTCGTCACTGAGGTCGACGCCATCCACTTCCCAGTTCGGGTAGTAGTGGCCCATGGCGATGGCGATGCAGCCCGAACCGGTGCACAGGTCCAGCGCGCGGCGGACATCGCGGCCGGCCAGCCACGGCTCGAAGCCGCATTCGATCAGTTCGGCGATCGGCGAGCGCGGCACCAGGGCGCGCGTGTCGCTCTTGAAGCTCAGGCCGGCGAACCAGGCCTCGCCGGTCAGGTAGGCCGCCGGGATGCGTTCGTCGATGCGGCGCTGGAACAGCTCCAGCACGCGCAGCTTCTCGACCTGCAGCAGGCGCGCCTGGCCGTACGCCGGGCCGAGGTCATGCGGCAGGTGCAGGCTGTGCAGCACCAGCTGGGTGGCCTCGTCCAGCGCATTGTCGTAGCTGTGACCGAAGGTCAGCCCGGCTTCGTTGAAACGGCTGGTGCCGTAGCGGATCAGATCGATGATCGTGTGGAGTTCGGCGGCCGTTTCAGCGGTCATGGCGGTACTGCGGGCAAAGTGGCCCCCGATTATAGGGGCTGGCGCCCGCGGCGGCATCCGTTGCGGCGGAAACGATCGGGCCGCAGCCGGTATGATGGAGCCCATTTCGCGCGGGAGCCCTCATGTTCAATCGCAATGCCGGCATCATCCTGCTGATCGCCCTGGCCGCGGGGCTCGGCCTGCTGGCCGCCCAGCAGGTGTTCGCGCCGAAGCCGCCGGCCAATGCCCCGGCCACCGAAGCGATCACCCTGTACCCGCAACCGCGGGAGCTGCCCGATTTCAACCTGGCCCAGTCCGATGGCACCCGCCTGATCCCGGGCGAACTGAAGGGCCACTGGACCCTGGTGTTCCTGGGCTTCACCTTCTGCCCGGACGTGTGCCCCACCACCCTGGCCGAGCTGGCCGGCGCGCAGAACCAGTGGGAAGCCCTGCCTGACACCCTGCGCCCGCGCGTGCTGTTCATCTCGGTCGACCCGGACCGCGACAGCGCCACCCGCCTGGGCGAGTACGTGCACGGCTTCCACAAGGACACCCTGGCCGCCACCGCCGACGTTCCTTCGCTGGAGCGCTTTGCCACCTCGCTGGGCTTCGTGTTCCAGAAGGTGCCGGGCAAGCACTTTGACGAGAACCCCGAGGATTACACCGTCGAGCATTCGGCCAGCCTGGCCGTGCTCGACCCGCAGGGCCGCCTTGCCGGCCTGGTGCGCCCCCCGTTCAACGCGCCGGCCATCGCCCGCGACCTGCAGAAGCTGACCGAGAAAACCGCCCCATGAGCCTCACCACCGCCCTGACGTACGCCCTGCCCCACCGCCTGCTGTCCTCGATGGCGCGTTCGCTGGCGTACTCGGACGATCCGCGCGTGTCGCGCTGGCTGATCGACACGGTCACCCGCAAGTTCAACGTCAACCTGGACGAAGCAGCCAACCCGGACCCGCGCAGCTATGCGACCTTCAACCAGTTCTTCACCCGTGCGCTGAAGCCGGGCGCGCGCGTGGCCGATGCCGATCCGCGCAGCCTGGTGATGCCGGCCGACGGCCGCATCAGCCAGCTGGGGAAGATCGAGGCCGGCCGCATCTTCCAGGCCAAGGGCCAATCGTTCACCGCCGCCGAGCTGCTGGGCAGCGACGAGGACGCCAAGCCGTACAACGACGGCCTGTACGCCACCGTGTATCTGTCGCCGCGCGACTATCACCGCGTGCACATGCCGTGGACCGGCACCCTGCGCGAGACCGTGCACGTGCCGGGTCGCCTGTTCAGCGTCGGCCCGGCCGCGGTGAACGGCGTGCCGCGCTTGTTTGCCCGCAACGAGCGCCTGGTCTGCCACTTCGACACCAGCTTTGGCCCGATGGTCAGCGTGATGGTCGGCGCACTGCTGGTGTCCGGCGTGGAAACGGTGTGGAGCGGCGAGGAGATTCCGGCCTACGGCGACCGCATCACCCGCAAGGACTACCGTGGCCAGGGCATCAAGCTGGAGCGCTTCGCCGAGATGGCGCGCTTCAACTACGGCTCCACCGTCATCGTGCTGCTGCCGCCGGGCGTGGCCGAGTTCGCCCCGCAGCTGGGCGCCGAAAGCCCGGTGCAGCTGGGCCAGGCACTGGCAACGCTGCGCTGAGGAAGCGGCAATACCGGGCCTGTAGAGCCGAGCCCATGCTCGGCTGTTTTTGCCGGCAGCCGAGCATGGGCTCGGCTCTACGGAAAGCGGTCCGTTACTGCAGGGCCGGGGCTGGGCCCACGTCCATGCCGTCGTAGTCTTCCACGCCCTTCTCCGCAGCCAGCGCAGCGAATTCCTGGTTGCGACGGTCCAGCGACGCTTCGTCGTGGATCTCCACGCGCTCCACGTGCAGCACGTGGAAGGGCGCGTCACCCTCTTCCGGCTCCTGCTCGAACAGCTCAACGAAGCTGTAACCCTGCGCCTGCAGGTGCTCGGCCAATGCCTGCAAGGGCTCGGCAGTGGAGTGCACGAAGAAGTACCCCCACAGCAACGGGCCGGTGATGTCCCAGTCGGTGTTTTCGCGAAGGTTGGCGAACAGGTTGCGGGTGTCTTCGAGGTCCATGCGGATTCCAGGGGTCGGGGGATTACTTGTCGCAGCCCTGCAGCTTCAGCGTCTGGCCGTGGCGCAGGCTGTAGGCCGGGGCCTTCAGGCCATTGGCGCGGGCCAGGGTCGGCACGTCGCACTGGAATTTCGCCGCGATGGCGCCCAGGGTCTCGCCCTTGCCCACCTTGTGGCTGCGCACCGGCTTCGGGCGCGCCGTCGGGCGCGGGGCCGCCACCGGCGCCACCGGCGCCACCGGGGTGGTCGGCACGCTGGTGGACGCGGCCGCATCGGCCACCGGCACCACACCGCCCACGGCCACGCTGCCGGTGTAGCTGGCAGCGGTCGGACGCTTGATCGCTGCGTTCAGATCGGCGGTGATCAGGGTACGGGCCAGGTCGGCACGCGGGCCGCTGACGCAGTTGCGCTGGTACAGGCCGGCGATGCGCGTCGTCGCGTTGATCAGCGTGCCGGCCGGAATCCAGCCGTCGGCTTCGTAGCGCGGGTTGAGGTTGCGCAGCGCGCGCATGTAGCCATCGCGGGTACCGTGGCTGCCCAGGCAGATGGTCAGTTCGTAGATGGTGGTGGACTTGGCCAGGCGCAGCGTAGCCGGCTGTGCGCTGATCTTCGGGAATTCCACGCCGTACTGCTGCGGGTGCAGGAAGATCCAGGCCGCCGCGATCACCATCGGCACATAGTCCTTGGTCTCGCCGGGGAACTGGTTGTAGACGCTGTCGGTCCAGAAACTCTGCCCGCCGCTCTGCTTGAACACGCGCGCCGCACGGCCCTCACCGCCGTTGTAGGCAGCCACCGACATTTCCACGTTGTTGTTCAGTTCGCGCAGGCGTTCGTTGAGATAGCTGGCGCTGGCCTCGGCGGCGCTGCGCGCATCGAAGCGCGTATCGAAGCCGGTGCCATCCGGGCCCAGGCCGAAACGACGACCGGTGGCCGGCATGAACTGCATCAGGCCCGCGGCGCCGGCACGTGAGGACGCATGCACGCGGCCGTTGGATTCCTTGGCCATGATGCCGAACAGCAGCGCCTCGGGCAGGCCGCGCTTTTCCCATTCCGGCCACATCACCGCGCGCAGGTTCTGGTAGTTCTCGTAGCTGGTCAGCAGCGCCGGGCGCATGTCGGTCAGCCAGCGGCGGATGCCCGCCTGCACGGCAGGGTTGTACTCGACCATGGTGTCGAAGGCGTGCCGCTTGTCGTTGAGCAGCGCGGCGGCGCGGGCGGCCTCGGGCACGTCGGCGGTGAGCGGGCCGATATGGTCGGGGTCGGCCTCCAGGCGGTCACCGCTCTCGTCGGCCACCTCATCGTTGCCTGCCGCATCGGCGTCGTGCTTGAGCAGGCGCTTGTAGCTTGCCAGCAGGGTGCCCATCTGGCAGCCCTTCTGCTTCACGCAGTCGTTGAGGACGTCTTCCATGTCCTCCAGCGCGGCATCAGCCTCGTTGCTGCCCTTCGGGTCGGAATTGGCGACCAGCAACAGGGCGTCGCTGTAGCGCTTCTCGGCGGCAGTCATGCGCTGCTGCAGCGCATCCACCTTCACCTTGTCCCGGGCCGAAACCCGCTGCGCATGGGCGTCGGGTGCCAGGGAAACCAGGCCGGCCAGGGCCAGCAGCGGCCAACCACGGGAAATCAGGACAGGAACGGGCATTGATGGCACTGTGTGCGAAACAGGCAGGCAGAGTAGCGGCGCCGCCAAGGTCCGGGCAAGCCGACCTTCGGCCCGTCTCCGCCGACGGTTAACATTGGGCTATTCACCACAAGGGCTGGACCATGGATCCGATTCTGCTCGGCAAAGGCATTACCGACGATATTGCCGTCACCCTGCTGCCGAAACTCGGCAACCGCCACGGCCTGGTGGCCGGCGCCACCGGCACCGGCAAGACGGTGACCCTGATGACCCTGGCCGAGGGTTTCTCGCGGCTGGGCGTACCGGTATTCCTGGCCGATGTGAAGGGCGATGTGTCCGGCCTGGCGGTGCCCGGCACCGGCGCCGAGACCCTGCTCCAGCGCGCCGCCGAGATCGGTGTGGCGGACTATGCGCCGGCCGGAAGCCCCACCATTTTCTGGGACCTGTACGGCAAGCTCGGCCACCCGGTGCGCACCACGGTCAGCGAGATGGGCCCGACCCTGCTGGCGCGCATCCTTGAGTTGAACGACACCCAGTCCGGCGTGCTCGACATCGTGTTCAAGCTGGCCGACGACCGTGGCCTGCTGCTGCTGGACATGGACGACCTGCGCGCCCTGCTCGGCCTGGTGGCCGAGGAGCGCAAGGACATCTCCACCGAGTACGGCCTGGTCAGCGCGCAGTCGATCGCCGCGATCCAGCGTTCGGTGCTGCGCCTGGCGCAGGACGGCGGCGAGAATTTCTTCGGCGAACCGGCACTGGAACTGGCCGACATCATGCGGGTCAATCACGACGGCCGCGGCATGATCGGCATCCTCGCCGCCGACCAGCTGGTGCTCAAGCCCAAGCTCTATTCCACCTTCCTGCTGTGGCTGCTGTCGGAACTGTTCGAGCAGCTGCCGGAAGTGGGCGACCTGGACAAGCCGAAGCTGGTCTTCATCTTCGACGAAGCCCACCTGTTGTTCGACGACGCGCCCGCGTCGCTGGTGCAGCGCATCGAGCAGGTGGTGCGGCTGATCCGCTCCAAGGGCGTGGGCGTTTATTTCTGCTCGCAGTTCCCTGATGACGTGCCGGGCAACATCCTCGGCCAGCTCGGCAACCGCGTGCAGCACGCGCTGCGTGCGTTCACCCCGCGCGACCAGAAGGCAGTGAAGACCGCTGCCGAAACCTTCGTGCCGAACCCGAAGCTGGACGTGGCCAAGGTGCTCAGCCAGCTCGGCACCGGCGAGGCGCTGGTGTCCACGCTGCAGGACAAGGGTGTGCCGATGCCGGTGCAGCAGACGATGATCGCGCCGCCGCGCTGCCGGATGGGACCGATCACCGAGACCGAGCGTACCCAGGTGCGTGCCGGCAGCCCGGTCGGCAGTCGTTACGACACGGCGATCAACCGTGAATCGGCCGCCGAACTGCTGGCCCAGCGCGCGCAGAAGACGGTCGAGCAGGCGCAGGCGCCGGCCGCCCGCAGCCGCGAGCAGGACGAAGCGCAGGAAGGCGGTTTCGGCCAGGCGATCAAGGATGCGATTTTCGGCACCAAGCGCCGCCAGGGCATGATCGAGACGATGGCCAAGCAGACCACGCGCACGGTCGGCACCAAGCTGGGCAACCAGATCGTGCGCGGCATCCTGGGTGGCATTTTCGGCGGCAAGCGCTGAGTTGCACCCGTTGGTGTCAGAGCCCTTTCCGTGTGAAAGGGATCTGACCCCGGGGTCGGATCCCTTCCGCAAGGAAGGGCTCTGACCGCTCTCCCCTTCGTCATCCAGAAAAGAAGTCGCACTGCATGTCCCGCTGGCGTCCCCCCGCAGAAAAGAGCACCGCCCTGATCACCGCCTCCGGGCATGCGCGCCTGAAGGCCGAACTGGATGACCTGTGGCGGGTGCGTCGCCCCGAGGTGGTGAAGGCGCTGGCCGCCGCCGCGGCCGAGGGCGACCGCTCCGAGAACGCCGAGTACACCTACCGCAAGAAACAGCTGGGTGAGATCGACCGCCGCGTGCGCTACCTGACCAAGCGGCTGGAATCGCTGCGCGTGGTCGACACCACACCGACCGATCCGCAGGCGGTGTTCTTCGGCGCGTGGGTGGAGCTGGAAAACGTCGACAGCGGCGACACCAGCCGCTATCGCATTGTCGGGCCGGATGAGACGGACGCGGGGCTTGGCTGGATCAGCATCGATTCGCCACTGGCGCGCGCGCTGCTGAAGAAGCGCCTGGATGACGAGTTCTCGGTGGAACTGCCCGGCGGGCTGTTCACCTTCGCGGTGATCGGCGTGGAATATGCCGCGTGACCGGCAACGAAACCGGGTCCTGTAGAGTCTACTGTCAGTCGACTACCGCGCGAAGCGCGGCACAAACCTCCGCAGCCGGACAGCAAACGCACCGCGATCCCCATCGCGGTTGATGACTCACCGATGCCAGCTGTCAGTCGTGCACGACATCGGAACGAAGAGCAGTCGACTGAAAGTCGACGCTACAGGGCCGTGTGCACCGGTGGCGGATACTGGCGCCCGGCACGCAACGGGCGGAAGTAATCGGTGTTGGCGTAGAAGGTGGCATCCTGCCCTTCATGCCAGTCGGGAATACCCGCCAGGGGCAGCGGTCGCAGCTGCAACGGATCGGTCAGCACCCTGCCCCCACCGATGGCCGCAGTGACTTCGGCAATGCAGGCATTGTCATCCCTGCCTTGTACCACCACGCATTTGCCCACCAGCAGACGCCCCGGGAGGAGCGCCTGTTCCATCAACGCGTGACCGAACACCGTGGCGATGGCGATGTCCCCGTTCTGCCAGCGCGCCGGCTCGAACACTGCAGGCCAGTCATGCGCGTCCCACGCGGCCAGCAGGGTGCCCTCGCGCATACGCACGATCACCCCGCTCTCGTCGAACTGGGTCAGTGCGGCCTGCGCACGATTGCGCTGACCTGCAGGCATGGCGTCGATATGCAGGCACTGCTGCACGTTGAGTACATGCTTGAGCTGCGGATGGCGCGCCCAGGCCAGTGCATTGAACAGGTCATGCCAGTTGTCGGCACGGGTGGCGATACGCCCCTGCGCGATGCGCGCTTCGTAATGCAGGCCGTCGGCCAGCAGCGCGGCGTCCTGTTCCACCAGGCGCTTGCCCGGGACGGCCAGGCGTGCATCAAGCGCCGCGATGGACGGCCATGCTGTGCCGTCCAGCAGATCGCGGAAGTCATGCAGTCCGGCAAACAGCGGATGCTCGAACCGCCGCGCAGCTACCGCCGCGCGTGGCGGCGGCACGAAGCGCCGGGAACCGCCGCCGTCGCCGGTGGCGGTCGGCGCAAGGGTCACAGCACCTTGAGGTCGAACGCCGGACGCGTGGCACTGGCCAGCGCGTCACCATACAGGTCGTGTTCGTCGCTCTCGGTGATCTCCACGTCGACGAACTCACCCACGCGCAGCGGCACCTGGTCGGCGTTCTGGATGTGCACCAGACCGTCGATCTCCGGCGCATCGGCCCTGGAACGGGCCACCGCGATATCACCTTCGATGGCATCGACCAGGCACTGCTGCACGGTACCGATCTTGGCTTCCAGGCGCGCGGCGGAAATCTGCGCCTGCTTCTCCATGAAACGGGCCAGGCGCTCCTGCTTCACTTCTTCCGGCACGGCATCGGGCAGGTCGTTGGCGGTGGCACCCTCGACCGGCGAGTAGGCGAACGCGCCCACGCGGTCCAACTGCGCCTCGTCCAGGAACGACAGCAGCTCTTCGAACTCGGCCTCGGTCTCGCCCGGGAAGCCGACGATGAAGGTCGAACGCACGGTGATGTCCGGCGCGATGCGGCGCCAGTTCTGCACGCGCTCCAGGGTCTTCTCGACTGCGCCGGGGCGCTTCATCAGGCGCAGGATGCGCGGACTGGCGTGCTGGAACGGAATGTCCAGGTACGGCAGGATGCGGTTTTCGGCCATCAGCGGCACCACCTCGTCCACGTGCGGGTACGGGTAGACGTAGTGCATGCGCACCCACGCATCCAGCTCGGACAGGCCTTCGCACAGCGCCTTCAGGCGGGTCTGGTAGGCCTTGTTGCGCCACATCTTCTCGGCGTACTTCACGTCCACGCCGTAAGCGGAGGTGTCCTGCGACACCACCAGCAGCTCACGCACGCCGCCGCGCACCAGGCGCTCGGCTTCACGCAGTACCTCGTCCACCGGGCGCGAGACCAGCTTGCCGCGCATCGACGGAATGATGCAGAAGCTGCACGTGTGGTTGCAGCCTTCGGAAATCTTCAGGTAGGCGTAGTGGCGCGGGGTCAGCTTGATACCGTAGTCCGGCACCAGGTCCACGAACGGATCATGCTTGGGCGGCAGCGCTTCGTGCACCGCCTCCATCACGCTCTGGTAGTCCTGCGGGCCGGACACGGCCAGCACGTTCGGGTACGCCTCGCGGATCTGCTCCGGGCGCTTGCCCAGGCAACCGGTGACGATGACCTTGCCGTTCTGGTTCATCGCCTCGCCGATCGCATCCAGCGACTCGGTCACCGCCGAATCGATGAAGCCGCAGGTGTTGACCACCACCACGTCGGCCGAATCATAGGACGGCACGATGTCGTAGCCTTCCGAGCGAAGCTGGGTCAGGATGCGTTCGGAATCGACAAGGGCCTTCGGGCAGCCAAGGCTGACGAAGCCGACTTTGGGGTTCAGCTGGGACATGGAATCGCGGGACTCTGGGGGCCTGGGCCCCTGCCGGCATGGCAGGGGTTCCTGGGGGCCGGGGCCTGAAAGGGCGCCAGTATACCGGGGTTGGCGGCCTCGCTCTGAACGGCCAGCCGCCCGATCGCGCACAGCCACTGACACCGCGCTAACCCGCGCAGCACCGACAATGCAGCCCTGTCCCCTGCAACGAGAGTAGATGACGATGGCCGAATGGATCACCCTGGATACGCACCACGGCGCGGTACGGGCCTGGCAGGCGCTCCCCGAAGGCACCCCGCGCGGCGGGCTGGTGGTGGTGCAGGAAATCTTCGGCGCCAACCCGCACATCCGCGGCGTGGCCGAGCGCTTCGCCGCCGAGGGCTACGCGGTGCTGGCACCGTCGTTCTTCGACCTGGTCGATGGCCCGGAATCCGACCCTGATGCACTGCCCTACAGCCCCGAGGGCGTGAAGGACGGCCTGGAGCGGGTCAACACCCTGGGCATGGAGAAGGCGCTGGAAGTGGTCCGCGCCGCGGCGACGCGCCTGACCCCCTACGGCAAGGTCGGCACCGTCGGCTACTGCTGGGGCGGCAGCGTGGCCCTGCTGGCGGCGATGCGCCTGGGCCTGCCCTCGGCCAGCTACTACGGCGGCCGCAACGTCAATTTCCTCGATGAGACGCCGAAGGCCCCGGTCATCTTCCATTTCGGCGCCCAGGACAAGAGCATCCCGCCGGAAGCCGTGCAGGCCCACCGCGAAAAGCTGCCGCAGATGGCCACTTTCGTCTATCCGGCCGACCACGCCTTCAACCGGGAGGTCGGACATGCGTATGATCCAGACAGCGCCGCCCTGGCGCTGCAACGCACCCTGGACTTCTTCTCGGAGCATCTTGGATGAGCGATTTCGAACTCGATTCACGCTTGGCCACCGATAGCGTGCTGGTGGCTGAAGGACCGTTGTCGCAAGTGCGGCTGATGAACGACGAACGATTCCCCTGGCTGGTGCTGGTACCGCGCCTGGCCGGGGTCACCGAGTGGATCGAGCTGGACGGCGAACAGCAGGACAAGCTGCGCACCGAGCTCAACCGCGCCTGCAAGGCCCTGAAGGGCTCCGACGGGGTGGAGAAGATCAACATCGGCGCGCTGGGCAACATCGTGCGCCAGCTGCACTTCCACGTGATCGGTCGCCATGACGGTGATCCGGCCTGGCCGGGCCCGGTCTGGGGCAGCGGCCCGGCGCACCGCTACGAGGCGGCGGCACTGGACCAGCATGTCGCCTACTGGAAGGAACGGCTAGGATATCCAGCCCACACCTGAGCCTTCGCCGACCCGATGCGATTCAACCTCGTTGCCGCCATCCTGCTGATCCTGATCGGCCTGTTCATGCTCGCCAGCAATCTCGGCTGGACGCACCTGAACCTGTCCAAGCTACTGCTGACCTGGTGGCCAGTGGCGCTGGTGGGTGTCGGCATCGCGATGCTGTTCGGTCGCGGCAAGTAAGGTGGCGCCGGGCCATGCCCGGCGAACGCACCGCGAGACCCATGTGAAAACGCCGGGCATGGCCCGGCGTTTTCGTCATGCGATGACGCGGGCGATCAGGTCCGCGGCAGGGTTACGCCGGTCTGGCCCTGGTACTTGCCGCCGCGGTCCTTGTACGAGGTCTCGCAGACGTCATCGGCCGCCGCCTGGAAGAACAGCATCTGCGCCACGCCCTCGTTGGCGTAGATGCGCGCCGGCAGCGGCGTGGTGTTGCTGAATTCCAGGGTGACGTGGCCTTCCCATTCCGGCTCCAGCGGCGTCACGTTGACGATGATGCCGCAGCGCGCGTAGGTGCTCTTGCCCAGGCACACCACCAGGGTGTCGCGCGGGATGCGGAAATACTCCACGGTGCGTGCCAGCGCGAAGCTGTTCGGCGGGATGATGCACTCATCACCGACGATATCGACGAAGCTGCCCGGATCGAAGTGCTTGGGATCGACGATGGTCGAGTTGATGTTGGTGAACACCTTGAACTCGCGCGAGCAGCGCACGTCGTAGCCGTAGCTGGAGGTGCCGTAGCTGACGATGCGCTCGCCGTTGGCCTGCTTGACCTGCCCGGCCTCGAACGGCTCGATCATGCCGTGCTGCTCGGACATGCGGCGGATCCAACGGTCACTCTTGATGCTCATGCTCTGTCCTGGGGGTGCGAGGGGGCGCGAGGATTCTAGCAGGGGGCCGGGCGTCGCCGCCGGCCCCGCCGAGGTGCTTACAGCAGCGACGACAGGATCGGAATCGAGGCTCGCGGGCGCTTGCCCACTTCCTCGATCAGGCGCTGCGCGGCGTGGCGGTAGGCCTGTGCCGGTACCGAATCGGGCTGGGCCACGGTGATCGGGGTGCCGGCATCGCCCTGTTCGCGGATGCCGATCTGCAGCGGCAGCGAGCCGAGCAACGGCACGCCGTACCGGGCGGCCATGCGTTCGCCGCCACCTTCGCCGAACAGGTGTTCGACATGCCCGCAGTTGCTGCAGGTATGTACCGCCATGTTCTCGACGATGCCCAGCACCGGCACCTCGACCTTCTCGAACATCTTCAGCGCCTTCTTCGCATCCAGCGTGGCGATGTCCTGCGGCGTGGTGACGATCACCGCACCGGCCAACGGAATCTTCTGGGTCAGGGTCAGCTGGATGTCACCGGTACCCGGCGGCAGGTCGATCAGCAGGTAGTCCAGATCGTCCCACAGGGTGTCGTTGAACAGCTGGGTCATCGCCGAGGTGGCCATCGGCCCGCGCCAGATCATCGGCGTGTCCTCCTCGATCAGGTAGCCGATCGACATGGTGTCCACGCCGAACGCGCGCAGCGGCTCGATGCTCTTGTTGTCCGGGCTTTCCGGGCGACCTGACAGGCCCAGCATGGCCGGCACGCTGGGGCCGTAGATGTCCGCATCCAGCACACCCACCCGGGCGCCCAGCTGCTGCAGTGCGACCGCCAGATTGACCGCCGTGGTCGACTTGCCGACACCGCCCTTGCCCGAGCCGACCGCAATGACATTGCGGATGCGGGCATGTGGCGTCAGTCCCTTCTGGACCTGGCTGGCATGGGGACGGCGGGGAGAACTGTTCACAACGGGCACCAGCGGTATCGAGGGGGATAACCCAACATCATACAAGCTGGACGTAGCCTGACTGAAATTCAGGATTGCTACAGATTCGTGCACAGCTTGTTAAGTTCATGTTACGTTCGCTGAGCACTGGTTTTGGGCTGCGTCGCTGTTTCACGGCGCGCACGATGGCGCATGCGCAGTGCCGTATTCGTATTTGCTCTTTGAACGGAACTACATGAAAGACCTTCGCAATTCCGCACGTCGCAACACCCTCGCTGTCGCCTTGATCTCCGCCCTGGTCGCCGCCTCGCCGGCAATGGCCCAGGACAAGGCCACCAACCTGGACAAGATCACCGTCACCGGTTCGCTGATCCCGCAGACCCAGGTTGAGACCCAGACCCCGGTCATGACCATCAGCGCTGAAGCCATCCAGTCGCGCGGCTTCAACAGCGTCGCCGAAGTGCTGCAGCAGTCCTCGCTGACCACCGGCGGCATCCAGGGCGGCCAGACCTCCGCCTCGTTCACCCAGGGCGCCGAAGCCGCTGGCATGTTCGGCCTGAATCCGGGGTACACCAAGTACCTGATCAACGGCCGCCCGATGATGTCCTACCCGGCGCTGTACAACGGCGGCGACGCGTTCAACAACATCAGCGGCATTCCGATCGACATCGTCGAGCGCATCGAAGTCCTGCCGGGTGGCCAGTCCTCCCTGTACGGTTCGGACGCGATCGCCGGCGTGGTCAACATCATCCTGAAGGACCACATGGAAGGCGGCAGCCTGTCCGTGCGTGGCGGCACCTCCACCGAAGGCGGTGGCAGCAGCTTCCGCATCAGTGGTGCCCACGGCTTCTCGGCGCTGGACGACCGCTTCAATGCACTGGTCAACGTGCAGATCGAAAGCAGCAACCCGATCTGGGGTTACCAGCGTGACCTGACCAAGCAGAACAACACCCACGGCTACACCGCACAGCTGCCGTCGAACGACTTCGCCGTCATCGACGCCAAGACCAATGCGCTGTACATGATGGATCCGGGCAACTGCGCCAATGTCGCCGGCCAGTTCGGCGGCACCACCGTGCTGGGCAACCGCCCGACCGGCCAGTCCTGCGGCTCGGTGTTCGGCGCCGGCTACAAGACCCTGAAGAACGGCAAGGACAGCGGCCAGTTCTATTCGTCGATGACCTTCGACGTGAACGACGACTTCCAGCTGTTCGCCGACGTGCTGTACAGCAAGGAAAAGACCGAATTCACCTCGGGCTCGAACTACCTGTGGTGGGGCACCAAGAGCACCATGGGCGGCTTCTACGACCAGGCGTCGGGCAAGCTGGTCAACCTGCAGCGCGCATTCGCTCCGGAAGACATCGGCGGCGAAGGCTACAAGAGCATCCTGAACAACGACAAGAGCCGTGCCTACCAGGTCACCCTGGGCGGCAAAGGCGCAGTCGGCAACTGGGACTACAGCCTGAGTTTCACCCGCGGTGAATACCGCCTGGATGAAAGCAAGTTCCAGCGCTTCGGCAATGCCATCAACAGCTACTTCGCCGACAAGGTGCTGGGCCCGCAGCTGGGCACCAAGGATGGCTTCGGCATCTACAACACCAACTGGGGCGCGTTCTACTCGCCGATCTCGCCGGAAGATTTCGCTGGCTTCACCGGTTACACCACCAACCACAGCCGCACCTGGCAGAACCTGGCGCGCGCACAGGTCACCAACGGTTCGCTGTTCTCGCTGCCGGGTGGCGATGCCGGCCTGGCCGTGGTCGTCGAAGGCGGCAGCGAAGGTTGGGACTACAGCCCCGACCAGCGCCTGCTGGACGGCGACGTGTGGGGCTCGTCGGCTGTTGCCGGCAATGGCCATCGCAGCAACTACGCGGTGACCAGCGAGCTGCGCATGCCGCTGCTGGAGTCGCTGACGGTGACCGCTTCCGGTCGCTATGACGCCTTCAAGATCGCCGACAACACCGTCGACAAGGCCACCTACAGCGTGGGCGTTGAGTTCCGTCCGATCGAAAGCCTGCTGTTCCGCGGCAAGTACGGCACCGCCTTCCGCGCGCCGACCCTGCCCGACGCCTTCCAGGGCCGCAGCGGCTACTACGCTGCCAACTCGACCGACTACTACCGTTGCGGCGAGCTGGGCTACACCCCGGGCAACACCGACGCCTGCCGCTACGCCGACAGCGTCTCGGTCTACTCCGAGCGTGCCGGCAACCCGGACCTGGAGCCGATCACCGCCGACGTCTGGAACGCGGGCATCGTCTGGGCGCCGATGGCGAACCTGTCGATCTCGGCCGACTACTACAACTGGAAGATCGAGAACGAAGTCGATACGGCCAGCACCGACCAGCTGCTGCTGGCCGAGTACTACTGCCGCAACGGCCTGCCGAACGGCTCCTCGGCCACCTGCCAGAACGTGGCTGACTGGGTCACCCGTGATTCGGCCGGCAACCTGAGCTCGCTGTACACCCCGAAGATGAACGTGGCCCGCCAGAACCTGCAGGCCGTGACCGTCGGCTTCAAGTACCTGCAGGACATCGGCCGCTTCGGCTCGCTGCAGTTCTCGGGCAACTACACCAACATGCTGAAGCGTGAAGTGCAGGCGCAGCCGGGTGAGGACTTCCAGGACCTGCTGGGCAACCCGAAGTCGATGTGGAACTACGACAGCTACGCCAAGGTCCGTTCCGATGCGTCGGTGGCCTGGTCGCTGGACAAGTGGACCACCACGCTGTACGCGAACTACATCGGCCACACCCCGAACTACCTGGCAGGCCTGAACGGCTACGAGTACACCCACGCCGCGTCGGGCTACAAGGCAGGGAAGTGGGCTTCGTACACCACGTACAACCTGAGCGTGAACTACCGCGCGCAGGATGACCTGACCCTGTCGCTGATGGTCAACAACGTGTTCAACAAGATGCCCGAGCAGCAGGCCCACAGCTACCAGGGCACCTCCGGCACGCCGTTCAACAACTACCTGTACAACGTCTACGGCCGCACCGTGTACGTGCAGGCCAAGTACGACTTCGGCAAGTAATCCCGTCGTTTTCCGGGTTTGATTCCGGACCAGGCCCCGCTTCGGCGGGGCCTTTTTTTTGCCTCCGGCGGGCGATTGACGACGGGATCGCCACGCGCGTCAACCCCGCCTGGGGATGACGCAAACCATTGATGCAAAAGCATTCCCTGTAGTACGACAAGTTGCCCCGTACATCGGCATGTTTTGAAACACACCAAAACAATTGCCGCTACCCATTGATTCTCCAGCGCTTTTCAACCGCAAGGCCATTTGGCGAGATGACGGCCATGTGTTCGTAACGTTAAACGCGTGTTACGGTCCAGCTGAATGGAATGCAACTGAACAGTTCGTTAAACCGACAAGGAGGCCGGTCGCCAGGACATTGCTCACTACGGGAATTTTCCATGTCTCGCCATCGTTCCACACTCTCGCGCCACCCTCTGACCCTCGCCCTGCTCGGTACCCTGCTCGCCTCCGGTACAGCGCTGGCGCAAAGCGGCAACGGGCCGACCCAGCTTGACCGCGTCACCGTCACCGGCTCGCTGATTCCGCAGACCGAAATCGAGAACCACACGCCGGTCCTGACGGTGACCGCCGAGGACATCCAGACCCGCGGTTTCACCAGCGTGGCCGACGTGCTGCAGCAGTCCTCACTGTCCACGGGCGGCCTGCAGGGCGGCCAGACTTCGGCCTCGTTCACCCAGGGCGCTGAAGCGGCCGGCATGTTCGGCCTCAGCCCGGGCTACACCAAGTACCTCATCAATGGCCGCCCGATGCTTTCGTATCCGGCGCTTTACAACGGCGGCGATACGTTCAACAACATCAGCGGCATTCCGATCGACATCGTGGAGCGCATCGAGATCCTGCCGGGTGGCCAGTCCTCCCTGTATGGCTCGGATGCGATTGCCGGCGTGGTCAACATCATCCTCAAGGAGCGCATGGACGGCGGCGTGCTCAATGTCCGTGGCGGCGCCTACAGCGAGGGTGGTGGCAACAGTTTCCGCCTGAGCGGCGCACACGGGTTCAATGGCGTCGATGACCGCTTCCACGCGCTGGTCAACGTGCAATACGAAAAGACCAGCCCGATCTGGGGCTACCAGCGCGACCTGACCAAGGTCAACAATCCGGACGGCTACAGCCCGCAGTACGTTTCCAATGACTTCCTGGTGCTGCTGCCGGCCGCCAACAACCGCTACGCCATGATGGACCCGAACCTGTGCGCCAACGTGGCGGGCCAGTTCGACGGCACCACCGTGCTGGGCACCCGCCCGACCGGCCAGGCCTGCGGCTCTGCATACGGCACCGGCTACAAGACCATCAAGAACGGCAAGGAAAGCGCGCAGATCTACAGCTCTGCCACCTTTGACGTGAATGACAATCTCCAGCTGTTCGGTGATGCGCTGTACAGCCTGGAAGAGGTCAAGTATGCGACCGGCTCCAACTACACCTGGTGGGGCACCTCGTCCGGCTGGGGTCGCTTCTACGACCAGGCCAGCGGCCAGTACATGAACCTGCAGCGCGTGTTCGCGCCGGAAGACATCGGCGGCGCCGGCTACCGCGACATCATGAACACCGATCGAAACAAGGCCTACCAGGTGACACTGGGCGGCCGCGGCACGGCCGGCAACTGGGACTACAGCCTCAGCTTCACCCGCGGCGAGTACAAGCTGACCGAGCGCAACTTCGTGCGCTGGAACGACCCGATCAACGACTACTTCGAGCAGCGCGTGCTGGGCCCGGTGCTGGGCACCACCAGCACCGGCTACAACATCTACAGCCCGAACTGGGAAGCGTTCTACTCGCCACTGCCGAGCGGTGATTTCCAGAGCTTCACCGGTTACAGCTACAGCCAGAGCCGTACCTGGCAGAACCTGGCCCGGGCCCAGGTCACCAACGGGTCGCTGTTCAAGCTGCCCGGTGGCGACGCCGGTCTGGCGGTGGTGGTTGAAGGGGGCAGCGAAGGTTGGGACTACACCCCCGATCCGGGCCTGATGGATGGCAGCGTGTGGGGCACGACCGCAGTCTCCGGTGCCGGCCACCGCAGCAACTATGCCGTGACCGGCGAACTGCGCCTGCCGCTGCATGACACGCTGACGGTGACCGGATCCGGCCGCTACGACGCCTTCAAGATCGGCAGCAACACCGTCGACAAGTCCACCTACAGCATCGGCATCGAGTTCCGCCCGATCGAGAGCCTGCTGTTCCGTGGCAAGTACGGCACGGCCTTCCGCGCGCCGACCCTGTCCGATGCGTTCCAGGGCCGCAGCGGCTACTACGCCAACGGCTCCACCGACTACTACCGTTGCGGCCAGCTGGGTTACGACCCGGCCAACACCACCGGCTGCCCGTACGACAGCGTGTCGGTGTTCGGTACCCGCTCGGGCAACCCGGACCTGGAGCCGATCACCGCCGATGTCTGGAATGCGGGTGTGGTGTGGGCACCGATCAACAACCTGTCGCTGTCGGTCGACTACTACAACTGGAAGATCAAGAACGAGGTCGATACGCTCAGCTCCGACCAGCTGCTGCTGGCCGAGTACTACTGCCGCAACAACCAGGCCAACAACACCTCTGCCAGTTGCCAGAACGTCAACGACTGGATCACCCGTGACGCCTCCGGTGTGCTGGACGAGATCTACACCCCGAAGATGAACGTTGCCCGCCAGAACCTGGAAGCACTGACTGCCAGCTTCAAGTACGTGCAGGATATCGGTCGCTTCGGTTCGCTGCAGTTCTCGGCCAACTACACCGACATGCTCAAGCGCGAACTGCAGCCGCAGCCGGGTGATGATTTCCTGGACCTGCTGCGTGACCCGTACGCGATGTGGGTGTACGACTCTTACGCCAAGGTGCGCGCGGACGGCTCGATCGGCTGGGCCAAGGACAAGTGGACCACCACCCTGTATGCCAACTACATCGGCAAGACGCCGAACTACATGGCATACGTGGGCAATGGCTACGACTACGTCCACAGCTCCGGCTACAAGGCGGGCAAGTGGGGTTCCTACACCACTTACAACCTGAGCGTGAACTATCGCGCGATGGACAACCTGACCCTGTCGCTGATGGTCAACAACGTGTTCAACAAGATGCCGGACAACCAGCGCTTCAGCTACGCCGGTACCAGTGGCCAGCCGTACAACAACTACCTGTACAACGCCTATGGGCGTGCCATCTACGTGCAGGCCAAGTACGAGTTCGGCAGCCACTGAGGCCGGCCGGTACTGCATGGAAGACCCCGCTTCGGCGGGGTCTTTTTTTGCCTGTGCGGCACTGCCACGGCTGGGGAACATCTGGTAACTTCCGATTTCGTTCACATTACAGTCAGCTTCACTCAATCAGCGCGCTGCTAAAGGACAAGACATGCACGTGATTAATGGCCGCACGCTGTGCGCCGCCCTCTCGCTGGCCCTGGCCGCCACGGCCGCGCACGCCGCCCCCATCCCGATCGAAGATCTGGCACGGCTGCCGGCCCTGCAATCGGTATCGATGAGCCCGGATGGCAAACATCTGGTGGCCCTGATCCCCTCGCCGGGCAATCCGGAAGAGACCGCACTGGCCAGCTGGGACACCGACGCCCTGGGCGGCGCCCCGAAGGTCATCACCCCCTCCGGCGAACGCATGAAATTCATCGCCGTCGGCGCACTGAAATCGGATCAGATTCTTGCGGTGGGCCGTCAGGAATGGACCGGACAACTGGGGGGGTGCGGCGAAGGCAGTGTGTCGGGGGCAACCAAGACCTTCGTGGTCAAGACCTACCTGACCGACCAGAGCCAGAAGAACTTCAACGAGGCGTTCGCCGACAACACGCGCAAACTCGGCGTCAGCGAACAGACTCAGCGCTGCCTCGAACTGGGTGGCAGCGCGTCACTGGTCAACATGCTGCCACTGGATCCCGACAGGGTCATCATCCGTCAGCTCAGCGAGATTTCACTGACCTCCAACTATTACCTCTACAACCTCAAGACGAAAGAAACCGAGCTCCTGTTCCGTGGCGGAACGCGCGCCCAGCCAGCACTGTTCGATCCACGAACCGGCAAGGTGCTGGCCAAGACCCAGATTGAACCGGTCAGTGGCGACTACGACCAGCAGATCCTGATCCTCGACCCGGCCAGTGGCCAGTACGTCCTTCAGAAGCCCCTGCTGTCACGTCTTTCCAACCGGCACACCGTGGAAGTGGCGGGCGTGAACGACGCCACCGGCAAGTACTACGTGCTGACCGATCTGTTCTCGGACAAGGTGCAGGTGCACCTCTACGATGCCAGGACCCAGGCATTCGACCAGGAACCGGTGCTGGCCAACCCGAATTTCTCGATCGCCGGCCTGGTGTTCAGCACCCGGCCGAGTACATTCAACCAGGTGGTGGGATTCACCCTTGATGGACCGGCGCTGCAGACGGTCTATGTCGATCCGACCATGAAGTCCATCCAGGAATCCCTTCAGCAGGCGGCTCCTGGCCGGCAGATCGAAATCACCCGGCTCAACGACGACTTCTCGCGCATTCTGTTCCGCGCGACCAGTGCGGATGCACCTCCCACCCACTACCTGCTGCTCGATCGGAAGAAGGTGGTGAACCTGGGCAGCGAACGACCGTGGATCAGCAGAACCGCGGTGGGTGAACAGCGCTGGGTCTCTTTCAAGGCGCGCGATGGCAGGGAGATACCCGCCATCCTGGACCTTCCTGCCGGATGGAAGGAAGGTGACGCCGCGCCACCGGCGATCATCCACCCCCATGGCGGTCCCTGGGCACGCGACTACATGCAGTGGGACCCTTCCGGATGGGTCGCGCTGCTGACATCGCGTGGCTATGCGGTGCTGCGCCCGCAGTATCGGGGCTCATCCGGGCTGGGTCGTGAGCTGTGGATCGCAGGCGACCGCGAATGGGGCCAGAAAATGTCCGATGACAATGACGATGGCGCAGCGTGGCTGGTAGCACAGGGACTGGCCGCAAAGGACAGGATCGCAATCTTTGGCTATTCCTACGGCGGTTTTGCGGCCGCAGCAGCCACCGTGCGGCCCAACTCGCCGTATCAGTGCGCGATCGCCGGCGCACCGGTCACCGATCTGGCGCGCCTGGGTACAACCTGGAGTGACAACCGACTGCAGCGCATCCTGCAGGGACAGACGGTCAAGGGCATGGATCCCATGCGGAATGCCGCAAGCGCCAACATCCCGGTGATGCTGTTTGTCGGTGACCGTGACGTACGTACGCCCTCCTTCCATGCACAGGGGTTCTATGACGCAGTGAAGGGCAAAGTGCCGGCGCAGATGCACCTGATTGCAGACCAGCAGCACAGCATGCCGTGGTATCCGCGCCAGCAACGGGAAACGCTCCACTTGATCGAGAGCTTCCTGAAGAACGATTGCGGACCTGGCGGACTTTGAGCACGCACACCGGCGTTGTTCGCTCCCGCCAATCCGGCGGGGGCGAAAACTAAATACGGTGAATCCGACATTAACAATTGAGGCAGGAAAGCCACATTTGTTCATGTTGCATTTACTTTACGAGAACCATACACTCAGTTAACCGAAGCGTAACAAATAAGGATATTTTCAAGATGCGCGACGTTTTCCGTCTTTCCACTCCGAAGCGTGTTCCGCTGACTCTTGCGGTCCTGGCCACCCTTGCCGCCGTGCCGGCATTCGCCCAGGAATCCACCCAGCAGGATCCGCCCCCGTCAACGACCAATACCGCGTCCAAGCGTGCCACCAACCTTGACACCGTCACGGTTACCGGCTCGCTGATCAAGCGCCCGGAGTACGAAAGCACATCGCCGGTCCAGGTCATTTCGATCGACAAGGGCGTCGCTGCTGGCCAGTTTGATACGGCCGACTTCCTGCAGACTTCGGCGATCGCGGCCGGCTCCACCCAGATGAACAATCAGTTCGGCGGCTATGTCGTCGAAGGCGGTACCGGCGTGCAGACCGTTTCACTGCGTGGCCTGGGCGCAAACCGCACCCTGATCCTGCTCGATGGCCAGCGCCCCGGCCCTGCCGGTACCCGCGGCCAGGTCGCCGCGTTCGACCTCAACGTCATCCCGCAGTCGATCCTGCAACGCATTGAAATCGTCAAGGACGGCTCTTCCTCGATCTATGGTTCGGATGCGCTGGCCGGCGTGGTCAATCTGATCACCCGCAAGACCCTTGATCGCCCGGAAATGACGTACGCGATGAGCGTGCCCGAACACGGCGGTGGCGAGCAGTTCTCGGCGTCGATCGCCAACGGCTGGAACTTCGACAAGGGGAGCATCGTGGCTGCGGTGCAGTGGGACCGGCTGAACGCATTGACCGTGGGTGACCGCGACTACTTCAGCTGTGCCCAGGATCGGGTGTGGGGCACGGACGGCCAGCGCATCGACCGCGAAGACCGCTCGATTCTGGCCGGCACCAATCTTGCCGGCTGCAGCTCCGGCAACCTGTACGCCAACACCATCATCCGGCTGAGCAACTCGGCGATCCGCTATGTGCCTTCGCCGGATGGCAGCACGGTCGGCCCCTTCCCGGGCTATCGTCCGCGCCCGCGACCGACCCCGACCTACGCCAATGGCGGCACCGCGTACTACCAGGATGTGCTGAACTTCCCGTTCTTCCATGACCAGGAAGTGATCAACCAGCGGGAGCGCGCATCGTTCTACGGGGCAACCGACTTCAGCTTCGACAGTTTCAACTGGAAGACCCAGTTCCTGTACAACCGTCGCGAGACCAAGGCCCACAGCTGGCGCCAGTTCTATCCGACCGTGTACAACGAAGCGGCAGATGACTACTTCCAGACCATCATGCCGTTCCCGAGCGACCAGAAGGTCACGGTCGACTACTTCTACGGCACCACCAAGTTCGATGGCCAGTTCAAGTCCACCGACAGCTGGTCCTGGGAAGTCAATGCCGGTTACAGCCGCTCGAGCGGCAAGTACAGCGCGCTCTCGATCGACGTCGATCGTGCGGGTGACCTGAACTACACCGACGACGACATGCCGGTGAATTACTTCGACCCGGGCTTCCTCAGCGGTGCCCGCATGGACGAGCTGATCGCTGCGGTCGGCCAATGGCATACCGGCAAGACGACCTATGAACAGTCCAGTGCCAATGCCATTTTCAGCGGCAACCTGTTCAAGCTGCCTGCGGGTGATGTCGCATCTGCGTTCGGCGTCGAATTCCGTCACTACAAGATCAACGACACCCCGTCTGACTTTGCGCTGGCCGATCGTTCCTGGAACTCGACCTCGGCAGGCGTGACCCGTGGCACGGACAAGGTCAAGGAAGCCTTCGCCGAGGTGGATGTGCCGCTGTTGAAGGGCATTCCCGGCATCGAGTCGCTGTCTGTCAATCTGTCAGGTCGTGTGTTCGAGTACGACTCGGTACCCGGTTCAGACCATGTCTGGAAGACCGGCCTGAACTGGCAGATCGTGCCGTCACTGCGCGTTCGAGGCACCATCGGTACCTCGTTCCGCGCACCGGGGCTGTACGAGCTGTACCTGGGTGACCAGACGGGCTTCAAGGCACAGAATCAGATCGATCCGTGCATCCAGTGGGCCGACAGCAACAACACCTTCATCCGTGCCAACTGCGCTGCTGCTGGCATTCCCGACACGTATGTCGGAGGCGGCACCGGCGCGACCATCTATTCGGGTGGTGGCGGCAAGAACAACCTGAAGCCGGAGACCTCAAAGGCCAAGACCCTGGGCCTGGTCTGGAGCCCGACCTTCGCCAACCTCAACGTCGCACTGGATTACTTCGATTACGACGTGCGTGGCGAAATCACCCAGCTTGACGAGTACGACATCGTCGCCGGTTGCTACGGTTCGGCGGTCTTCCCGAACGCGTTCTGCAACCAGCTGGTCCGCAACAGCCCCACGGATCCAACGGCGCCGAACAACATCACCACGATCTACAACAAGTACATCAACATCAACCGCGAGCGCACCCGCGGCTACGACCTGCAGATCAATTACGACAACGACTTCTCGTTCGGCAAGCTCTCCGCTGAAGCACAGGTGACCTATACCCTGGAGGACACCTATCAGTTGTTCGATTCGGCTGCTGAAAGCGGAATCAGCACCTCCGACCAGGTTGGCTACATCGGCCGCCCGAAGACCGTCGGCCTGGCCAGCGTCAGCCTGGAACGCGGCGATTGGACGTTCAACTGGCAGGGCACCTACGTCAGCAGCACGCAGAACAAGGACCTGAGCCCGAACTTCACCTATTCCGGCTACCAGAACGCCACCCGCGACATCAAGGCCAGCTGGCAGTTCCGTCATAGCGTCTCGGTCGGCTACGACATGGACGACTGGAACATCATGGTCGGCGTGCGCAACCTGTTCGACAAGGCGCCGGACCTTATCTCCGCCGGTGCCGGTGATCGCTACGGCAACGTGCCGCTCTACGCCTCGCAGTACGACTGGTACGGCCGGACGTTCTTCGCGCGCGTGTCCTACAAGTTCTGATCCTGCAGTGTATGACTCCTCCCGCCATGGGTTTGCACCTGTGGCGTGGAGGGTCCTGCCGCCTTCAGGTGGCCAAGGACGCCCGATGCACCGCATCGGGCGTTTGCGTTGGCTGTTCCGTTTCCGGGGCAGTCGTCATGGGAGGCCATGATGCCTGCCCTGACCCCGCTTGCCGGCCATGTCGGCGAAGCCACGCCAGCACCGTGCTGGATCCCGGGATCCCACAGGGTTCCCTGACGCCTTTCTGCAGGCCGGTTCCCCGCGTTCGACCGGATCGGCCACCGACGACTTGAAGGCCCTTGGAGCGTCCTGGAGACCCAGTTGACGCCACACATGGCGCTACCCGTGCGAACCGGATGCGCATCTCGAGATGCGCGCACTGCAGGAAAGCTCGACCACACCTTGACCACTGCCGTCCCGCAGCTGAATGCGGGAAAAGAGCAAAGGGAAAAGATCGGTCTGCCCCTCTCCAAAGCCCTTGCCAAGGCATAGCGAACCGCCTTTTTGCGCAAAGTTGAACTTAACGACCCATTCAGCATTCATCCCGCTATCTCGACAACGAAATTACAACTGATACCAAGTGCCTGTATTTGTTGCAGTTTTATGTAGCGAGTGGACACGGAGAGTGTCAATGCATACCTCAATTGGACAATTTGCGTTAAGGGCGTGTTAGGTTCGCGTCAAGTCAGGACGACATCTGAACACCAACATAACAACTGCACGGAAGCGACAGCATTCTGTCCACTAGGGGGATTCACTTGATGACGCACCACCGCACTCCCGGCCGCCACCCGCTGACCAATGCCCTGCTGGTCGGCCTGATGATGGCCGCTGCCGGCCCGGCCCTGGCCCAGGAAGCCAGCTCAGGTTCCAACCCGATCGACCTCGATCGCGTCAGCGTGACGGGTTCGCGTATCGCGCGCACCGGCTTCGTGACCCCCTCGCCGGTCACGGCCATCACCGCCGAAGAAATCCGTACCACCGGTGCGCTGAACATCGGCGACCTGATGAACAAGATGCCGCAGCTGACCCCGAGCTACTCGCTGGGCAACTCGACCCGCTTCATCGGCACCGCCGGCCTTGGCCTGATGGACCTGCGTGGCATGGGCCCATCGCGCACCCTGGTGCTGGTCAACGGCCGCCGCCATGTGGGCGCGAGCCCTGGCTCCACCTCCGTCGACGTCAACACCATCCCGGTGGAATGGATCGAGCGCGTGGAAGTGATCACCGGTGGCGCGTCTGCCGTCTACGGTGCCGACGCCGTGGCCGGCGTGGTCAACTTCATCATGAAGAAGTCCTTCGACGGCTATGAATTCCGTGGCCAGACCGGCCAGGCCAACGAAGGCGGCTTCGACCGTCGCTTCGCCAGCTTCTCGGCCGGCAAGCCCTTCGCCGACGGTCGCGGCAACGCGGCAATCGCCATGGAATACAGTACCCAGGGCCGCTTCGGCCGTGGCGACCGTGAAATCGGCCGTCGCTATCAAGTCTCGGTGCCGAACCCGAACTTCGATCCGACCCGTCCGCCGAGCGAAAGCAACCCGCAGACCATCCTTGACCGTCCGGGTGGCAATCACTCCACGTCCTACGGCGGCACCATGGACCTGGGCCAGATCACCATCTCGCCGACCGGCACCCGCTCCATCGCCTTCAACCCGGCCTCGCGCTACCTGTTCAACAACGATGGCACGTTCCGTCGCAACCGCTACGATGGCACCATCGTCAGCGCCAGCAGCTGCGTAGACTGCGACTTCACCGACCTCAACGCGGTGGCCGATCTGCAGCCGTCGTTCGATCGTTTCAGCTTCAACACGATCGTCAACTTCGACCTGAACGATGACCATCGCTTCTTCTTCGAGGGCAAGTACACCAAGACCGAGTCGGAGTTCTACGGCCAGCCCGCGTTCGACACCGGCCTGCGCCTGCGTCGCGACAATGCCTACATCTCCAACGAGCTGGGCGCCATTCTCGACGCGCGCACGGTGCGGGTGCAGAACCGCGATGGCACCAGCGTTGTCCGTGCAGTGTCGCGCGATCCGAATGCTGCTGAAAGCAACCTGGTGCTGAATCGCTTCAATGTCGACGCAGGCCGTCGTGGTGAGAAGATCGAGCGCCAGACCAGCCGCGTGGTGTTCGGCCTGGAAGGCAACCTGGGTGAGAACTGGACGTACGAAACCTCGGCCAACTTCGGCCAGACCACCATTGATCGCCTCAACCTGAACAACCGCATCAACGAGCGCTGGCACGCTGGCATGGACGTCATCCGTGACGCCAGCGGCAAGCTGGTCTGCCGTGCCTCGGTGGATCCGACCGCGATCAACCCGAACACCGGGCAGCGGTACAACCAGGCGCTGATCGCGGGCTGCGTTCCGTTCAGCGTGTTCGGCAACGGCGCGATCCCGGCCGATGCCGCCGCATGGTTCAACACCTCCTCGCAGAACCAGTCGAAGCTCAAGCAGCAGGTGTTCAGCGCATCGGCGGCCAACAACTCGCTGTTCTCGCTGCCGGCCGGTGACGTCGGCATCGCAGGTGGTGTCGAGTACCGAAAGGAGCAGAGCCAGGAGAACACCGACCCGCTGGCGGCACTGGGCCTGACCTTCCTCAACGCGATCCCGAGCCGCGGTGGCGAGTACTCCGTGCGTGAAGTCTTCGCCGAGACCACCGTACCGCTGCTGGCTGATCTGCCGCTGATCCGCCGCCTGAACCTGGACCTGGCCGGCCGCTGGTCGGATTACAGCTCCATCGGTGACACCAAGACCTGGAACGTTGGCCTGGACTGGGAAGTGCTGAGCTCGCTGCGTATCCGCGGCTCCTACGCCAGCGCGGTGCGTGCCCCAAGCATCGGCGAACTTTACAATCCGCAGTCGCAGAACTTCGCCACCATCAACGACCCGTGCAACACGCTGTCCACCAACAGCAATCGTCCGGCCACCGCCAAGGACCCGGCCCTGCGCGCCGCCAATTGCGCCGCGCTGGGCATCCCGAACAACTGGGTGGATACCTACACCGCAACCCGTCCGGGTGTCAGCGGCGGCAATCCGGATCTGAAGGCCGAAGAAGCCAAGACCCTTTCGTTCGGCTTCGTATGGCAGCCTGAGTTCCTCCCGGGCTTCGGCATGTCGATGGACTACTGGCGCATCACCCTGACCGATGCAATCGGAGCCGTGACCGCCCAGACCCTGGCCACCCGTTGCGTGGATTCGCCCGGGGGCGTGCAGAACAACTCGTTCTGCGACTCGATCAAGCGCGCCCCGGTCGGCGGTTACACCTCGCCGTCCGGCACTCCGTTCCCGGACTACAGCATCTACAACTGGACTGCGATTTCGGAGAACCTGGCCAAGTCGCGTCGCGTCGGTGTCGACCTGGAAATGGACTACCGCTTCGACCTGCTGGGCGGCTTCACCACCTTCCGCCTGGTCGGTACCCGCCTGATCCAGTCGCGTGAGTGGGCTTTCCAGTCCTTCCCGGACGAATACACCGAGTACGTGACCTACTACACCGATCCGCGTTGGCGCGGTCAGTTCAGCACCAGCTACAAGCGTGGTGACTGGCGCGCGTCTTGGGACATGACCTACGTCGACGGCAACCTGCGCGTGACCCCGGACAGCTACAACTCCAACCCGGGTTCGCAGAGCCCGATCCGCAACCCGTCGTACCTGTACCACAACATGCAGGTTGGCTATAAGTTCCCGGGCTCGGGCATCGACGTCTACGTGGGCGTAGACAACGTGTTCGACAAGGATCCGCCGGTGAACTACTTCGGCGCGGACGCCGGTGCGGCGCTGTATGACAGCATCGGTCGCTACATGTACATGGGCATCACCTACAAGTTCTGATCCGTCCAGAACCGCAACACCCCGACAGACCCGGCTTTTGCCGGGTCTGTCTTTTCCGGCCGCAGCCCTGCCCCCTTGCGCCCGGCCATGACCTTCGACACCCTTGCAGGGCAGGCCGGCGGCGTATCGTTCGGCCCACGGCCGGCCCACGGCCCTTCCCTGACTCACTCGGCCTGGAGGCCATTCAAGTGACCCGTACTCCCAAGATCGTGCTGCTGACCCTGGCCGTTTCGGCCGCGCTGGTCGGCTGCGGCAAGACCGAAGCCCCGGCAAAGGACGCCACCGCCTCCACGCCGGCTGCCACCGAAGCCACCCACTACACCCTGGACGAGAGCAAGCTGCCGGCCTACAACGCCTTCCAGCCCAGCGACCTGGATACCAGCAAGGACGCCTGCGGCGCCTTCGGCGACTACGTCAACAGCAAGTGGCTGGCCGCCAACGAGATTCCGGGCGACCGCACCAGCTGGGGCGCCTTCACCATCCTCGACGAGCGCTCGGTGGCCGTACAGCACCAGCTGGCCGAGCAGGTGGCGCAGGTGAAGAACCCGAACCACATCGAGAAGATCGTCGGCGACCTGTGGGCCACCGGCATGGACGAAGCCAAGATCAACGCGCAGGGCATCGAGCCGCTGAAGGCCGACCTGACCGCGATCGACGGCCTGCAGGACAAGGCTGCCATCGCCAACTACCTGCGCACCAGCGCGGCCAAGGGTGACAACATCCTGTTCGGCTTCGGCGCCGAAGCCGACTTCAAGAACTCGGCCGTGAACATGGCCTACGCCAGCCAGGGCGGCCTGGGCCTGCCGGACACCACCTATTACACCGATGCCAAGAACGCCGACAAGCTGAAGGCCTACCAGGCACACGTGGCCAAGGTGCTGGAACTGTCCGGCGTCGCGGCAGCCGACGCCGCCAAGCAGGCCGAGGAAGTGGTGAAGTTCGAGACCCGCCTGGCCAAGGCCTCCAAGTCGCGCGTCGAGCTGTCGCGCAACGTCGAGCTGTTCTACAACCCGGTCACCCTGGCCGACGCCGACAAGCTGACCCCGAACTTCAGCTGGACCGAGTTCTTCAAGTCGCAGGGCGTGGCCGCGCCGGAGAGGTTCTCGCTGGCCATGCCGTCCTTCCATGAAGAAGTGAGCAAGGCGCTGGGCGACACCGATCCGTCGGTGTGGCGTGCCTACCTGCGCTTCCACACCGTGGACAGCGCCTCGCCGTACCTGGCCGACGCCTTCGTGCAGGAGAACTACGAGTTCTACGGCAAGACCCTCAACGGCCAGAAGGAACAGAAGCCGCGCTGGAAGCGCGTGCTGGGCACCATCGAGAACGACGCCGGTGAAGCCTTTGGCCAGCTGTACGTGAAGGTCGCCTTCTCGCCGGAAGCCAAGGCGAAGATGGAAGAGCTGGTGAAGAACCTGGCCGCCTCGCTGAAGGAACGCATCCAGGGCCTGAGCTGGATGAGCGAGGAAACCAAGGCCAAGGCCATCGCCAAGTGGGAGACCTTCACCCCGAAGATCGGCTACCCGGACAAGTGGCGTGACTGGTCGGGCCTGCAGACCCAGCGCGACAGCTTCCTGGGCAACGTGCGCGCGGCCAACGAGTTCAACTACAAGTTCAACCTGTCCAAGATCGGCAAGCCGGTGGACAAGACCGAGTGGGGCATGACCCCGCAGACGGTCAACGCCTACTACAACCCGCTGCAGAACGAGATCGTGTTCCCGGCCGCCATCCTGCAGCCGCCGTTCTTCGACCCGAAGGCCGACGACGCGCTGAACTACGGCGGCATCGGTGCGGTGATCGGCCACGAAATGACCCACGGTTACGACGACCAGGGCGCGCGCTTCGGGCCGACCGGCAACATGGAAGACTGGTGGACCCCGACCGACAAGAAGAACTTCGAGGGCCTGACCGGCAAGCTGGTCAAGCAGTTCGACCAGTACAAGGTCGACGGGCAGCCGGTGAACGGCCACCTGACCCTGGGCGAGAACATCGCCGACCTGGGTGGCCTGGCGACCGCCTACGACGCCCTGCAGAAGGCCACCGCCGGCAAGGAAGATGCGAAGATCGACGGCTTCACCCGCGACCAGCGCTTCTTCTTCAACTGGGCCACCGTGTGGCGCACCAAGTACACCCCGGAAAACGCCAAGGTCCGCCTGGCGACCGACCCGCACGCCCCGGCGCAGTTCCGCGCGATGGGTGCACCGTCGAACCTGCCGACCTTCGCGGCGGCCTTCCAGTGCAAGGCCGGTTCGCCGATGGTCCGCACTGGCGACCAGCAGGTGGTGATCTGGTAAGCCACGGCTGACGCCAAGGTAGACCTGCAAAGGCCCGGGATTTCCCGGGCCTTTGTTGTTTGCAGAGAGCGCCATCCACGCACGGCGTGGATCTACTGATGCCGGCGATCTCCGGTTGCTGCCGACATTGGTCGGCGTCCGTCATCCACACGGGACGTGGACCCACCGCAGCACCGCAACGCGTGCATGCCGCGTCCATGCCCGGCTTGCTATAGTGCGCGCGCCCTCAATCCATCACGGATTCGTTCCACATGCCCAATTTCCGTCCGCTTGCCGTCGCCCTGGGCATCAGCCTGGCGACCCTGGTTCCGACCCACGATGCGTTCGCCGCCGCCAAGAAGAAGGCCGCCCGCGCCCCGGCTGTCAGTGCCCAGTGCAGCGACTTCTATGACGCCACCAACGCAGGCTGGCTGAAGGCCAATCCGGTGCCGCAGACCGGTGCCACCACCGCGCTGGGCCAGCTGGTCGACCGCAGCCGCCAGCAGCAGCGCGAACTGCTCGACGCAGCGATGAAGTCGCCACAGGGCAACGTGCAGAAGCTGCTCGGCGATTTCTGGGCCAGCGGCCTGGACGAAGCTGCCGTGGAAGCCGACGGTTCCAATCCGATCGCCCCGCTGCTGACCCGCATCAACGCCATCAAGAAGGCCAAGGATGTGCCGGCCTCGATCGCCGCGCTGCACCAGGTCGGCATCCCGGTGGCCTTCAACTTCGGTCCCGACGTCGACCTGAAGGCGCTGGACCGCCACATCGGCTACTTCATGCAGGGCGGCATGGGCCTGCCGGACCCGGCGTTCTACACCCGCACCGATGCCGACACGGTTGCCCTGATGGGCCGCTACCGCAACTACGTCAAGCAGATCCTGGCGCTGACCGGCACCCCGGCCGCCAAGCTGGATGCCGAGTCGCAGTCGGTGATCGCGCTGGAAACCGAACTGGCGCGCAACGCGCAGTCGCTGGCCGGCATCAACAACCCGTTCAACAACTACGCGCCGATCTCCACCAAGGAGCTCAACAGCCGCTACCGCAACCTGCAGCTGGATGCCTTCCTGAAGGCACAGGGCGTGGACGACGACCTGGTCTCTCTGGCCGACCCGGGCCTGTTCAAGCAGCTCGACGGCATGGTCACCAAGCTCAAGCCTGACCAGTGGAAGGCCTACCTGCGCTGGCGCGTGGGCGACTCGATGGCGCCGTACCTGTCCAAGGCCTACCGCGACGCCGAGTTCGAATTCCGCGGTCGTGTGCTGCGCGGCGAGACCCTGCCGCCGCAGCGCTGGGAAGACGTGCTGGACGCCATCAACGTTGCCGCCGGCCCGATGGTCGGTCGCGAGTACGCCGCCCGTTATCTGTCGGCCGAAGATCGTCGCCAGGCGGCGTGGATCGTCGACAAGGTGCGCGAAGTGCAGATCGAGGCGGTGAAGAACAGCAGCTGGATGAGCGCCGAGGCCAAGACTGAAGCGCAGGCCAAGCTGGCCGCGCTGAAGATCGAAATCGGCACCCCGCTGCGTGACCTCGACTACAGCGTGCAGCCCATGGGGCGCGGCTCGTTCGGCGGCAACATGCTGATCGCTTCGACCTGGCGCCATCGTGAGGAAATGAAGCGAATCGGCAAGGGCAACGCCGACCGTCGCTGGGACGTGCTGCCGCAGCAGCCGTCGCTGGCCTACGATCTGGCGCAGAACCGCCTGATCGTTACCGCCGCGATCCTGCAGGGCCCGGTGTTCAACGCCAAGGCCGACGCCGCCGACAAGTTCGGCAGCTTCGGTGGCCTGGTCGGCCATGAGCTGACCCGCGCGATCGATGCCAAGGGCGCGCTGGTCGATGCCAAGGGCGAGCTGCGCAGCTGGTGGACCCCGGCCGACAAGACCGCCTGGACCCTGCTCGGCAGCCGCGTGGCTGCGCAGTACAGCGCCTACGATTTCCCGGGCGTGAAGGGTGCCAAGGTCAACGGCACGCTCACCCAGGAAGAGAACCTGGCTGACATCGCAGGCCTGGAACTGGCCTGGGCGGCCTACACCGCGCAGGAACCGATGGCCAAGCAGGCACAGCAGCAGGGCTTCTTCCGCGCGTGGTCGGCGCTGTGGGCGCAGCAGCTATCGCCGAACGAGGCCGCGCGTCGCCTGACCGCCGACATCCGTGCACCGGGCCTGTGGCGCAGCAACGGCACGCTGGCCAACCTGCCGGCATTTGGCGCCACGTTCAGCTGCAAGGCCGGCCAGCCGATGCAGCGCAGCGACGCCGACCAGATCAAGGTCTGGCGCTGAGCCTGCTGATGGACAGGTAGTGCAGAGGGCGCCTTCGGGCGCCCTTTCTGCATGTGCAGCACGATCCGGGGTTAACACCGGGCGTGCTATCGCTGCGGCTTCGTCCATCGCGGAACCCCGACATGGCACACAAGAACACCATCTGTGTCTGGTACGACAACGGCGCGCTCGAGGCCGCCACCTTCTATGCCAGCCTCCTGCCCGACAGCGCGGTCACCGCCGTGCATCACGCGCCGGGCGACTACCCGGACGGCAGGGAAGGCAACGTGCTGACCGTCGAATTCACTGTCTGCGGCATTCCCTGCGTCGGCCTCAACGGCGGCAGCGCGTTCAAGCACAGCGAAGCCTTCTCGTTCCAGATCCAGACCGAGGACCAGGCCGAGACCGACCGGCTGTGGGACGCCATCGTTGGCAACGGCGGACAGGAGAGCCAATGCGGCTGGTGCAAGGACCGCTGGGGCATCTCCTGGCAGATCAGCCCGCGCATGCTGATCGAAGCAGTGACCAGCAAGGACAAGGCACTGGCCAAGCGCGCCTTCAACGCGATGATGCCGATGAAGAAAATCGACATCGCCACCATCGAAGCCGCCATCCAAAAAGGGGACGGCGCAAATTAAGTCGCTTCCCGCACGGGTCTGTGCTCAGATGCCGATTACGACTTGATCCCCTCCGTCCCCTTTTTCCAGAGGTGCTGATGACCTGGGACGCAATCATCGTCGGCGGTGGCCACAACGGGTTGGTCTGTGCAGCCTATCTGGCACGCGCCGGCAAGCAGGTGCTGGTGCTCGAACGACGTGGCGTGCTCGGCGGCGCCGCGGTCACCGAGGAATTCCATCCCGGCTTCCGCAACTCGGTGGCGTCGTACACGGTGTCGTTGCTGCAGCCGAAGGTGATCGACGACCTGCAGTTGCAGGCGCATGGGCTGCGCATTGTCGCGCGCCCGGCCAACAACTTCCTGCCATTGCCGGACGGCCGCTACCTGTTGTCGGCGCCCGGCCGCACCCGGGCCGAGGTGGCGAAGTTTTCCGAGCGGGATGCACAACGCCTGCCCGCATACGAAGCGCGCCTGGAGGTCTTCGCCGACGTGCTGCGTGCGTGGGCGCTGCGTGCGCCGCCGGACATTGGCGTTGCCGGTGGCTGGCGTGCGCTTCCCGCACTGTGGCAGATGGGGAAACTCGGCCGCGAACTGGCAATGCTGGACGCTTCGCTGCGTCAGGAGCTGCTGGACCTGTTCACGCTTTCAGCGGCCGAGTACCTGGACCGCTGGTTCGAGAGCGCGCCGATCAAGGCGCTGTTCGGTTTCGATGGCATCGTCGGCAACTATGCCAGCCCCTACACGCCCGGAAGCGCCTACGTGCTGCTGCACCACGTGTTCGGCCAGTGCAATGGCATCAAGGGTGCCTGGGGCCATGCAATCGGTGGCATGGGCGCGATCAGCCAGGCGATTGCCGCTTCGGCGCGCGAAGCCGGGGCCGAACTGCGCGTGGATGCCGGCGTGCAGCGGCTGCTCATCGAGGGCGGCCAGGCGGTCGGCGTAGTATTGACCAGCGGCGAAACCCTGCGCGCACGCGCGGTGATCGCCAACGTCAACCCCAAGCTGCTGTACGAGCAGTTGCTGGAACCGGCGCAGGTACCGGCGGCGACGCGCGAGCGGATGGCACACTGGCGCTGCGGTTCCGGCACGTTCCGGATGAATCTCGCGCTGTCGCGGCTGCCGGACTTCCGCTCCCTGCCCGGCTTCGGCGATCACCTCAGCGCCGGCATCATCATGGCGCCCAGCCTCGACTACATGGACCGCGCCTGGCTGGATGCGCGCCGCGATGGCTGGTCACGCGAACCGATCGTGGAAATGCTCATTCCCAGCACGCTGGACGATTCACTGGCGCCGCCCGGACAGCATGTGGCCAGCCTGTTCTGCCAGCATGTGGCACCGGTGTTGCCTGAAGGCCGCCATTGGGATGATCACAAGGAGACCGTGGCCGACCTGATGATCGCCACGGTCGAACGGTATGCGCCCGGCTTCACCGCCAGCGTGCTCGGTCGGCAGGTGCTGTCACCGCTGGATCTGGAGCGCACCTTCGGTCTGCTCGGCGGCGACATCTTCCACGGTGCGCTCAGTGCCAACCAGTTGTTCTCGGCGCGGCCGATGGTGGGCCAGGCAGGCTATCGCGGCGCCCTGCCCGGGTTGTATCTATGCGGGTCGGGTACCCATCCCGGTGGTGGTGTCACCGGTGCGCCGGGCCACAACGCCGCGCAGGTGGTGTTGCAGGATCTGTAGAGGTGTGCCGAGCAACGTTCGGCACCTACAGCATCAAAGGATCCCATTCAAAGCGTGCCAACCAAGGTTGGCACCTACCCGCGTGAAGCGAGGCGCATCGCGCCTCACTTCACGCTTCGCAGATGGTTCGGGCGGTTCGGCGGGCCGGGCGGGCGGCGCTTGTTGAACGGTGGCTGCCCGCGCCAGTAGCGGATCAGCAGCCAACCGAACAGCATGCCACCCAGGTGCGCGAAGTGGGCCACGCCCGGCTGCCAGCCGGTCATGCCCAGCACCAGCTCACCCACGCCGAACAGGATCACGAAGGTCCGCGCCTTCATCGGAATCGGCGGGAACAGCAGCATCACCCGCTGGTTGGGGAACAGCATGCCGTAGGCCAGCAACAGGCCGAACACGCCGCCGGAGGCGCCCAGCACCGTGGCCGGATTCTCCAGCAGGGTACCCACCAGCAGCTGGCAGACACCGGCGCCGGCCACGCACACCAGATAATACAGCAGGAAGCGCTTCTCGCCCCAGGTCTGCTCCAGCGGCGCGCCGAACATGAAGACCGCCAGCATGTTGAAGAACAGGTGCCCGAAACTGCCGTGCAGGAAGCCATAGGTCAGCAGCTGCCACGGCTGGAAGTTGCCGCCCGGCGAGAACGCATCGAAGCCCTGCTGCAGCGGTTGCAGCATGAACGGCTCGAAGGTCTGCATGCCGAGCAGGAACGGCTGCTGCAGCAGGAACAGGATCGCATTGGCGATCAGCAGGGCCTTGGTGACGGTGGGCAGTCGCGGGAACATGGGAGTACCGGCATGGAACGACCTCCATCATAGCCGCAGCACCGCGTCTTGTTGGCGACCGGCAGGCGCAGCCCGTTCAGTCGCCAGCGGCGCTCAGCCCGGGCCCCACACGGCGGCATCCAGTGCGGCCGCCGGATCGGTGGCCGGCATCCGCACCCGGCCGTTCTCGACCACCACGCCCTCCGCGCGCAACCGCTGTGACTGCTCGCGCCAGCCGGCCGATCCCTCTTCCATGGCGATGCGCCCATCCGAACGCAGCACGCGATGCCAAGGCAGGTCCGGGTCGTCGTTCTGGCCGAGGATGCGTGCGGTCAAACGCGCACGCCCCGGCAGGCCGGCGCGCATCGCCACCTGGCCATAGCCCATCACCTGCCCCGCCGGGATAGCGCGGATCACCGCCAGGATGCGCGCACGTGCCTGCTCCGGCGTCAGCGCCGCAGGCGGGTCACCAGCAGTACGCCGATCAGCACCAGCACGGTGCCGGCGATCTGCGCCGGCCCCATCGGTTCGTCGAGCAGCCATAGGCTCATCACGATGGTGGAAACAGGACCCAGCATACCGACCTGCGCGGCCAGCGACGAACCCACGCGCTGCACCGCCAGCATGATCGCCAGCACCGGCAGCACCGTGCACACGGTGGCATTGACCAGCGACAGCCACTGCACTGCTGCCGGCGCCTGCCACAGCAAGGGCAGCGGGTGGGTCACCGCGAAGTGCAGCAGCACCAGCACGCTGGCCACGCAGCTGGCGTAGGCGGTCAACCGCACCGCGCCGATGCGTGCCACCACCTGCCCGCTGCCGAACAGGTACAGCGCGTAGCTGAGCGCACTGCCCAGCACCAGCAGGCTGCCGACGATGATCTGCCCACCTTCGCGCTGCAGATCGTGGCCGAAGGCCAGCAGCACGCCCAGATAGCTCAGCACCAGCGCGCCGATCTGCCAGCGGCCCGGCCGCTGCCGTGCCAGCAGCACGTTGATCAGCAGCACCAGGGTCGGGTTCAGGTACAGGATCAACCGCTCCAGCGTCACGCTGATGTACTGCAGGCCCTGGAAATCGAGCAGGCTCGACAGGTAGTAGCCGGTGAAGCCCAGCCACAGCACGCGGGCGCGGTCGGCCCAGGACAGCGGCCCGGCCCGGCGCGCGGCCCACAGTGCCATCAACACGAACAACGGCAGCGCCATCAGCATGCGCAGCGCCAGCAGCGTGGTGGCATCGACGCCATGACGGAGGCCGAGCTTGACGATGATGGCCTTGCCGGAAGCAGCAATGGCGCCGATCGCGGCCAGGCCGATACCCCCCAGCGCGATGCGGGGGGAAGGCGTAGCGATGCGGGAAGCGGGAGTGGACATCAGGACGACGGCGGGCCGCGCAGAGCGGCCCGGTAAGGCGTGGGGACCCTCATTGTCGCATGGGTGCGACAGGAGCCCTGTAGAGCCGAGCCTGCGCTCGGCTGCAACAGGACTGCACGGAAAGCAGCCGAGCGTGGGCTCGGCTCTACAACAGCCCGGCTCAGCGCATCAGCACCACTTCCTCGGCCGAGGTCGGGTGGATCGCCACGGTGTCGTCGAACTGGGCCTTGGTCGCGCCCATCTTCACCGCCACCGCGAAGCCCTGCAGGATCTCGTCCGCCGCTTCACCCAGCAGATGGATGCCCACCACGCGTTCTTCCGGGCCCGCGCAGACCATCTTGAACAGGCTGCGCTGGGTACCATTGGCCAGCGCCTGCAGCATCGGGCGGAAGCGGCTGTGGTACACGCTCACCTGGTCGAAACGCGCTCGCGCCTCTTCCTCGCTCATGCCCACCGCACCCAGCGGCGGGTGCGAGAACACAACGCTGGCCACGTTCTCATAATCCATCTTTGACTGCGGGCGTCCGCCGAACAGGCGATCCATCAGGCGCCGCGATGCAGCCACCGCCACCGGCGTCAGGCCGACCTTGCCGGCGATGTCACCCACGGCATGCACACTCGGCACGCTCGTGGTCTGCCATTGGTCCACCTCCACCTGCTGGTGCTCGCCAATGCCGATGCCCAGCGCTTCCAGTCCAAGATTGCGACTGTTGCCGCGGCGACCGGTAGCAAAGAACACCGCGTCGAACACGCTGTCGAGTGGGCCGTCATGGCCGAACGCACGCACGCGTTCGCCATCGCGCTGCAGTTCGCGCAGGCGGTAGTCGAAATGGATCCGCACGCCCTGCTGCCTCAGGTTCTCGGCCAGCTGATCGGTCAGTTCGAAGTCGAAGCGCTCCAGCAGCCGCTTGCCGCGCACCAGCAGGCTCACCCGGCTGCCCAGTGCCTGCAGCAGGCCGGCCAGTTCCACGGCGATGTAGCCACCACCAATGATCGCGACCTCGGCCGGTGCCGCGCGCAGATCGAAGAAGTCATCGGAAACCAAGCCCAGTTCCGCACCAGGAATGTCCGGGCGCAGCGGATGCGCGCCAGTGGCGATCAGGATGTGTTCGGCGCTGTAACGCACGCCGTCGCTGCAGGCCACCGTGTGCGCATCCAGCAGATGGCCACGCGCAGGAATGCGCACCACGCCGGTTTCATCCAGGCGCTTGTGATAACTGGTGTGGATGTTGCTGATGTAGGCCTGGCGATGGATCACCAGCTCCTTCCACGACAGCGCCGGGCGCGCTTCGACATCGAAGCCCATCGCGCTGGCCAGGCCGATGCGCTCGTGCAGGTCGGCCGCCAGCCACATCGCCTTCTTCGGCACGCAGCCCACGTTGACGCAGGTGCCGCCCAGTTCGCCAGGCTCCAGCATCGCCACCCGCTTCCCATGCTGCGCCGCGCGGATCGCACCGGCCAGGCCGGCGGAACCGCCGCCAAGGACGATCAGGTCGTAATCATAGGGTGCAGTGCTCATCGGAATCGCTCGGGTCGGTAAGGGGCAGGATCGATCGCCGGCGTGCAGCCACAGACCAGATCGGCAATCAGCTGGCCGCTGCCGGCGCTCATGCTGATGCCGAGCATGCCATGCCCTGCTGCAAGCCAGACGTGAGGATGCGCGGGCGCGCGGCCGATCATCGGCACATCGTCCACGCTCATGGGACGCCACCCGCACCACTGCTCCTGCAGCTGCGCGCCACGCGGCGTGCGCAGGTAGTGGTCGGCGGCGCGCTGCAACGCCTGCAGGCGGGTCGCACGCAGCTGCGGGTCGGCACCCGCGAATTCCATGGTGCCGCCCAGGCGCAACGCGTCGCGCCAGGCGATCACGAACACGGAATGGTCCTTCAGCACCACCGGACGCTGCGGCACCTGCGCCGGTCGCGACCAGGTCAGCGAGTAGTCCTTGCCCGGCTGGATCGGCACGCGCAGGTCCAGCTGTCGTGCCCAGCGCGGCGACCACGGGCCAGTGGCCAGCACCAGCTCGCGCGCCCGCAGCGTGCGTTCGCCGACGTGGACGCGCACACCCTGCGTATCGGCACTGAAATCCTGCACATCCGCGTGTTCCTCGATGACCACGCCCTGCGCACGCAGCACGCGCGCCAGCTCGGCGGTATAGCGGTCCGGGCGAAGCTGTGCATCGCCGGAAAAGTGGACGGCACCGGCAAGGCGATCATGGAACGCAGGATTGTCGCGCGCATAGTCACTGCCCGCGATGCAGGTCGCGGCGATACCCTGCGCGTTCAATGCCTCACACTCGGCCGCGTAACGGTCGAAGGTGTGGGCGTCACCGAACACATAGTCCAGACCGCGCGCCTCGAATTCGCAGTCCAGCGCATGCGTCTTCACCCACTGCGCCAAGCGCAGCCGTGAATCATTCAACAGTGCGCCGCGTGCCCGCGTGGACTGCAGCCAGTCACGCGCGTTGCAGCGCGCACCGAACTGCAGCAACCAGCGCCACAGCGCCGGATCCAGCCGCGTGCGCACATACAGCGGTGCGCGCGGGTCGAGCATCCAGCGCAGCGCACGCAGCGGTACGCCGGGGGCCGCCAGCGGTGGCGCATGACTCGGCGTGATGGTGCCGCAGTTGCCATGCGAAGTCGCCGCACCCACGCGTCCCCGCTCGATCACACGCACCTGCCGCCCGTGCGCGCGCAGCGCAAGCGCAGTGGCCAGGCCGATGGCACCGGCGCCCACCACGATCACATCCTCGCGCGCGCCCTGCATCGTTCAGCCCTGCCCGGCCTCGCGCCGCATCGGCGGCCACTGCCGGTAGGTCATCGCGCGCCACAGCCATTCCATCGGACCGAAGCGGAAGTGGCGCAGCCAGGCGTGCGAGAGGCCTGCCTGTGCGGCGAACAGCAGCAGCGCGAACAGCAGCTGCACGCTGCGTGGCATCATTTCGAACGCGCCCAGACCGTAGTGGTAGAACAGCCAGGTGCACAACACGGACTGGCCAAGATAGTGGGTCAGCGCCATGCGCCCGACCGGTGCCAGCCACGCAAGCCTCGCGCGCCAGTGCACGATCCACGCCAGATAGCCCAGGCACATCGGCAACCCTCCGATCGATACCAGCGCCATCGCTGCCGTCACCGGAAGATCGTAGGCCCCCGGGGCCAGATACGGCTTCCAGGCCACGCCGAGCAGCGTGACCAGCAGGCCGAGGGGCAGCGCCACCCAACGCAACACCGCGTACAGCCGCGGGAAGCGTTCTGGCGCCGACAGCGCGCCGCTGCCGGCAAACCAGCTGCCGATCAGGAACATGCCCAGTATTTCCGGGCCAGTGATCAGCAGCGCGCCCATCGACGCGCCAAATTCACCCAGGCGCTGCGCTGTGGCCTGCATCCAGCTGCCGTGCCCATACACCTGCCGCTGCAGGTCGATGCTCTGCTGCGCGTCGGTGAGCATCTTCTGCACGTCCTCGGCCGAGGCCATCGACACCATCGCGCCGACCAGCAGCATCATCGCCACGCCGCCCAGATAGACGATCGCGCCCATCCACGGCAGCCAGCTCCGTGGTGCCTCGCGGCAGGCCAGCAACGGCAACGACACCAGCGCATACAGCACCAGGATGTCACCGGACCAGACCAGCAGGGCATGGCACAGGCCGATCAGCAGCAGGCCGGCACTGCGACGCAGATAGAACGGGGTGAAATCACGCCCGGCCAGCTCGGCACGTTGCGCCATCACCGCAAAGCCGGCGCCGAACAACAGCGAGAACAGGGTAAAGAACTTGCCCTGCACGAACACGTAGACGAACGCATCAGCCCAGTAGTCGATGCCCTGCCAGTGCGTGTCGATGCCGGTGAAGGCCAGGTCCAGCGGTCCGCTGAAGGCCTCGATGTTCATCAGCAGGATGCCCAGCAGCGCGGCACCACGCAGCACATCCAGCACGGCGATGCGTTCGCCGGAGGCCATCGGCTGCAGGGAAGAAGAAGCGGCGTTCACGGGGCGTCCGTCGGGCAGGTCCGCCATTATGCAGCCCGCCTGTGCGCCATGGATGGCCGCGCCGTGTTCCAGACACGCAACGGCCCGCCGAAGCGGGCCGCTGCTGCCATCACGATCGCGCTGCGATCAGTGGTGGTGACCACCGTCGCCGTGGACGTGACCGTGGTCGATCTCTTCCTGGCCGGCTTCACGCACATCAACGATTTCCACGTCGAAGTGCAGGTCCTTGCCGGCCATCGGGTGGTTCAGGTCAACGTCGACCACGCTCATGCCGACCTTCTGCACGGTCACTGCACGCGGGCCGAAGTTGGTCTGCAGCACGACCTGCTGGCCCGGGGCCAGCTTGGTGTTGCCGAAGTGCTTCTTCGGCACGCGCTGGGACAGGCCCTCGCGGCGCTCGCCGTAGGCATCGGCCGCATTGACGTCGACGCTGAAGGTCGCGCCGGCTTCCTTGTCCATCATGGCGTTTTCCAGGCCCGGGATGATGTTGCCGTGGCCGATCAGGATCGCCAGCGGCTCGCCGCGGTCCTTGGACGATTCGATCGGCTCCTGGCCGACTTCGGAAACGGTGTAGTGGAAGCGGACAACGCGGTCTTTTTCGATCTTCATGCGCAACTCTGTCTGGATCTGCCGGAGGCAGGCGGGTTGGGGCGGGTTGTCGCCCGGCGGGGACGCCGCCATCATGACGGCCAATCCAAGGTGGCGCATTATCCGGAGATCATGCACATCACGCCAGTTTCGTCCGGCCTGCGCCGGCGCTTCGCCCCGGCCCTGCTGCTGGCCCTGCCCCTGTTGCTGACCGCCTGCGGCGGCGGCAAGGCCACCCGCACTGCACCTCCCCCGCCTACGGCGAACTGGCCGAAGACCGTGCCGGACAACCCCGAGGCGGCCAACTCGGTGCTGATGCGCGCCATCAGCCTGGTCGGCACTCCCTACCGCTACGGCGGCAACACCCCCGATTCCGGCTTCGACTGCAGCGGCCTGGTCGCCTATGTCTATCGCGAGATGCTGGACCTGAAACTACCGCGCACCTCGCGCGACCTGGCGGCGGTACAGGGCCCGAAGATCGATCCGCAGCGCCTGGCCACCGGCGACCTGGTGTTCTTCGGGAGCCGCGGCAGCGTCACCCATGTCGGTATTTATGTGGGTGAAGGGCGCTTCGTGCACGCGCCGAGCACCGGCGGCACGGTACGCCTCGACTCGCTCAGCGGTCCCTACTGGAGAGACCACTACACAGGGGCGAAACGTGTCCTTCGCTAAAATGAACAGGCGATATGTTCAAAACTGTGACGCCTATCACTCGCAAACTAACGATTTACTAACGGAATTTTTAACTTATTGCCGCTTTTACAGGGCATGATGCCCCATCGTTTTTTTCCTGTGACCGACGCGTGACGACTGACGACCTGAAAAGCGAAGGCCAGACTTCCGTATCTTCACGTAGTGCCCGCCCGCTGTTGCTTGGCCTGGCACTGTGTCTGACCAGCCTTCCGGCCTGGTCGCAGACCGCTCCGAACCGCTCCGATGTGACCCCGGCCCCGGTGGCCGAGAGCACCGCCCGACCGGCCACCAAGGCCGAGGCTGCCGCTCCCCAGCGCAGCCGCGTCGATGCCGCCGCCAGCGCCACGCTGGCCGCCCTGCTGCCGCACCTGGCCGCCAACGACACCATTCCGCTGATGGACCGCTCGGCCGTGGTGGCCGGTGACCTCAGCCGCCTGCTCGCCAACTACGACACCAGCAGCGCCGCCAATGGCAGCGTTGTCGGTACCGCTGCCGACAACGGCAAGGTGCAGTCGCTGCTGCGTCGCGCGATGACCCTGCTGGGCACCCCGTACCGTTGGGGTGGCAGCAACCCGGACAGCGGCTTCGACTGCAGTGGCCTGGTCGGTTACGTGTTCCGCTCGGCCCTGGGTATCGAGCTGCCGCGCGTCTCGCGTGAGATGGCACACGACGACAACGCCGAACTGATCAACGACCGCACCGCGCTGGCCGCCGGTGACCTCGTCTTCTTCGGCCGCAAGGGCCGCGTCGACCACGTCGGCATCTATGTGGGTGATGGCCGCTTCCTGCATGCGCCGAGCTCGGGCAAGGACGTGCGCGTGGACACCCTGCTCAGCGGCTACTGGGGCAACAAGTTCATGCAGGCCCGCCGGGTCGACCTCTGACCGGTTGGCGCCATCGCGCCGCCTGATGCGAGAAGCCGCTGCCCTGCAGCGGCTTTTTCGTTTGCGCCCCGGTGGGTGCCGACCTTGGTCGGCACCGCATCAACGATCCCCCAGACAAAAGACCCGCCGGTCAGGGCGGGCCTTTCATCTCCACGCAGCTCAGCGCTGTGGCGGCGTCGGGTCGGGATCATCCACGCCCACGTTGCTGGACGGGTTGTCATACACCGCCTGGTCGAGCAGCCCGGTTTCCTTGGCCACGATCACCGGCACCAGCATCTGGCCCGTCACGTTGGTCATCGTGCGCATCATGTCCAGGATGCGGTCGATGGCATACAGGTAGCCGATGGTCTCCAGCGGCAGATTGGCCGCGCTCAGCACCACCGTAGCCATGATCACCGCGGTACCCGGAACACCGGCCGTACCGAAGCTGCCCAGCACCGAGGCGATCAGCACCACCACGTACTGTTCCGGGGTCAGCGGCACACCGCTGTACTGTGCAATGAACACCGCGCACAGCGCCGGATAGATCGCGCCGCAGCCGTCCATCTTGATGCTGGCGCCCAGCGGCACCGCGAACGAACCGTAGTCCTTGTTCACGCCCAGGTTGTGGGTGATCGAGCGCAGCGCCACCGGCATCGCGGCGAAGCTGGACGAGCTGACGAAGGCCACCTGCATGCCCGGCGCCGCGCCACGGAAGAACTTCAGCGGGTTCAGGCCGTGCGCCAGCAGCAGCGCACTGTAGACCACCACGATATGCAGCGCGCAGGCCACGTACAGGGCCAGCACGAAGTGCCCCAGCGGCAGCAGCTTCTCGAACCCGTAGCTGCCAACCAGGCCGGCAATCAGGCCGAAGGTGCCGATCGGGGTGACTTCCAGCACGAAGCGGGTCACCTGGATCATGATGTCGCTCATCTGGCCGACCAGCTTGCGCGCCTCGGTCACCTTCTCGCCCAGCTTGACGATGGCAAAGCCCACCAGGCCGGCGAAGAAGATCACTGGCAGGATCGAGCCACGGCCCGCGGCCAGCACGGTCTCACCGGCGGCATTGACCTTGGTGCCGATGCCGGACAGCGCATAGAAGACATTTGCCGGCACCACGTCCAACAGCACCTGGACGACGCTCGGCACTTCGCGCGGCACGTAGTTGCTGGCCATCGACAGCTGCAGGCCACCGGCGCCGGGCTGCAGCACGCTGCCTACGGCCAGGCCCACGCACACCGCCAGCGCAGCGGTGATCACGAACCACAGGAAGGTGCGGCCACTGAGCGCGGCGACCGATTTCTGGCCGTGCAGCGACGAGATCGCATTGATGACTGCAAAGAACACCAGCGGCACCGCGATCATCTTGATCAGGGTGACGTACAGCTCGCCGAGCGGGCCGAACCACGTTTCCGCGGCCGGGCCAAGCGCCCAGCCGGCCAGCGCGCCGAGCACGAAGCCACCGACCACGCGCTGCCAGAATGGAATCCGCAGCCAGGCAGAGACCAGTTTCATAGGCAATCCAGAGGGAAGGAAGGGATGCTGGCACGATAGCCCAACGGGGGCCGCGGAACGACCGCCACGCCGACAAATCAGTGTGTCATCGGCGTGCCTTGCAGGGGCGGGCATAATGAACGTCCCGTTACAGTTTGTGAGATCCCAGCGTCCATGCGCCGTTCCGTCTCCCTGTTGGCCGCCTGCGCCACCACCCTGCTGCTGGGCGCCTGCGCCAGCACCGCCCCCGCGTCCGCTCCGGCCGGCCTGAAGGTCGCCGTCGATCCCGTCGCCCACCCGGCCGGCGAGACGCCGCAGTGGTGGTACCGCAGCGGCGCCGCCCAGGCCGCCGCCAACGGCGCGATGTCCGGCAAGGCCAAGAACGTCATCCTGTTCCTCGGCGACGGCATGAGCCTGACCACGGTGGCCGCTTCGCGCATCTACGAAGGCCAGCAGAAGGGGGGCTCGGGCGAAGAGAACCTGCTGTCCTGGGAACGCTTCCCGGCCACGGCGTTCAGCAAGACCTACAACACCGATTCGCAGACGCCCGATTCTGCAGGCACCATGACCGCCATCACCACCGGCGTGAAGACCCACATGGGCGCGATCGGCGTCAGTGCCGGCAGCCGCACCGACTGCGCCGACAGCCTGTCCAAGGGCCTGTTGACCTGGCTGCAACTGGCCGACAGCGCCGGCCTGGCTACCGGCGTGGTCTCCACCGCGCGCTTGACCCATGCCACCCCGGCCGCCACCTATGCGCACTCGCCCGAGCGCAACTGGGAAAACGACACCGACCTGACCGAGGCCGCCAAGGCCGCCGGCTGCAAGGACATCGCCCAGCAGCTGCTGTCGACCTCGCGCTATGGCCGCGGCCCGCTGGTTGCCCTTGGCGGCGGCCGTGGTGAGTTCACCACCGTGGAAGAACGCGATCCGGAATACGACGACAAGGTCGGCCAGCGCCTGGATGGCCGCAGCCTGGTGCAGGAATGGCAGCAGGCCCATCCGCAGGGCGCCTACGTGTGGAACAGCAAGCAGCTGGCAGCCGCCGCCAATGCGCCGGCCATCCTGGGCCTGTTCGAACCGGACCACATGCGCTACGAGTACGAGCGTCCGCAGGATCCGGGCGGCGAGCCGAGCCTGGCCGAACTGACCGCAGCGGCGATCAAGAACCTGTCCCAGCACCAGGAAGGCTACGTGCTGATGATCGAAGGTGCGCGCATCGACCATGCCAACCACAGCGGCAACGCCTATCGTGCGCTGACCGAAACCGTGGCCCTTTCCGACGCCGTGCGCGTGGCCAACGAGCTGACCTCGGCCGATGACACCCTGATCATCGTCACCGCCGACCACTCGCACACGCTGAACTTCGTCGGCTACCCGGCACGCGGCAACCCGATCCTGGGCAAGGTGAAGGACAAGGGCGGCGAAGACGGCGCCGGCAAGCTGGATTACGCGCTGGACGGCACCGGCCAGCCGTACACCACGTTGAGCTACGCCAATGGCCCGGGCCATACCGGCAGCAGCAACCAGCAGCCGGCCGGCCCGAAGCGCTACCCGCACAATCCGAGCAGCTTCGAACCGGCCAACGGCCGCCCGAACCTGCGCGAGGTCGACACCGAGCATCCGGACTACATGCAGGAAGCACTGGTGCCGATGAAATCCGAATCGCACGGCGGCGAAGACGTCGGCATCTGGGCACGTGGCCCGGGCAGCAAGGCGATCCGCGGTACGCTGGAACAGAACGCGATCTACCACATGATCGTGCAGGCTACCCCGGCCCTGCGCGAGCGCCTGTGCCAGGCCGGCACCTGCGACGACAAGGGCGTGCCGGTGCAGCTGCCGGTGCCGACCGCGTTCGAGCGCAAGGCCGAAGCCAAGTGATCGAACGGCAGGCCTGCGCTGCCCCCGCCGGCGGCCGCCTCGCGCGGTCGCTGGCCCTGTTCGGCATGCTGGCCAGTGCCAACGCGCTGGCACAGGCACCGGCGTGCAAGCTGCTGACCGACGAGCATGGGTTATGGCCGCTGCCCAACTGCGAAGTGGTCGACCACCGGCCGAAGATCCAGCCGGACACCCTGAAAGACCTGAACTTTGATGACCACGGCCTGGCCGTGGTGTATGCCGACCAGGGTTTCCACTACGTCGACCGCAAGGGCCGCAGCCTACCGGTACTGACCTGGGACAACGGCCCGGAGATACCGGAAGAAGGCCTGCTGCGCGGCCGCGTCGGCAATCGCGTGGGCTACTTCGATCTGGCATTCCGCCAGGTGGTGCCGGGCACCTTCGATTTCGCCTGGCCGTTCCGCGACGGCGTGGCCGAGGTCTGCAACGGCTGCCGTCGCGGCACGCCGGATGCCGATGGCCACTCGCCGATGGAAGGCGGAGAGTGGTTCCGGATCGACCGCGCGGGCCGTCGGGTGAAGTAGGGTTTTCGGCAGGGCTGCGCCCTGCACCCGCTACGAGCCAGAGCAACAGCAACAGCCAAAGCGGCTCTGGTTTTCTGTGAGTTGGGCGGGGCGGTGTGGGGGGGCAGGACACGCCGTAAACCCGTCCCTGGGGGCTCGATGGCGCCATCCATGGCGCCAACGGTCCTGCCCCCCCCACACCGCCCCACCCCTGACAGATTTCCGGTGACGGCTGGACCATCCACGCTTTGCGTGGATCAGATCTGTGAGAGATCGAATTGAATCCGGGGTCAGATCCGTTTTCCGCAGGAAAACGGATCTGACCCCATCGGCATTTCCAACAGACTGCAGGAATCTGTCGAAGGCGGGGTGGGTCCGGTTGCGGGAGTGTCCGCGGCATGGATGCCGCGGCCAAGCCCCCAAGGACGGGTTTACGGCGTCTCCCGCAACCGGACCCACCCCGCCCACCTTCATGAAGCCAGCTTCTGCCGTTGCTGTTGCTCTGGCTCGTAGCGGGTGCAGGGCGCAGCCCTGCCAGGCAAACCCCACCCTATACTTGCCGCCGTGACTGCCTTCCCCGCCCTCGTTCCGCTGGATGCGCCGCTGCTGGTGGGTTACAGCGGCGGTGTCGACTCCACCGTACTGCTGCACTGGCTGTGGCGCTGCGCACAGGCCACCGGCACCCCGCTGCGTGCGGTGCACGTACACCACGGTCTGCAGCCCGCCGCCGACGACTGGGTGCGGCATTGCCAGCAGCAGTGCGCCGCGCTGGGCGTCGAGCTGGCCGTGCACCACGTCCAGGTCGACGACTCCACAGGCCTGGGCCTCGAAGGCGCGGCGCGCCAGGCACGGCGTGCGGCGTTCGCCACCGAGTTGCGCGAGGGGGAAACACTTGCGCTGGCACAGCACCAGGACGATCAGGCCGAGACCTTCCTGCTGCGCGCGCTGCGCGGCTCCGGTGTCGATGGCCTTGCCGCGATGGCCGAACATGGTCGGCTCGGTACGCATCGCCTGTGGCGTCCTTTGCTGCACGCACCGCGCAGCACGCTGCTCGACTATGCCCGGCAACACGCGCTGCACTGGATCGAGGATCCCAGCAACGCCGAAGACCACGCCGATCGCAACTTCCTGCGCCTGCAGGTGCTGCCACTGTTGCGCCAGCGCTGGCCGCACGCCGCCGCCGCGCTGGCCGGCAGCGCCCTGCATTGCCGGCAGACCCGCGAACTGCTGGATGAGGAAGACGCCGAACTGATCGCGCACCTGGAAGTGGCACCGCGCGTGCTGTCGCTGCAGTTGCTGCGCCAGGTATCATCGGCTCGCGTGGCACGCGTGCTGCGCACCTGGGTGATCGGCCATGGCGCAGCACCGCTGCCGGCCACAGTGCTGCAACAGGCACTGGATGAACTGCTGCCGGCCGGCAACGATCGCCAGGCACGGGTACGCTGGCACGATCACGTGATCCAGCAATGGCGTGACCACGCCTATCTGCTGCCTGCGCAACTTCCCAGCCTGCCGAGCGACTGGCAGACCGAGTGGGATGGGCAGGTACCACTCGCACTGCCCGATGGCGGCCAACTTCGGCTGCAGGGCGCGACCGCTTTCGAACAGCCACTGCAGGTCCGTGCACGCGTGGGCGGCGAGCGCATCCTGCTGCCCGGCCGCCAGCATTCGCACGCGCTGAAGGACTGCCTGCAGCGCGAACATCTCGCGCCGTGGCGACGCATGCAGCTGCCGTTGATCTTCGATGGTCCGCAGTTGCTGGCCGCCGCCGACGTGGTCATCGCCGCGCCCCTGCAGGCCTGGTTGCAGGCGAATGAGGCACAGCTGCAGTGGCGTCCCGGCGGCTGGTGAATTGACCCCCGCGCGCGGCCCGTCCACACTTGCCGCATGGCCAAGAAGTCCCCCGAAAACGCCTCCCCGGTCGCCCAGTTCGAGCAGTCGCTCGAATCGCTGGAGCAGCTGGTGGAGCAGATGGAAACCGGCGAGCTGAGCCTGGAAGCATCACTCAGCGCTTACGAACGTGGCGTCGGTCTGTACCGGCAGTGCCAGCAGGCACTGGAGCAGGCCGAACTGCGCGTGCGCCTGCTCAGCGATCCCGCCCAGCCGGAAACTGCCGAGCCCTTCGATCCGCCCAGCCATGACGGCTGAGGCGCTGTTCGCGCGCTGGCGCGACCGTATCGAAAGCCAGCTCGACGCTGCCCTGCCCTCGCCTGCTGACCCTCCCCAGGGCCTGCACCAGGCCATGCGCTATTCGGTGCTGGGCGGTGGCAAGCGCATGCGCCCGCTGCTGGTGTACGCCAGCGGACACCTGTTCGGCGCGCAGGCGGAACACCTGGATGCGGCGGCGATGGCCGTCGAGCTGATCCACGCCTATTCGCTGGTGCATGACGACCTGCCGGCGATGGACGACGATGCCCTGCGCCGCGGCAAGCCGACCACCCACATCGCCTTCGACGAAGCCACCGCGATCCTCGCCGGCGACGCCCTGCAGACCCGCGCCTTCGGCCTGCTGGCCGATGCACCGCTGCCGGCCACCCTGCGCGTGGCCTGCCTGCAGACCCTGGCCCATGCCTCCGGTGCCGCCGGCATGTGTGGCGGCCAGGCGCTGGACATCGATGCCACTGGCCAGCAGCAGACGCTGGCGGCACTCACCCGCATGCATGCGCTGAAGACCGGTGCACTGATCCGTGCGGCGGTGCGCATGGGCGCACTGTGCGGCCAGGCCCACGAGCCACAGCTGGCCCAGCTGGACAGCTTCGCCGATGCGCTCGGCCTGGCGTTCCAGGTACGCGACGACATCCTGGATGTCGAGGCCAGTTCCGAACAGCTGGGCAAGACCGCCGGCAAGGACCAGGCGCAGGACAAGAGCACCTTCCCCGCCCTGCTCGGCATGGACGGTGCGAAGGCACAGCTGCATGAGCTCGCTGCGCGCATGCAGTCCCTCCTGGCCGGCTACGGCGAAGAGGCCGATGCGCTGCGTGCGCTGGCCACGCTGGCGGTGGAACGCGATCACTGATCGCTGGCGCGAGGCGCGCTCGCCGGGCATGGCCCGGCGTTACCGCGCAACGGAAAACGCCCGGCAGTGCCGGGCGTTTTCGTATCCGCGTGCGGACGCTCTTACTTGACCAGGCGCAGCGCGAACGGGTAGCGGTAGGCTTCGCCGTTGTTGGCCTTCACTGCTGCAATGATGCAGAACACCAGGTTGAGCAGGCCGACGATCGGGGCCAGGATGCCGCCGATGATCACGATGGCCAGCACGATGCAGATCAGCATCGCGATGGTGATGGTGATCTGGAAGTTCAGCGCTTCCTTGGCCTGGTCGGTCACGAAGGACTTGCTGGCATCGTCCTTGTTGATCAGCCAGATGATCAGCGGGCCGATGAACCAGGTGAAGATGCCCAGCAGGTGCGCAGCCAGGGCCATGGTGCGCTGGTCGGCCGGTGCGTTGGTGGTGGCCGGCGGCGGCGGGACGTTATCGAATTCACTCACGACAAAACTCCTTTTCATTGGGTGGTCTTGACCCACCAGCGCAAGGCTGGCTGCGTCAGGCGGGCATAGCTTACGCCATCAATGCCATCAATCATTACCCGCGATGGTCATCCGCCCCAGCAGGATCGAGCCGGTCCGGATGTGCGAGCGCGGGTCAACGTCGCTGCCGACCGCCTCGATGCTGCTGAACATCTCGCGCAGGTTGCCGGCGATGGTGATGCCGTCCACCGGGTACTGGATCTCGCCGTTCTCGACACGGAAGCCGCCGGCGCCGCGCGAATAGTCGCCGGTCACCCCGTTCACGCCCTGCCCCATCAACTCGGTCACCAGCAGGCCATCGCCCATCTGCCGCGCGATCTCCTGCAGGGAGCCTGCGTTGGCGGCCAGTTGCAGGTTGTGCACGCCACCGGCATTGGCGGTGGTCTGCAGGCCCAGCTTGCGTGCCGAATAGCTGCCCAGCACGTAGCGCTGCAGTACGCCGTCACGGACCAGCGCCGAGGCACGGGTCGCCACGCCATCACCGTCGAACGCCGCCGAGCGCAGGCCACGGCGCAGGTGCGGCAGCTCGTCGATCTGCATCCATTCCGGGAACAGGCGCTGGCCAACGCTGTCCAGCAGGAAGCTGGCCTGGCGGTACAGGGCACCGCCGGACACCGCCGACAGCAGGTGACCAACCAGGCTGCGTGCCACTTCCGGGGCGAACAGCACCGGCATGCTGCCGGTGGCCATCGTGCGGGGCTGCAGGCGGGCGACAGTGCGCTCGGCGGCACGGCGACCGACAAGGCCGACATCCTCCAGGTCCTCGCGAGCCAGCGCGCTGGTGTACCAGCCGTCACGCTGCATGCCATCGCCCTGCCCGGCGATCAGCGCACAACCGACCGAGTGGTGGGTGCCGCGCTCACGGCCGATGAAGCCATGCGAATTGGCATAGACCGACAGGCTCTGCATGCTGGACACCGAGGCACCGTCGGAATTGCGGATCTGCGCATCGGCCTCACGGCCTGCGGTCTCGCAGGCCAGGGCCAGGTCCACCGCCTCGTCGGCCTGCAGCGACCACGGGTGCCAGCCGTCCAGGTCCGGGAAGTGGGTGGCCATCAGGCCGGCCTCGGCCAGGCCGGCGGCCGGATCGTCTTCGGTATGGCGGGCGATCGCGCAGGCCTGCTCGACGGTGGCTGCGAGGCTGGCCTCGTTCAGGTCACCGGTACTGGCACTGCCTTTGCGCTGGCCGAAATAGACGGTGACAGCGATCCCGCGGTCGCGGGTGGACTGCACGGTCTCGACCTCGCCAAGGCGGACATTGACCTCCAGCCCACGGTCCTCGCTGCAGCTGACCTCGGCCTGGCTGGCGCCCAGCGCGCGGGCGCGGTCGAGCAGCTGCTGGGAGAGGTCGGCCAGCCGTTCCAGCCGGGCCGGGCTGTCGTCGCCAACGGCGGCTTCAGGGGCGATCACGTTCAATGCTTTATCCTGTACAGGTTGGGCCCGGCATCACGCCGGGCGACTTTTTTTGAGATCAGGTAGGGACGATGCGCGGACGCGACGAAGAAACCGGTGAATTCCACGACAAGAGCCGCAGCCAGAACCGGCGCGACGCGCTCGACGTCCTGGCCCTGGGCGAGAAGCTGGTGTCGTTGACCCCGGCCCAGCTGGCGCGCCTGCCGATCCCGGAAGACCTGCTGCCGCACATCGCCGAGTGCAAGCGCATCACCGCCCACATCGCGCACAAGCGCCAGCTGGCATTCCTGGCCAAGCACATGCGTCGCGAGGAGGACGCCACGCTGGATGCGATCCGCGATGCGCTGGATGCCAACAGCGAAACCGGCCGCCGCGAAGTGGCGATGATGCACCGCGTGGAAGACTGGCGCGAACGCCTGCTGGCCGAAGGTGACAAGGCGCTGGCCGCCCTGCTGGACGACTACCCGCAGGCCGACCGCCAGCAGCTGCGCACGCTGGTGCGCAACGCGCAGGCCGAGAAGGCGAAGAACAAGCCGCCGCGTGCCTACCGCGAGATCTACCAGGTGCTGCGCGCGCTGATGCTGCCGGCGGCGCTGGGCCTGAAGGCCAGCGGCGAAGACGCTGGCCAAGTCGAGACCGACGAGGCCGACGAGGGCTGAGTCCGCGCCGGTCGGGGTGGTGGCGCTGGCCATCGCCCGGCTCAGGCCTGGGTACCGCCGACGGTGATGCCCTCGATCAACAGCGAGGGCTGGCCGACACCCACGGGCACGCTCTGCCCGTCCTTGCCGCAGATGCCCACGCCCTCGTCCAGGGCCAGGTCGTTGCCGACCATGCGCACCTTCTGCATGGTTTCCGGACCGTTGCCGATCAGGGTCGCGCCCTTCACCGGCGTGGTGATGCGGCCATCCTCGATCAGGTACGCCTCGGTGGCCGAGAACACGTACTTGCCGCTGGTGATGTCGACCTGGCCGCCACCGAAGTTGACCGCGTACAGGCCCTTCTTCACCGAACGGATCATCTCCTGCGGGTCGTGCTGGCCCGCACGCATGTAGGTGTTGGTCATGCGCGGCATGGTCATGTGCGCGAACGATTCGCGGCGGCCGTTGCCGGTCGGCGCTACGCCCATCAGGCGCGCGTTGAGGCTGTCCTGCATGTAGCCGACCAGGATGCCGTCCTCGATCAGCGTGGTGCACTGGCTGGGATGACCTTCGTCGTCGATGTTCAACGAGCCACGGCGTCCGTCCAGCGTGCCGTCGTCGACGATCGTCACGCCCGGGGCGGCAACGCGCTCGCCGATCCGGCCCGCGTAGACGCTGGTGCCCTTGCGGTTGAAGTCGCCTTCCAGGCCATGGCCGACCGCTTCATGCAGCAGCACGCCGGGCCAGCCCGGGCCCAGTACCACCGGCATCACGCCGGCCGGTGCCGGTACCGCTTCAAGATTCACCAGCGCCTGGCGCAGCGCCTCACGGGCAAAGGCTTCCGGGCGGCCATCGGCGAACAGCGCCTCGTAGCCATAGCGGCCACCGCCACCGGCATAGCCGGACTCGCGACGGCCGTTGTGCTCGACGATCACCTGCACGTTCAGGCGAACCAACGGGCGCACGTCGGCGCCCAGCACACCGTCGCTGCGGGCGATCAGCACCGTGTCAACGCCACCGGACAGGCTCACCATCACCTGCTTCACGCGCGGGTCGGCGGCACGCAGATAGCCGTCCAGGCGCTTGAGCACCTCGACCTTGGCCTCGTTGCCGATGCCGTCGATCGGGTCCAGCGCCGGATACAGCGCGCGCGCATTGCCCCGCAGCAGCGAACGCCCGGTCTGGGCGCCACCTTCGCGCGAGATCGCACGCGCCGACTGCGCCGCAGCCAGCAGCGCGTCGGCATGGATGTCATCGGAGTAGGCGAAGCCGGTCTTCTCACCGGAAATCGCGCGCACACCCACGCCCTGCTCGATGGAATGGGCACCGTCCTTGACGATGCCATCCTCCACGCTCCAGCTCTCGCGGCGGGCGTGCTGGAAGTAGAGGTCACCAAAGTCCACACCGGGGCCGAGCAACTGCCCGAAGGTGCGCTCCAGGCCAGCGGTATCCAGGCCACCAGGGCGCAGCAGGCGGTCTTGGGCAAGCGTCAGGGCGATATCAGTCATGGTCTCGATCTGGGGGTGCGGGGGCGCTCAGGCAAGCCCCGTGAACGGGAACACCATGCTCAGCGTGAACGCGAGCGTGGCAGGTCGGTCACCGTCGGCGGAACCGCCGGTGCCGGTGTGGGTGCGGGCGGCGTCTTGTCGCGGCTGCGTTCGATCACTTCCACCTTCGGCTCCTTCCATGGACCGGTAACCTTGTAGGTGCGGGCGCCGATCTCGCCCAGTGGCTTGGACAATACCGCATTGGTCGCCGCGCCGAGCGCCGCGCCGACCGGGCCGCCGGCGACGGCCCCCACCACGGTCAGCAGGTTGCCGGCGCGCGGGTTCACGTCGATGGTCTGGTCGAACTGCTGGTTGCGCAGGTCGGCCTGGCCACGGATGGTGATGTTCGCCGCCGGACCCTCGATCAGTACCTTGTCGGTGCGCGCCACGCCCTGCCCGAACTGCACGCTGCCATCCACCTGGTTGAACGCGAAGCCCTTGGAGAAGAAGTCGCGGAAGTCGAACATCAGGCGACGCGGCAGCTGGGCCACGCTGAGCAGGCCGAGCACGCGGCCGGCGCCGGGCTCCAGTTCCAGCAGCTGGCCGTTGCGTGCGTGCAGGTCCAGGCGCCCTTGCAGGTTGGCCAGCTGGAAGTCCGAGGGCCCCCCGCTCCACGACGCCTGCAGCTGTGCCTGGCCGGAACCGCCCCGCAGCTGGCCACCGTAGTCGAGGTTCTGCATCAGGCCCCCCAGGTCTTCACTGCGCACCTGCGCGGTCAGCTCGGTGCGGGCGCCACCGGTGCGGCCCAGCCAGCGGCCACTGATGTCGATCTCCTGGTCCGGTGCACGGAAGCGCAGCTCGTCCACGTTCAATCCGTTGGCCAGCGGCCGCGTGCGCAGCACCGCCTGGCCGAGCACGACCTTGCCGAACTGCAGGTCGGCGATGTCCAGTGCGAACGGCGGCAGCTTGGCCGGATCCATGTCATTGGCGCCCGCGTGCACCCGCGCTGGCGCGGCCGCGCCCGGTGCCGGCGGCAGCGACTGCCAGTGCACGCGGTCGAGTTGGCCACTGATGGTGCCCCCTTCGGCATTGGGTACGGTCAGGCGACCGGCCAGCGAAGGTCCATCCAGCCGCACATCCAGTGCCTGCGGGCCCGGCTGCAGCTGCAGGCGGGTCTGTTCGAAGACGCCACCGATCAGCATCAGCTTTCCAACCTGCACGTCCACCGCGCGCAGCGGCATGCCGTCATCGTCATTGCCACCACGGGCCAGGCCGATCCACTCCAGCGCATCCAGGGTCGGGCTGCGGCCGTTGACGGACAGCCCGCTCGGCGGCGGCTCGCGATCGACATGGTCGCTGCCCAGGGTGACCTGCACACCGGTCTGGTTGTTGTGGCTACGCGCGGCCAGGGCCAGGCGCTGGCCAAAGGCTACGTCGATGCGGCCCGCGCCCATCGGCAGCTGCGCAGCCACCGTGGTCGCCAGCGGCTCACCCGCAGGCTTGTCCAGCGGCGCCGGCAGGTCCAGCCGGGTGCCGACCAGGTCCGAACTCAACCGCAGTTCGCTTGGCGGTGCCGGGGCTCCCGGCGCGACCTTGGGCAGGTTGACCGCGATCGTCCACGGCGAGGTACCCGCAATATAGGGCTTGAGCCACGCCATTTCCGGGGCACGGTCAATCAGCACGCCGGCATCGAGGCGGGCCGTCAGCTGCGACTCGAACGCCAGCTTGCTGTCGTGCACGTAACCGCCGGCACGCAGGCTCAAGCGACCGTCCTGTCCGAGGTGGCGCACGGCCAGGTCTTCGGCACCGAAGCCACCGTTGCTGTAGCGCGCTTGCCCGTGCATGTTGTCGAAGGTCAGCTGGAAGCGCTTGTCCACCAGCTTCACGCCGCTCAGGTCAACCGTGCCCTGCAGATGCCCCTGGCCTTCATCCTCGTGCAGCGGCTGCAGCAGGTCGAAGGTCACGTGCGCCGGACCACTGGCGACCAGGTTGTCCAGGGTATCGCCATAGTCCTTGTGCAGCGGGCTCTGTCGCAGCATCGCCAGCAGCTTGGCGGCGTCACTGGGGGCATCGGCGCGCACGTACAGCGGCTGGTGACCGAAGTCCGGAATGCCGGCTTCGAAGGCCTGCACCGCCACCCCGGCCAGATCGCCGCGCCCACGCATGTCGAAGCCGGGGCCGATGAAGGCGATGTCGGCGTCCACCTGGCGCATCAGTGGCCAGTCGTGCTGGAAGCGGATGTCGCCGTTGCTGATGTGGCCGGTGGCCTCGAAGCGGCCATCATTGTTGTCGAACGGCCAGTCATCCAGGTCACCGCTGACCAGGCCGACACCGTTGCGCACCTGCCCACCGGCCAGTGCCATGTCCAGCCAGTCGGTGGCGCCCTTGCTCATCTTGGAGTGGATCCAGAAGCGCTTGGCCGCGGTCATCGGCACATCGTCCAGCTTGGCCGCCAGCTGCAGCCACGGCCGCGTACCGTCGCCCTGGAACCAGACGCCGCCACGCACGTCGGCCGCATAGTCGGTGCCTTCCACGCGCATCGCTGCAGTGCCGATGCGCCAGCCGCCGCCTTCGTCGCGCCAACCCACCACCTGGCCCGCCAGGTGCAGGTCATGGCGCACGCCGAAACCGGTTGGCCAGTCGAACTGCAACTGGCGCTGCGGCTGCAGTTGCAGGCTGAAGCCATTGGCATCGCCCTCGAAGCGCCCGCCCAGGCCGCGCAGGCCCGGGGAATGCCCCACGCTGGCAAAGCCCAGCGACGCCAGTTCGCCCTGTGCCCACAACGGGCCATCGCGTTCACCGGCCAGCTGCAGCTCACGCACCTCCAGCTGCGGCCTGGACAGGAACAGCCAATGACGCAGGCCCGGCTCCAGGCGATCACTCAGCGCCAGCGCCCGCAGCGCGGTACCGGCCTGCACATCGCCGGCACTCACCCGCAGCTGTTTGCCGACCTGCAGCTGCAGGCCATCGAGCTGTTGTTCGCCGTCTTCCGTCTTCAGACGAAGGCGCGGCACCTGCAGCGCCCAACCATCGGCCTGGCGCTGCCAACGCAGGCGTGCCTGCAAGCGCTGCAGCTGCAACTGCGGCGTCGCCACGTCGGGCATCGGTGCACCGTCGACGCGCACGTCGCGCAGGTCCGAATCGGTGGTCAATGCCACCGGTGCGAAATCGCGCAGGGTCAGCCACAGGTTCAGTTCGCCCTTGCCCTCGCGCAGGCGCACGCCACCGGCCGCCAGCAGGGGCGACCAGGCATGGAAATCGACAGGATCGGCACCCAGCCAGGCCTGGCCGTTGCCGCGCCCGCGGTCCACGTCCAGCACCGCGGTCAGTGGCAGGGCATCGGTCTGCGCCCAGGCGCGCACGCCCACACGCAGGCGGTCGCCGTTGACGCGTAGGCGCAGATCGATGCGCGGCAGCGTGGTGTCGATGCCCAGCGCCGGCGCATGCACGCCCAGACGGCCTTCGATCACCTGCAGCTCGCCCAACCGGCGCAGCGCATCCAGCGGATCGCCACCGGCATCGGACTGCGGCAGGCCACGCACCGACCAGCGGCCGTCCTCGCCCTGCTGCAGGTCCAGCGCCAGCCCGCGCAGGCGCAGTTCGGTCAGCGAGCGGCCGGGCAGCAGGCCGCTGTACATCGACACCAGCACTTCGGCCTCGCCGATCGCCAGGCCCTGCCCCGCGCCGATGCGCAGGCCCTTCAGCTGCAGCAGCGGGCCACGACGGGTCCACGCGGTCTGCAGCTGGTCGAAACGCACCGGCTGGCCGGCACGCTCACTCAGCCAGGCGGCAATCCTGTCGGGATGGCGCTCGGCCAGCGGCAGCAGCTGGCTGAGCGAGCCCACCAGCAGTGCAAGCCCGACCAGGCCCACCGCGCAGGCGGAAATGAAATGACGGCGGATCCTTCGCAGTCGCAGGCGCGGCGGCGCGCTCATCGGCCACCGCCGGCCTGCAGCCGGCGAGGATCAGAGCAGAACCACATCGAACTGCTCCTGCAGGTACTGCTCGTCCGCCTGGAAGCGGATGCTCTTGCCAAGGAATTCCTCCAGCTCGGCCACCGCCGCGGATTCCTCGTCGGTGATGCGCGCCACGACCTTGGTCGAGGCGATCACCAGAAGGCGCGCGGCATCGAACTGGCGCACGGCACGGGTGATCTCGCGGAAGATTTCATAGGTCACCGTCTCGGCGGTCTTGATGCTGCCGCGGCCGCTGCACTGCGGGCAGGTTTCCGACAGCTGGCGCTCCAGGCTTTCCACCGTGCGCTTGCGGGTCATTTCCACCAGGCCCAGCGGCGAGAAGTCGTACACGGTGGTCTTGGCATGGTCGCGGGCCAGCGCCTTTTCCAGCGTACGCAGCACTTGGCGGCGATGCTCGGCATCGTCCATGTCGATGAAGTCGATGATGATGATGCCGCCCAGGTTGCGCAGCCGCAGTTGGCGCGCCACGGCCTGCGCCGCTTCCAGGTTGGTGCGGAACACCGTCTCTTCCAGGTTGCGCTGGCCGAGAAACGAACCGGTGTTGACGTCGATGGTGGTCATCGCCTCGGTCTGGTCGATCACCAGGTAGCCACCGGACTTCAGTGGTACCTGCTTGTCCAGCGCGCGGCCGATCTCATCCTCCACCCCGAACATGTCGAAGATAGGACGATCGCCGGAATACAGCTCGATCTTCTCGGCCAGCACCGGCATGTACTTGGCGACGAAGGCCTGCAGCTGGGCGAAGGTCTCCTTCGAATCCACCTTCACCTTGTCAACGTCCTTGCGGATCAGGTCGCGCACCGAGCGCAGCGGCAGGCTCAGGTCTTCATAGATGTTGCTGCACGAGGGGGCTTCGCGGCCCCGGCGCTCGACCACGTTCCACACGCGCGACAGGTAGGCGATGTCCTCGGCGATGGCCTCGGCCGGCTGGCCTTCGGCATTGGTGCGCACGATGTAGCCGTAGCCACCATGCTGGGCCGACAGTTCGGTCACCAGCGCCTTCAGGCGCGCACGCTCGGTTTCGTCCTCGATGCGCGCCGACACCCCCACCACCTTGGACTGCGGCAGCAGCACCATGTAGCGCGAGGGAATGCTGATCTGCGTGGTCAGGCGGGCGCCCTTGGTGCCGATCGGGTCCTTCACCACCTGCACCACGATGTCCTGGCCGTCACGCAGCAGCTCGACGATCGGCACGCTGGCCGGCGGCGGCAGGGTGGTGTTCTCGGTATCGGCGCTGGCCACCGGCGCCGGACGCACCACGTCGTTGGCGTGCAGGAACGCGGCGCGCTCCAGCCCAACCTCCACGAAGGCCGCCTGCATGCCCGGCATGACCCGCTGCACCTTGCCCTTGTAGATGTTGCCGACCACACCCCGGCGCCAACCGCGCTCGATGTGCAGTTCCTGCAGCATGCCGTTTTCGATCACCGCGACCCGGGTTTCGCGCGGGGTCACATTGACCAGGATTTCCTCAGACATCAGCAGCCTCCCTGGCGGCATCGGCAGTGGGGGCCGGCACGCCGCAGCGCGCCAGCAGACGATCGGTATGCAGCAGCGGCAGCCCCATCACGCCGGAGTAGCTGCCGGACAGGTGTTCGATCCAACGCTCGGCCCCGCCCTGGATGGCGTAGGCCCCCGCCTTGTCCAGCGGTTCGCCGGTGGCGACGTAGGCGGCGATGTCGGCGTCGGCGATCGGAGCGAAGGTCACTTCGGAAACGACCAGCTCGGTGTCCACGCCGTCGGCGCCCACCACCACTACGGCGGTCATCACCTGATGGGTACGTCCGGCCAGCCGCGCCAGCATCGCGCGCGCGTCGGCAGCATCGACAGGCTTGCCGAACACCTCGCCGTCCAGCACCACCTCGGTATCCGAGCCAAGCACCCGCGCCTGCGGGTCATCGGCCAGCACCCGGGCCAGCCCGGCGCGCGCCTTGTCGGCGGCGACCCGGCATACATACTGTTCGGCGCTCTCGGATGCGGCGCGCTGCTCGACGACCTCCAGGTCCAGGGCCTGGAAGGGGCGTCCGAGTCGGGCCAGCAACTGGTTGCGTCGGGGGGAGCGGGAAGCAAGATAGAGCATCGGCACAGCATAACCTGAGGCCGCCACCTGAATCGTCGGCAACCTGCTCCGGGACGTGGTCGACCCCGATCAGGCTCACAGCGCGTTCATCGCTACGACACCACCCTCATCACACAACAAGGAGTTCCCATGCGCCTGACTGCCACCCCGATGCTGCTTGCCCTGTCCCTCGCCCTTGGAACCTCGATGACTGCCCATGCTGCCCCGTCGTCGCCGTCGATCGCCGCCGCGGCCGAAGGCACGCTGCTGAACATCTCGGCCAACGCCGAAGCGACCCGCGTGCCGGACGTGGCCACCCTGTCGGCCGGTGTGGTGACCCAGGCCGCCGATGGCAACAGCGCGATGCGCCAGAATGCCCAGCAGATGGACAAGGTGCTGGCCGCGATCAAGGCCGCCGGCATCGCCGAGCGCGACGTGCAGACCAGCGGCGTCAGCCTCAACCCGCAGTATCGCTATACCGACAACGAAGCACCGAAGATCACCGGCTACCAGGCCAGCAACACGGTCAGCCTGAAGGTGCGCGACATCGCCAAGCTCGGCAAGGTGCTTGATGCGCTGGCCGCCCAGGGCGCCAACCAGATCAACGGCCCCAGCTTCGAGATCGACCAGCCCGAGCCGGTGTATGACGAAGCCCGCCTGGCCGCGCTGAAGAAGGCACAGGCCCGTGCCCAGACCTATGCCAAGTCGCTGGGCCTGCAGGTGCGCCGCATCGTCAGCATCTCCGAGAATGCCGGTGGTGGTTACCGCCCGATGCCGATGATGCGGACCATGTCCGCTGGCGCTGCGATGGACAAGGCCACCCCGGTCGCCCCAGGCGAATCCACCGTGTCGGTCAATCTGGACGTGGTATTCGAACTGGGCCGCTGATCGCCTCCTGGTCCGGTGCACAGAGGCGGCCCCCGCAGGGGCCCGCCTTTTTCATGCGTGCAGCCGGCGCTGGCTGAAGGCCAGCCCAACGATCCTGACCCTGCCTCTAGGCAGTGGCCGTCCCACCGCGCTACTGATGGACTGCCAGCCGCGTGCGGCAACCCCGCCACGGACTCTGGTGCGTTGAGGACTTCGTCACTGGCATGGAGGTGGACCATGGTTCGTACGTATCCCGTTGCATCCCCGCACTTCGACCCCGCCCGCGTTGCCGCCTGGAGCGCGGCCATCGCCCTGCACCTGCTCGCGTTCCTGTTGCTGCTGATTCCGGCGACCTACCAGGCCGTGCAGGTCCCGCGTGACAAGACGACGGTCAGGCTGATCGAGAAGATCCCGCCAACACCGCCCCCGCCGGTGCTGCAGGAACCGAAGGAAGTCGCCCGGGTCGTGCCGAAACCGCAGGCACAGCCGGCGGCACCGCCACTGCCCGCCCCTACCGCGACCGCGGAAGAAACCCAGGGCATCGCGCTGCCGGCCGCCGAACAGGCCGCGCCGCAACTCGCACCGAGCATCGACAGCACCACGCCGCTGGCCGGCGCCCAGCTGCAGTACCGCAGCGCGCCGCCGCCGAACTATCCGGTGCCGGCCCTGCGCAACCACGAGCAGGGCACCGTGCTGCTGCGGGTGGAGGTCGACAGCAGTGGCCAGCCGGTGGCGGTCAGTATCGAGCGCAGCAGCGGCTCGCGGCACCTGGACCAGGCCGCGCGCCAGCAGGTGCTCAAGCGCTGGCGCTTTGAACCGGCCCAGCGTGATGGCGTAGCGGTCCCGGCCATCGGCCTGGTGCCGGTGCAGTTCTCGTTGCCGGACTGACGATTCGGAGCCGGTCCGACCGTCCGTCGGACCGGCCCCCGGGGCCAAAACGCCAAACTCGGCAAAGTCCAGATCCAAACGTTACGAATTAAGCAAAATTTCACGACTTCGTCACCCGTCGGAAACCTAGATTGACGCGTCCCGGATAGTCCGGAGACAGCCCTCAACGCTACGGTTTTCCAGTTAGGAGAGAAGCTGTGAAACACCTGATCCAACGGCCCGCCAGCCGCCGCCGCAACACCCTGGCATCGTCCATCACCCACATCCTCACCGGCGGCGCCCTGTTGCTGGTCGGCGCCGTGGCTTCCTCCTCCGCCTTCGCGCAGGAACAAGCCACCAACCTCGACCGCATCACGGTCACCGGCTCCAACATCCCGCGTACCAACACCGAGACGCCGTCCCCGGTGCAGGTGGTGAGCCGTCAGGAAATCGACCGCAGTGGCAAGACCACCCTGGCCGAGTACCTGCAGACGATCACCGCCGATGGCGCCGGCTCCATTCCCAAGACCTTCGGCAACGGCTTCGCCGGTGGCGGCGCTGGCATCTCGCTGCGCGGCCTCGGTGCCGGCTCGACGCTGGTGCTGTTGAACGGCCGCCGCATGGCGACCTATGGCCTGGCCGATGACGGCCAGAAGGTGTTCACCGACCTCAGCACCATTCCGCTCGATGCCGTCGAGCGCGTGGAAGTGCTGAAGGACGGCGCTTCGGCGATCTACGGCTCCGACGCCATCGCCGGCGTGGTCAACATCATCCTGCGCACCGACTTCGAAGGTGCGATCCTGCGCGCGTCCTACGGCCTGTCCGGCGATAGCGACGGCGATACCAAGAAGGCCACCCTGACCGCCGGTACCGGTGACCTGTCCAAGGATGGCTGGAACGCATTCTTCAGCCTGGATGTCGGCAAGTCCGACGCGATCAAGATCAGCGACCGCAAGAACCGCAAGTGGATCGGCACCGGCGACACGCGCCAGTGGGGCTATGACGCCACCGACGCGCAGTTCCTCGGCGGCGCCTACCTCAGCGGCCGCACCAACGGCGGCGTCGGCCCGAACGGCTCGGTGTTCAACAATGATGCACCGTCGCCGCACCTGGTCGCCCTGCCGGGCTGCGCCAACCTGAGCACCATTCCCGGCCAGACCGAAGCCTCTTCGGCGGCGCAGGGCTGCCTGTGGGATCCGGCACAGCAGTTTCGCGACCTGACCCCGGAAGAGAAGTACATCAACGTGTTCGGCCGCGCCACGTTCGCCTTCGGCGAAGGCGGCGAGATCTACACCGAGATCGGCTACTCGAAGAAGGAAACCATCTTCAGCAATACCCCTTCCAGCGTGTCCGGTGGCTGGGGCTTCCCCGGCGGTCCGAGAAACGCCAGCAGCGGTGCCGGCGCGACGATGCTCTATGCCGGGCATCCGGACAACCCGCTGCCGTACGCGGCGCGCCTGCGCTACAGCGCGTGGGACGTCGGCCCACGCGTGACCAACAACACCAACGAGTTCAACCGCTTCCTGGTTGGCGCCAAGGGCAACTGGGGCGACTGGAGCTATGACACCGCCTACCTGCATTCGGGCACCGACCTGGTCAACAAGCGCACCGGCTTCCTGCGTTACAGCTCGGTGCTGTGCGCGCTGGGCAACCCGAACTGCGCCGGCGGTACGTGGCGCATCGGCGACAACGCCAACCTGAACTCGCAGGCGCTGTACGACTACATCTCGCCGACCATCAGCGCGCGCGCCAAGTCCAGCCTGGACATGTTCGACTTCACCGTGTCGCGCAGCCTGATGGACCTGAAGGGTGGCCCGCTGGGCCTGGCCATCGGTACCGAGTGGCGCAAGACCAGCAACAGCCTGACCCCGCAGACCTACACCGACCAGGGCGACATCATCGGCCTGGGCTACTCGGCCTATGACGGTACCCAGAACGTCTATGCCGGCTACGTCGAACTGTCGGCACCGGTGCTGGAGCAGCTGGAACTGTCCGGCGCGGTGCGTTACGACAAGTACGAAAGCGGTGAGGGCAAGGCCACGCCTAAGCTGGGCGTGAAGTGGACCCCGGCCGACTGGATCGCATTGCGCGCCAGCTACGCCGAAGGCTTCCGCGCGCCGAACCCGGCCGAGAACGGTGACGGTGGCCTGGCTGCCTTCTCCAACGCCCGCGACCCGGTGCGTTGCGCCATCGATGCCGGCGAATGCACGCCGCGCTCGATCGCGATCATCACCCGCCCGAACAAGGACCTGAAGCCGGAAGAGTCCAAGAGCTACTCGGTGGGCCTGGTGCTGCAGCCGACCTCGACCACCTCGATGACCGTTGATGCCTGGCAGATCAAGCGCACCAACGAGATCGTGCAGGGCAACACCGCGGCCGCCATCCTGGCCGGCAACGTGCTGCGTGACTCCAACAACATTGGTGGCGTGCCGAACTCCGGCAGCATCCTGGCCGTCAACACCGGCTACGTGAACGCCAGCTCGTCGCGGGTCCGCGGTATCGATACCGATATCCGCCAGACCTTCGATATGGGTCCGGGCCAGCTGGAGCTGGACCTGCAGTGGAGCCACATCCTGAAGTTCGAGCGCACCGAAGGCGGTGAGACCGTTGACTATGCCGGCACGCACGGTAACTGCGACGTGACCAACTGCATCGGCACGCCGAAGGACAAGATCAACTTCGGCACCACCTGGAAGCAGGGCGCGTGGAGCGTGAGCGGTGTTGCCAACTACATCAGCAAGATGGACAACACCGACAAGCGTGGCGGCGATTACCAGGCGTTCTATGAGGATGGCACGCCGGTGACGAAGATCTCTTCGTTCACCACCTTCGACCTGTCCGGCCGCTGGAACATCACCGACGCCTTCGAGCTCAATGCCTCGGTGGCCAACGTGTTCGACCGCATCGCACCGCTCGATCCCACCACCTACGGCGGCGTGAACTACAACCCGATGCACTTCTCCGGTGCACTGGGCCGTTACTTCACCGTGGGTGCCAAGTACACGTTCAAGTAATACCGTCTGCAGCATCACCTTCGAAGGCCCGGGCACCTGCCCGGGCCTTCGTCGTTGCGGCGCCTCTTGCGCGCATGTTCACGGGTACACCGCTACCGTGTGCACGCGGCATCACCGCCGCAGGGGATCTCCATGGCCGCGACATCGCAACGCCTTGGCCTGCCCGCGTTGACCGCACTGGTGGTCGGCTCGATGGTCGGTGCCGGCATTTTTTCCTTGCCGCAGAACGTGGCGCGCAGCGCCGGCCCGGCCGCTGCGCTGATCGGCTGGGCGGTCAGTGGCGCCGGCATGCTGATGCTGGCCTTCGTGTTCCAGGCCCTGGCCAACCGCCGGCCGGACCTTGATACCGGCATCTACGCGTATGCGCGCGAGGGCTTCGGCAACTACATCGGCTTCTCCGCCGCATGGGGCTACTGGGTCGCCTCGGTACTGGGCAACGCCAGTTTCTTCGTGCTGATCTTCAGTGGCCTCGGCCACTTCATGCCGGTCTTCGGCGAAGGCAATACGCCGGCCGCCGTGGCCGCCTCGTCACTGCTGCTGTGGACCGTGCACCTGCTGGTGCTGCGTGGGCTGCGCACCGCCGCCATCGTCAATGGACTGGTAACGGTGACCAAACTGCTGCCGATCGCGCTGTTCCTGATCCTGGCCGCCGGCGCGTTCCGCATGGATGTCTTCCGTGCCGACTTCTTCGGTACGCCTGCACTGGGCGATCTCGGCCAGCAGCTGCGCGGCATGATGCTGGTGACCGTGTGGGTATTCATCGGCATCGAGGGCGCCAGCATCTACTCGCGCCGCGCTGCGCGACGTGCCGATGTCGGCCGTGCCACGGTGATCGGCTTTCTCGGCGTCTGGCTGCTGCTGGTGCTGGTCAGCCTGCTGTCGATGGGCGTGCTGTCGCAGGCGGAACTTGCCGGGCTGCCCAATCCGTCGATGGCCTATGTGCTGCGCGCGATCGTCGGCGAGTGGGGCGCGACGGTGATCATCATCGGTTCGATCATTTCGGTGCTGGGCGCATTGCTGGCCTGGGTGCTGCTGTGTGCTGAAGTGCTGTACGCTGCGGCCGGTGACGGCACGATGCCGGCGTTCCTGGGCCGCGAGAACGCGCGCGGCGTGCCGGCCAACGCACTGTGGCTGAGCAACGGGCTGATCCAGCTGTTCCTGCTGCTGGTGCTGGTCAATTCCGGCAGCTACACCGGTCTGGTGCTGCTGGCCGCATCGATGAGCCTGGTGCCCTACTTCCTGTCCACCGCGTTCGGCGTGCAGCTGGCCTGGCGCGGCCAGGCCTATGCCGGTGAACCCGGTGTGCGCTGGCGCGATTTCGTCGTCGCGCTGCTGGCCAGTGCCTATGCGCTGTGGCTGGTGTATGCCGGCGGCCTCGACAACCTGCTGCTGTCGGTGCTGCTGTACGTGCCCGGCGTGGTGCTGTTCGCGCTGACCCGACGCCAGCGCGGCGAGAAGGTGTTCACGCGCTGGGAGTGGGTGTTGTTCGGCGCCATTGTGGTGGTGGCGATCGCTACGCTGGTGGCGTTCTCCAGAGGTGCGCTGGCACTGTAGAGCCGAGCCCACGCTCGGCTTCGCACAGGCACGCCGAGCATGGTCTGGTTCTACAGCTGGCGTTGCGGCAGCATGCCGATGTCCTGCATCCAGCGCTCGGCCAGCCGCGGCCACGCCGCGACCGGTGCATCCTTCACGCGCAGCCCGAACGCATGGCCGCCACGTGCGAACAGGTGCATTTCCACCGGCACCTCGGCGTCGATCAGGGCCTGGTAGTAGGCCAGTGATTCGCGCACGTCATCGGTGCGATCATCGGTGGCCTGCGCAATGAACGTCGGCGGCACCGTTCCATCAACAACGATGTCCTTGACCAGCGACAGCCCGTTGCCGTGCCCTGCCCACAGGTGCCCGGAATACATCACCATCGCGAAATCCGGGCGGCTGGACTGTGAGTCGGCAGCGTCGACCGCGGTGTAGCTACGACGTGCGTGCGTGCTCAGTCCCGCCACCACATGACCACCCGCAGAAAAACCGATCACCCCCACCCGCTTCGGGTCGATGTTCCAGCGCTGTGCCTGCGCACGCAGCAGCCCCATGGCGCGCTGTGCGTCCTGCAGCGCCATCGGTACCGACGGAATGTCGCGGCAGTTGCAGTCGGGATCCCAGTTCGGGCCGGACGCCGGCACGCGGTACTTCAGCAGCGCGCAGGTGATGCCCTGCGCGTTCAGCCAGTCGCAGATTTCGCTGCCTTCCAGGTCCATCGCCAGCACCCGGTAACCCCCTCCAGGCACCACCATCACCGCGGTGCCATTGGCCGGCCCCTTCGGCGGAAACACGGTGAGGGTCGGCACGGCCACGTTCTGCAGCATCGTCCAGCGTTCTCCGCTGGCCTTGGAAACCGCTTCGCCAACCTGCTCGGGGCCTTTCAGTTTTGGCGGCGGCTCCACCGTGCCCTGCGGCCACAATGGCAGCTCGGTGGTGCCCTGCGGCGGATGCCAGGTCGGTGGTGCGGCATTCGCTGCGGCGAAGGCTGGCTGTGCAAGCAGCAGAAGGACGACGGACAGGAGTGCGCGCACGATCAACATCCGTGGTTGGATACAGCAGATTGTAGAGCCGAGCCCATGCTCGGCTGCACCCTCGAAGCCGAGCACGGGCTCGGCGCTGCAACAACGCAAAAAAAAGACCTGCATCTTGCGATGCAGGTCTCTTCAAGGTGGCGCCCGAAGTTGGACTCGAACCAACGACCCCCTGATTAACAGTCAAGTGCTCTAACCGGCTGAGCTATTCGGGCAGACGACTAGTATAACCACTCTTCACGCGCGATGGTAGGGGTGATTGGCAATCATTGCCGCTGCCCGATACAACTGCTCGGCCACCACCAGCCGCACCAGCATGTGCGGCAACGTCAGCGGTCCGATCGACCACTTTTCATCGGCCAGCGCGGAGACTTCCGGCGAGTGTCCTTCCGGGCCACCGATCAGGAACGCCAGGTCCCTGCCCTGCCCACGCCAGTGTTCCAGGCGCTGCGCCAGCTGTTCGGAACTGAGCTGCCGGCCGGGCACATCCAGCGCCACCACGTAGGCATTCTTCGGCAACGCGGCGATCACGCGCTTGCCTTCGTCCTCGGTGGCGCGACGCGCATCGCGGCCCTTGCCGCGCAGGCCGGGCTCGACTTCCACCAGCTCGAACGGCAACCAGTGCGACAGCCGCTTCTGGTACTCGGCAAAACCCTGCGCCACCCAGCTGGGCGCGCGTTCACCGGTGGCGATCAGGCGGGCTTTCATCAACGGTCCTCCAAAACGTCGACGGCGCCATCGGCGCCGTCGAAGGGATGCATCAACGTGCGGCTCAGGCCACTTCGTCGTCGCTGGACGGCGGCTGGTCGCCGACGGTCCACAGGCGCTCGAGGGCGTAGAACTCACGCACGCGCGGCAGCATCACATGCACGATCACGTCGCCCAGGTCGACCAGCACCCATTCGGCTTCGCGCTCACCTTCAACACCCAGCGGCATCACGTCGATGTTCTTGGCGAAGCGCACGACTTCATCGGCGATCGACTTGACGTGGCGGGTCGAGGTGCCCGAAACGACGATCATGTAGTCGGCAACGCTGGACCGGCCGCGCACGTCGATCTCGACCAGGTCCTTGGCCTTCAGGTCTTCGGTGGCTTGGCGGACGCTGGCCAGCAGTTCCGGCACGGACGGCGGCGGGCTGGGCAGATCGACCTTGATGGTCTGGGGCTGGGTCTGGTTGCTCAAAGTGGATCGACTCGATAAACGTGGGGGCGATTATACGGGGATGGCGCGGCGGCGCCATTCACGGCGATGCCGGGCGGTACAGCCCATGTGCAGCGACATAGTCCGCAACGGCCGGCGGCAGCAGTGCGCGCCAGGGGCCGCCGGTGGCGATCTGCGACCGGACGGCACTGGCCGACTCCTCGCGCAGCGGATGGTGCAGGCGCAGGATGCGCCCGGCCGGGCTGGCGAACAGGGCCTGTTCGCTGTCGGCCCAGCGCCCTTCCAGCGCGCGCCCCAGCTCGCCATCCACCGAAGCGCGCAGCGGGCTGCCCGGCCGCTCAGCCACCACGAAATGGGCCAGACCGAACAGGGCCTCCCATTCGTGCCAGCGGGTCAGGCCCAGCAGGCTGTCGGCACCGACCAGCCAGGCCAGCGGCCGGCTCGGGCCGAGCTCACCGCGCAGCTCGCGCAGGGTGTCGACGGTGTAGGACGGGCGGCCCGGGAAACGCAGCGCCCGGTCCAGCTCGCGATGATCCAGCAGCAGGCCGGGTTCATCGCCGATGGCCAGCGAGAGCATGGCAAAGCGCTGGTCAGCGCTTGCGCCCGGCACTGCGCGATGCGGCGGATCCGCCGCCGGCAGCATGCGTACGGCAACCTGCAGCTCATCCCGGGCGGCGCGCGCGATCGCCAGGTGGCCGAGGTGCACCGGATCGAAGGTGCCCCCGTAATAGATCCGCAGGCTCATCACTCAGGCCCGCGCCAGCAGGCGCACGGCACGCGGTTCGGCCACCGCCACCAGCAGGCGTTCCAGCGCCAGCCAGGCATCGCCGTCAGCGCGCCCCTTGGCGATGCGGTCGACCAGCCCCGCCTCGGCCACGAAGCGCTCCCAGCGCTTGCCTTCCGGGTGCCGCTGCAGCGCACGCTTGTAGGGTGCCTGCCGCGATTCCCAGATACCGCGCGATTTCATTTCGGCGGCCAGGTTGCCGCCGCGCGCCTGTACCCGGGCCAGGCCGGCACCGGCCAGCAGCTCGCGGATCACCATCGGCATCAGCGCGGCCACCGCCTCGCCCTCGCCGCGCAGGCCCGCCAGCATGCGCAGCACCGCCGGCGGCTGGCCCGAGAACGCGGCCTCCACCAGGCGGAACACGTCGTAGCGGGCAGCATCGGCCACCAGTGACTCCATCCGTTCCACGTCCAGCGGCTGGCCATCGGCCAGCAGCGCCAGTTTGTCGATTTCCTGGGCAGCGGCCAGCAGATTGCCTTCCACCCGCTCGGCCAACCGCTGCACGGCGGCCGGGTCGGCGCGCAGGCCCTTGCCACGCAGGCGGCGCTCGATCCAGTCCGGCAGTTCGTGGGGCTTGATCGCCCAGGCCACCGACAGCACGCCGATGCGGTTGACTGCCTCGGCCCACTTGCCCTGGTGGGCCTTGCTCCATTCGTTGGCGCTGATCATCAGCACCACGTCCGGCGCCGGGTTGGCGCAGAACTGGCTGATCACCTCGGCCCCGTCCTTGCCCGGCTTGCCGCTGGGCAGGCGCACCTCGACCAGGCGGCGGGCGCTGAACAGGCTGGGCGCATTGAAACTGGCGTCGAGCTGGTTCCAGTCGAAGTCGCGGCCATCGGCGTCGAACACCTCGCGCTCGCCGATACCGGCGGCGCGCGCGCGCGCACGGATGGCGTCGGCCGCCTCCAGCACACGCAGGGTTTCCGGGCCGGCAATCAGGTAGACCGGCGCCAGCGCGGTATCAGCGCCCTGGCTGGCCAGCTGCTCCGGACGCAGTTCCATCGCCGCGGCTCAGTGCTTGGCTGCAGGGACCGGCTCGGCCGGCACCGCCCCTTCAACCGGCCTGGCCTTCGGCGCCGACAGGCTGCCGCCCTTCTCGATTTCGGCACGGACCACGCTGTCGATGCGGCGGATGATCGATGCGGACATTTCCCGGCGCAGTTCATCGGCCAGGATCTCGCGTTCGGTGGTGGTACCGGTGGCGTCGGTCGGCGGCGACACGTAATCGCGCGACAGTTCGATCACCTGCTGCGGCACCAGCTCGCTGCCGTCCTCACGACGGAAGATGAAGATCACCGCATAGCGCAGGCTGTATTCCTGGGCACGGCCCTGCGAGTCGATGGCGATCGGCAGGTCGCCCCAGCGTTCGGACAACACCTGCAGCTGGGTACTGGGTTCCTTGCTGTCTTCGTCGGCCAGCTTGGCACCCGACGCCAGCAGGCTGCGGTTGAGCAGCTTGACCAGTTCACTGTACGGCGCGGTGGAGACCACCTTCACCGGCGCGGTGTCGGTCGGCAGCATCAGCTTGTTGCGCAGATGGAAGCCGCAGCCGGCGAGGCCGAGGGCGAGAACGAGGGCAAGCAGGATTCGGGTCATGAGGACAGTCTGGCGGAGCCGGGCGATCACGGCAACACACAGCCTGCCCGAAGCCGCGTGAATGCAGGGCCATCAACTGAGTGGCCCTGCACCGGGAGGACACCCGCCACCCTGCAGGCGGCGGATGCGGGGTACATCAAGCGGCGACGATGTTCACGATCTTGCCCGGCACGATGATGATCTTGCGCACCGTCAGGCCTTCCATGAACTTGGCAGTGTTCGGCTCGGCCAACGCCAACGCCTCGACCTGCTCGCGCGCGGCATCGGCGGCCACTTCGATGGTGCCACGCAGCTTGCCGTTGACCTGCACCGCCAGGGTCAGCGCGTCGCGCACCAGGGCACCGGCGTCGGCCTGCGGGAACGGCTGGTCTTCCAGCAGCGTCTCGTCATGACCCAGCACCTGCCACAGGGCGTGGCTGGCATGCGGGGTGATCGGGTTCAACAGCAGCACGATGGCCTGCAGCGCTTCCTGACGCACAGCGCGCCCCTGAGCACTGCCGTCATCGAACTTGGCCAGCGCGTTCATCAGTTCCATCACCGCGGCAATGGCGGTGTTGAAGCTGTGGCGGCGGCCGTAGTCGTCACCGACCTTGCCGATGGTCTCGTGGGTCTTGCGGCGCAGCGCCTTCTGGTTGGCATCCAGCGCGGCCACATCCAGCGCCGGGGCGGGGCCATCGGCCGCGTGCTTCTGCACCTGGGCCCACAGGCGGCGCAGGAAGCGGGCCATGCCGTCCACGCCGGCTTCGTTCCACTCCAGCGACTGCTCCGGCGGCGCAGCGAACATCGAGAACAGGCGCACGGTGTCGGCACCGTACTTGTCGACCATCGCCTGGGGGTCCACGCCGTTGTTCTTCGACTTGGACATCTTCTCGGTGCCACCGACCACCACCGGCTGGCCGTCGGCGATCAGGGTGGCGCCGGTGATGCGGCCGCGCTCGTCGCGCTGCACTTCCACATCGGCCGGGTTGATCCAGTCCTTCGAGCCATCCGGGTTCGGGCGGTAGTAGGTTTCGGCAATCACCATGCCCTGGCACAGGAGGTTGCGCGCCGGTTCGTTGCTGTCCACCATCCGCGCGTCACGCAGCAGCTTGTGGTAGAAGCGGAAATACATCAGGTGCAGGATCGCGTGCTCGATGCCGCCGATGTACTGGTCGACCGGCAGCCAGTAGTTGCCGCGCTTGTCGACCGCATCACGGGCACCCGGCGAGGTGTAGCGCGCGTAGTACCAGCTCGACTCCATGAAGGTGTCGAAGGTGTCGGTCTCGCGCTCGGCCGCGCCACCGCAGTCCGGGCAGGTGGTCTTGCGCCATTCCGGGTCGGTCTTGATCGGCGAACCGGTACCCGAGAACGCCACGTCCTCCGGCAGCACCACCGGCAGCTGTTCTTCCGGCACCGGCACCGCGCCGCACTTGGCGCAGTAGATCACCGGAATCGGGCAGCCCCAGTAGCGCTGGCGGCTCACGCCCCAGTCGCGCAGTCGGTAATTGACGCGGCGCTGGCCCTGGGCCTTGCGCTCGAAACGTTCGGCCAGGGCTTCGAAGGCGCCCTGGAAGTCCAGGCCGTCGAATTCGGCCGAGTTCACCAGTTCGGTCTGGCGGCTCTTGTCGCTGTACCAGTCCTGCCAGCGGGCACCGTCCCAGGTGCGCTCGTCGTCGTTGCGCGGGTCCTTCAGGGCGATGACCTGCACGATCGGCAGGCCGTACTTGTTGGCCACTTCGTTGTCGCGCTGGTCATGACCCGGAACAGCCATCACCGCACCGGTGCCATAGCCCATCAGCACGAAGTTGGCGACCCACACCGGCACCTTCTCGCCGGTGACCGGATGGATGGCACGCAGGCCGGTGTCCATGCCGCGCTTTTCCTGGGTCTCCAGCTCGGCCTCGGACACGCCGCCCTGCTTCATTTCCGACAGCAGCGCAGCCAGTTCCGGGTTGTTCTTCGCCGCGTGCAGCGCCAGCGGGTGCTCGGCGGCGATCGACACGAAGGTCACGCCCATCACGGTGTCCGGGCGGGTAGTGAACACACGCAGCGGGTCCAGCACGCCGCCGTCGACGTCACGCACGTCGAACTGGATCTCCAGGCCTTCGGAACGGCCGATCCAGTTGCGCTGCATGGTCTTGACCGAGTCCGGCCAGCCATCCAGTTCATCCAGGCCGTCCAGCAGCTCCTGGGCATAATCGGTAATGCGCAGGAACCACTGCGGAATCTCGCGCTTTTCGACCAGCGCGCCGGAGCGCCAGCCACGGCCGTCGATGACCTGCTCGTTGGCCAGCACGGTCTGGTCGACCGGGTCCCAGTTCACCACCGCGTTGCGGCGGTAGGCCAGGCCCTTGCGCATCAGGCGGGTGAACATGCGCTGCTCGTGGACGTAGTAGTCCGGGCGGCAGGTGGCGAATTCGCGCGACCAGTCCACCGCATAGCCCATGGCCTTGAACTGGCCACGCATGTGCTCGATGTTCTTGTACGTCCACGCCGCCGGTGCGGTCTTGTTCTTGATCGCGGCATTTTCCGCAGGCAGGCCGAACGCGTCCCAGCCCATCGGCTGCAGCACGTTGTGGCCGGTCATGCGCTTGTAGCGGCTGATCACGTCGCCGATGGTGTAATTGCGCACGTGGCCCATGTGCAGCGCACCGGACGGGTACGGGAGCATCGACAGGCAGTAGTACTTCGGCTTGTCCGAAGTCTCGTCGACTTCGAAGGCACGAGTGGCGTCCCAGTACTGCTGGGCGGCGGATTCAACCTGCTGCGGGTCGTAGGCGTTGGTTTCAGCGCTGGTCATGGAACACGCGGATGCGGCGGCAAAGCGGTACAGCGTACCGCAGTGCGGCAAATGGCTCCAATCCTGTCCGCCGGCCATGGGTGCCACGGGCACCCGGAAGCGGTCTCAGCGTGGCCGCGACAGCGGCAGGGCCAGCGCCAGCCAGCCCGCCCAGCAGGCGAACGCAATCCGCTGCGCCAGCGGTGCCGGCAGCAATCCCTGCAGGGCGAAGGCGGCAAGCCCCGCCAGCGCGCCGCAGGCCACCGCCATTCCCCCCAGGCCACGGCCCTGCGCCTGGCGCAACCGGGACATGCCCAGCAGCAGGGTGCCGGCGACAAAGCCCAGCACCCAGATCATCCAGGCGCTGGCGTGCAGTTGGCTGGCCGGGCCATGCAGGTCGTCCACGTCCAGCGGCAGCAGGCCCATGGCGGCAAAGGCCAGTCCCGCCAGCAGCAGCATCTGGCTGCCCACCCGCGGCGCCCACCCTGCCGTTGCGGGGAGTCCACGGCGCAGGCACTCGGCCACGACAACCGCCAGCAGGCCCGGCAGCACGAAGCCCAGCAGATTGAAGGCCAGGGCATGCGGCACGCCCTGCGCGCCCAGCAGGGCCACCGGATGGCGGACCTGTGCATAACCGTCCAGGCCGGCACCGAAGCCGAGTACTGCCAGCACGAACAGCAGCGCAGCGACCAGGCCGGACAGGCGCAGCAACGAGGACAGTGACGACATGCGGGCTCCGGAACAACGACGACGGGAAGGCGGCATTGTCGGGCATTTGCCGCACCCCGGGTTGAGACCGGCAGCGATCGTCACCATAGAATCGGTCTCCAGATGCCAAACGATGCCTCCCCCATGACCGAAACGACCTACGTATTCGACGCCACCACTGCGACCTTCGAGGCCGAAGTCCTGCAGAAGTCGCTGCAGACGCCGGTGCTGGTCGACTTCTGGGCCACGTGGTGCGGGCCGTGCAAGACCCTGGGCCCGATGCTGGAAAAGCTGGCCGCTGAGTACAACGGCGCCTTCGAGCTGGCCAAGGTCGACGTCGACAAGGAACAGCAGATCGCCGCCGCCTTCCAGATCCGCTCGGTGCCGACCGTGTTCCTGGTCAAGGGCGGCCAGCTGGTGGACGGCTTCCCGGGTGCCATTCCGGAAGGCCAGCTGCGTGAATTCCTGGCCCAGCACGGCATCGTGCCGGCTGATGTCGGTGACACCGCCGCCGAAGACGAAGCGCCGCTGGATCCGCAGGCACAGGTGGATGTACTGCGTGCGCAGATCGCCGCCGAGCCGGACAAGGACGAACTGAAGCTCGACCTGGCCCTGGCCCTGCTGCAGATCGGCGGCGTGGACGAAGCCGGCACGCTGATCGACGGCCTCCCCGCCAACCTGGCCACCGACGACCGCGCCGTGCGCGCCCGCGCCCGCCTGTCCTTTGCCGCGGCGCTGAAGGACGCCCCGGCCGCCGAGGTGCTGGACGCGCGTATCGCCGCCGACGGCAACGACCTCAGGGCCCGCCACCTGCGCGGCGTGCAGCTGCTGCTGGGCGGCCATGACGAAGCCGCGCTGGCACAATTCCTGGAAATGCTGCGGATCGACCGGAGTTTCGAGGACGGCCTGCCGCGCAAGGCGCTGATCGATGCCTTCAATGTGATCTCCGACGAGGACCTGGTCGGCCAGTACCGGCGCAGGATGGCATCCCTGCTGTTCTGAACGGCAGCCGGGTTCGTTCAGAATCCCTGCACTGGACGCGGGCAATAATGCGTGCGATGGCGGCCGTACGGCCGCCACGATCCGTTCGGGGGGATGAGGTCGGGGCCATGGGGTCTTGCAGCTGCACCCCCGCATTGCCGGGATTGCAAAACTGTGACCTTCGTCCGCTCGCTGTTTTCTGCCATGCGCTCCAGGGGCGCCGTCCTCTGTGCCCTCCTTCTGCTGCCGGCCATCGCCTCCGCGCAGGACTGGAACTACCGGGTCCGCCCCGGCGATACCCTGTGGGACCTGGGGGGCGTGTACCTGAAGCCCTCGGTGCGCTGGCAACAGCTCCAGCAGCACAACCGCATCGACAACCCCTACCGGCTGCCGCCCGGCCAGCTGCTGCGCTTTCCGATCAGCTGGCTGCGCACCGAACCGGCGCCGGCGCGGGTGCTCTCGGTCCGCGGCAAGGTCGAACTGTCCGCCGGCGACGGCAGCGCCAGCCGCGCCATCCAGGCCGGCGAGCAGCTGCACATCGGTGACACCGTGCAGACCGAGGGCGAATCCAGCGTCACGCTGGAGTTTGCCGATGCATCGCGCCTGCAGCTGCGTGAGTACTCGCGCCTGCGCCTGGACCAGCTCAGCCGCTATGGCCACACCGGCATGGTGGACACCCGCCTGCGCCTGCAGCAGGGCCGCGCCAGCAATCGGGTGACGCCCGCGCGCGGTCCGGCATCGCGTTACATCATCGATGCGCCCACCGCCACCAGCAGCGTGCGCGGCACCGTGTTCCGCGTCAGTGCCGGAGACGCCGGCCATGTGGGCGCCACCGAAGTGCTCCAGGGCAAGGTGCAGGTCGGCAACACCCACGGACAGCGCCTGGTCCGGCCGGGCCAGGCCACGCTCAGCGGCAGCGCCGATGCCGCACCGGACGCGGTCTCCCCGCTGCTGCCGGCACCGCAGCTGCGCAACGACGAACTGCGCCTGGCGCCCCTGCCGGCACTGCTGGCGTGGGCGCCGGTCACCGGCGCCGCGCACTACCGCGTGGAAGTGGTGCAGGCAACCACACCGGAAATCCTGCTGTTTGCTGCCACCACCACCGATACCCGCCTGGCCATCGGCGACCTGCCGCCGGGCCAGCTGCGCGTCCTGCTGCGCGCGGTCGATGCGCAGGGCGTGGAAGGCCTCGACGCCAGCGCCGATTTCGAACTCAGCGACCAGCCGCCACCGCCGATCACCGTATCGCCGCTGCACGGGCAGACGGTCAACAGCGATCGTCCCCGCTTCCGCTGGACCCAGGCCCCCGGCGCGCGCAGCAGCGTGCTGCAGATCGCGGCCGATGCCACCTTCGCACAGCCGCTGCAGGAACAGGCCAGCACCGGAACCGACCTGCGCCTGGCGCAGCCACTGCCGCCTGGCCAGTACTTCTGGCGGGTTGCCTCGCGCGATGCCAACGGCCACCAGGGCCGCTATGGCCAGGCACTGCCGCTGCAGCTCAGCAACGAACCGGTTGATCCCGCGCTGCAGCCGCCCGAAGCCGCGCACGGCGAACTGACCCTGCGCTGGCAGGCCGGCAGCGAAGGCCAGCGCTACCGGGTGCAGGTTGACCGCCGTGGCGACTTCAAGGCGCCGCAGGTCGACGAAACCGTGACCGAACCGCAGATCAGCTTCAAGCGCCCGTGGCGCGGCACGCTGCATGTACGCGTGCAGTACATCGACGATGACGGCCACGCCGGCGAATTCTCGCCCGCCCAGCAGATCACCTTGCCGTGCCGTCTCTGCTACGGTGCCGGCGGCGGCGCGCTGCTGCTGTGGCTGTTGTTGTGAGGCGCTCACCGCTGCCGTGGTCGAAGCGGATCCTGCTGGCGGCGCTGGCCGGAATACTGACGGCCGTGGCCAGCCAGGGCCAGTGGCTGTGGCGCCAGGACGAAACCGCCTACGACGCGATGGTCGGTGGCTGGGAGTACCGCCCCGATCCCAGCGTGCTGATCGTGGCGATCGACGAAGGCAGCCTGCAGCGCATCGGCCAGTGGCCGTGGCCGCGCTCGATCCATGCACGGCTGCTGGACCGGCTGACCGATGCCGGCGTTGAACGCGTGGCACTGGACCTGATGCTGTCCGAGCCGGACCGTCGCGACAATCGGCAGGACGAAACGCTGGCTGCCGCGATACGGCGCAACGGGCGCGTTGTCCTGCCGGTGCTGGCCGCGCCCGCGGCCGGCGACCGCATGGCCGAGGAAATGCTGCCGATCCCGCAGATCGCCGCCAGTGCGGCCGCCATCGGCCACACCGACGTGGAAGTGGACGGTGATGGTGTGGCCCGCGGCGTCTATCTGCACGCTGGCATCGGCAAGGCCCACTGGCCGGCGCTGGGGCTGGCCCTTGCCGGACTGCCGGCCGGCGCCGCACGCGGGCTGCCCGACCCCGACCCGGAGGTGGATTCCCCATATCAATGGCGGCGCGACGACTACGTTCGGGTGCGCTATGCCGGCCCACCCGAACGGCTGCCGCAGGTGTCCTATGCCGACGTACTGGATGGTCACGTGGACATGGCGATGCTGCATGGCCGCCGCATCGTGGTGGGCATGACCGCCAGCGGCATCGCACCACGGCTGCTGACTCCGACCACCCGCGAGTTCTGGATGAGCGGCAGCGAGTACCAGGCCAACATCGCCTCGATGCTGCTGCAGCACAAGCAGATCGACGTGCTGCCACGCCCCTGGCAACACGTGATCAGTGCCGTCCTGGTGGCGCTGTGCGTGATCCTGCTCGGCCTGCGCCTGCCCTGGCTGGTGGCGCTGATGTCGCTGCCCGCGGCGCCGCTGCTGAGCTGGCTGCTGCTGCGGGCCGGTGACCTGTGGTGGGCGCCGGCCACCGCCCTGCTGGGCATCGTGCTGGTGCTGCTGTGCTGGGCGATCTGGCGGATCTCGGCCTGGCACCGCCAGGCCAACCGCGATGCCCTGACCGGCCTTGGCAACCGGCTGCGCTTCGAGCAGTCGCTGCAGCAGGAGTGCGATGCCGCACGACGCAGCGGCAAGCCACTGAGCCTGGCGTTGATCGACGTCGACCACTTCAAGCGCCACAACGACCGCCACGGCCACCAGGTCGGCGACCGCGTGCTGCGGGACGTTGCCCAGCTGATTGGCGCGCATGCGCGCCGGCCGCGCGACATGGCTGCACGCTACGGCGGCGACGAATTCGCGCTGGTGCTGCCCGATACCCCGGCCGAAGGTGCGCGGCAGGTGATCCAGGATCTGATCGACTGTGTGCGTACGCTGCCCGCCCATGGCGATGGCAGCGACGACCGGGTCACGCTCACCATCGGCGTGTTCACCCGCGTGCCCGGCGCCGAGCTGCAGCCGCACCATTTCGTCGAAGGCGCCGACACCGCCCTGTACCAGGCCAAGGCCAATGGCCGCGACGGGTATGTGGTCGACGGCGAAGCGTGACCGGCGTCACCGGGGTGCAACATACGCATGCGAATGGTTAGACTGGGCGCCTCGCCCAGCGCCCCGGATCCGCATGAACGCCCGCCTGTTCCGCTTCGGCATCAACCTCTGGCCGCCGTTCCTGTTCACCGGGATCCACGTCACCCGCATCACGCCCGACTATCGGCAGATCGACGTCGCGCTGCGCCTGAGGCCGTGGAACCGCAACTACGTCGGCACCCACTTCGGTGGCAGCCTGTTCGCGATGACCGATCCGTTCTGGATGCTGGGCCTGCTGCACATCCTCGGCCGCGACTACTACGTGTGGGACCGCGCAGGCGCCATCGACTTCCTCAAGCCCGGCCGCGGCACGGTGCGCACCTCCTTCCGCATCGACGACACGCTGCTGGATGAGCTGCGTGCCGAAGCCGCCAATGGTGACAAGGTGCTGCGCTGGTTCAGCAACGACGTGGTTGATGAAAGCGGCGAGGTGGTGGCCCAGGTGCGCAAGCAGGTCTACCTGCGGTTGAAGCCCCACGCGCGCTGACCCCGTGCGCGGGCGCTATCCTCTGCCTCCCTGCCATGGAGGCTCCGATGCGCCCGTCCGCCGTTGCCGCACTGCTGACCGCCCTGCCCTTTGCGGCCCATTCCCTCGACCTGCCGCCTGTGCAGTACCCGACGCTGCCGGCACAGGCCGCCAATGCGGCCGGCTTCGTGCCCAACGGCTGGACGCTTGAATCCAGCATCGAAGGCGATCTCGACCAGGATGGCCGCGCTGATCTGGTCCTGGTACTGCGCCAGCAGGACCCGCGCAACGTCATCGAGCACGATGGCTTCGGCCCATCGCCGTACGACAGCAACCCCCGCATTCTCGCCGTTGCGTGGTCACGCCCGGCCGGCTATGTGCTGGCGGTGCAGGACCACCAGCTGATTCCGCGCCCGGACAACCCGGTGATGAGCGACCCGCTTGAGGATGGCGGTGTCAGCATCCAGCGCGGCACGTTGAGGGTAGCCCTGTTTTCCTTCTCCAGCGCGGGAAGCTGGTCGATGGGGACCACCGCCTTCACCTTCCGGTGGCAGGACGATGCCTTCGCGCTGATCGGCTACGACCAGAACTCGGTGATGCGCAATTCCGGACAGACCACCTCGGTGAGCGTGAACTTTTCCACGCGCAAGGTGAAACGTACCGAGGGCAGCATCGAGGACGACAAGGAGAGCGTGCGCTGGCACCCACTGCGCAGCAGCCAGCGCTGGACGCTGCAGAGCGTGGGCGATGGCTGGGCATTCGATCCGCTGGCCGGCGCCGACCAGGGTTCTGCTCAGTCGCGGGCGCGGGCGGTTGCGGTTGCTGTTGCGGCGTCAGCGGCCACCAGTGGCACCGACAGCCATGGGCTTTCGTCGTTGCCGCGGGTGGGCGAGCGACGCGGCACCTGCAGGGAACGCCCGTCGGCGGCGAGCTGCGGCACCCGCACCGGCGAGGCGAACTGCGCCGGCAACCGTTGCAGCGCATCCATCGGGTCTCCCGCCTGCTGCCGCAGCCAGCGTTGCGCGCCCAGCAGGCGCAGCATCGCCGCGGCATCCTGGGTGCGTGACGAATAGGCGGGATAGACCGGGCCAGCGATGTCGGTCAGCACGCAGCCCATCACGTTCGACAGGCACCCGAAGTCATGCTGCAGCGGTGCCGCTACCGGCAGTGGGCGATCCGCCTCCAGTGCCACGGTCGCTGCCGCCCCACAGGCCCAACCCAGATTGCCGGCCGCGCGCGCCAGCGTGCTGCTGCGGTCCAGCACCAGGACCCCGCCAAATTCCCGGGCCGAAGACTCGATTGCCGCGCGGCTCATCGCGTACTCGCCCTGCATTGCACGGCACAGGCTCTGCTCGTCGGCCAGCATCGGCTGCATGGCACGTTCACATTCGTCCGGCAGCGGGTGGTCGGCAGGCAATTCCACCAGCATGTCGGCCAGCAGCTGCGCATTGGCCTGCACCAGGCTGGCGCCGATGATGCTCTCGACCAGATAGCTGCCACCGGGCACCAGCCGACGACCCAGCTGCAGGCCACGGCAGCTGCCACGCAGCGCGCCATCGATATCGCCCTGCACATAGGCCAGCGCACGTGCACTGGTGGCATCGAGCATCAGCCCGTAGGTCGGCAGCGGCACCATCATCCCGTCGCCCTTCGGCCGGAACGGCGACACGAAGTGGTCCGCGTCGGCCAGCGCGTCCAGCCGTGCGTGCAGCTGGTGGTGGCCGGCATGGGCGTCGGCAAACCGCTGCGGGTCGGCCCGCACCTGTGCCAGGCAGTCGCGGGCGCTGGGCCCGCAGCTGGCGGACGCCCGCGCGCGCAGTTCACGATGGTTCGCCGCAAGGTGCGACGGCGTGAGGCTGTCACCGCGCGGGTCGGCCTCCCAGCGCCGCACGTCCTCGGCCAGCGCCTGCTCGCGCTGGCGGCTATCCAGGTCGTCAAACGCCAGCGTCCACAGCAGCGGATAGCCATTGCGCCCGATCGCCGGCAGCCGCGCTTCCAGCCGTTGCTGCGCCTGCAGCCGCGATTCGGGCACCGGCCACATGCGTGAGGCGCACCACACCACGATGGCCAGCACCAGCACGCCCGCCAGGGTCCAGCCCAGTCCGCGCAGAATCCTCAACACAGCTTCCCTTCCATGTGCCGTTGCCGCTGTCGATTGCCCAGCGTAATCGACCGGTACTGACCGCTACAATGCGCACATGTCGCTCGAAGCCCCCGCCCTGGTTCCCCGTCCCTCCCTGCAGCGCCTGTTCCTGACCGGCCTGCTGACCCTGCTGCCGATCTGGCTGACCTGGGTCGTGGTCAAGTTCGTGTTCGTGCTGCTGTCGGGCATCTCCAGCCCGCTGGTGGTGCCGCTGTCCGAACAGATCGCGACCAGCTTCCCGCATTACCTCGGCTGGGTCCGTGCCGAGTGGATCCAGGACACCATCGCCCTGCTGGCCACCCTGCTGGTGATCCTGGCGGTGGGCGTGGCCAGCCGCCGCGTGCTCGGCCAGCGCCTGCTGCGCTGGGTCGGCGCGGTCATCAAGCGCATTCCGCTGGCCAGCATCATCTACGACAGCGCCAAGAAGCTGCTGGACATGCTGCAGACCGAACCGGGCAGCACCCAGCGCGTGGTGCTGATCGACTTCCCGCACCGCGACATGAAATCGGTCGGCCTGGTGACCCGCGTCATCAAGGAACACGGCACCGACCGTGAGCTGGCCGCGGTGTACGTGCCGACCACGCCGAACCCGACCTCGGGCTATCTGGAAATCGTGCCGGTGGAGCTGCTCACCCCCACCGACTGGACCGTGGACCAGGCGATGAGCTTCATCATTTCCGGTGGCGCCGTGGCACCGGCCAGCGTGCCGTTCACCCGCGCTGGCGAACGCACCGCATGACACCGGCGCCGATCGAGCGCCCGCTGCAGGATCGTGCGGTCCTGCTGTTCATCGTGCTGGCTGCGTTCTTCTGCGGCAACGCGGTGCTGGCCGAACTGATCGGGGTGAAGATCTTCGCCCTGGAAGACACCCTCGGCATCGACCCGCTGAACTGGAACCTGTTCGGCCAGACCGGCTCGCTCAGCTTCACCGCCGGTACGCTGCTGTGGCCGGTGGTGTTCATCATGACCGACACCATCAACGAGTTCTTCGGCAAGCGCGGGGTGCGTTTCATCTCGTGGCTGGCGGTGGTGCTGATCGGCTACGGCTTCCTGTTCGCGTTCGCGGCCATCTCGCTGGCGCCGGCCAGCTGGTGGGTCACCTCGATGGATGCCCACGGCGTGCCCGATTACCAGGCCGCGTTCGCCGCCGTGTTCGGCCAGGGCATGTGGACCATCGCCGGGTCGCTGGTGGCCTTCCTGCTCGGCCAACTGATCGACGTGGCAGTGTTCCATCGCATCCGCCAGGCCACCGGCGAACGCCATGTGTGGCTGCGCGCCACCGGTTCGACCGCGATCTCGCAGGTGGTGGACAGCTTCGTGGTGATCTGGATCGCCTTTGTGCTCGGCCCGCAGCACTGGCCGACCTCGCTGTTCCTGGCGGTCGCCAGCGTCAACTACGTCTACAAGATGGGGTTCGCGATCGCCCTGATTCCGTTGCTGTACCTGATGCGGCGCGCGATCACCCGCTATCTGGGCGCCGACCGCGCGGCCGCGCTGCGTGCCGCCGCTGCGGCTGACTGAAGGCCCAGCAGCGAAACGCTGACTGCGCCTTCACGCTGGCCGTACGCGGCCGGATCGTGCAAGCTCCACGTCTGTGTTCCACGGAAGCTCCTGATGCCGCATCCCACTCGCGTCCTGGCCGCCGCCATCGCCGCGTTGTTCCTGTTCAGCGTCGTGCCGTCGGCCGAAGCAGCGAAGAAGAAGGCCAGCCGCCCTGCCGCCGCGCAGACCCGCCAGGCTGCCAAACCCAAGGCCAGGCCCGCCCGCGCCACCGCGCCGGCCCGCGGCAGCTCGGCGCGCCGCGCCGCGCCGCGTCCGGTCGCGCCGGCCCGCGCCGTACCCAAGCAGGTGCAGCTGGAACGCCTGTACGACGAATACTGGGATGCCTCGATGCGGTTGAACCCGCTGCAGGCCACCTTCCAGGGCGAGACCCGCTACAACGACCAGCTGCCCAACATCCTGTCCGCCGCCTGGCGCCAGCAGTCGCACGACTTCACCACCCAATGGCTGGGCAAAGTGGAAAAAGTCGGCAGCGACGGACTGCAGGGCCAGGACCTGCTCAGCTACGAGATCTTCGTGCGCGACGCGCGCGCCTCGCTCGCCGCCGAGCGTTACCCGAGCTGGATGATGCCGATCAGCCAGTACTACAACATCGGCAGCATCATGGCGATCCTCGGTGCCGGCGCCGGCGCGCAGCCCTTCAACACCGTGCAGGACTACGACACTTGGTCGCGCCGCTCGCTCGGCATTCCCGAGCTGTTCGACCAGGCCATCGACAACATGCGCCAGGGCATGAAGGCGGGCGTGGTCCAGCCGCGCGACCTGATGGAAAAGGTGCTGCCGCAGCTGGATGCGGTGATCAAGCCGACCGCGGAAGAGAGCATCTTCTGGTCGCCGATCCGCACCATGCCGAACACCATCGCGGCTGAAGACAAGGCCCGCATCAGCGCCGAGTACAAGCGCATGATCGAACTGCGCATCATGCCGGCCTACCGCGCCCTGCGCGGCTTCATCGCCACCGAATACCTGCCCGCCACGCGCGCCAGCAGTGGCCTGGGCGCGCTGCCCGATGGCCAGGCGTGGTACGCCAACCTGATCGTGCAGACCACCGCCAGCGACCAGACCGCCGCGCAGCTGCACGCGCTGGGCGAGCAGCGCGTGCAGGAACTGCAGGCGCAGATCGCCACGGTGATGAAGGATGCCAAGCTGCGTGGCACGCCGGCCAAGCTGCTGCGCAGCATGCGCAACGACCGCCAGTTCCAGTACGGCGATGCCAATGCGCTGATCAACCGCTACCGCCAGGTACAGCAACAGGTCAACGCGCGCCTGCCGCAGGTGCTGGATACCTTGCCGAAGGCACCGCTGGAGGTCCGTGCGGTGGAGCCGGAGCGCGCACTGACCGCCGCTGCTGCCGCCTACCAGCCGTCGGCGGCCGGGCAACCGGGCGTGCTGTACATCAACACCCGCGACCTGCCGAGCCGCAAGCGCTGGAACGTGCCGGTGCAGTACCTGCATGAAGCGGTTCCCGGCCATCACGTGCAGCTGGGCCTGCAACAGGAACTGGCCAAGCTGCCGCGCTTCCGTCGCCTCGGTGGCGATCTTGCGTTCGTCGAAGGCTGGGGACTGTACGCCGAAACGCTGGGCGAAGACCTCGGCGTCTACACCGATCCCTACGACCGTATCGGCTACCTGTACTCGCGACTGCTGCGCGCCGCGCGCGTGGTGGCCGACACCGGCGTCAATGCGCAGGGCTGGAGCAAGCAGCAGGCCGTGGCCTACCTGCAGAAGACCGTGGACATGAGCAGCGATGACGCCAACGCCGAAGTCGAGCGGATCATGGCCCAGCCCGGCCAGGCGCTGTCCAACGTGGCCGGCCTGACCACCATCGTCGCCCTGCGCGACAGGGCCAAGGCCCGCCAGGGCGCCGCCTTCGACCTGCGTCGCTTCCACGCCGAGCTGCTGAAGGACGGCTCGATGCCGCTGGATGTGCTGGGCCGCAAGATGGACCGCTGGATGGCGCAGCCCGCCAGCAGCCCCCCCGCCCCTTCGCCCTGACCCGTCCGGAGCCGCCATGCGCCCTGCCGTCGCCCTGTTCGCCGTCGTGCTGGGCCTGCTGCCGCTGGCCGCCTCCGCCGCACCGGTGCTGACCCCACCGGATGCGGGTATCGACGGCCTGATGCGGGCCTACGATGGCCAGGTGCCCGGCGCCGCAGTGCTGGTGCTGCATGACGGACAACCGGTGTTCCGCCGCGGCTACGGCCTGGCGGTGGTGGAAGACGGTACTGCGGTGACCGCCGCCAGCAACTTCCGGCTGGCCTCGGTCAGCAAGCAGTTCACCGCCGCAGCGGTGTTGCTGCTGGTGGAAGACGGCCGGCTTGGGCTGGACCAGACCGCCCGCCGGTGGCTGCCCGAGCTGCCGCCGGCAGCGGCGGCCATCACCGTCCGCCAGCTGCTGTCGCATACCAGCGGCCTGCTCGACTACGAAGACCTGATGGACCCGGCCGACACCCGCCAGGTGCATGACGCCGATGTGCTGACCCTGCTGTCGGGCCAGGATCGCCTGAACTTTGCACCCGGCACGCAGTACCGCTACAGCAACAGCGGCTATGCACTGCTCGCGCTCATCGTCGGCCGCGCGTCCGGCCAGGATTTCGCCGCCTTCCTGCAGCAACGCATCTTCGCGCCGCTGGGCATGGCCCGCACCGTGGCCCACCAGGACGGTATTGATACAGTGGCGGCACGTGCCTATGGCTACAGCCTGATCGACGGCCGCTGGCAGCGCACCGACCAGAGCACCACCAGCGCCGTGCTCGGCGACGGCGGCATCTATTCCTCGCTGGACGATCTCGCCCGCTGGGACGCCGCACTGTATGACGACCGCCTGCTGTCGAAAGCTTCGCGCCGCGCGATGTTCAGCCCGGCCACGACCACATCGGAACCGGACGTGCCGCATTACGGTTTCGGCTGGCGCTTGAACGGCCAGGTGCAATGGCACAGCGGCGAGAGCATCGGCTTCCGCAACGTGATCGTGCGCCACCCGGAAAAGCACCTGACCGTGATCGTGCTGACCAACCGCAATGACCCCGAACCCTATCCGCTGGCGCAGAAGATCGCCCAGCGCTGGCTGGACATCCTGCAATGACCGCTGCGTCCGACACCCTGCTGGGCATCCACCACGCCGCCCTGATCTGCAGCGACTACGCGCGCTCGAAGGACTTCTACGTGCGCATCCTCGGCCTGCGCGTGCTGGCCGAGAACTACCGTGCCGCGCGCGACTCCTGGAAGCTGGACCTGGCCCTGCCCGACGGCGGCCAGCTGGAACTGTTCTCCTTCCCCTCGCCACCGCCACGCCCCAGCCGCCCCGAAGCCCAGGGCCTGCGCCACCTCGCGTTCCGCGTGGCCACACTGGAACCGTTCATCCAGCGCCTGGCAGAGCACAGCGTGGACTGCGAACCGATCCGGGTGGACGAATACACCGGCCGCCGTTTCACCTTCTTCGCCGATCCGGATGGCCTGCCGCTGGAGCTTTACGAAGTCGGTTGAGCGTTCTTCAATCGTGATTCATCCATGCACGGCGTGGATCTACGTGTCGACCAAGGTCGACACCCACCAAGAGCAGGCCGTTCCATTCCGACAGATCTCCGGAAACTGTCGAAGGCGGGATGGGTCCGGTTGCGGGGGTGTCCGCGGCATGGATGCCGCGGCCAAGCCCCCAGGGACGGGTTCACGGCGTCCCCCGCAACCGCACCCACCCCGCCATCCCGCGGAGTGCTGGCTGTTGCTGTTGCCTTCGCCTCTGCGGGTGCCGGGTGCAACCCGGCCAACGCCCCCTTCCCCATACCCCGCCGAATGGGTATACAGTCGACCTGTACCGGCATCGTGCCGGAATGAACCCTGGGAGGGGACCATGCGCAAGACCTTCAAGACCCTGCTGCTGGCGCTGCCGCTGTGCCTGGCCGCGCTCTCGGCGCAGGCCGCCGACAGTGCCGCCGGCCGCTGGAAGACCATCGATGACAAGACCGGCAAGGTGAAGTCGATCGTCGAGATCAGCCAGGCCGCCAATGGCACCCTGACCGGCAAGGTGGTCGAGATCCTGCATTCGGACAAGGGCCCGAACCCGATCTGCGATGGCTGCGAAGGCGCCAACAGGAACAAGCCGGTCAAGGGCATGACCATCCTCTGGAACCTGAAGTCCGACGGCGGCAACAAGTGGTCCGGCGGCACCATCCTCGATCCGGCCAACGGCAAGACCTACAAATCGAAGATGGAACTGCAGACCGGCGGCACCAAGCTGGACGTGGCCGGCTGCATCGCCTTCATCTGCCGTACCCAGACCTGGGTGCGCGAGTAACCGCCCCGGCCCGCGCAGAACCCCCGTGACCCGGCCCCGGCCGGGTCACCTCGTTGCGGGCATGCGATACTCTGCGGTTCCCCTCGGCTTCACCCCGCGACCATGACCCGTACCGCGCTCGTCACCACCGCCCTGCCCTACGCCAACGGCCCGCTGCACCTGGGCCACCTGGTCGGCTACATCCAGGCCGACATCTGGGTGCGCGCGCGGCGAATGAGCGGCGGCAAGGCCTGGTTCGTGTGCGCCGACGACACCCATGGCACGCCGATCATGCTGGCCGCGGAAAAGGCCGGGGTCACCCCGGAAACCTTCATCGCCAACATCCAGGCCAGCCACGAACGTGACTTCGCCGCCTTTGGCGTGGCCTTCGACCACTACGACTCGACCAACTCGGCAGCCAACAAGGCGCTGACCGAGCAGTTCTACCTGAAGCTGGAAGCGGCCGGCCACATCAGCCGCCGTTCGGTGGCGCAGTTCTACGACCCGGCCAAGGGCATGTTCCTGCCCGACCGCTACGTCAAGGGCATCTGCCCGAACTGCGGCAGCCCCGACCAGTACGGCGACAACTGCGAAGTCTGCGGCGCCACCTATGCGCCGACCGACCTGAAGGAGCCGCGTTCGGTGATCTCCGGTGCCACGCCGGAAATGCGCGATTCGGAGCACTTCTTCTTCGAGGTGGGCCATTTCGATGCGTTCCTGCGCGAATGGCTGGCCGGCGACGTCGCCCTGCCGGGCGTGAAGGCCAAGCTGGGTGAGTGGCTCAATGCCGAAGGTGGCCTGCGCGCGTGGGACATCTCGCGCGATGCACCGTATTTCGGTTTCCAGATTCCCGGCCAGCCGGGCAAGTACTTCTATGTCTGGCTGGACGCGCCGATCGGCTACCTGTCCAGCTTCCAGACCCTGTGCGGCAAGCTCGGCGAAGACTTCGAATCGCACCTGCGTGCCGGTACCAGCACCGAGCTGCACCACTTCATCGGCAAGGACATCGTCAACTTCCACGGCCTGTTCTGGCCAGCGGTGCTGCACGGTACCGGCCACCGCGCGCCGACCCGCCTGCACGTCAACGGCTACCTGACCGTGGACGGCGCCAAGATGAGCAAGTCGCGCGGCACCTTCGTCATGGCGCGCACCTTCCTCGACGCGGGGCTGGAACCGGAAGCACTGCGTTACTACTACGCAGCCAAGTCCGGCGGTGGCGTCGATGATCTCGACCTGAACCTGGGTGACTTCATCGCCCGCGTCAACGCCGACCTGGTCGGCAAGTTCGTCAACCTGGCCAGCCGCTGCGCCGGCTTCATCAGCAAGCGCTTCGACGGCCAGCTGGCCGCGCAGCTGCCCGATGCCGCGCAGTACCAGCGCTTCGTCGATGGCCTGGCGCCGATCCGTGAAGCCTACGAGCGCAACGACCCGGCCGCGGCGATCCGACTGACCATGACCCTGGCCGACGAAGCCAACCGCTACATCGACGACGTCAAGCCGTGGGTGATCGCGAAGCAGGAAGGCGCCGACGCGCAGCTGCAGGCGGTGTGCAGCCAGGGCCTGAACCTGTTCCGCGTGCTGGTCACCGCCCTGAAGCCGGTGTTGCCGGCCACCGCCGCGCAGGCCGAGGCCTTCCTGGCCGCGCCGGTGAACGACTGGACCGAGCTGGCGCAGCCGTTGCTGGGCCACCGCATCACCGACTACACCCCCCTGTTCACCCGTATCGACCCGAAGAAGATTGACTCCATGATCGACGCCTCCAAGGACACCCTGCAGCCGGCCGCTGCCGCCGCCCCCGCCGCCAGGACCGAAGCGGTCAAGCCGGCCGCACCGGCACCGGCCAAGGACGAAGCCAAGGGCGCCGACGCCCCGGCCTACATCGGCATCGACGATTTCGCCAAGCTCGACCTGCGCATCGGCAAGGTGCTGGTCTGCGAGTTCGTGGACGGTTCGGACAAGCTGCTGCGCTTCGAACTGGACGCCGGCGAGCTGGGCAAGCGCCAGATCTTCTCCGGCATCCGTGGCAGCTACGGCGAGCCGGAGAAGCTGGTGGGCCGCAGCGTGGTGTTCATCGCCAACCTGGCCCCGCGCAAGATGCGCTTCGGCCTGAGCGAAGGCATGATCCTGTCGGCCGGTTTCGACGGTGGCGCGCTGGCACTGCTGGACGCCGACAGCGGCGCGCAGCCGGGCATGCCGGTCCGCTGATGCCGCAGCGGGCGTGGTTGCGGCCACGCCCGCCGGCAGCACCGGTCACGGGGCAACGCGATGGGAGGCAACGGAATGGAACTGGCGCTGTTCGACTTCGACCACACCGTGACCACCTGCGATACCTATGGCCGTTTCCTGCGCCGCGTGGCCACTGCCGAACAGCTGGCGCAGGCCTGGTGGAAGGTCGGCCCGTGGCTGCTCGCGTACAAGCTGAAGCTGATCTCGGCCGAACGTATCCGTGCGCGGGTCACCCGCCTGACCTTCAGCGACCGCCACAGTGACGACATCGCCACCCTTGCCGCCGGCTTCTCGCGCGAGTTCCTGCCCGACGTGGTGCGCCCGGAAATGCTGGAGCAGATCCGCTGGCACAAGGAACAGCAGCACACCGTGGTGATCGTGTCCGGCTCGCTGGACCTGTACCTGCGGCCGTGGTGCGAGCAGCTGGGCCTGCAGTTGATCTGCAACCGGCTGGAAAGCCAGGACGGACGCTTGACCGGCCGCTACGCCGGTGGCGACTGTGGCCCGCGCAAGGTCGAGCACATCCGTCGCCAGTTCGATCTGTCGCGTTACGTGCGCATCCATGCCTACGGTGACAGTTCCGAAGACAAGCCGATGCTGGCGCTGGCCCACGAGCGCTGGTTCCGCGGCAAACCCCTGAAGTAACCCAACGCGCAGCCTTCGCCACGCATGAGCCTGATCCCGCCCCTCACCGAACGCCTCGACCGCCTGCTGCCGCAGACCCAATGCGGGCAATGCGGCTACGAGGGTTGCCGACCGTATGCGCAGGCGATGGCGCGTGGCGAGGCGGGCGTGGACCGCTGCCCGCCCGGTGGCGATGCGGGAGCGCGCGCGCTGGCGCAGGTACTGGGCGTACCTGCCATTCCCTTCGATCGATCGCGCGGCGCGCACAAGGCGCCGCAGGTGGCGCTGATCGTGGAAGCCGACTGCATCGGCTGCACCAAGTGCATCCAGGCCTGTCCGGTGGACGCCATCGTCGGCGGCGCCAAGTACATGCACACCGTGATTGCCGACCTGTGCACCGGCTGCGAGCTGTGCATCCCGCCGTGCCCGGTGGACTGCATCGAGCTGCTGCCCCTGTAACAAGGGGCCAGATCCCTTTTCCGTGGGAAAAGGGATCTGGCCCCGTACAAGGGTTACGGCACGGCCGCTGTCACCACGATCTCGACCTTCCACTCGGCGTGGGCCAGCTTGGCTTCGAACGTCGCGCGGGCCGGGGTCGCACCCTCGACCACCCACTCGTCCCACGCCTTGTTCATGCCGTCGAAGTCGGCGATGTCGGCCAGGAATACCTCGGCGCGCAGCACGTGCTGGCGGTCACTGGCCACCAGCGCCAGCAGCTTGTCGATCTCGGCCAGCACCTGCCGGGTCTGCCCGGTGATGTCCTGGCTGGTGTCTTCCGGAATCTGGCCGGAGAGGTAGGCGACCTTGTTGTACACGGTCATTTCGGACATGCGCGGTCCGACGTCGTAACGCTCCATCATGGGCGTGGCTCCTGCGGGTGATCAGGCCTGCATTGTCCTCCAAACCGGTCGACGGTGGGTGCAGGGCCGCCATCCACGCACGGTCACTACCGGCTTCCGACAGCGACGCTGGTCAAATGCCAGCGACAGGCGCACGATGCGCCACGGCTGCATTGACACCGCCCTCGCCCTCCCTGACGCACGCTTGCGCCGATGACCGAAACCACCGACCCCGCCACCGCTCCCTCCACCCCGGCATGGAAGCGGGTCCTCACCATCGTCGTCCCCCTGCTGATTCTCGCCCTGGCGCTGCACGGCCTGGCCAACGAGTTCGATGAGAACGGCTACCGCGCGATCCGCCATGCCTTCCACCAGCTCAGTGGCACGCAGATCGCGCTCACCGTCGTGCTGGGCCTGGCCAGCTATGCCTGCCTGATCGGCTTTGATGCCATCGGCCTGCGCCGCAGCGGCATCCGTGTGCATCCGGCGCGCATCGGCATTACGGCGTTTCTTGCACACACGCTCGGCCAGACCGTGGGCTTTGCCGCGCTGACCGGTGGCGCGGTGCGCCTGCGCGGCTACCGCACCGCCGGCCTGGACCTTGCGCAGATCGGCCAGGTGGTGCTGATGAGCACGCTCGGCTTCGTGTTCGGTGCGTGGCTGCTGATCAGCGTGGCCTTGTGCATGGAACCGGCGGCCGCGGCGCTGGCGCTCCCCCTCGATCCGGAAGCGGTGCGCGTGGTCGGCATCGTCGCGCTGCTCGCCTATGCGGCCACCCTGCTGCTGGTCGGTCGTGAGGGGCGTCAGTTCAGCATCCTCGGGCACGCCTTGTGGCTGCCTGACCGTCGCACCATGATCGGCGTCACCGTGCTCAGCGTGATCGAGCTGGTGCTGGCCAGCGCCGCGTTCTACGTACTGCTGCCGGACTCGACACCGACCGGCCTGCCCGGCTTCGTCGGCCTGTACCTGGTTGCGGTGCTGGCCGGCCTGGTCTCGACCGTTCCCGCCGGCCTGGGCGTGTTCGAATGGAGCCTGCTGAAGCTGCTGCCACAGGTGGCACCGGCGGCGGTACTCGCCGCTGCGCTGATCTACCGCGTCACCTATTACGTGCTGCCACTGGTATTGGCCACGCTGCTTGCGCTGGCACCCGCACTGCGGCAGCCGCTGCAGGCTGGCGCCGGGGCAACCCGGGCCGGCTGGAACGCGCTGCGCCCGTGGCTGCCGCAGATCATCGCGCTGGCAGCGTTCAGCATCGGCGCCGCGCTGGTCATCGACGGCACGCTGCCGACGCCACGCCGTCATCTGGTCAACGCCTCGCTGCCGATCCTGGAAACCTCGCATCTGATCGGCAGTCTCAGCGGCGTGGCGCTGCTGCTGATCGGCCAGGGCCTGGCCCGCCGCAGCCATGCGGCGTGGATGCTGGCGATGGCGGTGTGCGTGATCACCCCGCTGCCGCTGTGGCTGCGCGGTGGCCAGCCGCTGATCGCGGTGTCCGCACTGCTGGTGGCAATGGCCCTGTGGGCCGCACGCCGCGAGTTCTACCGCCAGGGTGCGCTGCTGGACGAGGCCTGGTCATGGCCGTGGCTGCGCAACCTCGGCCTGGTGCTGGTGGCGGTCACGTGGCTGCTGTTCTTCACCTACAGTCACGTCGAATACCAGAACGAGTTGTGGTGGGAATTCGCCCTGTCCGGCAACGCGCCACGTGCGCTGCGTGCGCTGCTGGTGGTGGCCATCGCACTGGTGATGTTCGGACTGGCGCGGCTGCTGCACAGCACGCGCAGCCCGCTGCCGGCGGCCGACGAACCCACGCTGCAATCGCTGGCGCTGGTCCTGGCCGGTGCCACCGATACCCAGGCCTGCCTGGTGCTGACCGCGGACAAGGCAGTGCTGCGCGACGATGCCAAACAGGGCTTCGTGATGATGCAGCGCTATGGCGGCTCGCTGATCGCGATGGGCGATCCGGTCGGGCCGCCGGAGGTCGCGCGCGCGTTGATCTGGCGCTTCCGCGAGGAAGCCGATCGGCTCGGTCTTCGCCCGGTGTTCTACCAGGTTGGCGAGACCTACTGGCAGACCTATCTCGACCTCGGCCTGGGCCTGGTCAAGCTGGGCGAGGAAGCCATAGTGCCGCTGCATGACTTCGGGCTGGAAGGCCGCGAACGTGCCGACCTGCGCCAGGCCTGGAACCGCGGCAAGCGCAGCGGCCTGTCGTTCCGCGTGGCGCCGGTGGAGGAGATTCCCAGCCTGCTGCCGCGCCTGCATGCAATTTCCAATGCCTGGCTGGAAGACAAGGCCGGCGACGAGAAGGGCTTCTCGCTGGGCAGCTACGACCCGGATTACCTGGCGCGCTTCCCGGTGGCACTGGTCGAAGCCGAGGGCCAGATCGTGGCCTTCGCCAACCTGTGGCAGGCCCCGGCCGGTGCCGAGCTGTCGGTGGACCTGATGCGCCACGTCAGCGAGGCGCCGAAGGGAACGATGGATTTCCTGTTCATCGAGCTGTTCCTGTGGGGACGGGCACAGGGCTATGCGCGCTTCTCGCTGGGCATGGCCCCACTGTCCGGCCTGGCCCAGCATCGCCTGGCCGGTCGCTGGAACCGGCTGGCCGGCCTGCTGGCGCGGCACGGCGAACGCTTCTACGGGTTCAGTGGCCTGCGCCGCTTCAAGTCGAAGTTCGACCCGCAGTGGCGGCCGCGCTACCTGGCCGCACCGGGCGGCATGCATCTGCCGGCCGCGCTGCTCGATGCCACGCGGTTGATCTCGCTGGACCCGCGGCGTAACTGACGCCCCCGGAGGCGCCGGGCATGGCCCGGCGCTACCGGCTCGCTCTGGTGGGTGCGAACCGCTGGTTCGCCCGCTTTCCGGTTTACGCGCCGCCCTTGAGGATCACCTCGGCCAGGCGGTCGTAATCACCATTGAAGTGATGGTCGCCCGGCAGCTTCACCTTCTGCACGCCGTCGTTGGCCGGCAGGTCCGGGCACAGCGCGTCGTCATCCTTGTCGCCATACACGCAGAGGGTCTTCGCCGCCGGCAGCTTCGCCACTTCCGGCGCGATCGGCAGACCGTCGCCGCCGCCCCCCAGCCAGTTGCTGACATGGAATTCGAAGTCGGCCTTCTTCCCCACCGACAGCAGCACGATACGGTCCAGCGCCTCGCGGGTGCTGGCATCGAGCTGGTTGATGGTGGCCGGCAGCACGTCGGCGCCCTGCGAGAAGCCGATCAGCATCACCTTGTCGCGGTGCCACTGCTGGCGGTAGTGGTCGATGATCTTCTGCAGGTCAGCGGCGAAGCCCTTCGGCGTGCGCTCGCTCCAGAAGTAGCGCAGCGAGTCGATGCCGACCACGGCCACGCCATGCTCGTTGAGCGAGGATGCCACGTCCTTGTCCAAACCCGCCCAGCCACCATCGCCGGAAACGAATACGGCCAGCGTGTCGCCATTGCCGGCAGCCGGCACCTCTACCACCGGCAGGCCCTTCAGCGCGGCCGGGGGCGGTGCCAGGCTGACGCCCGCCTGCGCGCCCATCACCCGCGCCGCCGCCACCAGCCCCGGTGAAGCATCGCCGCGCGCGGTGCGCTTGAACTCGCGCGCCATCGCCACCTGCTGTACGAACCGGGCGGCTTCACCCACCTTGCAGCCGTGGTCGCCGGCGGCGCTCAACCACGGGAAGTTCAGTTCGGCCGGCTGCAGCCTGTTCCGCTTCACACCGTCGCCGCAGACCATGCGCTCGTGGCTGTGGTCCGGGCAGAAGCCGGTGGTCAGCAGGCCGGCGAACACCTGGGTATCGGCCTGTGCCGCCAGCGAATAGGCCATCTCGGCGCCTTCGCCGTCACCACCGACCAGCGGCAGGTGGTAGCCGGGCAGATGCAAGGACGCCTGCAGCCAGCGCGAGAAGTTCTCGACGTCGCCGGAACCGAACGAACAGGTCGGATCACCCTCGCGCTTGAGCACGCCGCGCAGATGCGCGATGTCCACGGCCGCGACCATCGCGCCATCAGCACGCAGGGCCTCGATCGGCAGGCGGCTGGTATCACCACCGGCGGTGGGTTCATGGAACCAGATCACCACCCGCTGCGGCGTGCCGGCTGGCATGTGCACCGGAATCTGCTCGAACCGCCCGTGGCTGAACTGCTGCACGTTGGCCGCCGCCATTGCCGGCAGCGCCGCCAGCGCCAGAACCACACCCATTGCCCTGCCCAGCCCTGCACGCTTCATATCGCGTCCCCGATGGAATGCGCACACGATACGCCGCCGCCGCGTGCACGGCACGTACCGGCGCAGGCCGTTGGGGATTCAGTGGGCCACGGTGCGGCGACTGCGCCGGTACAGCGCCAGCGCCAGGTACGACAGCCAGCCCACGATCACGACGATCACGGCCTTCTGGCCCAGCCCGCGTGGCGGACCGGCGCGCCACAGCACATGCAGCCACAACAGAACGAACGCCAGCCAGGCCCAGCCCCAGAGCAGGCCGGCGGCAGACTGCCAGCCCGGTTCGCGGCGCAGGTACCAGGCCTGCAGCAGCATGCCCACGCTGGCACACAGGAACGCGGTGTTGGCCGCCAACCCATGGATGAACGGTGCAAGCAGCGGGGTTGCTTCCGGCAGCCAGCTGTCACCGATGGCGACGGTGGACAGGCCCAGCGCGGAAAGGGTGAACAGCAGCGGTGCGGCGGCGCTGCGGCGTGGGCCGATGCTGCCGCGATACAGCGCAATGCCGAGTACCGCGATGGCCAGCGCCAGCACGCAGTACGCCGCGCGCAACGCCAGCCCCCACGGGCCATGCAGGTAGAGGCTGAGCGTGGCCCGCATCCAGTCCAGGTCGGTGCGTGCGAACTGGGTCCACAGCGCAGTGGCCACGAACAGCAGCAACGCCACCAGTGCCAGCACTGCCGCCAGGCGTGCACGGCTCATGGCGTTGCCTCCGGATGCCGTGCCTTCCATTCGGCCAACGCCTTGCGATAGCGCTGCAGCTCATCGGCATACAGGTCCAGCACGCACAGCGGACAGCCGCTGCCGCAGCACTCGTTGGGACCGGGCTCTTCGGGTGGCAGCGGGCGGGGATCGGGATCGGGAACGGACACGGTTGGAAGCGACAATAGGGAGACAGGCCCCAGTGTAACGGCCCGGCTCAGGCGCCCAGCTGGCGGCGCAGGTTTTCCCGCGCGGCCGCGTCCAGGCGCTGGTGGAAGAAGTCGCTGAGGAAGATGCGCGGCGCACGCAGCAGGCCCTGCAGGAAGCGACGACGGCCGGCGCGGTAGAGGAAACCCGGCACCACGCCCTTGTATTCCTCGGCCACGCCACGATCGTAAGCGGCGAACACCGGCTCGGGCGCGGCCAGGATCGCCATGTCGCAGTCCAGGAACAGGGCGGCCTCGGCATCCACATCCGCCGCGCCGAGCGCGCCATGCCGGGCGGTCAGCAGGATCAACTGCTCGACCCGGGCCGCGTCGACCCCGGCCAGTTCCGGCGCCCGGGCGATCGCCTGCAACGCCAGCGCCGCCGAACGCGCCTCGTTGTCCTTGCGGCCGGCCTCGTAGATCGCGTCGTGGTAGAGCACGGCCAGGTAGACCTCGGCCGGCTGCTGCCAGCCCGGGCCATCGGCCACGTCCTGGCAGTGCTGCAGCACCGCACGCACGTGTCCGAAGTGGTGGTAGGCGCGTGGCGGCGTTGCATAGGCATCCTGCAGCGTCTGCCATTGCGCCGGTGCAATCGGGATCGGGGCGAAGTCCATGCGGCGATCATCCTGCCAGCGACCGCGCCGGGCAAGCTGGACAATTTTTCACCAGCCCCTCACATCGCTTGCGGGGCAACGCTGCGATGCGGTTGTCCACAGCTTTGTCGAGGGCTGGTCCACACCACGTGTGGATGAACCGGCGACCGACCGGCGGTAGATGCGGGGCCCCTGCCGCGGGTCTACACTGCCGCCAGGCGGGGGCGCCCGCCGTCGCCGGGAACCGCCATGCGCCGTCTTGCCGCTTGCTTCCTTGCCCCGTTGCTGGCGATCGCCTGCACGCCCATCGCCCAGGCCCAGGAGCCGCCACCGCCGGCCCCCTACGTGGCGCCAGCCACGCCGCCCAGCGTGGCGACCGTACCAACGCCGGAACAGGTACTGGCCATTCCGCCGCAACTGCGTGAGATGCTGCAGAAACAGGTGATCGCCCGCCACAACGCGCGCGAGCAGCGCCTGCAGGCGCTGGTTGAAATGATCTTCGGTGCGCAGGCGCTGGACCTGCAGTACGACCCCAATGCGACCTACACCGTGTCGGAGATCTGGCAGCACCGGCGCGCCAACTGCCTGGCCTTCACCCTGCTGTTCGTGACCATGGCACGCGAGGCACGCATCCAGGCGCGCGTGCAGGAAGTGGACCGGGTGGTGTCCTGGTACCAGGACCAGAACCAGGGCGTGGTCTACAGCGTGGGGCACGTCAACGTGGGCGTGCTCGTGGAGGGGCGCAACGGCACCGTCGATCTGGACCGCAACATCCTGTACGACCGCCGCGGCCCACACCCGATCAGTGGTGAGCGGGCGCTGGCGCACTTCTACAACAACCGCGGCGCCGAACGCATGGCCGTGGGCGACCTGGCGGGCGCGCGTGCATTCTTCGATGCGGCGCTGGCCCAGGATGCGGACTTTTCGGCAACCTGGAACAACCTGGGCGTGCTCGACAGCCGCCAGGGCGATCTGGCCGGCGCACGGGCAGCGCTGGAAAAGGCGCTGCGCGTGGACGACCGCCAGGACGCGGCACTGACCAATGCCAGCGTGCTGTACCGCCGGATGGGCCTGACCACGCAGGCACTGGTACTGGAACGGCGCCTGGCGTCGGTGCAGCGGGAAGATCCCTTCGTGCAGTACATGCAGGGGGCGGCGGCCGAGCGTCGTGGCGATCTGGCCACGGCCATCCGCTATTACCGGCGCGCGGTGCAACTGTATGAAAACGCGCACCAGTTCCATTTCGGGCTGGCGCGCGCGTACTTCCTCAGCGGCCAGGTCGCCCGTGCCGACCGCGAGCTGCTGCGCGCGCGGTCGCTGGGCGGAACCACTGAACAGGCGCGTTACCAGGCCAAGCTGGACAGCCTGGCGCGCCTGCGCAGCCAGCAACAGGCGCGACGCTGAAGGCGATCAGGCCTTCTTGAGGAAGCAGGTCTTCAGCACCAGGCCCTTGATCTTGTCCGAGTTGCCTTCGATGTGCTCGGCATCGTCCTCGACCAGACGGATGTTGCGGATCACCGTGCCCTGCTTGAGCGGGATCGACGAGCCCTTCACCTTCAGGTCCTTGATCACGGTGACGGTGTCGCCGGCCTGCAGGGTATTGCCGTTGCTGTCACGCACGACCAGGGCCGAACCGGCGCTTTCCTCGACGGTCCATTCGAAACCGCAATCGGCGCAGATCCACAGCGCGCCATCGGCGTAGGTGTTTTCCAGGGTGCACTGCGGGCAGGCGGGAACAGACGACATCGGCAAGTACCTCAAAGTGAATCAACAGTGGCTATTGTAACCGGCCAGCCCTCGGCGCCCTTTCCCCGCCGGTGCGCTGCCGCCGCAATGGCCGCAGTGGGAGCAGCGTGATGCCGGAACTTGCAGTCGGCGGCGAACTGCAGCAGAGTGCGCGGCCCCTGATCGCCCCCCGGAACTCACCCATGCGCCTCGGCATCGACTTCGGTACCAGCAACTCCGCCGCCGCCATCGTGCATGAGGGGAAACTGCTGCCGATCCGCTTCGGCGACGCCGAGCAGTTCCGCACCAGCGTGTATTTCCCTGGCGTGGTACCCGACCCGGACGACTTCCAGCTTGATGACGGCCAGGAACACCAGCTGCAGCAGATGATCGACAGTGCCGCGCGCGCAGCCCGTGCCGCCGGCCAGGAACGCACGCCGCAGGCGCTGCGCCGCGAAGCCCTGCGTGCCCTGCGCCGTGAATGGATGGAAGCCCGCGCCGGCAAGGAACGCAGCGCCAGCGACCTGCTGCAGAACGCGGTCTACGGTGACGAAGCGCTGGAAGCCTATTTCGAGGAACACGAAGGCAACCTGGTGCAGAGCCCGAAGTCGATGCTGGGCTACAACCTCCACCCGCGTGCGAAGCAGACCATCACCGGTATCGCGGCGCACATCCTCGAACATATCCGACTGACCGCCAGCGCCCAGCTCGGCCAGCCGCTGCGCGCGGCCCTGCTCGGTCGCCCGGTGCAGTTCCGCAGCTCGATCGGTGCGGCCGGCAACGACCAGGCGCTGGACATCCTGCGCGAGGCCGCCACCCAGGCCGGCTTCGACCAGATCGATTTCCTCGAGGAACCGGCTGCGGCGGCCATGCATTACCACGCCGAAAGCCGCGAGCGGCACCAGGCGGTGATCGTCGACATCGGTGGCGGTACCACCGACATCGCGCATGCCGAAGTCGGCGGCGACGACGCCCCGCGCATCCACCGCGCCTGGGGTATCGCCCGCGGCGGTACCGACATCGATCTGGCGCTGAGCCTGTCCAGCTACATGCCGCTGTTCGGTCGCGGCATCACCCGCGTGCCCGCCCACCACTACGTGGAAGCGGCCACGGTGCAGGACATGACCCGCCAGCGCGAGTTCCGCCTGCACAAGTACGATCATGTGGACGCACCGTGGGGCGACCGCCTGCAGGCCCTGCAGGACACCGGCAATACCGCCCGCCTGTACCGCGATGTCGAACGCGCCAAGATCGCCCTGAGTGCTGCAAGCGAGCATCGCAGCACGCTGGACTACATCGCCCGCGACCTGCATGCCGACAGCAGCGCCGACGGCCTGGCCGCCGCCGCCCATGGCTACCTGGAGCAGATCCGCGAACTCCTGGCCCAGGTCCGGAGCGACATCGGTGGCGACCCGGATGCGGTGTTCCTGACCGGCGGCATGTCCCGTGCCGGCTACCTGCGCCAGGCTGTGGCCGAGGCATTCCCGGGCGCCCGCATGGTCCACGGCGAGCCCTCGCTGGGCGTGGTCCAGGGCCTGGCGCTGGCGGCGGCCAGCCAGGATTAACAAAACGTTACGCGGTCTAAGTTACTCTTTGTCGGCTAGATTCCAGCTGCACCTTCCACCAGCCACGCCGGTGTGTCCACCCTGCAGCCCGGCCCGCCCTGCGGGCCTAGCGGCCATGCCTTCCTGGCTCGTTCATGGTCCGCGCACTACCGGAGCCGCCATCGAGACCCGCTTTGGGCACCCGCCAGGCCCCTGAGGCCTTACAACCTGACGCAGCACCTGCACCCATCGACTGCCGCCGTTGTGACGCGGTCTGTTGCCGGTTGCCCGTGCTGCTGCAGCCCGGCGACCAGGTGCCCGGCCAGTTCCTCGCGCGCGACGCGCACGGCCGTGCCGTGATGGCGCGCAACGAGGAAGGCTGGTGCGCGGCGATCGATCCCTATCACCTGCGCTGCACGATCTATTCGCAGCGCCCGGCGATCTGCCGCCAGTTCTCAATGGGCGGCGATGACTGCCGCCGCGAGCGGCAGGACTACCTGCGCCAGGCCGATGCCTGCGCGCTTTCCTCCCCTTCCACCTGACAGGAGCAACCATGCCCCGCAAGGCAAAGACCCCCGCGAAGGCCAGCAACAGCATCCGCAGCGAACGCAAGGGCGCGGCCGCCAGCACCGTGGTCAGCAGCGATTCGATCGCTTCGGACCTGGCAGCGTTCCGCAAGGCCGGTGGCAAGATCGAAGTCCTCGGCACCACCTGGGCGCTGAAGAAAGCCAGCTGACCCAGCACCGACCGCGGCGGCGCTGCCGCCGCGGCCTGCCGGACCGTGCTCAGCGGTCCAGCCGCACCCGCACACTGCCCGAATGCGACTGGATGCGGATGTCACCGTCGCCGCCGCCCAGCCGCGTGTCGAGGTGGCTGCCCGGCCCGTAGCGTGGCCGCTCCACCTGGCCGGCATCGCTGTTGATCGAGCCGCTGAAGCTGTTCACCGACAGCTGTGCCGACACTGCGCGCGGCAGGCTCAGCGTGACCGAGGCACTGACCGATTCAACATTGATGCGGCCGCCGGGCGCCAACCCGGCTGCTGCCAGGTCGATGCTGCCTGAGACGGTCTCCACCGCCAGCCGCTGCACGCGCCCGGCGTCGACCTCGACCCGGCCGGACACCGTCTGCGCACCGATATCACCGGACACGCCGCCGCCGGCCTCGATCCGGCCACTGACCGTGTTCACATCCAGCTTCGGCGTCTGCAGGCGTGCGCTGACGCTGCCACTGACCGTGTTGAGCTTGCTGTCGCCACTGCGGCCAGCCGCGCTCAGGCTGCCGCTGACCGTGTCGGCCTGCAGCCGTCGCACATCGATGCCACTGATGTCCTGGCTGGCACTGACCGTGCTCAGCAGCAACTCCACCGAATGCGGCACGTTCAGCACCAGCGTCGCGCCGCCGTTGTTGTTGCGGCGGGGGTATTCGATCTCCCAGCGCACACGGTTGGCGCTCTTCTCCTGGCGCAGCTGCAGGCCGTCGCTGAGCGTACCGGTGAGCTGCACGTCATTGCGGTCCCAACCACGCACGGTGACCTTCCCAGCGACGTTGCTCAGCTCGATGCGACCGCCCGCGGCCAGGGTGTGGCGCTCGTCGATACGGGTGTCGGCCAGCGCCACGGCGGGGGCCAGCAGCAGCGCGACGCAGCAGGAAATCAGGGTTCGGGTCATGGGGAGTCTCCTCAGGTCGTCAGGCCGGACTCGGCGGCATAGGCCGCCTGCCGGGTCAGTTCCAGCCGCAGCGCGTAGGTGCGCTTGAGCTGGCCAAGCAGGTGCGGCGCACGCGGGTCCTGCGCCAAGGCGGCACGGATCTGCGCCGCGCTTTCATCCAGTTCATGCAGGGCCGGCTGCCATTCCGGCGCCCGGCCATCGGGCAGCGCGGCCACGGCCTGCTGGTACTGTTCGGTCATCGCCGCTGCCTGCAGCTGCAGCGCGGACGGCACCGGCGTGTCCGGCTGCGCGTGGCGCCACGGCGCCACCGCATACAGTGCCAGGCTGGCGGCCAGCGCGGCGCCCACCGGCAGCCACAAGCGGCGCCGCGAACGGGTTGGCAGGGCCACCACGTTGCCCGTTGGCGGAGGTGCTGCCTGCGGTTCGCGCGGCGGCAGCTGTGCCGACAGGCGCGCCCAACCATCGGTGGGGACATCGCGCTCGTTCGGCAGCCCGCGCAGCCGGGCCAGCAGGTCGTGATCGGAATCGTGTTCGTGTGTACTCATGTCATGTCTCCCAGCCGTGCGCGCAACAGGCCGCGCGCACGATGCAGCTGTGCCTTGGAACTGCCGACGGCCATCTGCAGCTGCTCGGCGATTTCCTGGTGTTTCCAGCCTTCGATGTCGTGCAGCACCAGTACCGCACGCGCCCGTGGTGGCAGTGTCGACAGCGCGCGCTCAAGATCGCGCTCGGTCCCGGCACAACGGTCATGCACCGCCAGTTCCTGCAGGCCGCCGTCGACATTGTCCAGGCTGTCGTGATCCTGACCGGCCGCCCGGCCGCGCAGTTCCATCAGCGCGGCGTTGACGCCCAGCCGATGCAGCCAGGTGGACAGGCTGCTCTCGAAACGGAACCCCGGCAGTGCTTTCCAGGCCTGCAGGAAAGCCTCCTGCAGCGCATCCTCGGCACGTGCCTGCTGGCCGCCACACAATCGCCACAGCACAGCGAATACACGCGGCGCGTGACGCCGGTACAGCAGTTCATAGGCAGCGGTGTCGCCCGCGGCCGCCGCCCGCACCAGGGCGGGTTCGTCGGCGGCGTCGTTGGCGGCAGGCGGCGCGGGCATGGTGGTGTCGAGCATATCGCTTGGATGCGGCGACCCGGGAAAAGGTTTAGAACCGATCGATGATCGATGGCATGCAACCTTTTTTGCCGCTGCCGCATCCATGGATGGTCCTTCGCGAAACTACCGTCCGGGAGTCCTGCCATGTCCAGCCCAACCTGCGCCGCCCTGCTGGTGATCGCCGCCTGCGTCGTGCTGCAGGCATTGGGGCTGTCGCTGCAGCTGCGCCCCGACAACGGCCGCGCCTGCCTGCAGCAGCATCGCCAGGAGCTGGTGTGCCTGGCCTGGGCCCCGGCGGTCGAATCCACGGCACGCGCCGGGTAACATCGAAGGTCGTTACTGCCACCTGTTGTCGCCACCATGATGTTGTCGCTGAAGGATCACCTGCCGGCCTGGACCTACCCTTGGCTCCACGACGCGGGTATCGCCGTGAAGATCCTGCTCACCCTGCTGGCCGCGTGGCTGCTGCGGGTGATGGCGCGGCGCTTGATCCGCCGCTTCGCCGAGCACTACACGCTGCCGCCTGAGATGGCGATGGGCGCGCGCCGGATCAGCAGTTTCGTGGTTTATTTCAGCGCAGTGCTGTACATCCTCAGCTTGCTCGGCGCCTCGCCGTCGGTGTTGTGGACCGCGTTCACCGGCTTCGCGGCCGTGGGTGCGGTGGCCTTCTTCGCAGCGTGGAGCGTGCTGTCCAACATCTTCTGCACGCTGCTGATCTTCACCACCCGCCCGTTCCGCCTGCATGACTACATCGAAGTGCTTGAGAACGGCGAGAAGCCGGGCCTGAAGGGCCGGGTGATCGACGTGAACCTGATCTACACCACGCTGCAGGAAACCGGCGACGGCCACGAGGGCACGGTGCTGCAGCTGCCGAACAACCTGTTCTTCCAGCGCACGGTGCGCCGCTGGCGCGACCCGGGACAAGCGCCAGGCGGCATCCAGGGCGACGGCTGAGGTTGGGGGATTCGGCAGGGCTGCGCCCTGCACCCGCAGATGCTTCAAACCAAGGCAAAGGCAACAGCAAAAGCATGCTATCCGTGGGATGGCGGGGTGGATCCGGTTGCGGGAGACGCCGTGAACCCATCCGTGGGGGCTTGGCCGCGGCATCCATGCCGCGGACACTCCCGCAACCGGACCCACCCCGCCTTCGACAGTTTCCTGCGGTCTGTTGGACATGCCGATGGGGTCAGATCCGTTTTCCTGCGGAAAACGGATCTGACCCCGATTTATTTCGATATCTGACAGATTTCATCCACGCATGGCGTGGATCCACCCGATCGCGGAAATCTGTCAGAGGTGGGGCGGTGTGGGTAGGCAGGACCGTTGGCGCCATGGATGGCGCCATCGAGCCCCCAGGGACGGGTTTACGGCGTGTCCTGCCTACCCACACCGCCCCGCCAACCCACGGAATGCCCGCTTTTGACGTTGACGTTGACGTTGCTTCGGCAGGTGCAGGGCGCAGCCCTGCCGAACAACCTTTACCTCAGCTGGCTGTCCTTGCTGCCACGCCGGTTGTAGCCGGCATGCGCCTGCTCTTCGTCATCGTGCGCCTGCTGGCACGCCACGCACAGCCGGACACCGGGCACGGCCTGGCGCCGCGCCAACGGGATCGGCGCGTCGCATTCCTCACAGTGTTCCAGACCGGGGCCCTCGCGCAGCTGCCGCCGCGCGCGGGCGATCGCATCGTCGACGGTGGCGTCGATCTGGTCCTGGACCGCGCCGTCTCCCGCCCAACCGGTGGCCATGGCCATCCTCCGCAGGTGTGTCGCCTGATATGGGGACGATACACTGCGCCGCAAACGGTAGCGCCGGGCCGTGCCCGGCGGGCGTAGCGGCCGGTTCAGCCGCGCCTTACCAGACCAGGTCGTCGGGTACCTGGAACTGGGCGTAGTAGGCGTCGTCCTCGGCGTTGCCGGTGGAGATCTCAGCGGTCGAGCCCGGCTGGCCGTGGTCGACGATGATCGCCTCCGGGGCGCGTTCACGTACCTTCTCGGCGGCGGCACGCGGCAGCAGGGCGTAGCCGTCGCCGTGGGCAACGATGACCAGTACACCGACCGACAGCGCCTTGCGCAGCTTGGGGTCGATCAGCAGGGTGCGGATCGCTGCGCCATCGCTGAAGCGATACTCGTCATCGCCCTTGTGAGGCACGGCATGGGCGCTGATGATCTGCCGGGCCTGGGCTTTCTGCTCAGCCTGACGGGCCTGCGCATTGCGCTCGGCAGCCAGCGCGCGGTCACGCTCGACCTTCTCGGCACGGGCCCGCTCGGCCTCGCGCTGGACCTCGGCCGAGGTCGATTCGGCCTTGCCCTGGCGGGCCTTGGCCTGCGCGCTCGCGGCGGCGCTTGCCTGGGACTTCTTGGCCAGGCCGGCCTTGAGCAATTGTTCCTGCAGCGCGTTGGGCTTTGCCATGGTCGATGTGTACCGCGTGTAATCTTGGATGCCCCATTCTACCGACGCCCCGCCGCCCCTGCATGGCAGTCCTGAAGTACCTCACCGGCTATCCCGAACCCCTGGTCGCCCAGGTCAGCGAACTGCTGGCGCAGGGCAAGCTCGGCCCCTGGCTGCAACAGCGCTACCCCGACCCGCACGAGGTACGCAGCGACCGCCAGCTGTACGACTACACGCAGGACCTGAAGGACCGCTACCTGCGCAAGTCGGTGCCGCTCAACAAGGTCTGCTACGACAACACGCTGGAAGTGATCAAGCATGCGCTGGGCACCCACACCGCCATTTCCCGCGTGCACGGTGGCCGCCTCAAGGCCAGCCGCGAGATCCGCATCGCCACCGTGTTCCGCCAGGCCCCGGCGGCGTTCCTGCGCATGATCGTGGTGCATGAACTGGCCCACCTGAAGGAAGCCGACCACAACAAGGCCTTCTACCAGCTGTGCCAGCACATGGAGCCGGATTACCTGCAACTGGAGTTCGATACCCGCCTGTACCTGACCGAGCTGGCCAACCGCAGCCAGCGCTGACCGGCCGCAGCAGCTACACTGCGCGCCCCCTGCCCGACCTGCCCGCCATGGAACCGATCCGTCTCGACAAACGCCTGTCCGCCCTGCTCGGCATCCCGCGCGGCGAAGCGCGGCGCTACATCGAAGGTGGCTGGGTCACCGTCAATGGCGAGGTGGTGGAACAGCCGCAGCGCCCGGTCGATGACAGCGCGGTGATCGTGGTGGCCCAGCAGGCCAGTGACGAAAAGGCCGAACGGGTCAGCATGCTGTTGAACAAGCCGGCCGGTGTCGCCGCTGAAACCCTGTGCGCGTTGGTCAGCAGTGACAGCCGCAGCGAGCTCGATGCCAGCGACATCCGACCGCTGCAGCGGCATTTCCACGGCCTGCAGCTGGCCGCATCACTGCCTGCGGCCGATAGCGGCCTGGTCGTGGTCAGCCAGGATCCGGCCACGCTGGCGCATCTGCAGCGCAATCTGGGCCGCACTGAGCAGGAATACCTGATCGAAGTGGCCGAGGGCGGCCCGGAGCGTGGGCCATGGCTGATGGCACGTTTGCAGCAGGAGGCCGGCGGCGGCAAGGTCAGCTGGCAGAGCGAGCAGCGGCTGCGGTTCGCCGGCAAGGGGCTGACCGCCAAGGGCCTGCGTTCGGCGGTGACAACCGCCGGGTTGCAGGTAATCGGGGTGCGCCGGCTGCGTATCGGCCGCGTGGCGCTGGGGCCGCTGTCGCCGGGTCAGTGGCGTTACCTGGGCAGCGACGAGCGCTTCTGAGGCTCCCGGGTCAGAGCCCTTTCCTGTGAAAAGGGGGCCGACCCCATCCGTGACGCCCGCCGGGGTCGGCCCCCTTGCCGCAGGCAATGGCTCTGAGCCCGGATTGATCCTGCAGATCTTCTTCCACGCATGACGTGGATCTACCATCGGGGCATGAGCCTGTCCAAGCCCTTCTGGCGACGCCTGCTGCGCATCGCTGCAATCATTCTCGCTGCGCTGTTGCTGCTGGTGCTGTCCGGCCTGCTGCTGGCCGACCATCTCACGCCGCAGGCACGGGGCACACCCTCGCAGGTGCTGCCACTGCAGCCGGCGCAGACCCGCATCGACCAGCAGATCGTGCCATTGCAGGAGGCCCATCCCGGGCAGTCCGGCGTGGCTTTCCTCAGTGATGGCATGGATGCCTTCGCCGCACGCGCAATGATCACCGCACAGGCTGGCCGGAGCCTGGACCTGCAGTACTACATCTGGCACGACGACCTGGTCGGCCACCTGATGGCCAAGGCGCTGTACGACGCCGCAGAGCGTGGGGTGCGTGTGCGCATCCTGCTCGACGACATGAACGCCAAGGACAAGGACGCCTTGATGATGGCGCTCGATGCACATCCCAACATCGAGCTGCGCCTGTACAACCCGTTCCGCAACCGCAGCGGCATCGCGCGCACGCTGGAGCTGGTGCAACGCGCCTTCAGCGTGAACCACCGCATGCACAACAAGAGCTGGATCGCCGATGGCCGCATTGCGATCGTCGGTGGCCGCAACATCGGCGAGGAGTACTTCAGCGCGCGTGACGACGTGAACTTCCAGGATCTGGACCTGGTCGTGGCCGGGCCGGCCGTGCAGCAGGCCAACCGGATCTTCGACGACTACTGGAACAGCAGCGCGGCCATCCCGATTTCCGCGCTGGCGTCCTACACCGATGCACAGTTGCGGCAGCTGGTGCGCCAGTCGGACCTGGATGCGATGCATGCCAAGGCGCAGCCTTACCTGCAGCGCGTGGCCGAATCACGCCAGCGGCAACGGCCCAGCCCGGAACCGCTGCACTGGAGCGCGCACGTGCGGATCGCGTCCGATCCACCGATGAAGCACCGCGACGATGATCGCCGCAGCTGGCTGGTCAGCACGCTCAGCGAGGAACTGCGCAGCACCCGCCGCAGTGCGCTGTTGATTTCGCCCTATTTCGTGCCCGGCCACGACGGCGTCGAGGCACTTTCGACGCTGGCCACACGTGGCGCGCAGGTTGGCGTGGTCACCAATTCACTGGCTGCCAACGACGTGGCGGCCGTGCATGGCGGCTACATGGGCTACCGCGTGCCGCTGCTGCAGGCCGGCGTGCAGCTGTACGAACTGAAGGCGCATGGCCGGCCCGATGCCAGCCTGTTCGGCAGCAGCGGCGCCAGCCTGCACACCAAGGCATTCGTGGTCGACAACCGCCGTGGCTTCGTCGGCTCGTTCAATCTCGACCCGCGCTCGGCCTATCTCAACACCGAAATGGGCGTGCTGTTCGATGACCCGGTGCTCGGCGCGCAGCTGCGCGACGAGTACCTGCGCCTGGCCAGCCCTGCGTACAGCTGGTGGCTGGCCCTGGGCCACAACGATGCGCTGCGCTGGCTGGAACGGCAACCGCCTCCTCACTGGGTGGAGACCGAGCCCGGTGCCAGCCTCGGCAAACGCTGGACCGCACGGGTGATCAGCTGGCTGCCGGTGGAATCGCAGCTGTAGCGCTCACGGTACCGGACGGCCCTGCGCCTGCCCGGCTTCGTCCAGCGTTTCCACGCTGCGCCCATGCAGGCGCCGCCAGATCCAGCGCAGTGCATGCGGCGGTGCCGACGGCAGTTGTTCCAGCAGCGCCAGCATGCGGTTCTGGCTGGCGTGGCCATGCCGGCACAGCAGGCTGGCCGCTGCCGCCGCACGAGCCAGGCGCAGGCTGTCGGCGAGCGGGCCGTCCGCCTCCGGCGCCAACGCCTGGTGCACCGGCTCGGGCAGCTCCCAGGCTGCAGCCACGCGTTGTGCCAGTGGCAACGACCACTGCTGCAGCAGCTGCAGGGCCAGCGCCGGCTCTACGGTTTCGCCGCGTGCCTGCGCTTCCTGCAGCAACTGCCGCATCACCAGTGCCGAGCCCAGTCCCTGCACCAGCCCCAGCCACTGGGCGGCGAAAGCGTCGCCGAAGGTGACCGTGCGCGCGTGATCGGCCGCCGCACGCGACGCCAGCAGGGCGTGCTCCCAGATGATCGTGCTGAACTGCGGAAACACCTCGCACTGCACCTGCATCACCGGCTGCACCAGCACCGCGCTGATGATCTGGCGCACGCCTTCGGTACCGACCAGGGTCACCGCCCGCTGCAGGCTTTCCACCGGCCGCTCATGCACCTTGTAGGCCGGGCTGTTGGCGATGCGCAGCAGGTTGCCGGTCAGCACCGGGTCCTGGCCGATGATCGCCGCCATCACCCGCGCCGAAGCCGCATCGTCGTTCACCGTCTGGATCAGCTGCGGCAGCAGCTGCGGGCGGCGCGGCAGCTGCCGGGCCGCCCAGTCGCGGTCCTGCAGCGCGCGCGCCACCGCCTCGCCCAGCGCTGATACCTCGGCCGCTGCCGGCCCGTCGGCCAAACGCGGGTACAGGGCCAGCGCATGCAGGCCGCGCTGCAGGTGGGCCGCGATCTCGCCCGCGGGCAGCGCCTCCCCCTGCAGGCTGGCCGCGGCGGCGGCCACCGCCTGTCGCGAAACCGCCGCCAGGCGTGACGGAGCCGCCCCGGTCAGGCGCGCCAGCCAGCCACGCAGCGATCGCCACCAGGCCGGCGTCATCGCCGCCCGCTCTGTTGTTGTGGTGCCCTTGCCGTCACTGACCGCCTGCCTCTTCACGCGAATCCGGCCACCCGCCGTCGTCGCAGCATCGGCCGCACTTTCATCTTCTTTAACCGGACGGTCGCCGATGTCGACGGCAGCGACCGGGCGAATGGACTAGAATGGCGCCGCGCGACCCGTCCCCCTGCACCGACGACGTCGCTTTTTTTGTTTTGGGACCCTACCGTTCACTGGCCGTTCGCTGCAGTTCGCCGCTGTTCGCGCCATCGGAGACGCCATGCTATTCGAAACCCTCGCCACCACCGGCCACGAACAAGTGGTGTTCTGCCACAACCACGATGCCGGCCTGAAGGCGATCATCGCCATCCACAACACCACCCTGGGCCCGGCCCTGGGCGGCGTGCGCATGCGCCCCTACGCCAGTACCGACGAGGCGCTGGCCGACGTGCTGCGGCTGAGCCGGACGATGACCTACAAGAATGCGCTGGCCGGCCTCAACGTGGGTGGCGGCAAGGCGGTCATCATCGGCGACCCGAAGGTGGACAAGACCGAGGTGCTGTTCCGCGCCTTCGGCCGCTATGTCGATTCGCTGGGCGGGCGCTACATCACCGCCGAGGACGTCGGCACCGACGTCAACGACATGGAAAACATCTACCTGGAGAGCCAGTTCGTGACCGGCGTGCATCAGGTCCATGGCGGCTCCGGCGACCCGGCGCCTTTCACGGCCTACGGTGCACTGCAGGCACTGATGGCATCGATGCGCTTCAAGTTCGGCCACGAGGAAGTGGGCAAGACCAGCATCGCGGTGCAGGGCCTGGGCCATATCGGCATGGAACTGGTGAAGCTGCTGCGTGACCGCGGCGCCAAGCTGTACGTCACCGATCTGGACAGTGCGCTGGTGGATCGCGCGGTCAGCGATTTCGGCGCCGAAGCGGTCAAGCCGGACGAGATCCACGAAGTGAACGCCGACGTGTTCGCGCCGTGCGCGCTGGAAGGCGCGATCAACGCCGATACCCTGCCGCGGATCAAGGCGAAGATCATCTGCGGCACCGCCAACAACCAGCTGTCGAGCCTGGAGATCGGCGACGAACTGCACGCGCGCGGCATCCTCTACGCGCCGGACTACGCGGTCAACGCCGGCGGCGTGATGAACGTGTCGCTGGAGATCGACGGCTACAACCGCGAACGCGCGATGCGCCTGATCCGCAGCATCTACCACAACCTTACCCGCATCTTCGAACTGTCGCAGCGCGAGAACATCGCGCCGCAGCGCGCAGCCGACCGCATCGCCGAAAGCCGCATCCTGTCGATCGGCAAGCTGAAGATGCCGCTGGGCCGCAGCACGCCGCGCCTGGGCAACCTGCGCGGCGGCTGAGCCTGCAGATGTCGCGCCGGGAGTCTTCCCGGCGCGACCGATGGCTCAGAACCCGGTGCTGTAGCGCAACGCGGCCTGCCGCGCACCCTCGCCACCGACGCGCTGGTCGAAGCCGACGCTCAGGCGGCCATTGCGGCCCCACCACGATTCCAGCGCCACGCCGATCAACGCACTGCCGCGCGGCGCATTCCAGCCTGCGAGTGGCGCCCAGGCATCCACGCCGACAAAGCTGGCCTGCCAATCGGCGTCACCGCCGTCCAGCCGCTGCTGCCACTCGGCATGTCCACGCAGTGTCCAACGCCCCCAGCCACGCTCCCCCCGGATGCCGGCCAGCATCTGGCTGCGCTGCACGCCGGTGGCATCCCCCCGCAGGCCGAAGCCGAAACCGCCCAGTTCATTGAAGGCATCGGTATCGACACGCGTGGTGCTGGCGCCCAGGTAGGGGGTCAATGAAGCGCCGGCGCGGCCCAGGCGATATCCGCCTTCGACGCTGGCACTGCTGAAACGACCGCCATAGCGCGAAGAAACGCCGTACGCGCCTGCGCCCAGCAGCAGCTGGCGATCCAGCGCGCGGGTGAACTGGCCACTGCCGAGCTGGGCCAGCGCATAGCCACGCCCCAGGCTCCATCCGGCGTACAGCTGCGCCTGTGCCTGGCGATCACGCCCGCGATCACCACCGAAGCTGCTGCCTCCATTGCTGCGGGTCTCGCCGAAGGCCACGCCCATCAGGCCGTTGCTGCCCAATGGCAGGTCCTGGCCGGCCATCCAGCCACGGCTGTCGGCGCTGTTGCCGGCGAAGCTGCCCTGCCCGGCTTCGCCCAGCGCCTCCCGCCAGCTGCCGCGCAGCCGTGGCGTGGCCTGTACGCGATCGAAGCGCTCGGCAATCGCACGCCGCGACATGTCGATGCTGTCGAACGTGGCGGCCTCGGCACGCGCATGCGCCTGTCCGGACAGGCTCTGCAGACTGTCCGCCAGGCCCTGCTGGCCCCCGCCGGCCCACTGCAGCGCGCCGGCCGCCGTACCGAAGGGCGATCCCTGCAGGCGGGGGTTGCCGTCGAGCACCGCGAATGCGCCTTCCAGACGCTGCGCCGCCGCCTGCGCAGATGCGCCCAGTCCACTGGCCGCGGCGGTGACGCTGACCTGGGTCACGTTCAACCAGGCGTTGTTGCTGTCGTAGCCATAGCTGCTCTGAAGCAGGGACAGCCCCTGCAGACCGGTCGCGCTGGCCGGGGTGCTGAAGGTGCCGTTCAGGCCCCCCGCGGCGTGGATGAGGTCCTGGCGCGTGCCGTTCTGCGGGACGTAGCCGGACACAAAGCCGTGTACGCGCACGCCACCGTCGATCGTGGCGTTGCCGGTGACCTGCAGCGCGTTGGCACCGAGCGCGATCATCAGCTGTGCACCGGCTTGCTGGGTGTAGTTGCCCTCGATGGTGCCGGTGGTGTTGCCGGTGGTGAGGAACACGCTGCTGCCGTTGATCACGTTGCCGATCACCCGTGGCGTGCCTCCATTGAACTGCAGGCCGGTGGAGTCCGGGTCGGCCTGGGGCAGGATCGTCACGTTGGAGCGGATGACGCCGCCGTTCTGCAGCGACAGGATGCCGCGCTCGATGCGGGTGGCGCCGGAATAGCTGTTGTTGCCGGCCAGTACCAGCTTGCCCCCGCCCTGCTTGACCAGGCCACCGTTGCCGGTGATGTCGTTGCTCCACATCGAGTTGGTCGAGCCGGCATCGACGTTGGCAACCACATCGCCCCAGTCGAAGCGGCCGGGTCCGTTGATCGCGCGGCCGATGTCGAGCAGGCCGTAGCCGAACACCGGATCCACCCCGGGCGCACCGATGTCCTTGGCGGTGCCCAGCAGGGTCTGCCGCACCAGATCGTTGTTGAAGTAGGGGAAACGTTGCCAGACCAGCGCCGCCGCACCGGAGACCAGCGGCGCGGCGAACGAGGTGCCGTAGTTCCAGTAGTAGCTGCCACCGTTGGCATCCGGGTAAACCGCGCTGCCCGGTGCTGCCAGGCAGTAGCGTGCCGCCTGGCCGCAGGCATTGGCATAGCTGGCCAATGCGCCCGGCGTATACGGATCCACCGCCGTGGCCACCAGCCAACCGCGTTCCAGATCAGCCGCCGGCAGCGTGCCGGCCACGCCCTTCTGGCTGGGCAGCGCGGCCAGGCTGCTCGGCTCGCTGCGGCCATCGTTGCCGGCAGCGAAGACAACCAGGCCACCGTGGTTGATCACGAACGGCCGGTATTCGGCGGCCACCTGCGCGGTGGTCGGCAGGTCGGTCCAGTACAGGCCGCCCCACGAATTGTTCATCACCTTCACGTTGTAGTTGATCAGGTCCTGGTGAACCTGGGCCACGCCCAGCGGCCCACTGAAGGCATTGCCCTGGCCACTGCCGTCATCGCTCGGCGGTTTGTCGGAAATGATCCGCGCCGAGACGATCTGCGCACCCGGCGCGATGCCGCCCGGCCACGATCCCACCGCCGCACCGGCGGCGAGGCTGGCCACGGCGGTGCCATGACCGACCACGTCGTCGACCGCCAGATTGTTCCTGGCGGGATCGATGTAGTTCAGGTTCGCGAGCACCCGTCCATTCAGCGCCACCGCGTTGCGCTGCACGCCCGAATCGACGATGCCGATGCGCACGCCCTGCCCGGTCAGGCCGGCCGCCTGAGCAGCACGCGCGTTGGTGACTGAAAGATGCGCATCGAAGGCCGGCTCCTGCGGCTTGGCCGGCGGTGGTGTCGTCGGCGGAGGCGGGGTGGGCGGCGTGGTCGGTGGCGGGTCGACACGGATGTTGCTGCCGCCCCCGCCGCCGCCACAGGCCGTCAGTGCCACCGCCAGCGCCGTTGCCAGCCCGGACCTCACCTTCATCATGCGTTCCATCGATTCCTTCCCATGAACGTTGTCCTGCCATCGGCCTGGCAGGTGTGCGGCCGCGCCCAGCGGCGGCCCTTCGCGACCCTCTATACTGGGGCCGACCCCCACGCAGTCTGCCGGGAAACCGGGACGTATCCAACGGCCCCCGGTCTCCTTTCCGAACATTGCTTACGCATCAACGAGATTGCCATGTCCAACATCGTCATCGCCGCCGCCAAGCGCACCGCCATCGGCTCCTTCCTCGGCCAGTTCAACGGCGTGCCCACCCCCACCCTCGGCGCGGCCGCCATCGCCGCCGCCCTGAAACAATCGGGTGTGCCGGCCAGCGACGTTTCCGAAGTCCTGATGGGCTGCGTGCTGCCGGCCAACCTCGGCCAGGCGCCCGCCCGCCAGGCCGCGATCGCCGCCGGCATTCCGCTGTCGACCGGTGCCACCACGCTGAACAAGGTGTGCGGCTCGGGCATGAAGACCATCATGCTCGGGCATGACCTGATCAAGGCCGGTTCGGCCAGGGTCGTGGTCGCCGGCGGCATGGAATCGATGTCCAACGCCCCGCACATGCTGCCCAATTCGCGCACCGGCAACCGCTTCGGCAACTTCCAGGCGGTCGACCACATGGCCCACGATGGCCTGGTCAATGCCTATGACGGCAAGGCCATGGGCGAATTCGCCGAGTGCGCGGTGGACAAGTACAAGTTCAGCCGCGAAGAGCAGGACGCCTACGCCATCGAGTCGGTCAGGCGCGCGCAGGCGGCGCAGGCCAACGGTGCGTTCGCCGACGAGATCGTTGCGGTGAAGGTCGCCACCCGCAAGGGCGAGGTCGAGGTCGCCACCGACGAGCAGCCGGGCCGTTCCGACATCGCCAAGATCCCGACCCTGCGTCCGGCCTTCAAGAAGGACGGCAGCGTGACCGCAGCCAGCTCTTCCAGCATTTCCGACGGCGCCGCCGCGGTGGTCCTGCTGACCGAGGAAGATGCGGCCGCGCGTGGCATCACCCCGCTGGCGCGCATCGTTGGCCATGCCACCCATTCGCAGGAACCGGAATGGTTCACCACCGCCCCGATCGGCGCGCTGCACACGCTGCTGGCCAAGACCGGCTGGTCGCTCGACCAGGTCGACCTGTTCGAAATCAACGAAGCCTTTGCCGTGGTCGCGATGGCACCGATGCGCGAACTGGGCATCCCGCACGACAAGCTCAACGTGAATGGTGGCGCCTGCGCGCTGGGTCATCCGATCGGTGCATCCGGTGCACGGCTGGTGGTGACCCTGGTCAATGCCCTGCGCACGCGCGGTGGCAAGCGCGGCATTGCCACCCTCTGCATCGGCGGCGGCGAAGCAACTGCAATTGCCATCGAGTTGATTTAAAAAGATTTAACGATGATTTCGCAAAAATGAATGCGGGATCGCTTGACACCCAATCTTGGCTTGTCATCATGTTGCCGGCGCGCAGTTGCGCGTTGCCTAATCTAACGACGAGGATTCACACAATGAGCATCAACAAGCTGCTGGTCGCGATGTCCCTGGCTCTGGCCCTGGCCGCCTGCTCGAAGCAGGAAGCTGCCCAGGACGCCGCTGCTTCGGCCAACGAAGCCGCCACCGAAGCCCAGGCTGCTGCCGACCAGGCCGCCGCTGCCGGCGCCCAGACCGCCGACGCTGCCCAGCAGGCCGCTGACACCGCCGCCACCGCTGCTGACGCTGCCACCGACGCCGCTGCCCAGACCGCCGGTGCTGCCACCGACGCTGCTGCCGGCGCCGCTGCTGACGCTGCCAAGGCTGCTGAAGGCACCGCCGAGAAGGCCAAGGACGCTGCTGAAGAAGCCAAGAAGTAATAACTTCTTTCTTCACGCTGTTCTGGAAAAGCCGCTGGTTCGCCAGCGGCTTTTTCTTTGCCCGGTCTTCACAATGGCATGAATAGGCTGGCGTCCCCATCCATTGCAGCACCGGAGACCGCCATGAAGATTCGTCCGATCACCACCACCCTGCTGGCCGCCTCCCTGCTGCTGGCCCTGGCCGCCTGCAAGGGCCCGGAAGCCGAACAGGCCAAGCAGGACGCGCAGCAGGCCGCTGACAGTGCCGGTGCTGCCGCCCGCGATGCCGTCGACAAGGCCGCCGCTGCCACCCGTGAAGCCGCCGACAAGACCGCCGCCGCTTCCGAACAGGCCGCCGCCGATACCCAGCAGGCGCTGGACAAGGCCGCCGACGCCACTGCCAACGCCGCCGACAAGGCCAAGGACGCTGCAACCGACGCCGCCGCACACGCCAGCGACGCCACCGCCAACGCTGCGCAGAAGGTCGCCGACAAGGCACGTGATGTCGCCAATGACGCCAAGGCCAATGCCGCCAAGGAAGAAGCCAAGCACTGAGGTCTCCGCGTTCGCCGGGTATGACCCGGCGCTACCAGCCAGCCGAGCATCGGCTCGGCGCTACAGGAAAAGCCGCGGCACTGCCGCGGCTTTTCGCTTTCGCTCTCCGCTTTTCCTGTTGACTCCGTGGTGGACGGCACGGAAACCGTCCAAGGCCACGCGGGTGGGTTGCGCAGGGGTGTCCGCGGCGTGGATGCCGCGGCCAAGCTCCCAAGGACGGGTTCACGGCGCCCCCTGCGCAACCCACTCGCGCGGCCACCGCCGATATCAGCGCCCATCACGAGGGGCTCCGCCGTTGGCCATTCCCTACGGCAGCGCACGCACCAGCATCGCCGACAGATCCAACCCGGCCGGCAACGTCCCGAATGCCAGCCCATGTTCACCGTCCAGCCGGCTGCGCACGAACGCCTCCGCCATCGGACTGCGCGCATGCAGCAGCAGTGCCGCCTGCAGCAGCAGCGCAGTGCGCTCGCAGAACTGCCGCGCCTGCGCCTCCTCCGGCGGTGGCGCCGCTGCCCAGCGCTGCAATGCCGCTGCATAGCGCGCATCGCGATCGGCCACCGCCGCCAACTCACCGCGCAGCGCCGCCATCGCCTCCGGCTCACGCGCCAGCGCGCGCAGAACGTCCAGGCACTGGATGTTGCCGCTGCCCTCCCAGATCGAATTCAATGGCGCCTGGCGGTACAGCCGCGGCAGCATCGACTCCTCCACATAGCCTGCGCCACCCAGGCATTCCTGCGCTTCGTTGACGAACGCCGGCGCGCGCTTGCACAGCCAGTACTTGCCCAGTGCCGTCCCCAATCGTGCCAACGCGGCTTCGTTGGCATCCATGCCGGCACGGTCCACCGCACGCGCGATGCGCATGGCCAGCACCGTGGCCGCTTCCGACTCCAGCGCCAGATCAGCCAGTACGTTGGCCATCAGCGCATGCTCCACCAGCAGCTTGCCGAACGTGCGCCGGTGGCGCGCATGGTGCAACGCCTGCGCCAGCGCCATGCGCATCTCCGCCGCCGCACCGAGCATGCAGTCCAGGCGGGTCATCATCACCATGCCGATGATGGTGGCCACGCCGCGTCCCTCCTCGCCCACGCGCCAGGCCTGCGCGCCACAGAACTCGACCTCGCTGGACGCATTGGCCCAATCGCCCAGCTTGTCCTTCAGCCGCATCAGCCGGAACGCATTGCGGTCGCCATCGGCCAGCCGGCGCGGCATCAGCAGGCAGGTCAGTCCGCCGGGTGCCTGCGCCAGCACCAGGAAGCCATCGCACATCGGCGCGGAAAAGAACCACTTGTGGCCCACCAGGCGATAGCGCTCGCCATCGATCGGTTCGGCGCGCGTGCTGTTGGCGCGCACGTCCGAACCGCCCTGCTTCTCGGTCATGCCCATGCCCAGGGTGATGCCGGTCTTGTCGGTTGCCGGCACATCGCGTGGGTCGTAGACCGGCGCGGCCGCCTTGCGCGCCCATTCGGCCAGGTGCGGCTGCGACTGCAGCACCGCCACTGCCGCATGGGTCATGGTCAAGGGGCAACTGGTGCCGGCTTCGGCCTGGTGATGCAGATAGCTCAGTGCCGCACGCGCCACGTGCGCGCCAGGCTGCGGCTCGTGCCAGGACAATCCCGCCACGCCATGCTGCTTCGCGGCGCCCATCAGCTGGTGGTACGCAGGGTGGAACTCCACCGTGTCGATGCGATGGCCCTGCGCATCGTGCGTGCGCAGCCGCGGGCGATCACGGTTGGCGTCGAAGCCGAGCCGGTACAACTCGTCGCCGGCCAGGGCCCCGTACACGGCCAGGCGTGGCGCAAAGGCTCCGGCCCCCTCGCGCTGCACCGCCTCCATCAACGCCACGTCGTCGGTCCACAGCTGGCGGCCCGCGAACGGTGGCGGCTGGTTCAGCACCACGTGGGTTTCAAACGGCGCGCTGCTGCTGAAGCTGGGTCCACTCATCCGGTCCATCCTGGCGGCAAGAGGTATGCGGTCCGATTGTGCCGCATGCCCCGCCAAGCCCGTGTTCAGGCCGGTTCTCACCCCGTGCACGAGGCGCACGCCACAGTGGCCGCATGGCAGGCAATGATGATCTGGTGGTGCTGCGCCCGGAAGGGCTGTACTGCGCAGCTGGCGATTTCCATATCGATCCGTGGCGCCCTGTTCCGCGCGCGGTCATCACCCATGGCCACGGCGACCACGCGCGCCCGGGCATGGGCGAGTACCACTGCAGCGAAGGCAGCCTGCCCATCCTGCGCTGGCGGCTGGGCGATGTGCCGGTGCAGGTGCATGCCGAGGGCGTGCCCTTCCGGCTGGGACGGGTGCAGGTATCGCTGCATCCTGCCGGTCATGTGCTCGGCTCGTCGCAGGTGCGCATCGACGATGGCGGACAGGTCTGGGTGGCATCCGGCGACTACAAGCGCCAACCGGACCCGACCTGCACACCCTTCGAAGTGGTGCCCTGCGACACGTTCATCACCGAAGCGACGTTCGCCCTGCCGATCTACCGCTGGCCGGACACGCCTGCGGTGGCTGCGGAAATCGTGGCGTGGCGCCGCGAATGCGAGCAACGTGGCGAAGCGGCGATCCTGCTGTGCTATGCACTCGGCAAGGCGCAGCGGGTGCTGGGCGAGCTGTTGCCACTGGACGACCGCCCAGCCTGGCTGCATGGCGCCATCGCCAACGGCGTGGCGGTGTACCGGCAGGCCAGCATTCCGATGCTGGAAACGCTCACCGTTGCCGAGCAGGGGCGCCAACCCGATGCCGCAGGCCAGCTGATCCTCGCCCCTCCTTCGGCGGCCGGCACGCCCTGGATGCGCCGCTTCGGCCGCCATCAGCTCGGCTTCGCCTCGGGCTGGATGCAGCTGCGCGGCAATCGGCGGCGACGCAACGTCGACCGTGGCTTCGTCATTTCCGATCACGCTGATTGGCCCGCGCTGCTGCAGACCATTGAGCAGACCGGCGCACGGCGGGTCATCGCCACCCATGGCAATACCGATGCGTTGATCCCGTTCCTGCGCGAGCGCGGCGTGGCGGCTGAAGCCTTCCGCACCGATTTCGGGAGCGAGGAATGAAGAGCTTCGCCGCGCTCTACCAGCGTCTGGACCGCAGCACCGCCACGCTGGACAAGCGTGCGGCGCTGGTCGACTACTTCCGCCAGGCTCGCGCGCATGACGCGGCCTGGGCGCTGTACCTGCTCAGCGGCGGCAAGGTGGGCGGCGCACGCCGGAAGATCGCCGCCAGCGGCGAACTGCGCGCGTGGGTGAGCGAGGAATCGGGCCTGCCGCCATGGCTGGTGGAGGACAGCTATGCGCAGGTGGGCGACCTGGCCGAAACGTTGACCCTGCTGCTGGATGATCCGGCGCAGGTTGCCCCCGACCGCCCGTTGGCCGACTGGATCGAACAGCACCTGCTGGCCGTCGCCAACCGGCCCGAGGAGGAACGCCGGGCCGCCGTGCTCGCGGGGTGGCGACAATTGCCGGCCAGCGAACGCCTGGTGTTCAACAAGCTGCTGACAGGCGCCCTGCGGGTGGGTGTCTCGCAACGCCTGGTACAGCAGGCACTGGCCGAATGGTCCGGCCTGGACATCGCACGCATTGCCCAGCGCATGCTCGGCGAGTGGGTGCCCTCGCCGGGCGTGCTGTCCCAGCTGTTGTCGCCGGACGAGCTGCCATCGGACCGGCAGCAGCCCTACCCGTTCTTCCTCGCCTCGCCGATCGAAGGCGAGCCGGCCGAGCGCCTCGGGCCCATCGACGACTGGCTGCTGGAGTGGAAATGGGACGGCATCCGCCTGCAGCTGCTGCGCCGCCGTGGCGAGGTGGCGCTGTGGTCGCGCGGCGAGGAACGACTGGATGGCCGCTTTCCCGAGATCGAGCACGCAGCGCTGGCGCTGCCGGAGGGCTGCGTGCTGGACGGTGAGCTGCTGGCGTGGGACGAAGCCGGCAACCTGCCGCGCGCGTTCACTGCACTGCAGACCCGCATCCAGCGCCGCAAGCCGGGCGCGGCGACGTTGCGCAATACGCCGGTGCGCGTACTGGCGTACGATCTGCTGGAACGCAACAGCGAGGATCTGCGCGGGCTGCCGCTGCAGCAACGGCGTGCACAGTTGGCCGAGGTCATCGGCGCGCTGGATGATGCGCGGATCCAGCTTTCGCCCGACGTCGCAGCAGACGACTGGCCGCAGGCCGCCGCGATGCGCGATGTTGCACGCGAACGCGGCGTGGAGGGGTTGATGCTGAAACGGCGCACGTCCTCCTACCAGAGCGGACGCCGCCGCGGCGACTGGTGGAAATGGAAGGTCGATCCGCTCACCCTCGATGCGGTGCTGCTGTACGCCCAGGCCGGCCATGGGCGGCGCAGCACGCTGTACACCGACTACACCTTCGGGGTCTGGGACGGCGACACGCTGGTGCCGGTCGCCAAGGCCTACTCGGGCCTGGATGACAAGGAGATCCTCGCGCTCGACCGCTGGATCCGCGCCAATACCCGCGAGCGCTTCGGCCCGGTGCGCAGCGTGCGTGCCGAGCAGGTGTTTGAGCTGGGCTTCGAGGCGGTCAACCGCAGCTCACGGCACAAGTCGGGCATCGCCGTGCGCTTTCCACGCATCCTGCGCTGGCGCCACGACAAGCCGGCCAGCGAAGCCGACCAGCTCGCCGCCCTGCAGGCCCTGGCGCGATGACGCGCAGCCAGGCGCTGCGCCGGCTGGAAGACTGGTTCGCCGGTCGCGGCTGGCGTTCGCTGCCGTTCCAGCGCGCGATGTGGCGTCACTATCTCGCTGGCGAATCCGGCTTGCTGCATACGCCTACGGGCAGCGGCAAGACACTGGCGATGTTCGGTGGGCCGCTGCTGCAGGCGATGATCGATCCGCCACCGCCACTCCGCCGCGCCAGTGCAGTGCGGCCACTGCAGGTGCTGTGGGTGACGCCCCTGCGCGCACTGGCCAGCGACACCGCGCGCGCGCTGCAGACGGTAGTCGATGGACTGGGGCTGGGCTGGCGGGTCGGCCTGCGCAGCGGTGATGCCAGCAGCCGCGAGCGACGACAGGCACGCGAGGGCCGCGTCGACGTGCTGGTGACCACGCCGGAATCGCTGGCGCTGCTGCTGAGCTATCCCGATACGCTGCCCCGCATGCGCCAGCTCCGCTGTGTAGTGGTGGACGAATGGCACGAACTGCTGGGCAACAAGCGTGGGGTGCTGCTGCAGTTGAACCTGGCCGTGCTGCGCGAAGCCGCCCCTTCGTTGCAGCTGTGGGGCCTGTCGGCCACGCTGGGCAATCTGCCCCAGGCCCGCGACGTGCTGCTGCCTGACCAGCCGGATGCACCGATCGTGCAGGGCGTTCGCCCGCGCGCGATCAGCGTGCGCAGCCTGCTGCCGGAACCCGGCGAACGTTTTCCGTGGGCCGGGCACCTGGGGCTGGCACAGCTGTCGCGCGTGCTGGATGCGCTGATGCAGGCGCGCAGCAGCCTGCTTTTCACCAATACCCGGGCGCAGGCCGAACTGTGGCACCAGGCATTGGCGGCGGTCTGGCCGGAAGACCCCGATACGCTGGCACTGCATCACGGCTCGCTGGACCCGGCACTGCGCCAACAGGTGGAGGACGGCCTGCGCGCGGGCACGCTGCGTTGCGTCGTCGCCACGTCCAGCCTCGACCTGGGCGTCGACTTCCCGGAGGTCGACCAGGTGCTGCAGCTGGGTAGCCCGAAGGGCGTTGCCCGGCTGCGCCAGCGTGCCGGGCGTGCGCGCCACCGACCCGGCGCCCGCGGTGCCATCCTGTGCATCCCCAGCCATGCGCTGGAGCTGGCCGAGTACGCCGCCGTGCGCCGTGCACTGGCCGAAGGCGTGGTCGAAGCACGCAGGCCGCCGACGCTGTCGCTGGATGTACTGGCCCAACATGCGGTCAGCCGCGCACTGGCCGGCGGCTTCGACGGTGACGTGCTGCTGGCGCAGGTGCGGCGTACGCATGCCTTCGCGTCGCTCGGCGATGCCTCATGGCAGGCCGTGCTGACGTTCATCGTGCAAGGCGGCCAGGCCCTGGCCCAGTACCCCGATTTCCACAAAGTCGTGCGTGACGCCGATGGCTGCTACCGCATGCACGACCGTCGGCAGGCGCTGCGGCACCGGTTGTCGATCGGAACCATCAGCAGCGATGGCAGCGTGCGCGTGCAGTTCCTGCGTGGGGGCGGCCTGGGCGCAGTGGAAGAACAGTTCGCCAGCCACCTGCGTCGCGGCGACCGCTTCCAGTTCGCAGGGCGCCTGCTGGAACTGGTGCAGCTGCGCGACATGACTGCGTTCGTGCGTCTGGCACGCGGGCGCGGTGACGGTGTGGTGCCGCGCTGGCAAGGGGGCCAGCTGCCGTTGTCGATGGCGCTCGGCCGCGAACTGGAAACGGTACTTTCCGGTCGCGATGACAGCGCGGAATCACGCTGGCTGGCGCCCCTGCTGGCACTGCAGGCACGCCTGTCGGCACGCCCCGGTGCGGATCATCTGCTGCTGGAAGACGTGAGGCGCCGCGACGGCCAGTTCCTGTTCGTCTATCCCTTTGCCGGCCGCCACGTGCACGAAGCGTTGGCGGCACTGTTGGCGCTGCGCTGCACCCGCCAGCAACGCAACAGCATCGGCTATGCGGTGAACGATCACGGCCTGGTGCTGGCACCGGCGCAGACCATCGATCTGGATGCGGCGCAATGGCGCGCGTTGTTCAGCAACGACCAGTTGCTGGATGATCTGCGCGCGGCGGTGAACCTGGGCGAGCTGGCGCGACGCCAGTTCCGTGGCATCGCGCGCGTGGCGGGCCTGCTGGTACCCAGCCTGCCCGGAGGCATGCCACGGTCACTGCGCCAGCTGCAGGCGTCCGCAGGCCTGCTGTACGACGTGCTGCGCGAACACGATCCGGATCACCTGCTGCTGGCGCTGGCGGAACGTGAAGTGCTGTACGACAGCCTCGACCTGCCGGGCCTGCAGCAGGTACTGGAGCGCATCGGCACGCAACGGTTGTCGGTGCAGCGCCCTTCCTCACTCACGCCACTGGGCTTTCCACTGTGGGCCGAACGCCTGCGCGGCCAGTTCAGCAACGAAGACTGGCGTACACGCGTACAACGCGCGGCGCAGCAGCTGGAGCGCCGCCATGGCCGATGAACTGCCGCTGCGGCTTGCCGGAGAGTCCGTGGTTCTGCTGGGCGCGCGTGCGCTGTACTGGCCCGCGCGGCAGGCACTGCTGATCGCAGACCTGCACCTTGGCAAGGCCGATGTATTCCGACGTGCCGGCATCGCGCTGCCCAGCGGCGGCACCGGCGAAGACCTGCAACGCCTGCAGCGGCTTCTGGACCTGCATGCCTGCCGCGAACTGTGGATCCTGGGCGACATCCTGCATGGACCGGCGCATCGCGCCGCGTGGTACCAGCAGTGGCTGGGATGGCGCGAACGCAACGCATCGCTGGACGTACACGTCATTCGCGGCAACCACGACCGGCAGCTGCCGCATGCACAGCTGCAGGTTCAGATCCACGATGACGTACAGCTGCCACCGTTCCTGCTTCGCCATGAGCCGGCGCCCGATGCAGCGTTGCACGTGATCGCAGGACATCTGCATCCGCAGATCGCTCTGGCGCCCTTGCGAAGGCGCTTCCCCGCATTCTGGTTGCGTGACCGGACGACGATCCTGCCGGCGTTCTCCGCATTCACTGCCGGAATCGTGCCTGTGCCCGCTCGCGGCGAACAGATGGTCGCCTGCGTGGAAAGCGGCTTGGTGGAACTGCCGGTCGCCTGACTCAGGCCGGGCGGATGTCCAGCTGCGGCATCAGCTGGAAATCGGGCGTGTCATCCTCGCGCCGGCGCGGCAGGGACTGGACCGTCGCCAGCATCTCCTGCGCGCAGGTGCGGATGCGTGCGTGGTGTTCCGGTGACGCATGGCTGATCAGGCTGCCAACGTGGAACTCGAACACGTCTTCCAGTACGTCGGGCTGGTCCTCGTGCAGCATCTGCAGCAGGCCGCGCAGCTTGCAGATTTCCGATTCCAGCTCCTGGACCGCGAACAACATGGCATCCTCCTCTTCAACATCAGGCGGCACGTCCGGGCCGCAACAGGCCGCAACGGCAGCGCAGCCCGGGCCACGCGCGATGTTGATCACGGAAAGGAAAACGGGCGACGCGCGATCGCGTGCAACCTACTTCTCGCACACCTGCGGTGAGGCAACCGTTAATTCACGTGACGGCATGCTTCACGCACTGGCGGTGATCGCGCTGATGCGAGGCGTCGCCACCATCGCCATTGCGTCGACAAAGGCCGGTTGCAATGCGAGCGCACCGAACCAGCCATGCTGCGTGCCACTGAGCACACGCAGCATGTGGCCACGGCCTCCGGGCAGGCGCCCCATCGGGCCCAGCAGCACATCGCGCGCCTTCGCCCAAGCGTCGCGGTCGGACTGGAACAGCGGCGTCAACCAACGGCTCCAGCGCTGGTAGACCGCAACGTGTGCCCTGCGTTGCGCCTGATACGCCTGCAACGCTTCGGCACCACCGCCATGCGTGCGAACGGCATCGCGCAATGCCAACGCATCGAGCAGTGCCATGTTCACGCCCTGCCCCAGTTGCGGGCTCATCGCGTGCGCGGCATCGCCTGCCAGCACCATGCGGCCCTGGTGCCAACGCGTCATCACTGCATCGCGATAGACCGCGCGCGCCAGCTGGCCGGCATCGCGCAAGTGGGTGAAGCGCGCGCTGGCCTGCGGCCACAGTGCATGCAGCTCGTCCAGCCAAGGCGTCATGCCATCGGCCTGCCAGCGCTCGAAATCAGCACGTGGCAGGCTCCAGAAGAAGCTCAGGCGCGGCGTGTCATCGCCCGGGCGCGTACCAACCGGCAGCAGGCCAATCATCTTGCGCGCGGCCACGTAGCGCTGCCGCAGCTCCTGCACGTGCGGCCAGTCTTCGGCCGGCAACAGGCACCACAGCGCTCCCCACGGATACACGCGATCCAGCCCGGCACCACCGGCGATCGTGCCACGCAGCGTAGAAGCCGCGCCATCGGCGGCCACCACCAGATCGAACGGGCCGTGCATGCGGCCTTCACTGTCGCGCAGGCGGCCCTGCCCAGCGTCCACCGCCGTGATGGTGACGCCCGCATGCAGATGGCCTGCGCCCGCGCGCGCCTGATCCAGCAGCGAGAACAATGCGCCCCGCTGCATGCCCAGGCCATGCAGGCGCGCATCCAGGCCGTCGTAGCGCATGTCCATCACCGCGCGCTCGCACGGCGTGTCGCCATACAGGCGGTGCACCGGCGCGGCATACGCGCGCACCGCATCCAGCAGGCCCATCTGCCACAGCACCTGCAGGCCGCTGGGCTGCAGCAGGAAGCCGGCGCCCACCGGCCCCGGCGTGGGCACGCGTTCGAAGATCTCCACCTCGTGGCCATCACGGGTGAGCAGGATGGACACTGCCTGTCCAGCGGTGCCGTAGCCGATCACGGCGATGCGCAGTCGTTCCGTCATGACTGCATTGTGCCCGAGGCGGGTGGATCGTGAACGGGCCGCGGGCATGCCGCGCAAAAAAAACCCCGCCGGAGCGGGGTTTTCAACGCACTGTCGAGTGGATCACTCGGCCGGCGTGATGTTCGAAGCCTGGGCGCCCTTCGGGCCCTGGGTCACGTCATAGGTGACACGCTGGCCTTCCTGCAGGCTGCGGAAGCCCTTGGAGTTGATGGCGGAGAAGTGCGCGAACACGTCGGCGCTGCCATCCTCCGGCGAGATGAAGCCAAATCCCTTGGCGTCGTTGAACCACTTGACGGTACCGTTCGGCATGGTGATGCGAGACCTTATGCAATGAATGGGTGGTGTACGCTGAACCCGCGCACAAGCTGAGTATGCAAAGCTTGCTCGGGGAAGACAATCACCCCCGTGCCAATTCGCCCACCAGTTCCGGAAGTCCGTTGCTGGCCGCCTGCACGTTGGCCAGCACTTCGGCCATCGTAATCTCCTCGCCATCGCCGCAGCCCGCCGCCCAGTTGGCAATGATCGCCAGGCAGGCGTAATCCAGGCCCAGCTCCCGTGCCAGCGCCGCTTCGGGCATGCCGGTCATGCCCACCAGGTCGCAGCCGTCACGACGCATGCGGGCGATTTCAGCGATGGTTTCCAGGCGCGGGCCCTGCGTTGCGCCGTAGCAGCCACCGTCACGGACCGTGACACCGGTCACTTTGGCCGCTGCCAGGATTTTGCTGCGCAGCATGGGCGTGTAGGGGTGGCCGAAATCGACGTGGACCACGTCGGTGCCTTCTTCTTCACAGATGGTGCTGATGCGGCCCCAGGTGTAGTCGATGATCTGGTCCGGGCAGGCCAGCACGCGCGGACCAAAGTGTTCGGTGATGCCGCCGACCGTGTTCAGTGCCAGCACGCGCTGCGCGCCCAGCTGCTGCAGCGCGGCCAGGTTGGCGCGGTAGTTGATCTTGTGCGGCGGCAGCGAGTGGCCTTCACCATGGCGCGCCAGGAAGGCGACGCGATGACCCAGCAGCGTGCCCACGCGCACCGGGCCGGACGGGCGGCCAAAGCGCGTATCGACCTCGTGGGTCTGCACGTCGTCGAGCTTGGCCAGGTTGTAGACACCGGTACCGCCGATCACGGCCAGGGCAATTTCTTGCATTCGAAGCACTCCATGAAAAGACGAACGCCGGCACCCGAGGATGCCGGCGGTGGAAAGGACGCGCCGCGGGCGGCTGCGCCGTTATTCCTTCATTGCGTAGATGGCCGGCACACAGCGCAGGGTTTCATTGACGTCCATGCCGAAGCCGAACACGTAGCGGTCCGGCAGTTCGATGCCGGCATAGTCGGCGGTCACGTCCGGCAGCGCGCGGTCGTGCTTCTTCACCGTCATCGCGGCGATGCGCACGTCGGTCGCGCCCTGCTCCAGGCACCAGGTGCGCACGCCCTGCAGGGTGTAGCCCTCGTCGAGGATGTCATCGACCAGCAGCACGCGGCGGCCGAACAGCGAAGTGGCCGGCTTGTGCTTCCAGACCAGGTCGCCGCCGGTGGTTTCGCCACGGTAGCGGGTGGCGTGCAGGTAATCGAACTGCACGTCCTGGCCGCGTGCGCCCAGTTCCAGCGCCAGCTGGCCGGCAAAGGGCAACGCACCGTGCATGATCGACAGGAACAGCGGCACCTCGCCCTTGTAATCGCGCGCGATGGCGTCGGCGATACCGGCGATGGCCTTGTCGATGGTGGGACGGTCGACCAGCAGGTCAGCCTGGGCCAGGGCCTGGGAAATGGTGAGGTTGGGCATCAGACGGTTCTTCCAAGGGTTTCAAGCAGACGGGATTGAGTGTCGCCATGGCGGACATCGGCCAGCAGGCCGTCCCAGCCAAGCGCGCCGCGGCCGAGAAGGCCCAGCAGCGCAGCGGTATTGAGTGAGCGCCCCTGCACCGCGTGCAGGGCTTCATCGACCAGCTCCGGGTGGCAGACCAGCACCACGTCGCAGCCGGCGTCCAGATGGGCGTGCACGCGCGCGGAAACACCGCCGGCGCGGTGCGAGGCGGCCATGCCGATGTCGTCAGAGAACACCACGCCACGGAAGCCGAGTTCGCCACGCAGGATGTCCTGGATCCAGCGCGGCGAATAGCCCGCCGGTTCCGGCGCTACCTGGGGGTAGATCACGTGCGCCATCATCACTGCATCGGCACCGGCGGCGATGCCGGCCTGGAACGGCACCAGGTCCTGCGCACGCAGTTCGTCCAGCGCGCGCGGGTCGATCGCGGTATCGACGTGGGTGTCTTCGAGCACGGTGCCGTGGCCGGGGAAATGCTTGAGCGTGGCGGCCATGCCGACCGCGTGCATGCCGCGCACATAGGCGGCGGTGAACGCGGCCACCACCTGCGGGTCTTCACTGAAGGCACGGTTGCCGATGGCGCGGTTGCCGCGGCCGAGATCGACCACCGGGGCGAAGCTCAGGTCCAGGCCGCTGGCGCGCACCTCGCTGGCCATCAGCCAGGCGTGCTGTTCGGCCAGTGCCAAGGCCTGCTGCGGGTCGGTGGCGTACAGCGCACCGATGTCCTGCAGCGGCGGCAGATCGCTGTAACCCTCGCGGAAACGCTGCACGCGGCCGCCTTCCTGGTCCACGCAGATCAGCTGCGGGCGCGGCGCGGCGGCGCGGATGGCCGAACTCAGATCGGTCACCTGCTGGCGCGAGGCGAAGTTGCGCTTGAACAGCACCACTCCGGCCACGGCATCGTGCTGCAGCCAGTCACGTTCCTGGGCGGTCAGTTCGGTGCCGGCAACGCCGATCAGCAGCATGGTCGATCTCCACAACGCGCGCCCGCATGGCGCAGTGCCGCATTGTCGCAGAACCGGCCGACAGGCGCAGTGGTCAAGGCACAAGGAACGCGTGGGGTCTGACCCCGGGGTCGGATCCCCGCAGGGGCCCTGCCCCCGCCCGGCTCAGACCTTGCAGCCGTCCGGGCCGCAGGCCTCGTCGCCGTCAGCCGAAGCTGCCGGGGCCCCCTGCTCGGCGGCGATCTGGCGCAGCGCATTGGCGAACGCCTCCGGCGGCTGCGCGCCGGAAATGGCCCACTTCCCATCGATGACGAAGGTCGGCACCGAGGAAATGCCCAGCGCATGGGCCTGTGCCAGCTTGGCGTCGACCTCGGCCAGGCCGCGATCGGAGGCCAGCATCTGCGCGATCTCACCCGCATCGAGACCGCCAGCGACGCCGGCCTTGATCAGCACCGCCGGGTCAGCCAGGTTCTGGCCCTGCTCGAAGTGGGCGCGGAACAGCGCCTCGCTCACCGCGTCCTGCACGTCGTGCTGCCCGGCCAGCCACAGCACCCGGTGCGCCGGCAGCGTGGTCACCCGCACCTGGCCCTGGTTGAAATCCATCGGCAGGCCCTCGGCCCGCGCGGTGGTCTGGGTCTGGCTGAGGATCTGCTCGGTACGTTCGGTGCCGCCGAACTTGCGCACATAGGCCTCGCGCAGCGGTACCGGGGTGGCGTCCGCGTCCGGATCCAGCTGGAACGGCTGCCAATGGACGTCGAGTTCAGGCGCATCGGCGCCCAGCAACTGCACGCCCTGCTGGAAACGATGCTTGCCGATCCAGCACCAGGGGCAGACCACGTCAGAGTAGATGTCAATTCTCATCCCAGCCACATGGGGCCCGCTCCCGCCGAATAAAGGGGACGGAGGGGATTAAGTCGCTTTCCGCACAGGCGGGGTAAAGACGAGCTAATCCCCTCCGTCCCCCTTCTCAGGGTTTCACCACTGTGAATAGGGGTGGCTGGCGAGCGCGACGTTGTAGTAGCGGGCGTCGTCGGTCACTTCCGCGCCCACCCAGTCCGGCAGGTCGATGATCTGGTCAGCGCTGTCCAGCTCGACCTCGGCTACCACCAGACCGGCGTTGTCGCCAAGGAATTCATCCACTTCCCAGGTCAGGCCGGCGTGTTCGACCAGATGACGGCGCTTGTCGATCAGGCCGCCGACACACAGCGCCAGCAATGCGCGCGCATCGTCCACCGGGATCGGGTAGTCGAACTCCTGGCGGGTGTGGCCGATGGTGCGCGACTTCAGGTTCAGCGCAGCGTGATCGCCTTCGATGCGCACCCGCACCGAGGCGTTCTGGGTGCCGCGGTCGAGCGCACCCATGTCGTTGATGTAGCCCTGCGCCATCGGGATCACCCGGTGCGCGGCGGTGCGCCAGCCGTCACTGCTGACCAGGAATTTGCGTTCGATTTCGATGCCCATCGCGCCATTATGCGCGATGGGCATGACAGCCTGTCAGCGCTTCTCGAACACCGCGATGCTTTCCACATGTGCGGTGTGCGGGAACATGTCCATGGCGCCGGCACTGACCAGGGTGAAGCCCTGCTCGTTGACCAGATAGCCGGCATCGCGCGCCAGCGAGCCCGGATGGCAGCTGACATAGACGATGCGCTTGAACTGCTTCAGCGGCAGCTGCTGCAGCACTTCGATCGCGCCCGAACGCGGCGGGTCCAGCAGCAGCTTGTCGAAGCCCTGGCGCATCCACGGGGTGCTGCGCTGGTCCTGGGTCAGGTCGGCACTGAAGAACTGCGCGTTGGCCAGGCCATTGCGCTCGGCGTTCTCACGCGCACGCGCGACCAGGCCGGCGTCGCCTTCCACGCCGACCACTTCGCGCACGCGGCGCGCCAGCGGCAGGGTGAAGTTGCCCAGGCCGCAGAACAGGTCCAGCACGCGCTCGTCCTCACCCGGTTCCAGCAGGTCCAGGGCGTGGGCGATCATCTTCTCGTTGAGCTTGGCATTGACCTGGATGAAGTCCAGCGGGCGGAATGCCAGTTCCACGTCCCACGGCGCCAGACGGAACGACAGCGGCACGCCCTGCCCGTCCAGCGGCTGCACGGTGTCCACGCCGCCAGACTGCAGGTAGATCACGAAACCATGCTGCTGGCCGAAGGTGGCCCAGGCCGCACGGTCGGCATCGCTGAGCGGCTGCAGGTGGCGCACGGTCAGCACCACGGCCTGGTCGCCAGCGATGAACTCGATCTGCGGGATGTCACGCTTGCCATCGAGCGATTCGATGAAGGTGGACAGCGCCTCGACCTTGGTGCCGATCTCGGGGATCACGGTCAGGCACTGGCTGAGGTCGGCGACGAAGCGCGGATCCTGTTCACGGAAGCCCACCAGGGTCTTGTCCTTCTTTTCGACCCGGCGCACCGAGAAGCGGCCCTTGCGACGGTAGCCCCAGCTCTCGCCCACCAGCGGCGGCAGCACGGCGCCCGGCTTCACATGGCCGATGCGTTCCAGGTTGTCCATCAGCACGCGCTGCTTGGCGACGATCTGCTGGTCTTCGTCCAGATGCTGCAGCACACAGCCGGCGCAGGTGCCGAAGTGCGGGCACTTCGGGGCCACGCGCTGCGGCGAGGCCTGCAGCACCTCGATGGTGCGCGCCTCGTCGAAATGGCGGCTGCGGGCGGTCTGTTCCGCCATGACCACCTCGCCCGGCAGGGCGCCGCTGACGAAGGTGACCTTGCCGCCCTCGCCTTCACGGCGGGCGACGCCGCGACCATCATGGCTGAGGTCGAGGATCTCGGTCTGGAACGGGGTACGGTCGATGCGGGAGCGGGATCGGGCCACGTGGCGACTGGCTGCGGGCAAAAAAGGGGGCGTATTGTCGCAGATCCTGACCGGCAGGGTCCGGACCCGCTTGCGCCCGCCGCCGCCGTGCTTGATGATTGCACCAGCTGACATGGAGGCAGCCCTGATGCAGATGACCCCGCGGGCCAGCCGGCCCCGCTTCCTGCTTGTCGAGGACGACATCATCAGCCGCGGTTTTTTCAAAGCGGCGTTGGAAACGTTACCGGCGGACGTGGACACCGCAGATTCCCTGGCCAGTGCCCTGGCCAGCGCCGAGCCCGGCGCACATGACCTGTGGCTGATCGACGTCAACCTGCCGGACGGCAATGGCGCGCAACTGTTGCGCGAGCTGCGCCGTTCGCATCCCGATACCCCGGCGTTGGCGCATACCGCCGACGGCGACACCTCCATTCATGCCCGCCTGCGCGAAGCCGGCTTCAGCGACACGCTGGTCAAGCCGCTGGGCCGTGACCAGCTGCTGAAGGCGGTGCGGCGCGCGCTGGTGAACAGCCCGGCGGGGATCTTCGTTGCCCAGGCACCGGCAGCGGTCGAGCTGCAGGTGCAGGATTGGGACGAGACCGCGGCACTGGCCGCGCTCAATGGCCAGCGCAACCACCTGATCGCCCTGCGCGAGCTGTTCCTGGCCGAGTTGCCGGGGGTACGCGACGCGGTCGAGCAGGCGGTGGACCAGCACGACGAGCGCCAGCTGCGCAGCCAGCTGCACCGGTTGCAGGCCAGTTGTGGTTTTGTCGGGGCGGCACGGCTGGGACGCGCGGTGCGGCAGCTGCATCATGCGCCGGAGTCCGGGCAGGCCCAGGACGGGTTCCGCGCCGCGGTGGCAGCGCTCCTGCATTGAGAGTTGGTCGGCAGGGCTGCGCCCTGCACCCGCAGAGGCTTCAAGCCAAGGCAACGGCAACAGCAACAGCAACAGCAAAAGCTGGCATTCCGTGGGTTGGCGGGGCGGTATCGGAGTGCGGGGACGCCGTAAACCCGTCCATGGGGGCTTGGCAGCCGCATCCATGCGGCTGACACCCCGCACTCCGATACCGCCCCGCCTTCGACAGGTTCACTCGGCTGTTGGTAGGTGTCGACCTTGGTCGACACATCCGTCAGATATCGAAATTCAAACTGGGGTCAGATCCGTTTTCCGAAGGAAAACGGATCTGACCCTGTCGGCATGTCCAACAGCTCGCAAGAATCTGTCGAAGGCGGGGTGGGTCCGGTTGCGGGAGTGTCCGCGGCATGGATGCCGCGGCCAAGCCCCCAGGGACGGGTTTACGGCGTCTCCCGCAACCGGACCCACCCCGCCTACCCACGGATAGCCAGCTTTTGCTGTTGCTTCGGCTTCGGCAGGTGCAGGGCTGCAAGCCCTGCCCAACACCCCCTACCGTCGGGGAGCCAGCTGCTCCAGCAGTTCCCAGGACTTCAGGCCCCTGGCCCCCAGATGATGGGCCAGCACCCGCCGCATCGGCAGGCGCAGGCTGGCCAGGTCGGCTGCCTGGGGCTCCTCGTCGGCCGCCAACGCCAGCAATGCCGAGCCGGTGGCGGCGGCGCGGCGCTCGCCGCCGCGCTCGCTGAGCAGTCGTTGCGGCCCTTCCTGCGGGTCCAGTTCGTAACGTGCCGCCGGGTCGATCGGCTGGCCATCACTGGCACTGTCCAGCTCGAAACCCAGGCCCAGCGCGGACAGCAGTTCGCGCTCGAAACGGCGCAGGGTCCAGGCCAGGCCGGCGCCCACCGCCAACCGCGCGCGCGCTTCGCCATAGGCCAGGTACAACTCAGGCAGGGGGTCCTGGCGCGGGGCCAGGCGCAGGGTCAGCTCACTCAGGTAGAAGCCGGCCAGCATCGCCTGGCCGACCAGCCGCGGTGCGGCATCCAGCGCCTCGGCGCCACGCAGCTGGGCCAGTTCACCGCGCTGCTGGGCACTGAAACGGATCCACTGCAGCGGCTGCAGGGCGGCGCGCAGCACCTGGCCCTTGGCCGTGGATACGCCACGCGCGAGCAGGCCGATACGGCCGTGCTGCGCGCTCAGCACTTCGACCAGCAGGCTGGTCTCGCGGTAGGCCCGTGCATGCAGCACGAAGCCGGTGTCGTCCTCGATCATCATCGAAGCGACTGCAATGGCTTAGTCGTAACCGAAGGCCTTCAGTGCGGCCTCGTCGTCGGACCAGCCTTCACGCACGCGCACCCAGGTCTCCAGGAACACCTTGGCACCGAACAGACGTTCCATCTGCAAGCGGGACTTGGCGCCGATCTCCTTCAGGCGGGCGCCGCCCTTGCCGATCACGATGGCCTTCTGGCCTTCGCGCTCGACCCAGATCACCGCACCGATGCGCAGCAGGTTGCCATCCTCGGTGAAACGCTCGATCTCCACGGTGGTGGCATAGGGCAGTTCTTCGCCCAGCTGGCGCATCAGCTGCTCGCGCACCAGTTCGCCGGCCAGGAAACGCTGGCTGCGATCGGTGATCTCGTCCTCGCCGAACATCGGCGGGGCTTCCGGCAGCAGCTTCAGCACGTCGCGCACCAGTGCTTCCAGGCCGTTGCGCTTCTGCGCGGAAATCGGGTGCACGGCGGCGAAATCGCGGCCCTCGGTCACCTGCTGCAGGAACGGCAGCAGTGCGCCCTTTTCCTTCAGGCGATCGATCTTGTTGACCACCAGCACCACGGGGATGCCGGCATCGCGCAGCACGTTGAAGGCGAGGCTGTCCTCTTCGTCCCAGCGGCCGGCTTCGATCACCAGCAGGCCGGCATCGACGCCTTCCAGCGAGCCGCGCGCGGCGCGGTTCATCACCCGGTTCATCGCCCGCTTCTGCACCTTGTGCAGGCCGGGGGTGTCGACCAGCACCAGCTGGCCTTCCGGGTAGGTGGCGATGCCCAGCAGGCGATGACGCGTGGTCTGCGGGCGGTTGGAAACGATGCTGACCTTGGCGCCGACCAGGGCATTGGTCAGGGTCGACTTGCCCACGTTCGGGCGGCCGATGACGGCCACGCTGCCGCAATGATGGGGAGTTTGTTCGCTCACTTGGAATCCAGTTGTTCTAGGACGGCCGCAGCCGCCTGTTGTTCGGCAAGCCGCCGCGAGGCGCCTTCGCCCTCGGTGCTGGCGGCCGGGTCGGCTACGTTGCAGCGTACCCGGAAGTGCTTGGCGTGGTCGTCACCGGATTCTGACACCAGTTCATACTGCGGCAACGCCTTCTGTCGGGCCTGCAGCCATTCCTGCAGACGGGTCTTGGGGTCCTTCTCGGGGCGGCCGGAGGCCGGCAGTGCCTCGATCGAAGCACTGAACCAGGGCAGTACCACCGCCCGGCAGGCCTCGAAGCCGGCATCCAGGTAGATCGCGGCCACCACGGCTTCAACCGCATCGGCCAGGATCGAGTCGCGGCGATGGCCGCCCGACTTCATTTCGCCCGGGCCCAGGGTCAGCCGCTCGCCCAGCTGCAGGGTGCGCGCGATCACCGCCAACGCGCCTTCACGCACCAGCTCGGCACGGGCACGGGTCATCGCCCCTTCGTCGGCCTTGGGCCAGCGTCGGTACAGCGCCTCGGCCGCCATCATGTTGACGATGCTGTCGCCCAGGAACTCCAGGCGTTCGTTGTGTGGCGCGCCGGCACTGCGATGGGTCAGCGCCTGCTTGAGCAGGGCTTCATCGCGGAAGGGATGACCGATCAGGTCGCCACGTTGGAAAGGTTTATTCGGCACCGCTTCGGGTCAGGTCCTGGGATGAATCGAATTTGCCAACCACATCGAGGTTGCCGATCAGCGGGCGGCGCACTTCGTAGTTGACCTTGAGGGTCCAGCCATTGTCGCGACGGTCGAACTTCACGTTGGCTGGCTTCACATTGTCCGAGTAGTTGATGTACAGACGCTTGAAGAACAGGTCCTGGATCCGCGACGGCTCCATGCTGCCCACGCCCGGCTCATTGGCCAGGCTCTTCATCGCCGAGCGCACGGCGTAGTACTCCTGGTACATCGGGAACAGCTTCATGCCGATGTAGAGGAAGAAACCGACCACGATCAGGACCGTCAGGAACGAGGTCAGGGTCATGCCACGCTGCGTGTTCATCGTCTTCATTGCGTTCTCCCCAGATACGCGTTGGATGTGAAGGTACTCGGTTGATGCCCGGTCAGTTGATGCTCGAGCCGATCCGCGACGGCTCGAAGCCATCCTTGCAGAACCAGCCCTGGCAGTTCAGCCAGATCAGGAAGGCCTTGCCGCGCAGGTTCTCTTCGGGCAGCAGGCCCCAGAAACGGCCGTCGTCGCTGTTGTCGCGATTGTCGCCCATCACCAGGTACTTGCCGGCCGGAACGGTCCACTGGCCCTGGCCACGCGGGTAGTCGGTCTCCAGCACGGTGTGGGTGCGGCCCGGCAGGTGCTCGACCAGCAGGTTGGCGCCCTCGCCCTGGCCCTTGTGGCCGGCGTAGATGCCCTTGTTGTCGTACTTCAGCGGCTCGCCGTTGAGGATCACGCCGTCGCCTTCGAAGACCACGGTGTCACCCGGCACGCCGATCACGCGCTTGATGAAGTTCTCGCCCTTGGCCGGGTCGTTGTCGCTGTGGCCGGGGAAGTGGAACACCACCACGTCACCACGCGAGGGCTCGCCGAACGGCACGATCTTGGTGTTGCTGATCGGCAGGCGCAGGCCGTAGGAGAACTTGTTGACCAGGATGAAATCGCCGATCAGCAGGTTCGGCATCATCGAGCTGGACGGGATCTTGTACGGTTCTGCAATGAAGCTGCGCACGATCAGCACGATCGCCAGCACCGGGAAGAACGCACGCGAATAGTCCACCAGCACCGGCTCGGAATCGAGCAGGCCCGCGCGCTGGGCGCGGCGCTTGGCGAGGTACAGCTTGTCCGCGAGCAGGATCAGGCCCGAGGCCAGGGTCAGCACGACCAGGAGGATCTCAAACAGTTTCATTCAGGGTCCTTTGCAACGTCACCGGACGACCGGCCCCGCAGGGCCGGTGCGGGATTACTTGTTGTCCATCTGCAGCACGGCCAGGAACGCTTCCTGCGGGATCTCCACACGGCCGACCTGCTTCATGCGCTTCTTGCCTTCCTTCTGCTTTTCCAGAAGTTTCTTCTTGCGCGAAACGTCGCCACCATAGCACTTGGCCAGCACGTTCTTGCGCATGGCCTTGACCGTGGTACGGGCGATGATCTGCGAGCCGACCGCGGCCTGGATGGCCACGTCGAACATCTGGCGCGGGATCAGGTCCTTCATCTTCTCGCACAGCTCGCGGCCGCGGCGATCGGCATGGCTGCGGTGCACGATCAGCGACAGCGCGTCGACCTTGTCGCCGTTGATCAGCACGTCCACGCGCACGAACGGGCCGGCGTCGAAGCGTACGAAGTGGTAGTCCAGCGAGGCATAGCCACGGCTGACCGACTTCAGCTTGTCGAAGAAGTCCAGCACCACTTCGGCCATCGGCAGCTCGTAGCTGATCTGCACCTGGCTGCCCAGGTAGTTGATGCCGATCTGACTGCCGCGCTTTTCTTCGCACAGCTTGATGATGTTGCCGATGTACTCCTCGGGGGTGAGCACGTTGGCACGGATGATCGGCTCGCGGATCTCCTCGACCTGGTTCACCGGCGGCAGCTTGGCCGGGTTGTCCATGTTGATGATCGAGCCATCGGTCTTCAGGACTTCATACACCACCGTCGGCGCGGTGCTGATCAGGTCCAGGTTGTATTCGCGCTCCAGGCGCTCCTGCACGATTTCCATGTGCAGCATGCCCAGGAAGCCGCAGCGGAAGCCGAAGCCCATCGCCTCGGAGCTTTCCGGCTCGAAGCGCAGCGCGGCATCGTTCAGGCGCAGCTTGTCCAGCGCTTCGCGAAGGTCCGGGTAGTCCTCGGCGTCGACCGGGAACAGGCCGGCGAACACGCGCGGCTGCATTTCCTGGAAGCCCGGCAGCGGCTTCGGTGCCGGATCGCCGGCCAGGGTCAGGGTGTCGCCGACCGGCGCACCGTGCACGTCCTTGATGCTGGCGGTGACCCAGCCCACTTCACCGGCACGCAGCGCGGGCAGCACTTTCCGCTTGGGCGTGAATACGCCGACGTTGTCGACCTGGTGGTTGCGGCCGGTGGACATCACCTGCAGCTTGTCGCCGGCCTTGATCTCGCCCTGCATCACGCGCACCAGCGAGACCACGCCCAGGTAGTTGTCGAACCACGAGTCGATGATCAGCGCCTGCAGCTTCTCGGTGTCGCGCGGTGCCGGCGGCGGGATGCGATGCACGATCGCTTCCAGCACGTCCTGCACGTTCAGGCCGGTCTTGGCGCTGACCGGCACGGCATCGGAGGCGTCGATGCCGATCACGGCCTCGATCTCGGCCTTGGCGCGCTCGATGTCGGCAGTGGGCAGGTCGATCTTGTTGATCACCGGCACCACTTCCAGGCCCTGCTCCACTGCCGTGTAGCAGTTGGCCACCGACTGCGCTTCCACGCCCTGGGCCGCATCGACCACCAGCAGCGCGCCTTCGCAGGCGGCCAGCGAGCGGCTGACTTCATAGGAGAAGTCGACGTGGCCGGGGGTGTCGATGAAGTTCAGGTGGTAGGTCTGCCCGTCCTTGGCCAGGTACGGCAGCGACACCGACTGTGCCTTGATCGTGATGCCACGCTCGCGCTCGATCGGGTTGGAGTCGAGCACCTGCGCTTCCATCTCGCGGGCCTGCAGGCCACCACAGAGCTGGATGATGCGGTCGGCCAGCGTGGACTTGCCGTGGTCGACATGGGCGATGATGGAGAAGTTGCGGATGTTCCGCATCGAATCAGAAGACATAGGTGGCGGCGGCGCGCGGCGTCGTCAGGGTAACGGTCGATTATCGCATGCCCGGCGCCCCGCCGCGAAAGCAGCCTCATCGGGGCGGGCCGGGAACGGCCGAAGCCCCGCCAGGGCGGGGCTTCGGGGGACGAACAAGGGCCGCGGGCGCGGCCCGGGCAGGCCTTACTGGCCGGCCTTGACCGCCACGAAGGCGCTGTTGCCGTTGCCGGTGCGCACCAGCAGCATTACCACATCGTCCTTCTTGTAGCTGGACAGCGCCCGGTTCAGGCCCTCCACGCTGCCGACCGGGGTACGGCCGACCTGCAGGATCACCATGCCCGGAGACAGGCCGGCATCACGCGCGGCCTGGCCCTTGACCCCGGTGATGCGCACGCCTTCGTTGCCATCCAGGCCGAGCTGCTTGCGCTGCGGCGCGGTCAGGTCGCTCACGTCCAGGCCCAGCAGGGCATTGGCGCCGGCCTGCGGTGCCGCATCAGGCTTGGCGGCAGCGGCCGCACGGGCATTGCCCTGCCCGTCTTCGTTCAGCGCCGTAAGGGTGGCGCTGAGGTCACGCGGCTTGCCGTCGCGGATCACGCCCAGGGTGACCCGGCTGCCCGGCGCCATCGCGCCGATCAGCGGCGGCAGGTCGGACCAGCTGTTGACCGGACTGCCATTGACCGAGCGCACCACATCGCCGATCTGCACACCGGCCTTCTCCGCGGCACTGCCCGGCACGATCTGGTTGACCAGCGCACCACGGCTGTCCGGCAGGCCCAGGCCCTGCGCCTTCAGCGCATCGATCGGTTCGACCACCGCGCCGAGCTGGCCGCGGGTGACCTTGCCACTCTTCTTGATCTGCTCGACCGCGCTCATCGCCAGGTCGATCGGGATCGCGAAGCTGATACCCATGTAGCCGCCGGAGGCGGAGAAGATCTGCGAGTTGATGCCGACCACCTCACCGCGGGTGTTCAGCAACGGACCCCCGGAATTGCCCTGGTTGATCGCCACGTCGGTCTGGATGAACGGCACGTAGCGCTGGTCGGCACCGCCGGTGCTGCGGCCCAGTGCGCTGACGATGCCGGCGGTGACGGAATGGTCGAGGCCGAACGGCGAGCCGATCGCGACAACCCACTGGCCGGGCTTCAGCGTGTTGGAATCGCCCACGCGCACGGTCGGCAGGTTCTTGCCATCGATCTTCAGCAGCGCCACGTCGTACTGCTGGTCGCTGCCCACTACCTTGGCGTTGAACTCACGGCTATCGCCCAGCTTGACCTTCACGTCACTGGCATCAGCCACCACGTGGTAGTTGGTCAGCACGTAGCCATCGGGCGAGATGATGAAGCCCGAACCCATGCCACGGCCCTTGATGCTGGGGCCGCCGTCCTGCCCACCCGGCCCCTGCCCCGGCATCGGGAAGTCCGGGCCGAAGAAGCGGCGGAAGAACTCCGGCATGTCATCGTCACCGCCCATCGGGCCCCGCGAAGCCTGGCGGTTGTTGCGGACGATGGTGGTGTCGACGTTGACCACACCCGGCCCGACCTGTTCAACAAGGTTGGTGAAATCGGGCAGGCCGGTGACCAGCGGCTGTGCCGGCGCCCTCGGCGCGGCGGCCGGTGCAGCCTGGGGCGGAGCGGCCGGAGCCGGGGCCTGCGCGCAGGCCACCAGCGGCAGGGTCAGGGCCAGCAGGCCGATGGCCTGCGTGCGGAGTCGGGGAGTCATCGGACGGCAACCTCCGGATCGGATGGAAAGAGGAATACGGCCCCCGCCGACGGCGGGGCGTGAAAGCGCCCGGCTCAGTCGCGCGGGCGCGGCGGCACCGGCAGGTCATCCTGCAGGCGCGGCTCGAACGGGTAGAACGCGGCGCCACCGGCATGGGCCGGGAAGCTGGCATTGAGCGCGCCACCGGCGGCCGGCGCCAGGCTGGAGCGCGGCCACGGCCGGGCCTGCAGCCCACTGACCTCGCCGAACGGCAGGTTGCGGGTCGCGTTGGCCGGCACGGTCGGGGTCAGCGGCGCCTGAACTGTTGCCACCGCACGCTGCGGCACGTCCTCACGCTGGGCGGCACGCGCGGCCTGCTGGCTGCGGGTGGCACTCGCGCGGCGGGTGTCCTGGCGGCGACTGGCAGCGGCCATCGCCAGGGCGGGTGCCGCCGCCACGGCCATCGCGGCAGTGTCCGCCGAGGCGTCTGTCACCGGGGCGGGATCGGTCGGCGCGGCCGGCAGCTCGGCCTGGCTGGCGATCACCTGCGGTGCCAACGGTTCGCCCGGGGTGGCCTCCTTCAGCTTCTCGCCGCCCATGAACAACGCCACCGCCGCCACCGAAGCGGCCAGTGCGGCACCACCGCCCCAGGCACGCCAGCCACTGCGACGCACCTGACGGCGCGGCTCGGCCTGCGGCGCAGGCTCGGCGGCGATGGCGGCAGCCACGGCGGCACTGAAGCCGGCCGGCGCCAGTGCCGACGCCTGCCCGCGCATCACATCGCCCAGCAGCTGCCAGCGCTCCTGGCATCCGGCCAGCTCGGGGTCGTGTTCCATGCGGCGCAGCAGGAAGCGCGCTTCATCGGCGCCCAGCTCGCCATCGACCAGGGCCGACAGCTGCTCGCGATGGCGCTGGTCCAGGCGCTGCCCGGCGGGCGATTGATGGTTCTGCGATTCGTTGAACGGTTTACTGGTCATACGCGGCTCTTCTCACGGGTGGCGCTGCCGATGTCCAACAGCGGCCGGAGTTCGGTGTCGATCGCCTCGCGCGCCCGGAAGATCCGTGAGCGCACGGTGCCGATCGGGCACCCCATTTTCTGCGCGATATCCTCGTAACTCAGGCCTTCCACCTCGCGCAGGGTGATCGCCGACCGGAGCTCTTCCGGCAGCGCGTTGACGGCCTTCATCACCGTCTGTTCCAGCTCCTGGCGCATCAACTCGCGTTCGGGCGTGTCGGTGTCGCGCAGGCGCGTCCCACTGTCGAACTGTTCGGCATCGCCGATGTCGATGTCATCGGTCGGTGGCCGTCGATTGTGTGAAGCCAGGTAGTTTTTGGCGGTATTCACGGCGATTCGATGCAACCAGGTTGAGAACTGGGCGTCGCCACGGAAACTTCCGATCGCGCGGTAGGCACGGATGAAAGTGTCCTGGGCGACGTCCTGACATTCGCTCCAGTCGGCGATGTAGCGACCGACAAGGGCCACCACGCGATGCTGGTACTTGCGCACCAGGACATCGAACGCGGCGCTCTCGCCGTGCTGCACGCGCCGGACCAGTTCCAGATCCAGCTCCTGTGGTGTATCAACCTCGGCCATGAGGGGCCGCACTCCTGTCAGCCCAACCGACGTCGGGCAATGAGACTGCCAATCCCGGGAAAAGTTCAGTCGCCGATCACCCGGCGCCGCACCAGCTTTTAACCACCGTTCCGTTAGCGTCCCGGTCCACGGCCATGGATCCGGGGTCGCCACTCCCCTGCTATTGGGATTTGACGCGGGGGAAACAACCTCTGGATCATAGCCGCTTCTCCATACACAACCGGATGGAACGTCCATGCTCTCAGGCTTCGATGGTCTCCGCTTCAGCCACTGGCACCCCGAGATCCGCGACGACGGCGTGGTGGTTCTCTCTCTCGATCGTCAGGACAGCAGCGTCAACGCGATGTCGCAGGACGTGCTGCTGGAACTGGGGGACCTGCTGGAACGCATCGCGCTGGACCCGCCCAAGGGCGTGGTGATCCAGTCGTTGAAGAAGGCGGGGTTCATTGCCGGCGCGGACCTGAAGGAGTTCCAGGAATTCGACCGCCGCGGCACCGTCAACGATGCCATCCGCCGCGGCCAGGCCACCTACCAGAAGCTGGCCGAGCTGCCCTGCCCGACCGTGGCGGCCATCCACGGCCACTGCCTGGGCGGCGGCACCGAGCTGGCACTGGCCTGCCGCTACCGCGTCGCCTCCAATGACAGCAGCACCCGCATCGGCCTGCCGGAAACCCAGCTCGGCATCTTCCCCGGCTGGGGCGGCAGCGCGCGCCTGCCGCAGCTGGTGGGCGCCCCGGCGGCAATGGACATGATGCTGACCGGCCGCACCCTGTCGGCCTCGGCCGCGCGTGGCATCGGCCTGGTCGACAAGGTGGTGGCACCGGCGGTGGTGCTCGATACCGCCGTGGCGCTGGCGTTGTCCGGCACCACGCGCCCGTTCAAGCAGCGCGCCACGGCGTGGGCGACCAACACCTGGCTGGCCCGTACCCTGCTGGCACCGCGGATGGTCAAGCAGGTGGCGCGCAAGGCCAAGAAGGACCAGTACCCGGCGCCCTACGCGCTGATCAGCACCTGGCAGCGCAGCGGTGGCAAGCCGATCCAGGCACGCCTGGATGCCGAACGCCGCGCGGTGGTCAAACTGGCCAGCACGCCGACCGCACGCAACCTGATCCGCATCTTCTTCCTGACCGAGCGCCTGAAGGGCCTGGGTGGTGGCGATTCCGGCATCCGCCACGTGCACGTGGTCGGCGCCGGCGTGATGGGCGGCGACATCGCCGCGTGGGCGGCCTACAAGGGCTTCGACGTAACCCTGCAGGACCGCGAGCAGCGCTTCATCGACCCCGCCATGGAACGCGCGCAGGCGCTGTTCGCCAAGAAGGTGCGCGACGAGAGCAAGCGCCCGGCGGTGGCCGCACGCCTGCGCGCCGACCTGGAAGGCAACGGCGTGGCCGACGCCGACCTGGTGATCGAGGCGATCATCGAGAATCCGGAAGCCAAGCGTGCGCTGTACCAGACGCTGGAACCGAAGATGAAGCTGGACGCGCTGCTGACCACCAACACCTCGTCGATCCCGCTGGTGGAACTGCGCGACCACATCCAGCGTCCGGCCCAGTTCGCCGGCCTGCACTACTTCAACCCGGTGGCGCAGATGCCGCTGGTGGAGATCATCCACCACGACGGCATGGCACCGGAGACCGAACGCCGCCTGGCCGCGTTCTGCAAGGCGCTGGGCAAGTTCCCGGTGCCGGTGGCCGGCAGCCCGGGCTTCCTGGTCAACCGCGTGCTGTTCCCGTACATGCTGGAAGCGGCCACCGCCTATGCGGAAGGCATTCCGGGCCCGGTGATCGACAAGGCCGCCGTGAAGTTCGGCATGCCGATGGGCCCGATCGAACTGATCGACACCGTCGGCCTGGACGTGGCTGCGGGCGTGGGCCGCGAACTGGCGCCGTTCCTCGGCCTGCAGATCCCGGCGGCCTTGCAGACGGTGGAGCCGGACAAGCGCGGCAAGAAGGATGGCCAGGGCATCTACACCTGGGAGAACGGCAAGCCGAAGAAGCCGGACGTGGCCAGCGATTACCAGGCCCCGGCCGATCTGGAGGACCGCCTGATCCTGCCGCTGTTGAACGAAGCAGTGGCATGCCTGCACGAAGGCGTGGTGGCCGATGCGGACCTGCTGGATGCGGGCGTGATCTTCGGTACCGGTTTTGCCCCGTTCCGTGGCGGTCCGATCCAGCACATCCGTGCGGTGGGTGCCGATGCGATCGTCGAGCGGTTGAAGGCGCTGCAGCAGCGCCACGGCGACCGTTTCGCCCCCCGCCCGGGCTGGGACAACCCCGCCCTGCGCGAACCGGTGGTGTGAGTTTGTCGGCCGGGCCTGCGGCCCGGCACCCGCAGAGGCAACAGCAACAGCCGAAGCCAGAGCCAGAGCCAGAGCCAGAGCCAGAGCATCAGCCGGCTCTGGCTTTTCTGTTTGTTGGGCGGGGCGGTGTCGGGTTGCGGGGACGCCGTAAACCCATCCTGAAGTGACCCCCGGGGCTTGGCCGCGGCATCCATGCCGCGGACACCCCGCAACCCGACACCGCCCCACCCCCGACAGTTTCCCGGTGACGGTGGGTGAACTCCGATTCCGGAGCGTGCCGACCTTGGCTGCCGCAGTAGATCCACGCCATGCGTGGATGCGAGCGAAGCGACCGGTGTTTGATCTTGATTTTCTTTTTTCTTCTACGTGGCTGGACGCACACGGAAACTGTCAGAGGCCGGGCGGGTGGGTTGCGCAGGACCGTTGGCGCCATGGATGGCGCCATCGAGCCCCCATGGACGGGTTTACGGCGTGTCCTGCGCAACTCACCCGCCCGGCCAAACACGAGATATGCATTGCGCGTCCAGCCACGAGGGGCTGCGCCGTTGGCTGGAACAACCTGTTACCCAGACGGGGCATGTCCCCGTCACAGCTGCATGCGATGCTGACGCCCTGATCCCTGCCAGCGAGAACGCCCGCATGACCACCATCATCGCCCCGCGCGTGCACGACATCGGCGGCCTCGAAGTCCGTCGCGCCATCCCCACCCTGCAGGCCCGCAGCATCGGTTCGTTCGTGTTCGTCGACCAGATGGGCCCGGCACTCATGCACCCGGGCACCGCCATCGACGTACGCCCGCATCCGCATATCGGCCTGGCCACTGTGACCTACCTGTGGTCGGGTGCGATCGGCCACCGCGATACGCTCGGCTCGGACCAGGTGATCCGTCCCGGTGACGTCAACTGGATGACCGCCGGCCGCGGCATCGCCCATTCCGAGCGCACGCCGCAGCCGGACCGCGACCATGACAACCCGATCCATGGCATGCAGACCTGGGTGGCGCTGCCGAAGTCGCACGAGGAAATCGAACCGGCGTTCTACCACCACGCCGCGGCCACCCTACCCGAGCAGCGCCGCAACGGCGCCTGGCTGCGGGTGATCGCTGGCCGCGCCTATGGCGAGGAATCGCCGGTGAAGGTATTCGCCGACACCCTCAACGTGGCGATCGACCTCGACCCGGATGCGGAGATCGACATCGACAACGGCCATCGCGAACGCGCACTGTACATCCTCGAAGGCCAGGCCCAGCTGGACGGCGTGGACATTCCCGCCCAGCACCTGATCATTCCCGAAGCCGGTGCCGTGGGCCGCCTGCGCGCGAAGACGCCAGTGAAGGCGATGCTGTTCGGTGGCGAGCCGCTGGATGGCCCGCGTCACCTGTGGTGGAACTTCGTGTCCAGCTCGAAGGAGCGCATCGAGCAGGCCAAGCACGACTGGGAGGCCGGTCGCTTCGGCACCATCCCGGGCGACGACAAGGAGTTCATCCCGCTGCCGCAGTACTGAACATCGCGTGTTGCACACATCCGAAGGTGTACTCCTGCACCCGGCGTTGACACCACAGTCACCCGCTGAACACTGAAATGTGACATAAATCACACTTTAGCCGTCAAAGGAGTGCAACACATGAGCATGGGTAAACGCTTGTCCGCCGAATTCCTCGGCACGTTCTGGCTGGTTCTGGGGGGCTGCGGCAGTGCGGTGCTGGCAGCCAAGTTCGGCGGTGACGGCAACCCGCTGGGTATCGGTTTCCTCGGCGTGGCGCTGGCCTTCGGCCTGACCGTGGTCACCGGTGCCTATGCGTTCGGCCATATCTCCGGCGCCCACTTCAATCCGGCAGTCAGCGTCGGCCTGTGGGCCGGTGGTCGCTTCCCGACCAAGGACCTGATTCCCTACATCATCGCCCAGGTCGCCGGTGGACTGGTGGCCGGTTTCATCCTGCTGCAGATCGCGTCCGGTGCCAGCGGCTTCGCCATTGATGGCAGCCAGGCCGGTGCGTTCGCCAGCAATGGTTATGGCGCGCTGTCGCCTGGCGGCTACAGCGTGGCAGCGGCCTTCCTGTGCGAAGTGGTGCTGACCGCAGTGTTCCTGATCGTGATCATGGGCTCCACCCACGGCAAGGCGCCGGCCGGCTTCGCGCCGCTGGCGATCGGCCTGTCGCTGACCCTGATCCATCTGATCAGCATCCCGGTCACCAACACCTCGGTGAACCCTGCCCGCTCCACCGCCGTGGCCTTCTTCGCCGGCAGCGGTGCGGTCAGCCAGCTGTGGCTGTTCTGGGTCGCCCCGCTGCTCGGCGGTGCGATCGGCGGCATCATCTACAAGTGGATCGGCAACGACCGCTGAGGCCTGTGCGGGCCATTGCGGCCGACCTTCGGTCGCAATGGTTACGCTTGTAACCGCAATTTGTGCGATCGCTCACGTTCCGTTAAGGTTGAGTTGACCTGCCGTGCACATGCCGACGGGGGGCATCCGGGGATGGGATGCCACGGCCGCCGTTCCATCCGGCGGCGCCAACGACACACCACCTTGGGGGATGCATGAAGTTCGCGCGTGTAGTGTTGACGAGCCTGCTGTTCGCTGCGGCCCAGGCCGCCGCGCAGGCACCCACCGAATGTCCTTCCCTGCCGGCCAGCAGCGGCCTGCAGTGGCAACAGCAGACCCAGGCCGATTTCCTGGTCTGCCGCGCCAGCACCAACGACGGCCGCGAGGTACTGAGCCTGATGCTCAGCACGCGCGATCCCAATCTGCCGTTGAACCGCTCGTTGCGCCAGGAGAAAGGCAGTTTCGGCGGTGAATCGCTGTACTGGTACCAGCCCGACCTGGGGGGCCAGCAGCCGCCCGGCTATGCCGAGCGCCGCATCAGCGTGGTCAAGCTCGACAAAGGGCGTTACGCGCAGATTTCGCTGTATCCGGACAACGCGCAGGAACTGGGCTCGCTGCAGCAGCTGGCGCAGGGCATGAGCCTGACCCCGTCGGCCGTGGCCGCCGGACGCTGAAGGTGACGGGGATGACTGCCTGGCAGCATCCCCGCAGGATCCGACACGCGGAACATCTGCCGGGTATTACCCGACGGCGTTACTGGTTTCTTTCGCCGGGCATGGCCCGGCGCACTTCCTCAGAACTTGCCTTCCTGGAAATCGACGAAGGCCTGCATCAGTTCCTGCCGCGTGTTCATCACGAACGGACCATGCCGCATCACCGGCTCGCGCAATGGGCGACCGGCGACCAGGATCAGCCGCGCACCCTCGCTGCCGGCCGACAGATGCAGCTGCTCGCCACCGCCCAGCACTGCCAGCTCCTGGCGGGCGACATCGCGCGCGGCGTCCTGCTCACCCACGGTCACGCCACCTTCGAACACGTATGCAAAGGCGTTGTGCCCTTCCGGCAACGCATAGGTCCAGGCGCGATCCGGGGCCAGCGTGATGTCCAGGTACAGCGGCTCGGTGGCCGGCTGCACGATCGGGCCTTGTGTGCGATCCACGCTGCCGGCAATCACCTTCACGTCCACGCCCGCTTCCGGGTGCACCACCGGAATCCGCTCAGGGGCGAATTCCTGGTACTTCGGGTCCGTCATCTTTTCTTTCGCCGGCAGGTTCACCCACAGCTGGAAGCCGCGCATCTGCCCGCTTTCCTGCTCGGGCATCTCCGAATGCACCAAGCCGCGGCCTGCGGTCATCCACTGCACGCTGCCCGGGGTCAGCAGGCCCTCGTTGCCGTGGTTGTCACGATGCCGCATCCGCCCGTCGAGCATGTAAGTGACCGTTTCGAAGCCGCGATGAGGATGTTCCGGGAAGCCGGCGATGTAGTCCTCGGCACGGTCGGTGCCGAATTCATCAAGCAGCAGGAACGGATCCAGGTCGGGCAGCGTCGGGCCACCGATGACGCGGGTCAGGCGCACGCCGGCACCGTCGGAGGTGGGCATGCCACGGATGGTCCGCAGCACGCGGACCGGTTCGGGAAAGCTCATGGCGACTCCTGTTGGATGGATGCCACTGAAGATGGACGCCACACGGCCGCGCGCCAATGGACGGCGCCGCAACCGATTGTTCCATCCCTGATGTTCGCTGCACGTCAGCACAACAAACGTACGACCAAAGTACTACCGCCGATTCGTCCTGTGCCAATTGACCCTGTCGAGGGCACGCGGGACTCTTTGACTGTCTTTCCGGGAGAGAGCACCTCATGAAAGGGTTTTCCAAAATAGGCTGGGCGGCCCTCGCCCTGCTCGGCGCCTTCTGTCTGGGCACCGTGGCACTGCGCCGCGGCGAACACATCAATGCGCTGTGGATCGTCGTCGCCGCGGTTTCGCTGTACCTGGTGGCCTACCGCTTCTACAGCCTGTTCATCGCCAACAAGGTGATGCAGCTGGATCCGACCCGGGCCACCCCGGCGGTGATCAACAACGATGGCCTGGACTACGTGCCGACCAACAAGCACGTGCTGTTCGGCCACCACTTCGCTGCCATTGCCGGTGCCGGTCCCCTGGTCGGCCCGGTGCTGGCCGCGCAGATGGGCTACCTGCCGGGCCTGCTGTGGCTGGTGGTGGGCGTGGTGCTGGCCGGCGCGGTACAGGACTTCATGGTCCTGTTCCTGTCCAGCCGCCGCAACGGTCGTTCGCTGGGTGACCTGGTAAGAGAAGAAATGGGCCAGGTGCCCGGCACCATCGCGTTGTTCGGGGCGTTCCTGATCATGATCATCATCCTGGCGGTGCTGGCCATGGTGGTGGTCAAGGCGCTGGCCGAAAGCCCATGGGGCATGTTCACGGTGATCGCGACGATGCCCATCGCGATCCTGATGGGCGTCTACATGCGCTACATCCGCCCCGGCAAGATCGGCGAGATCTCGGTGGTCGGCCTGATCCTGCTGCTGGCCGCGATCTGGTACGGCGGCAAGGTCGCCGCCGATCCGGTGTGGGGCCCTGCGTTCACCTTCACCGGCACCCAGATCACCTGGATGCTGATCGGCTACGGCTTCGTCGCCTCGGTGCTGCCGGTGTGGCTGCTGCTGGCGCCACGCGATTACCTGTCGACCTTCCTCAAGATCGGCACCATCATCGCGCTGGCCATCGGCATCCTGGTGGTGATGCCGGAACTGAAGATGCCGGCGCTGACCCAGTTCGCCGCCAGCGGTGATGGCCCGGTGTGGAAGGGTGGCATGTTCCCCTTCCTGTTCATCACCATCGCCTGCGGTGCGGTGTCCGGCTTCCACGCACTGATTTCCTCGGGCACCACGCCGAAGCTGCTGGCCAATGAAGCGCACATGCGTTACATCGGCTATGGCGGCATGCTGATGGAATCGTTCGTTGCGGTGATGGCACTGGTCGCAGCGTCGATCATCGACCCGGGCATCTACTTCGCGATGAACAGCCCGGCCGCGGTGATCGGTGCCGATGCTGCGTCGGCGGCGCACTACATCACCAACACCTGGGGCTTCACCATCACGCCCGAACAGCTGACCGCGACCGCGGCCGCCATCGGTGAACCGACCATCCTGCATCGCGCAGGCGGCGCACCTACATTGGCGGTGGGCATCGCGCAGATCCTGCACGAAGCGATTCCCAGTGGCAGCGACGCGATGATGGCGTTCTGGTACCACTTCGCGATCCTGTTCGAAGCACTGTTCATCCTGACCGCAGTGGACGCGGGTACCCGCGCAGGCCGCTTCATGCTGCAGGATCTTCTGGGCAACTTCGTGCCTGCGCTGAAGAAGACCGAGTCGTGGACCGCCAACATCATCGGTACCGCCGGCTGCGTGGCGCTGTGGGGCTACCTGCTCTACACCGGCGTGGTCGATCCGTTCGGTGGCATCCAGACACTGTGGCCGCTGTTCGGCATCTCCAACCAGATGCTGGCCGGTATCGCGCTGATGCTGGGTACGGTGGTGCTGTTCAAGATGAAGCGTGACCGCTATGCGTGGGTCACCGCAGTACCGGCCATCTGGCTGCTGATCTGCACCACCTACGCTGGTTTCATCAAGATCTTCGACAGCAACCCGGCGCAGGGCTTCCTGGCACAGGCACACAAGTTCCAGGCCGCCCTCGCCAGCGACACCATCACCGCTCCGGCCAAGTCAGTGGCGCAGATGAAGCAGATCGTGGTCAACGCCTACGTCAACACCGGCCTGACCGCGCTGTTCCTGCTGGTGGTGGGCGCAGTGCTGGTGTATTCGATCAAGACCATCCTGGCGGCCCGCCGCAATCCGCAGCGCAGCGACCGCGAGACCCCGTACGTGGCACTGAAGCCGCATGAGATGGTGGATCTGTGATGAGCACGCAACTGGTTCCCGTTGGCCAGTACCAGGCGCACCGCCGCATCTGGCGGCGCCTGGTGCAGACCGCACGACTGTGCTGTGGCATTCCTGACTACGACAACTACGTCCGGCACATGCTGGAAAAGCATCCGGACCAGGAGCCGATGGACTACAAGACGTTCTTCCGCGAGCGCCAGGAAGCGCGCTACGGCGGTCGCAACGGCGGTCGCTGCTGTTGAAAGTCGGGTGCCGGGCTTGCAGCCCGGCGCCCGCACCTTCGACAGATTTCCGGTGACGGCGAGAAGCATCAGGGGTCAGATCCGTTTCCTCCGGGAAACGGATCTGACCCCTTCTTTGTTCATGGATCTCCATGAAATGCATCCACGCATGTCGTGGATCTACCCGGTGGCAGGCAAAAAGAAAGCCGAGCGTGGGCTCGGCTCTACACGGGGAAAGCGTGTTCACGGCAATTGCCGTGAACACGCAACATGATCGTCAGCTCAGGACTCAGGCCCCGGCCATCCACTTCAGGATCAGGCCGGTGACATAGGCCAGCCCGGTGCCGGTGGCATAGCCCACCGTGCCGAGCAGCACGCCCACCGGCGCCAGCGTCGGGTGGAACGCCGCTGCCACCACAGGTGCCGACGCCGCCGCACCGATGTTGCCCTGCGAACCGATCGCGAAGAAGAACAAAGGTGCGCGCAGCAGCTTGGCCACGACCCACAGCACCAGCACGTGCGTGGCCATCCAGATCGCACCCAGCAGGAACAGCCACGGCCGATCCAGCAGCGACAGCAGGTTCATCTGCATGCCGATGCAGGCGATGAGGAAGTACAGGAACACCGTGCCCAGCCGTGATGCACCGGCCGCTTCCAGCCTGCGCGCACGGGTGAAGCTCAGGCCCAGGCCCATCGCGGTGGACAGCAGGATCACCCACACGAACTGGCTGTCCAGGCTGAACTGGCTGGCCCAGCTGACATTGGCCTTGAACCAGCCGGACAGCGGCGCGGCGATTGCATGGGCCAGACCGACGCCGCCCAGTGCCACGCCAACGATCACCATCAGGTCGGTCATGCTGGGAATGCGCGCGTTCTGCGCCTCGTAGGCACTGATGCGCGCCTTCATCTCGTCGATGGCACGGGTATCGGCGCCGTTGCGGGTGTCGATCTGCTGTGCGCGGTTGGCCAGGAACAACAGGATCGCCATCCAGAGGCTGGCGCAGGCCACGTCGACCACGGCGAACTGGCCGAAGGTGGTGGCATCGGTGCCGAACACTTCGCGCATGGCGACCATGTTGGCGCCGCCGCCAATCCAGCTGCCGGCCAATGCGGCCATGCCGGCCCAGGTATCACCGGCCACGGTTTCCGGGTGGATCAGCTTCATCAGCTGGAACGAGACGATGGCGCCCAGCATGATGCCGGCAGTGCCGGCGCAGAACACGATCAGCAGTTTCGGGCCAAGCTTGATGACCCCTTTCAGGTCGATCGACAGGGTCAGCAGCACCAGCGCGGCCGGCAGCAGCACGTCACGCGCGACCGGGTTGTACAGCGAGGTGTTGTGGCCATCGATGACACCCGCGGTGTTGTAGATGGCGGGGATGAAGTAGCACAGCAGCAGCGCCGGCACCCAGGCGAAGATCTTCTTCAGCAGTGGGGTCGGGCCACTGGCAGCCCAGAAAATCAGGGCCAGGGTGGCAGCAATCAGGCCCAGTCCAACAATGTCGTTGCTGATCAGGGCAGTAGCGGGTTCGGTCGGCATGGGATCCTCTGTCGATCGAAAGAGCGGGAAAAAAAAGCGCCGCATAAAGCGGCGCACCCCGAGATTAACATTGTCTTCACGCCGGGTCATGCTGCAGTGCCGGCTGTCCATCCCGGAGCCCGTCCCATGCAGCTCGGTGCCTTCTCGGTCAGTCTCTCGGTCAAAGACCTCCAGGCCTCCCGCACCTTCTACGAGGCACTGGGCTTCTCGGTGACCGGTGGCGAGCCGGCGCACAACTGGCTGGTGATGCGCAGCAACGGCATCGTCATCGGCCTGTTCCAGGGCATGTTCGAGGGCAACCTGCTGACCTTCAACCCGGGCTGGGACCAGTACAGGCAGGAACTGCCTGATTTCCAGGATGTGCGTGAACTGCAGGCGGCGCTGGATGCGGAGGGCCTAGAACTGGCAGTCCGCACCGACCCTGGTGGACAGGGCACCGGCTATCTGCAGTTGGCCGATCCGGATGGCAACGTGATCCTGATCGACCAGCACGTGGCGCGGCCGCACGGACGTTGACGCGGACGGCATGCCAACCAGGGTTGGTATCCAGCAGGACAGCCGGTTCAGGCCGGACGTGAGGCGCTGAAGTCGAGCGTGGCGCGCGTGCCTCGCGGCTCGCAGGGATCCAGCTGCAGGGTCCAACCGAGGTGTTCGCACAGGCGTGCGATCAGGTCCAGGCCGATGCCACCGCCCCGGTCCGCGCGTTCACCACGGGCCATGCGCGCGTGGATCGCCGCAATCTCCTCCGGGCTCATGCCATGCCCCGGATCCTGCAGGGTCAGCACCGCCGACGAACTCAGCCGCAGTTCGATATGGCCGCGCCCACTGTTCTCGATGGCATTGCGCAGCAGATTGCCGATCGCCGCCTGCACAACGGCCAGCGGCGCGACGATGTCCACCGGCGCAGCCTGGATGCCGATGCTCAGATCCTTGTCACCCAGCAGGTGGCGGTGGTCATCGACGATCTCCGGCAGCAGCTGGTCCAGCGCGATACGCTCGGCACGCGCGGCCAGTCGGGCCGGATCACGGGCCAGCACCAGCAACAGCTCGATCAACTGTTCCACGCTCTGCGCGGTGCGCAGCACGCGCTGCATCTGCTGACGTGCACGTTCGGGCAGCCCCGGCTGCTCCAGCGCCAGCTCGGCAGCGCCGGTCATCACCGCGATCGGCGTGCGCAGTTCATGGCTGGCGGTGCTGATGAAGACCCGCTCGCGTTCGACGAACTGCTCGTTGCGATCCAGATAGTCGTTCAGCGCATCGGCGATGGTGTGCAGCTCCGAGCTGCCACGCGGGTCGACCTCGACGCGCTGGCCCTGCACGCCCGGCCGCAATGCAGCGATGTGCTGTGCCAGCAGGCTCAGCGGGCGCACCATGCGTTCCATGCCGAACGACGCCATCAGCACGGTGACGAAGATCATGATCACCCCGGCCAGCATCACCCAGCGCGTGGCGAACTGTTCCAGGTCATGGAAGTCGGAGATGTCCAGTGCCAGCGCGACCCGTCCCATCGAGCCGGTGTCACGCACCATCACCGCCGTCTGGCGGTCCTTGATCGGCACGCCGTCGTGCAGCCCCGGGTGCAGCGAGCGCACGCTTTCGGGCATGTTCCCCTCACCGAAGCGGAACAGGCTGAGCGTGTCCGAGTCCTGCCAGCGATAGTGCGGCTCGTGCTCGGTATGTTCGACGATGCTGTCCAGTTCGGAGTTGAGCAGCGCGCGCCACGCCGCATGCTCGGCGTGCTCGTGCACGTAGTTGCCCACGCTGAATACCGCGATCGACAGCAGCGCCAGGTAGCCCAGCAACCACCACACCACGCGCCGGTACAGCGGTCCCGGCTTACGCGCCTTCATCGTCAACCTTGCCCGCATCGCTGGCTGCGGTCATTGCCAGCCGGTAGCCCACCCGCGGCAGGGTGTGGATCAGCTTGTCGGCGAACGGGCCATCAACGCTGCGGCGCAGCTCGTAGACATGCGAGCGCAGCAGGTCGCCATCCGGTGGCTCGTCGCCCCACAGGGCGAATTCCAGCTGCTGCCGCGTGACCGCGCCCGGACTGGCGCGCATCAGTACCTCCAGCAGCTTGCGGCAGGCCGGGTACAGGTGCAGCACCTGGTTGCCCCGCTGGGCCTCAAGGGTCGCCAGGTCCAGCACCAGGTCGCCCACCTGCAGGCGCTTGCGGGGGTTGCGGCCCTGCGCCCGCAGCAGCAGCGCTTCCAGCCGCACTTCCAGCTCGGGAAGTGCGAACGGCTTGGTCAGGTAGTCATCGGCGCCCGCGCGGAAACCGGCAATCTTGTCCGGCAGTTCGTCACGCGCGGTCAGCATGATCACCGGCACCTCCGACGCATGCTCCGCACGCAGCCGGCGCAGCACCTCCGGGCCTTCCATGCGCGGCAGCATCCAGTCCAGGATGACCGCGTCATACGGATGGCTTCCGGCCAGGTGCAGCCCGGTGATGCCATCGGGCGCCACGTCGAGCACATGCCCGCGCGACTCGAAATAGTCGAACAGGTTGGCCACCAGCTGGCGGTTGTCCTCGATCACCAACAGACGCATGCACGAAACATCCACGGAAGTTCGTACCATGGTAGCGCTGCGCATGTCGGAATGCGGTCGCCCCGGCCTCCTCTGACGCTTTTCCAACCCCCGCCACCTCAGAATGGCCGTTTTGCTCCCGGAGCCTGCCGTGCCCGTAGCCCTGCCCCGCCGTTGGCGCCTGCCCCTGTTGTGGCTGCTGATCATTGCTGCGTTGGCAGCAGGGATCGGCCTTCGGCAGCCGCAGCCGCCGGACGAGCCGCGCTTCGTGCTGGCGGCGCGGACCATGGTCGAGAGCGGGCAATGGCTGCTCCCGCACCGCGGCGTGGAGCTGTACGCCGAGAAACCGCCGGTCTTCATGTGGCTGCAGGCCGCCGCCTACGAGATTGTCGGCAGCTGGCAGTGGTCGTTCCTGCTGCCCTCGCTGCTGGGTGCCCTGCTCAGCCTGTGGCTTGTGTCGGACCTGGCCCGCCGGCTGTGGTCGCCACGGCATTCCATCTACGCCCTGGCGGCGCTGTTCTGCACCCTGCAGTTCGGGCTGATGGCCAAGCGCGCGCAGATCGACATGGTGCTGGTGGGCATGACCACATTGGCCCTGTGGGGCCTGATGCGCCACCTGTGCGAACGTCGCAACCTGCCGGCGCTGTGGCTGGCCGGCTTCGCCGCCGGCGTGGGTACGGTGACCAAGGGCGTGGGCTTCCTGCCGCTGCTGATGGTGCTGCCCTGGTTCGGCTGGTGGCTGTACCAGCGCCGCCGCGGGCACAACGTGGAGGGCCCGCACCCGGCCACCCTGCTGTGGCTGATCCCGGCCTTCCTGCTGGGCGTGGGGGTGTGGCTGGCGCCACTGGGTTGGGCCCTGCTGCACACGCCCACGGCCGAACTGCAGGCCTACGCGCATGAGCTGCTGTTCAAGCAGACCGGCACCCGTTATGCCAACGCCTGGCACCACCGGCAGCCCGCCTGGTACTACCTGCAGGTGATCCTGACCCTGTGGTTGCCGGGCAGCCTGCTGCTGCCGATGCTGTTCAAGCCCTGGTGGCGCCGCATCCGCCGAGGCGACCGCAGGCAGTGGCTGCTGCTGGGCTGGGCCGTGCTGGTGCTGGTGTTCTTCAGCGCCAGCCCGGGCAAGCGCGAGGTCTACCTGCTGCCGATGCTGCCGGCGATGGCGCTGGCCGTGGCGCCGCTGCTGCCCGGCCTGCTGCGCCGCCTGTGCGTGCGTCGCTACCTGTTCGGCTACAGCGTGGTGCTGATGCTGGCCACCGGCGTGCTGGGCGTAATGCTGCTGACCGAGCACCCGTGGGCCCTGGCCCAGCTGGAACGGAGGGCCATGCCCGACACCCTGCTTCCGGTGCTGGGCGATGGCCTGCTGACCTTCGCCATCGCCCTGGCTACGTTGATCGTCTGGTTGCGGGTGCGCCGCGCGGCGACGCTGGTGCTGCTGACCCACGGCATGCTGTGGATGCTCTACGGCCTGGTACTGATCCCGGCGCTGGACCCGTACGCATCGGCGTCGGCGCTGATGCGCCGGGTTGGCGCACGGATCGGTCCGGATGCGGAACTGGCGCTGGTGGCCTGGCGCGAGCAGAACCTGCTACAGGCCGACCGCTCGGTACGCGAGTTCGGCTTCAAGCGCCCATGGGCCGAGCAATGGCATGACGCCGGCCCGTGGCTGGCCGAGGCGCCTGGAAAGCGCTGGCTGCTGGTGCTGGACGACGCGATGAGCCCCTGTGTTGACCCGGCCAAGGTGATCGATATCGGTGTTGCCAACAGGAATCGTTGGCAACTGCTTCCCGGTACCGCATGGAACCCGGACTGCCATGCCGAGCGGACAGGATCGACCGCCGAAGAAGACTGAACGTTGACACCCGTCGGGCAACCATTAACCCAGCACGAACGAGCGTCCGACCCTTCTCCGACATCAAGGTGACGAGCATGACCGCGGATTCCCGAACCGCTCGTTCCCAGCATGCCCGTCCGTCCCCTTGATTCGGTAGCGCCGCTTGCGACATCGCCACTGGCGTCACGATTTGCCGTAACTCACCTCTGGCTGCCTGTCGCAATCGGTCTGCCCGTGTTTACGCTGCTGATGGGATTCGGCGGCGATCAATGGGTGGCCGACCACCTGTTCCGTCTTGAGGGCGGCCATTGGGCGTTGCAGGACGCCTGGGTCACCCGCACGCTGGTGCACAAGGCCGGCAAATGGCTGAGCACGGCAGCGGCGCTGGTTGCGATCCTGCTGTGCTTCCATCACTGGCGTAAGGGTCGCGATCGCACCCTGCAGTGGGCGCTGCTTTATGTCGTGATTGCCATGGCACTGGGTACCGGCGTGATCTCCCTGCTGAAGTCGCTGGTGCCGATGGAATGCCCCTGGGACCTGCTGCGCTACGGCGGCCACGAACCCTTCATCGGACTGTTCACCCTGCGCCCGAGCGGCATGGCCCCCCAGGCATGCTTCCCGGCCGGGCACGCCAGCGCGGGTTATGCATGGCTCTGCCTGTACTTCTTCGGGTTGCTGTGGCGCCCGTCCTGGCGCTGGGCCGGGTTGTGGATCGGCCTCGGCACCGGCCTGGTGTTCGGCATCAGCCAGCAGCTGCGGGGCGCCCATTTCCTTTCGCATGACGTTGCCACCGCGTTGATATGTTGGCTGCTTTCGCTGGGCCTGTATGCTCTGATCCGCCGTCAGCTGGACCGTCCCAACCGCCAGGAGGCAAACGCATGAGTGCATCGGTCCAACGCCCCGCCCGCCTCCCCGCCCTCGCGGGTATTCGCCACTGGCGGCCGCAGCTTTCCACCGAAGCACTGATCGCGCTGACCAGCCTGTTCTTTGCGGTGGCCGGCAACGGCCTGTTCTGGCACAGCGCGATGGCCAGCCATCCGGGCAGCCTGCGCTACGCGCTGTCGCTGCTGCTGTTGCTGCTGGGTGCGCACGGCGTGCTGCTGGGCATCCTGGTCTGGCGCTGGAACGCCAAGGTGGTGATCAGCCTGCTGCTGCTGGTGACCGCATTCGCTGCGCATTACATGAGCCGCTACCACATCTATCTGGATGCGGACATGCTGCGCAACGTGCTGGCGACCGACCCCAAGGAAAGCCGCGAACTGATGACCGTGTCGCTGCTGTGGCCGGTCCTGCTGCTGGCCGTGTTGCCGATGATCGTGCTGTGGCGCGTGCAGCTGCGCCGCCGCAGCTGGGGGCGCAGCCTGTTGTGGCGCCTCGGGTTCCTGCTGGTGGCGGCGGTGACCGCGGTGGGCGGTGCGCTGATTTCGTTCCAGGATGTCTCGGCGCTGATGCGCAACCAGCGTGAAGTGCGCTACCTGGCCACCCCGGCCAACGTGCTGCTGGGCCTGCCGCGTGCACTGCGGGGCGACAACCCGGTGCAGCGCGCGCCGAAGCTGCCGATCGGCACCGACGCCAAGGCCACGCCACGCGCCCCGGCCAGCAAGCCGCGCCTGCTGGTGATCGTGATGGGCGAGACCGTGCGCGCGCAGAACTGGGGCCTCAACGGTGGCCGCAACACCACCCCGGAGCTGGCCCAGGCATCGGTGATCAACTTCCCCGACATGCACTCCTGCGGCACCAGCACCGAAGTATCGCTGCCGTGCCTGTTCTCGCCGTGGGGTCGCCACGACTACGACGAGAAGAAGATCCGCGCGCACCAGTCGCTGCTGCACGTATTGAACCGCGCCGGCATCGCACCGTTGTGGCGTGACAACCAGTCCGGCTGCAAGGGTGTGTGCGAAGGACTGGACTTCCAGTCGCTGTCCGATGCGACCACCCCAGGCCTGTGCGCGGACGGCCGCTGCATGGACGAGATCCTGCTGCAGGACCTGGCCACCCAGGTGCGCGCCAAGCACGGCGACCGCGTGGTGGTGCTGCACCAGCTGGGCAACCATGGCCCGGCCTATTTCGAGCGTTACCCGGCCGCATTTGCGCGCTTCAAGCCCACCTGCGACACCCGTGACATCGGCCGCTGCTCACGCGAGGAAATCACCAACAGCTACGACAACGCCGTGCTGTACACCGATCATTTCCTGAGCAAGACCATCGGCACGCTGCAGGGCATGCAGGACTACGACACGGCGATGATCTACCTGTCCGACCACGGCGAGTCGCTGGGCGAGAAGGGCCTGTTCCTGCATGGCGTGCCGTACGCGATCGCCCCGGCCGAGCAGACCCGCGTGCCGATGACGATGTGGTTCTCGCCGGGCTTCGCCAGCAGCCGTGGGCTGGACCTGCAGTGCGTGCGCAAGCGTTCGGCGGCGTACACCGACCATGACAACCTGTTCCCGTCGGTGCTGGGCCTGATGCAGGTGAAGACGGCGCTGTACGAGCGCGATCGCGACGTGTTCGCCAACTGCGAGAGTTGAGGTTTGTTCGGCAGGGCTTGCAGCCCTGCACCTGCAGAGGTCAGAGCCGAAGCAACAGCAAAAGCTGGCATCCCGTGGGTTGGCGGGGTGGGTCCGGTTGCGGGGGACGCTGCAAGTACGTCCATGTAAGCTCGGTCGCCGCATCCATGCGGCTCACGCCCCCTCAACCGGACCCACCCCGCCTTCGACAGTTTTCCGCGATCTGCTGGAATGACCTTGGGGTCAGATCCGTTCTCCGGAGGAAAACGGATCTGGCCCCATTTTGATTGTCGATACCTGACAGATGTGTCGACCAAGGTCGACACCTACCCACAGCACACGGAATCTGTCGGAGGTGGGGAGGTGTGGGCTTGCAGGACCGTTGGCGCCATGGATGGCGCCATCGAGCCCCCATGGACGGGTTTACGGCGTGTCCTGCAAGCCCACACCGCCCCGCCAAACCATGGAATCGTTGCTTTTGAAGTTGACGTTGCGCTTGCTTGAAGGCCTCTGCGGGTGCCGGGCGCCGCCCGGCCGACTTCCGCCACTTGCGGTGGCAGCGACTGCCCACTAGCCTTCGGCCGTCGTTCACCACCCAAGGACCGCCCGTGAAACACCGTCATCTCCTGCTGGCCTCGGCAATCGCCGCCGCCACGCTGGCCCTGGTCGCCTGCAAAAAGGAACCCACCCCAGGCACCGATACCGCCAGCAGCAGCGCCCCGGCCGGCGAAACCGCGGACCAGTTCGTGGCCCGCATCAATGCCGAATTCAAGGCCGCCTACCCGGAGATGACCTCGGCGCAGTGGCTGTCCTCCACCTACATCAACAGTGATTCGGAACGCATCGCGGCCAAGGCCAACGAGCGCTCGCTGACCCAGCTCAACAGCTGGATCGAACAGGCTGCCAAATTCGATGGCAAGCCGATGAGCGAGGACAGCAAGCGCGCCATCCACCTGCTGAAGCTGATGTCCTCGATGCCGGCGCCGCGCGACCCGGCCAAGCTGGCCGAGCTGACCCAGATCGCCACCCGCATGGAAGGCAGCTACGGTGCCGGCAAGTACTGCACCGATGCCAATGATCCGAACTCCTGCCGCCAGCTCGGCGAGCTGGAGCAGGTGCTGGCGCGCAGCCGCGACTACGACAAGCAGCTCGATGCATGGCAGGGCTGGCACAGCACCACCAAGAGCATGCGTGGCGACTACCAGAAGTTCGTCGGGCTGGTGAACGAAGGCGCCAAGGGCATGGGCTTCACCGATGCCGGCCAGATGTGGCGCAGCGGCTATGACATGCCGCCGGAGCAGATCGGCCCGGAAACCGACCGCCTGTGGGAACAGGTCAAGCCGATGTACGAACAGTTGCACTGCTACGCGCGCGGCAAGCTGGACAAGACCTACGGCAAGGACAAGGCCGAAGTGGGCAATGGCCTGATCGCGGCGCACCTGCTCGGCAACATGTGGCAGCAGGACTGGTCGAACCTGTGGGACCAGCTGGAACCCTACCCGGGCGCCGGCAGCCTGGACATCACCGCGGCACTGGAGAAGCAGTACCAGACCAACCTGAGCGCCGCGCTGGCCAAGGCCGGCAAGGATGCCAACGTGGCCGCGCAGTACAAGGCGCAGCGTGAGGCCGAACTCCGTACCGCCAAGCAGATGACGGAGCGCGCGCAGGACTTCTACGTGTCGCTCGGCATGCCGTCGCTGCCGCAGTCGTACTGGGAGAAAACCCAGTTCATCAAGCCCGACGACCGCGACGTGGTCTGCCACGCCAGCGCCTGGGACATGAACATGGAAGGCGACGTGCGCACCAAGATGTGCATCAAGCCGAACGAAGAGAACTTCACCACCATCTATCACGAGCTGGGCCACATCTATTACGACCTGGCCTACAACCCGCTGCCGCCGCTCTTCCAGGGCGGTGCCAACGATGGCTTCCATGAAGCGATCGGCGACACCATCGTGCTGGCGATGACGCCCAAGTACCTCAGCTCGATCGGCTTGGTCGACGCGCCGACCGAGAGCCGCGAGGCGGTCATCAACAACCAGATGCGCATGGCGCTGTCGGGCGTGTCGTTCCTGCCGTTCGGTCTGATGATCGACCGTTGGCGCTGGGGCGTGTTCGACGGTTCGATCACCGCCGACAACTACAACAAGGCGTGGTGGGACCTTAAGGCCAAGTACCAGGGCGTGGCCCCGGCCAGCACCCGTGGCGAGGAATTCTTCGATCCGGGCGCGAAGTACCACGTGCCGGGCAACACCCCGTACACCCGCTACTTCCTGGCGCGCATCCTGCAGTTCCAGTTCTACAAGGGCCTGTGCGACGCGTCCGGCTACAAGGGACCGCTGCATGAGTGCACCTTCTACGGCAACAAGGAAGCCGGCCAGAAGTACTGGGCCATGCTGAGCAAGGGCGCCAGCCAGCCGTGGCAGGCCACGCTGAAGGAGCTGACGGGTACCGACAAGCTCGATGCCGGCCCGATGATCGAGTACTTCACACCGGTCAACGAGTGGCTGAAGCAGCAGAACGCAGGCCAGATGTGCGGCTGGCAGGCCAACGCGGCGCCGGCGGCGAAATGAAAGAAGGGGCGGGTCCGCACGGATCCGCCCCTTCTCCGTGTTGTAGAGCCGAGCCATGCTCGGCTGCGTTTCCACCGTGCTGCGCACGGCAAGCCGAGCACGGCTCGGCTCTACAGATTCGGCGCGATCAGCTGTTCTTCTTCGCCGCCATCGCCGCGGCCAGCTCGGCCTTGAATTCCTCGAAGGTCTGGCCCTTCTCCTTGGCTTCGGCCTGTGCGGCATCGCGCAGTGCGTCGGAGTACATCAGGCGTACCGGCGTGCCATTGCGTTCGTGCAGCTCACCGGCCTGCATGATCAGCGCCAGCACCTGCGCAGCGCTCTCGCTGTGGCCGGCAATGCGGCCATCCATGCCCAGCACCCATTCGCCGTCGCGGCGCACGACACCGGCCAGCAGGGTGCGCTGTGCATCGCGCAGTTCGGCATGCGGTTCCACCGGCGACGCCTGCGCGGCAGCCTTGTTGGCGGCCTGCTTTTCCTGGCGACGGCGCTGGTCGCGGCGGGTCTTGGAGCTGGTGGACATGGTGCGGTACCGCTGCGAAAGGGGGCGCAAGGATAGCGCACCCCGCCCGCCACGCCGCTTCACACCCCTCAGTCCAGCACTTTGCCGTGCCGCCAGTAGCCCATGAAGGTGATCGCGCGGCGGTCCAGCCCGCAGTCGCGGACCAGATGGCGACGGATCGCCATCACCGCTCCTGCCTCGCCTGCGACCCAGGCATACAGCGGCCCGGCCACGCTGGCATCAGCCTGTTCCCAGAGGATCTGCGCGTCAATGTCGATCTCTTCCAGTTCGTCGCCTGCGCCCACGCTCGAGGCCGCTGTCAGCCGCGCCTGCACCGCCTGCAACAGAGGCTGCCCGTAGGTCGCCTGCCCGCGTGGCAGCCAGACCAGCTCGGCCGTTTCCGGGGCCTTCAGCGGCACCGCATCGCCGGCGTGCGCCACTTCCAGCAGCGCCAGCGTGCGTGGCGGATCGGCCAGCGTGGCCAGTTCCTCGAGAATGCCGGCCACCGCTGGTAGCGCGGTTTCATCCGCCACCAGCAGCACCTGGCCGATATCCGCCGGCGGCTTCCACTCCCAGCCTTCGCTGCTGTCGGTACAGTCGGCATCGGGGGCCAGCAGCACCACGCGGTCGCCCGGGCGGGCGTGGATGGCCCAGCGCGAGGCCGGCCCGGTCTCGCCATGCAGGACGAAATCCACGTCAACCTCGCACTGTTCCGCGCGCAGCTGGCGGATGGTGTAGGTGCGCATCGGCGGACGCTGGTCGTCCGGCAACGCCCGGTAGCGCGGGTACCAGTCCTCGCCACTGGGCACCTGCGGGACGTCCTGGCCGGGCAAGGGGAAGAACACCTTGATGCGCTGGTCCGGGCCTTCGGTCTTCATCCGCGCCACGTCGGCACCGGTGAACACCATGCGGTCCAGGGAAGGGGAAAGAACGCGGCGCTCCTTCAGCGCCACCTCGAACAGGCGGTAGGTCTGCTGCGCAGCCATGGGAACCTCATGCAACGACATCGGATCGGCTGGCTGTCGTGCATCCACGCACCGGCTGGCTGGAGTCGTCAGCCTAGTCCGGTCGTTCCTCGTCGCAAGCGTTGCGGGCATCGCGGCCCGCCCTACCCCTGCGCGCTGCTCAATGGCCCGTGCAGGCTGCCTGCGCTGCGCGTTCACGCTGGTGTTCCCAGTACCAGAACACGAAGCCAGCAGCGAAGAACGCGGCCTGCCCCAGCGCCAGGTGCAGCGGGCTGGCACTGAGCAGCGGCGACACCACGCCCGCCACCACCGTGCTGATCATCAGCTGCACGAAGGCCTGCAGCGACGACGCCAGGCCACGCTGGTGCGGGTACATGTCCAGCACCGCCAGGGCCAGGATCGGGAAGATCAGCGACATGCCCATGCCGCCCAGGAAGATCGGCAGCACCGCCCACGGCAGCACGAACTGCGGCGACAGCGCCACGTAGCCGACATTCAGCAGCGCCGACAGCGCGCACAGGCTGAAACCGATGGCGACCTGGCGTGTGGGCGTGGTGTGCCCGGCCATGCGCCCGGACAGGAACGAGCCGGTGGTCATGCCGCCGATGGTGGGAATGAACAACCAGGCGAAACCGCCCTCGCCCAGATGCAGGTGCTGCATCACGAACACCGGCGCCGAGGAGATGTACAGGAAGATGCCGCCGAAACCGATGCTGCCGGCCAGCGCCAGGCGCAGGAAGCGCGGGTTGAAGCCGATGCGCACGTAGTCACGCAGCAGCACGCGCGGCGACAGCGGCACCCGCGCCTCGACCGGATGGGTTTCCGGCAGGAAGCGCGCGGTGGCCGCAAGCAGGACCAGTGCGAACACCACCAGGAACCAGAAGATCAGCGGCCAGCCTGCACCACTGAGCAGGATCCAGCCGCCGATGATCGGTGCGATGGCCGGGGCGATGCCGAACAGCATCGACACCTGGCTCATCAGCCGCTGCGCGTCATGGCCATGGTAGAGATCGCGGATCACCGCGCGGCCGACGATCATGCCGACACCCGCCGACAGGCCCTGCAGCGCGCGGAACGCCAGCAGCGTGGGCAGGTCGGTGGACAGCGCGCAGCCGACCGAGGCACCGACGAACACCACCAGACCGCCGAGGATCACCCGCTTGCGGCCCCAGGCATCGGACAGCGGGCCGTGCGCCAGGCTCATCAGGCCGTAGAACAGCAGGTACACGCTGATGGTCTGCTGCACCGCCACCTCGTCCACCGCCAGGCGCTGGGCCAGCTGCGGGAACGCCGGGAAGATGGTGTCGATCGAGAACGGGCCGAACATGGCCAGGCCGGCAAGCAGCAGGGCCATGCGACGGGTGGAGGGGGCAACAGCGGCGGTCATGGAGGCAGCGTCCGGCAGGTCCGTGCGGGGCACGCACGGCGGGCGCCGGTCCCGCAGCAACGGGGACGACGCCAGATGAATTCGGGTATCCGCCCATCATAGGTGGGGATTGCGCCTGACGCCATGCAGCACTGCACAAAACGCACGGCCGGGCCATCGGCCATTCAGGCGCGGCGGCACCGACCAGCAGCCGCTGGCCGGGCCCGCAAGGGGCTATAATCGGCGGGCAACACGGTGGGAGAAGCGGAACACCGCTGCCGAAGGCGCAACGCCCGTAATCGCTCAGGCCCGATACCACCCGTAACACAACTCTGGAGAGACCGGTTCGATCCGGCGCCGAAGGGGCACGAAGCTGCGGTTTTCCGCGCTTTTAAACTCTCAGGCAAAAGGACAGAGGGGCGCCCCGCAGACCGCCGACCGGCGGCTTGTGCCCGTGCGTGTGCCCTTTCCTGACGGATCCTTCGCCATGTCCCAGAACACCCCTTCCCTGCGTGAGCTCGAGCACCACAACGCGTTCGTCGAGCGCCACATCGGCCCCAACGACGCCGAGATCGCGCAGATGCTCGATGTCGTCGGCCACGCGTCGCTGGATGCGATGACCGATGCCATCGTGCCGGCCAAGATCAAGTCGCCGGCGCCGCTGGCGCTGCCGGAGTCGATGACCGAAGTGCAGGCACTGGCGAAGATCCGTGCCATCGCCGACAAGAACACCGTGCTGCGCAGCTTCATCGGCCAGGGCTACTACGGCACCCACACGCCGAACGTGATCCTGCGCAACATCCTGGAAAACCCGGCCTGGTACACCGCCTACACCCCGTACCAGGCGGAAATCTCGCAGGGCCGCATGGAAGCGCTGATCAACTTCCAGACCCTGTGTGCCGACCTAACCGGCATGGAAATCGCCAACGCCTCGCTGCTGGACGAAGCCACCGCCGCTGCTGAAGCGATGACCCTGGCCAAGCGCTCGGCCAAGTCCAAGTCGGACACCTTCTTCGTGCACGACGCCGTGCATCCGCAGACGCTGGAACTGCTGCGCACCCGCGCCGAGCCGATGGGCATCGTGCTGCGTGTCGGCACCCCGGCCGAAGCGCTGGATGCGGAAGCCTTCGGCCTGCTGCTGCAGTATCCGGATACCTTCGGCCAGGTGGGCGACTACAAGGCGCTGGTCGATGCCGTGCACGCACGTGGCGGCCTGGTGGCCGTGGCTACCGACCTGCTGGCCCTGACCCTGCTGGCCGCCCCGGGCGAATGGGGCGCGGACATCGTGGTCGGCAACAGCCAGCGCTTCGGCGTGCCGTTCGGCTTCGGTGGCCCGCATGCGGCGTTCATGGCCTGCCGCGATGCCTACAAGCGTTCGATGCCGGGCCGCCTGATCGGTGTTTCGGTCGATGCCCAGGGCAACCCGGCCTACCGCCTGACCCTGCAGACCCGCGAGCAGCACATCCGCCGCGAGAAGGCGACGTCCAACATCTGTACCGCGCAGGTGCTGCTGGCGGTGATGGCCTCGATGTACGCCGTTTACCACGGCCCGGAAGGCCTGACCCGCATCGCCCGCCGCACCCATCGCCTGGCCTCGATCCTGGCCGCAGCGCTGCGCAATGCCGGCGTGCAGGTCGGTGGCGACTTCTTCGACACCCTGCATGTCACCGGCGTGCACGCCGATGAGATCCACGTCAAGGCACGCGCTGCCGGTTACAACCTGCGCGCGATCGACAGCGACTCGGTCGGCATCAGCCTGGACGAGACCGCCACCCGCGCCGACGTGGTTGCGCTGGCTGCGGTGTTCGGTGCCCAGGCCGACGTCGACGCGCTGGACGCCAGCACCGCCGACGCGCTGCCGGCCGGCCTGCTGCGCCAGTCCGCGTTCCTGACCCATCCGGTGTTCAACACCCACCACAGCGAGCACGAACTGCTGCGCTACCTGCGTTCGCTGGCCGACAAGGACCTGGCGATGGACCGCACGATGATCCCGCTGGGCTCGTGCACCATGAAGCTCAACGCCACCGCCGAAATGATTCCGGTGACCTGGCCGGAGTTCTCGCAGATCCACCCGCTGGTGCCGGCCGACCAGGCGCTGGGCTACAAGGAACTGATCGATACGCTGGAAGCGATGCTGGTGGAATGCACCGGCTACGACGCGGTCAGCCTGCAGCCGAACTCCGGCGCGCAGGGCGAGTACGCCGGCCTGCTGGCGATCCGCGCCTACCACCGCTCGCGCGGCGAAGGCCACCGCGACATCTGCCTGATCCCGGATTCGGCCCACGGCACCAACCCGGCTTCGGCACAGATGTGCGGCATGAAGGTGGTGGTGACCAAGACCGATGCCAACGGCAACGTCGACGTCGAAGACATCCGCGTCAACGCCGAGAAGTACAGCGACCGCCTGGCCGCGATCATGATCACCTACCCGTCCACGCACGGCGTGTTCGAGGAAGAGGTGGTCGAGATCTGCGAGATCATCCACCAGCACGGTGGCCAGGTGTACACCGACGGCGCCAACATGAACGCCCTGGTCGGCGTGGCCAAGCCGGGCAAGTGGGGTTCGGACGTTTCGCACCTGAACCTGCACAAGACCTTCTGCATCCCGCACGGCGGCGGTGGCCCGGGCGTTGGCCCGTGCGCGGTCAAGGAACACCTGGCCCCGTTCCTGCCGGGCAAGCTGGGTGACAACGGCCCGGTCGGCATGGTCAGCGCGGCCAGCTTCGGCAGCGCCTCGATCCTGCCGATCAGCTGGATGTACATCGCGATGATGGGCCGCGATGGCCTGCGCAAGGCCACCCAGGTCGCGCAGCTCAACGCCAACTACATCGCCAAGCGCCTGGCCCCGCACTTCAAGACCCTGTACACCGGCCGCAACGGCCTGGTCGCGCACGAGTGCATCCTGGATGTGCGCCCGCTGGAGAAGACCAGCGGCATCGGCGCCGAAGACGTGGCCAAGCGCCTGATCGACTTCGGCTTCCATGCCCCGACCCTGAGCTTCCCGGTGGCTGGCACGCTGATGGTCGAGCCGACCGAAAGCGAATCGCTGCACGAGCTGGATCGCTTCATCAACGCGATGATCCAGATCCGCGAAGAGATCACCGCGATCGAAGACGGCCGCCTGGACCGCGAGGACAACCCGCTGAAGAACGCGCCGCACACTGCAACCGCGGTGACCGCCAGCGAGTGGACCCATGCCTACCCGCGCGAACTGGCCGCCTTCCCGCTGGCCAGCCTGAAGCAGAGCAAGTACTGGCCGCCGGTGGCCCGCGTGGACAACGTGTACGGCGACAAGAACGTGATGTGCGCCTGCATCCCGGTCGATGCCTACAAGGATGATGAAGTCGAGGCGTGATTCCTCGCTCCATCGGAAATGAAAACGGCCCGCGCAAGCGGGCCGTTCTCATAAGGGCGTGTGGACCAAGGCCCACACCCACAATAATCACGGGTCCGGCATCTGCCCCAGGCTCAACTGCCACGATACGCCGAAGCGGTCCTGCACCCAGCCGTAGCGGTTGCTGAAATCGTAATCGCCCACCGGCATCAGCCAGTGCCCACCCTCGCCCAGCACGCGCGCCGCGCGCTCGAACTGCTCTGCACCGGAACACTCGACGAACAGCGAGATCGACGGGCTGAAGGTGAAGTCGTGCACGTCCAGGCTGTCGAAGCACAGGTAGTGGGTGCCGCCGAGCAGGAAGATGGCCTGGCGGACCTGCCCGGGCACACCGGCACCGGCGCCCTCCGGGTGGCGCTGCAGGGCCAGCAGGCGGAAATCGGCGAAGGCTTCAGCGTACAGGGCCAGGGCGGCCTCGGCCTGGCCGGTGAACATCAGGAACGGACGGCTGCGCAGCATGCGGTACTCCCGGTCGACGGGCCGATGACGGCCTACGCGCTCAGGATGGCACGGCGGATGTATGCCTGCTGTGGAACCGAGCCCGTGTTCGCCTGGCGACCACGCGAACGGCAGCCGACCATAGGGTCGGCTCTACAGAAGGTCCGGCAACCGCAGCCGACCGTGGGGTCGGCTCTGCCCGATCATGCTTCGCGCATGCGCCGTGCGATGGCGCTGCCTGCGGCGATCGTAGCGGTCAGCGCCACCATCGACAGGAACTGCAGGCGGGTATGCGATTCACTCAGCAGCAGGCCGAAGATCAGCGCCAGGATGCCCAGCGCGCACACCGTCAGCCACGGGAAACCGGCCATGCGGAACGGCAGTCGGGTGCCCAGTCGATCAGCACGGCGGCGCAGCACCAGCTGCGAGACCAGCGACAGCGTCCACACCAGCAGACAGGTGGAACCGACGATGTTCAGCAGTACCGGCAGTACCCGGTCCGGGAACAGCAGTTCCATCACCGTGGCGGCGAAGCCGAACAGCACACTGGCGAGAACGGCGATCACCGGCACCTGGCGCGGGTCGGTCCAACCCAGCACAGCCGGTGCTTCACGACGCTGCGCCAGCGAATACATCATGCGCGAGGCACCGTAGAGGTTGGCATTGAGTGCCGACAGCAGCGCGATCACCGCAATCAGCGTGATGGCGGTGCCGGCACCCGGGATGCGGGCGATATCCAGCACTGCGGCGAACGGCGACTTCAGCGCCTCGCTGGTCCACGGCACCACGGCGATGATCACGCTCAGCGAGCCGATGTAGAACACCAGGATGCGCCAGGCCACGGTGCGGATCGCACGGGCAATGCTGCGTTCCGGGTCTTCGGTCTCGGCAGCAGCGACGGCCACGATCTCGGTGCCGCCAAAGGCGAACACCACCACCAGCAGCGCCGCACCGATGCCGGCCAGGCCCTTCGGTGCAAAGCCACCGTGTTCGGTGAAGTTGCTCAGGCCGGGCGAGGTCACCTGCGGCAGCCAGCCCATCAGCAGCGCCACGCCGATGGCGATGAAGGCCAGGATTGCCGCCACCTTGAGGATGGCGAACCAGAATTCGAACTCGCCGAAGTTCTTCACGCCGAGCAGGTTGATCGCGGTGAAGAACAGCATGAAGGCCAACGCTGCCATCGGTACCGGTACCGCCGGCCAGACCGTCGCCAGCAGCCCGGCCGCGCCCACCGCCTCGGCAGCGATCACGATCACCAGCTGCACCCACCACAACCAGCCGACGGTGGCACCGGCGGTGGCCCCCATGGCATCGGCGGCATACACCGAGAACGCGCCGCTGGTCGGTTTGGCCGCCGCCATCTCGCCCAGTGCGTTCATCACGATGATCACCAGCGCGCCGGCCACCAGGTAGGACACCAGCACCGCCGGGCCGGCCGCCTGCACGCCCACGCCCGAGCCGAGGAACAGGCCGGCGCCGATGGCGCTGCCCAGGCCCATCATGATCAGCTGGCGGGGCTTGAGCGAATGTCCGAGGCGGGACGGCGAAGCGGTCGGAATCGAGTTGGGCATCGGCGGGGCTGGCGGCGGGCTACAGGGGCGACACCTTACCCTGTCCCATGCCCGCGGGGATAGGCACAGCGCAGCAGGCGGATCAGGCCAGTGCCGGCTCGCCGACGCTGCCGCCGATACGGGCGCGATAGGCGCGCGGCGAGAAACCGGTTTCAGCCTTGAACTTGCGGGTGAAGGCGCTCTGGTCGCTGAAACCGCAGGCCTGGCCGATGCTGGCGATGCTCTCGTCACCGTGCAGCAGGTGCATGGCCATCTGGATCCGCAGCCGGGTCAGCACCTGCTGCGGGGTCATCTGGAACACCTTGCGGAAGCTGCGCTCCAGCTTGGACAGCGAAAAGCCGGTGATGTCCAGCAGGGTCTGCATGCGCACGTTCTCGGCGTAGTGCGCATTGAGGTGGGCCAGCGCCAGCCGCAGCTGTTCGTACTGGGCGCCCAGGCTGTCCTTCTGGCCAAGGTCGCGGGAAATGCCGATCAGCCCTTCGATGGCCCCATCAACCACCAGCGGGCGCTTGCAGGTCAGGCACCAGCCCGGTTCGCGGTTGGCGAACAGGTGCAGCTCCATCAGGTTCTCGATCACCTCGCCGGACAGCACCCGCGCGTCCTGGTCAACGTAGTCCGCGCTGAGTCCGGTCGGGTAGATTTCGGCCGCCGTGCGCCCGATCACGTCCTTGCGCGCGCGCAGGCCCAGCCGCCGCAGCATGGTCTGGTTGACGTGGGTGTAACGCCCCTGAAGATCCTTGATGAAGAACAGCACATCCGGGATGGCGTCGAACAGGGCTTCGATGTCGGCAGGCTCGACTCGCATGCGGCAAGCATAGCCGAGGCCCCTTGCCGGTGCGATCACCCTTGCGGGACTTGCGCTTAACGCCGCCAGGCCCACCGTGGAGCCCAGCCCCCACCGGAGATCCGGCCATGCCACGTGGTGACAAGTCCGCCTATACCGAAAAGCAGAAGCGCCAGGCCGAGCATATCGAGGACAGCGAGCGCGAGCGCGGTGCCAGCGAAAGCACCGCCGAACGCATCGCCTGGGCCACCGTGAACAAGCAGGATGGTGGAGGCAAGCGCGGTGGCAGTGGGCGCAAGGCGGCGAAGAAGGCACCGGCGAAGAAGGCCGCTGTGAAGAACACTGCTACAAAGAAGTCGACTGCCAAGAAACCGGCTGAGAAAAAGTCGTCCGTGAAAAAGTCGCCTGCGAAGAAGTCTGCGGCGAAGAGAGCGGCCGCCGATGAATCGGCCGCGGAAAGGACGGTTGCAGGGAGGGCTCCTGCATCCAGCACGGCGAAGAAAGCCGCTCCCAAAAAGCCGCCGGTCAAGAAGGCTACCGCCGCAACCCGCAGCGCCGCCGCCAAGAAGGCGGCGGCTACCCGTGCCCGAAAGGCAGCGACACGCAAGACCGCAGCGAAAAAGGCTGCCCGAACGCGGAGCAGAGATTGATCGTTCCCGAAAACGGGGAGCAACCCGCGCCCGCATCGCAGGCGCGGGACGTGTGGCGCAGCGCCTACTTTCCCTGGATCGGTCCCAACGGCCGTACGACAGCGGCGACAGCGCGACTCACCTGTTCTGCCATCCAGAGCCACTCGTGGCTCAGGCACACCGATGAAGGCAGTGAGTGCACGTCGCGCAGTTTGTCGTAAACGGCTACATCCCGTGCAGAGCAATCCGGAAGTCATCTGGCACTGCTGATCGCCTTCAGAGCCTCTTCGCTAGGCTCCCTCAAGGACAGATCATCGACTTCCCCCCCCCCCACCTGTAGCTTCGCTCGGTGGTAGCGGCTACGTTGATTGACCCACTGACAGGGATGGTTGAGATGAAGAATGTGAACCGAGTTCTGGCGACCAGCGCGCTGATGCTTGTACTGGCGGCATGCAGCAGTTCCCAGACCGCCAACAAGGGCAATTTCGGCAAGGCTATTCAGAAATATCTTGATACCAAGAACGGGCTCTGCGCTGCTTTGCCCGCTCGGGAACTCCCCTTCAAACTGGCCAACGATGGCAGCTTGGGAGAGCGCGCGCGCCTGCAGGCCAACGCCTTGGTCGAGGCCGGGTTGCTGAACCGCCAAGCATCTGAAATGAAATCGATGTTTGGCACATCGACCGTACCGGCTGGCGAGTACGCGCTTACATCCAAAGGAAAGAAGTTCCTCGTAGAAGGCGGCGCAGAAACATTTGCAGGTCAAGCAGCGTTCTGCACCGGCAAGTTCAGGGTGACAGAGGTGCACACCTTTACCGAGCCCAGCGAGATGATGGGCGTGAAATTGTCTCAGGTGAACTTCCGCTACAAGGTCGAAGATGCGGACAGCTGGGCCAGATCGAAAGATGTCCAGGCCAGCTACCGTAACCTCGCGGATCAAGCCAAGGACGAAATCGATGGCAAAGCAACGCTCGTGCTGACCAACGACGGCTGGATGCACGAGCGCTTGTTCAAGCGCTGAGGTCTTTTCAGTCGGCACGGCACTTCGCCGTGCCGACGCGGTAACGATCAGGCCGCGCGCGCCACCACGGCGCGGGCCGCACCGTCCTGCTCGATCTGGAATACCGCCACCGATGTGCTCAGTGCATGCGCCTGCTCCTCCAGCGCGCGACTGGCCGCGGTCGCTTCTTCCACCAGCGCAGCGTTCTGCTGGGTCACCTGATCCATCTGCACCACCACCTGGTTGACCTGTTCGATGCCGGCCGCCTGTTCCTTGCTGGCCGCGGCGATGTCGCTCATCAACTGGGTCGTACGCGAACTCGCTTGGGCCACGCGCGCGATCGCGGCTTCGGATTCAACCGTCACTGCCAGGCCACTCTTCACCTTGGCAGCGGCGTCTTCGATCAGCTCCTTGATCTCCTTGGCGGCGACACCGGCACGCTGCGCGAGCGTGCGCACTTCGCTGGCGACCACGGCGAAACCACGGCCCTGCTCGCCTGCACGGGCGGCTTCCACGGCAGCGTTCAGCGCCAGGATGTTGGTCTGGAACGCGATGCCGTCGATCAACGTGGAGATCTCCGAGATACGAGCCGAGGACTGATCGATCTCACCCATCACCGACGCCATCTGTGCCATCGCCTGCTCGGTCTCGCGCACGGCGGCACCGGCGGCATGCGCTTCGCTGTCGGCCTGTCGCGCCAGCTCGGCGTTCTGGCGCACGGTCGAGGTCAGTTCCTCCATCGAGGCTGCGGCCTCTTCCAGGTTGGCGGCCTGCTGCTCGGTGCGGCGCGACAGGTCGTTGTTGCCGGCAGCCAGTTCCTGCGCTGCGTTGTTGATGCTGTCGGCGGCCACCTGGATGCCCCGCACGATGCCGGTCAGCTGCGCAGTGGTGGTGTTGGCGTCGTCACGCATGCGGGCGAACACACCGTCGTACTCGCCGTCCATGCGTGCGGTCAGGTCGCCGTGCGAAATCGCGCGTAGCACGTCGGAGACATCGGCGATGCTGGCCTGCGAACTGGCCATCATGCCGTTGAGGTGTTCGACCATCGCCTTGAACTGGAACTGGAACGCAGCGGCATCGCCACGCATGCTGAAATCACCGGCGCGCGCGGCGCGGGCCAGTTCATCGATCTGCGCATTGATCATCATCAGGCTCTGCTTCACCGAGGCCAGGGTGCGGGTCAGCGTACCCTTCTCGCCCGGGTAGTCCGGCAGGTCGCGGCTGAGGTCGCCGATGGCGTAACGCTGCATCACTTCGGCCATCAGCAGTTCCACCTGCACGTGCGATTCCACCAGGCTGTTGGTGGCCTGAACCATGCGGCCGAAGTCGCCCGGGAACGCGCTGGCGTCCATGCGATAGCGGATCGCGCCGGCCTCGTGCTGTTCGGCCATCTGCAACTGCGCGCCGATCGCTGCCTGCACGCTCTGCCGCACGCTGGCCATCGCCTCGCCCAGCTGGGTCAGTTCATCGCGCCCACCGAGGCGGAATTCCTGGTCCAGCTGGCCCCTGGACAGGCGCTCGGCCAGGTTCACCGCGCGCGCGAGCGGGCCGGTCAGGCTGCGGCCGATCATCACCGAGGCACCGATGCCGACCAGCAAGGCCACGCCGCCCAGCACCAGCAGCTGCAGCAGGCTGCGCTCTCCGAGGCGGATCGCTTCGGCTGCGGCGGTGCGGCTTTCCTTCTCTTCGAAGTCCACGCCGTCCGACAGCGCCTTGTTCCAGCCATTGGCGGCTTCCTGCACCGGGCCCAGGGTCAGCGCCACGGCGCCCGGATAGTCACCCTGCTCCATCAGTTCGCTGGTCTGCTTGTTGAGCGGGCGCGCGACGGCACGCTTGGCGGCAATGGTTTCCGCGATGGCCTTGCCCTGGGCGTCGCTGGGCAGCGCCTGGTAGGCGGTCCAGCTGGCCTCGTAGCGCTTGACCAGATCGGCGATGCGCTGCTCGTCGTGTCCGCGGTCTTCGCCCTGGCGGATCAGCATCTCGCGGCGCACCACCATCATCTGGTTGTTGGCATCGAGCATCTGCGACAGCAGCCGTACCTTGGCCACGCTGACGTCGACCACCTGCTGCATCGCGCGCTTCTGCACGACACTGGCGGTGGCGCCAGTGGCCACCACGGCGGTGACCAGCAGCAGCAACAGGCCAAAGCCCAGCCCAAGACGCCAGGCAACCCTGACATTCCTCAAGTAGTTCATGGGTACATCCAAAACGGGGGGATGTGGCCGTATCGGCCGTGCCACCGGCAATCTTGACTGGCAACATGCACGGGCGTCGGTAGCCGTTCACCTTGGTGAGACCATGCACGGTGCTTCTGCGACAAGGGCCCGGGCCACGCCAGGGCCGCCCTGCTCATGCCGGCATCAGGTTGCTTTCACGGAGGCTGCGCAGCCTCTGCGGGCAGGGTGGAGCGGCCATCTGCCGGAGATCTTCATGCCCGTACACCGCCCCGCCCTGCTCGCCCTGTCCTTGCTGGTGTCCCCCGCCTTCGCGCAGGTGCCGCCGCCAGCCCAGCTGCCGGAGCCCATTGCCGAGAAGGCCGGCCCCGATACGGCGGCGCGCTCGCCGCTGCACGCCCAGGTGCTTCTGGACCGGGCCAATTTCTCCCCGGGCGAGATCGACGGTGAAGTCGGCAGCAACCAGCGACGCGCCGTGGCCGGGTTCCAGGCCGCTCACGGCCTGACGGTGAGCGGAGAGCTGGACGACAGCACCTGGAAGGCGCTGCAGGCCGATGCGACCACACCGCTCGCCAGTTACACGTTGACCGCCGAGGACGTGGCCGGGCCGTTCGTCGCCCTACCGAAGACACCCGCCGCGCAGGCAAAGCTGAGGGCACTGGGCTACAGCAGCGTCGAGGAATCACTGGGCGAGCGTTTCCATGCTTCGCCAACATTGCTGAAGGCGCTCAACCCCGGCGTCGATCTGGCCAAGGCCGGCAACCGCATCCAGGTACCCAACATCGCACCGGCTGCATTGCCGAAGGCGGCGAAGATCGTGGTCGACAAGTCCGATTCCACCCTGCAGTTGCTGGATGCGCAGGGCAAGGTGATCGCACAGGTGCCAGTGTCGTCCGGCAGCCAACACGATCCGCTGCCAATCGGTGAATGGAAAATTCTTGGCGTGTATCGTGACCCGCCGTTCCACTACAACCCCAAGCTGTTCTGGGATGCGCGCAAGGGCGACAAGAAGGCTACGCTGCCTCCGGGTCCGAACAACCCGGTGGGGAGGGTCTGGATTGATCTGTCCAAGCCCCACTATGGCCTGCATGGAACGCCGGTGCCCGGCCATGTCGGCAAGACCGAATCGCATGGCTGCGTGCGCATGACCAACTGGGATGCGCTGCGCGTGGCCGATGCGGTGGATACCTCCGTCCCCGTGGTGATGCAGGAGTAAGCCGATGCGTCTTTCGCAGCTGATCGTGCTGGGCGTGCTGCTGGGTGTGGGACTGGGCTGGTGGCTGCGCCGCGATGCCGCCGAACCCACGGCGGCGTCCTCGCCAGCAATGACCCCCACCGTGTCGGCAACGCCGACGGCGGAACCGACCACACCGAGCGCGCCGCTGCCGGCCAGCCTGGACGCAGCACAGGGCGGTCTGCTGCTGCCGGTGCAGGGCGTACTACCCTCGCAGTTGCGCGACACCTTCACCGACGCCCGCAGCGAAGGACGCGTGCACGATGCCATCGACATCATGGCCGATGCCGGGACGCCCGTGCTGGCGGTGGCCGACGGCACGGTGGAGAAGCTGTTCGACAGCAAGCGCGGTGGGCTGACGATCTACCAGTTCGAGCCCAGCGGACGCTGGTGCTACTACTACGCGCATCTGCAGCGCTATGCCGATGGCCTGGCCGAAAAGCAGGTGATCAGGCGCGGCGAGGTGATCGGTTATGTAGGCAGCACCGGCAATGCCAGTGCGGACGCGCCGCACCTGCACTTCGAGGTGCACGTGCTGGGGCCTGAAAAACAGTGGTGGAAGGGGGAATCGATCAATCCCTATCCATTGCTGCGGGCGGCCGAACGCTGACGCGTCAGCCCTCGCTTTGCTCAGAGGCCAGAGGCAACACGCACCGCTTCGCAGGCTGTGATCAGGTCTTCCACCAGGCGCCCGCTGACATCGAGTTCGCCCTCGTACTCGGCGATGTTGCGCTGCTGGTGGCACTTGTCGAGTACGCGCCACACCTCCGGACCAACGCCGAGCGTGTGCTGGAGCGACTGGAACACGATGTAGCGGTTGCTGGGCCGGAATCCCTTCGCGCGAAGCGCGGCCAGGCTCAAGGCGTGCGCGGCGTTGTAGGCAAGGTCGAAGCGGCTTTCCAGCGACAACGTGGCATTGCGTGCGTCACGCAGCCGCGCAAGGCCCGAGCGCTGCAGCCCTTCAATCTCCCGCGGATCGGGCGGTTCGGCGGTAAGCGGTTTACCCGCCCCGACCAGATTCTGCAATGGCGAGGTCATCCTTTCCTCCAATCACCCACACCTTGGGTTGTTCGAGAACACGCTGCAGGAAGGCATTGCCCTTGCGCAGGCGATCATTCAATTCGTCGTGCGTGTACAGCGTCGGGTTAACCGGCCGTCCCAGACGTTCCTCCAAAGGATCAAGCACCGCCATCAACTCAGCATAACCCAGCGTATCGGACACGAGCATCAGATCGATATCGCTGTGCGCGCTGTCGGTGCGCTTGGCCACCGAACCGAAGACGAAGGCCAGCGCAATCTGGTCCTGCAGCGGTTGCAACGCCTCGCGCAGCGGCTGCGCGAGGCCGATGGTCTTGTGCACCAGCGCCACCAGTTCGGCATGGATGGGGGAGCCGGCAAATGCCCGATAACGTTTCTGGTTACCGACTTTTCGTTGCTCCACCAGGCCGCTTGCGACCAGCTTGGCCACTTCCCGCTGCACGGCGCCAGAGCCGGCACCGCTGCCACTGATCAGCTCGGAGATGCTGAAATCTCGACGGTCCTGGCCGAACAGCAGCGCCAGCACCCGCTGCTGGGTCTGGGTGAACAGTGCATCGGCCAGGCCGATGGGGCTGGACGAAGATGCAGTGGCGGTAGATATACCCATACTGGGCATTATTGTGCCCATATTGGGTATTCCGCAAGTGCCTTCGCCAGCTACCGGGCGGGGATACGGCGCAGCGCAATGCTGGCCACCTCCAGCCCGACACCGAATATCACAAGCAACATCGCCACCGGCTTCCAGAAGAAGAACGGCCACAGCCAGACGTAGTCGAGGTCGGTCAGCTTCAACAGGTCCAGTGGGGGCTGCAGTTCGATCAAGGCCGCCCTGCCCGCCAGCGCCGGGTCCACCTCCAGCACGGTTACCCGCAGCCATGAGCGTCCGCGTGGCAATGCATCGCCGCGGCCATAACCAAAGTAGGACGTCATGAGACCGCTGGATTCAACCGACGCCAGCCTGCGATCGATGCCCTGCCCGGCCGCGCCCGAACGCTCCCCCGCGCGGAAATCTCCATGATTGGTGGGAGTATCGATGCGCAGCAGCACGTCAGGGTCAGCCTCAGCACCGTCTGCGGCATACCGCAGCCGCAGCCTCAGATGGTCATCGATGAAGCGGTAGACCGTCACCTCGGCCGTCGCGCCCGGGCTCAGCAGCAGCGGCAGGGTCTGGGTGCGCGAGGCCAGCTGGTTGGCGATGGCGCCGAGCGCCAGAACCACGCAGGCGATGCCCCACAGGCTCCACAACACCCACAGGGTGATCCGAACCACGGTCTCGCCTTTCACGCTGACATCCTGGTCATCGCTTTGCTTCCTCGCCGGCCCCGCTGACACAGTAACGAAGAAGCCCCGCTTTCGCGGGGCTTCTTCTTGCAGCGACGCCGGGTGTGGCCCAGCGCTACCGGTCACGCACTCAGGCGAACGGATCTTGCAGGACCATGGTGTGGTCGCGGTCCGGGCCGGTGGAGACGATGCTGATCGGGCAACCGGCCAGCTCTTCCAGCGAGCGCAGGTAGGCACGTGCAGCCGGCGGCAGGTCGTCCCAGTGGGTGATGCCGTGGGTGTTCTCGCTCCAGCCCGGGAACTCCAGGTACACCGGGGTGCACTCTTCCCAGCCCTGCGCGTCCAGCGGCGCGTACTCGGTGCGCTTGCCGTTGTATTCGTAGGCGATGCAGACCTTCAGCTTTTCCATGCCATCGAGCACGTCCAGCTTGGTGATGCACAGGCCGCTGATGCCGTTGATGGCCACGGCGCGCTTCAGTGCGACGATGTCCATCCAGCCGCAACGACGCGGGCGGCCGGTCGAAGCGCCGTACTCGGCACCGCGATCGCGGATGCCCTGGCCGACTTCGTCGTCCAGTTCGGTCGGGAACGGGCCACCACCGACGCGGGTGGCGTAGGCCTTGGCGATGCCCAGCACGTAGTCGATCGAATCGGCGCCGACGCCGGAACCGGCCAGCGCACCACCGACGGTGGTGTTGGAGCTGGTGACGTACGGGTAGGTGCCGTGGTCGATGTCCAGCAGCGCGCCCTGCGCACCTTCGAACAGCACGCGCTTACCCTGCTTGCGCAGGTCGTGCAGGATGCCGGCCACGTCGGACTTCATCGGCTGCACGTACTCGCCGAAGGCCAGCGCTTCGTCGAAGGTCTTCTGGAAGTCGACCGCATCGGTGTTCAGATACTTGGTCAGCACGAAGTTGTGGTAGTCCAGCGCGGTGCGCAGCAGTTCTTCCAGCTGCTTCGGGTAGTGCAGGTCGGCGATGCGGATGCCGCGGCGCGCCACCTTGTCTTCGTAGGCCGGGCCGATGCCACGGCCGGTGGTGCCGATCGCCTTGCCGCCGGCAGCGCGCTCGCGCGCCTGGTCCAGGGCGATGTGGTACGGCATGATCAGCGGGGCGGCCGGGGAGATCTTCAGGCGCGAACGCACTTCCACGCCGGAGGCTTCCAGCTCGGCGATTTCCTTCTGCAGCGCGGCCGGCGAGATCACCACGCCGTTGCCGATCAGGCACAGCGCGTCGTCACGCAGGATGCCCGACGGGATCAGGTGCAGGACGGTCTTCTTGCCGTTGATGACCAGGGTGTGGCCGGCGTTGTGACCGCCCTGGAAGCGCACGACGGCGCCGATCTCCTCAGTGAGCAGATCGACGATCTTGCCCTTGCCTTCATCGCCCCACTGGGCACCAAGCACTACGACAGACTGACCCATGACGGGCTCCTCATATGTTGCGGCCATCGGGGCCGCGGACGGGTAAACCGTGGCGGGGCTGGCCAGCACCTGGAGGGCGGCTCCAAACGGGGAGCGGCCGGTGATGGAAGGCCCAGACACGGAAAAAGCCGAACGGGGAGGCCCGTCCGGCTTTTGTGCATTATCCGGGTTTCCGGGGTCCGGTGCCACCTTTCCGACGGGCGGCTTCACCGGCCGGTCAGGCCGGCGTCTCATGTAGAGCCGAGCCCATGCTCGGCTGCCTTCCCGCCGCTGCGCGGCGCCGCCCGGGCATGGGCTCGGACGCTACAGGGCGGGGTTCAGTGCCGTGCCCACCACAGCAGGCTCAGGCCGGCCAGCAGCACCAGCCCGCCGAAGCTGCGCAGGGCCGGGCTGGGCAGGTCCAGCAGGCGTTCGGCCATGCGCTTCCAGGCGAACGGTGCGGCGAACAGGAACAGGCCTTCCAGCACCGCGACCAGGCAGACGGCGGCGAACAGATCTTTCATGGGGGAACTCCAGAAAAAGCACGGGGCCCGGCATTCATCCGGGCCCCGTGGGGTAATGCCCTGCGACCTCAGCGGTCGTTCTTCAGGTACTGCAGGAACGGGTCGTTCTTGTCCAGCACGATCACGCCATTGCCGTCGCTCATGGAGCCGCGGTAGGCCTCCAGGCTGCGGTAGAACGCATAGAACGACGGGTCGGCCGAGCCGGCCTTGCCGTAGATGCGGGCGGCGTCGGCATCGCCTTCACCGCGCAGACGCTGGGCATCTCGCTCGGCTTCGGCGATCAGCACGGTGCTGTCACGGTCGGCCTGGGCGCGGATGGTCAGCGACTGCTCCTCGCCCTCTGCCCGCAGCTTGGCGGCTTCCTGCTTGCGCTGGGCCCGCATGCGCTCGTACACGTCGTTGATCACCTGGCTGTCGGTCGGCAGGTCCACCTGCTTGATGCGCAGGTCGATCATCTGCATGCCCAGGCCGGCCACGGCTTCGTTGATCCCCTTCAGCTGCTCGGCGATCAGCTCGCTGCGGTCGCCGGACACCAGCTGCTGCAGGGTGCGCGAGTTGATCTGGTTGCGCAGCGAGTCGGTGATGATCGGCGCCAGGCGAGCGTTGGCGATACGCGGATCGCCGCCGGTGGCCCGGAAGTAGTCACCCACGTTGGAGATGTAGCCGATGGCGAAGAAGTCGACGCTGACGTCCTTCTGCTCGGCGGTGAAGTACCGCGCCGGCGCGGTGTCGAGCACCTGGAAGCGGCGGTCGAAGACCTTCACCGTTTCCACCACCGGCACCTTGAAGTGCAGGCCCGGTTTGATGTCCGAACGCACCACCTTGCCCAGGTTCAGCACCATGGCGGTCTGGTCCTCACGGACCACGTACACCGAGCCGAGCAGGCCCAGCACCACCGCCACGATCACGGCGATCCAGATAGGACTCTTCATCGGCTGCCCTCCTCACGGCCGCTCGGTCGCCCGGTCGGGCGGCCCACCGGCCGGCCCGGATCACGGGACTGTTCCACCGCTGCGCCCGGCAGCGACGGCATCACCACCTCCGGGTTGGTCACCCCCGGCGGGGCCGAGGTGGTGGGACGGGTATCGCCGGTCATCGGCACGTAGATCAGCTGGCGGCCATCGCCACCAATCACCTTGCGGTTCTCGCTCAACACCTGCTGCACGGTCTCCAGCCACAGGCGCTTGCGGGTCACTTCCGGGGCGTCCTTGTACTGGGCCTGCAACAGGCTGAAGCGCTGCGCGTCACCCTCGGCCTTGGACACCACGGCCTGCTTGTAGCCTTCGGCGGTGGTACGGGCACGCGAGGCCTGGCCTCGGGCTTCCGGCACGACCTTGGCGGCGTAGGCCTGGGCTTCGTTGATCAGGCGTTCCTTGACCTGCTGGGCGCCGTTGACCTCGTCGAAGGCCGGCTTCACTTCTTCCGGTGGACGGGCGTCCTGCAGGGTCAGGCCAGTCACGGTCAGGCCGGTCTTGAACGCCTTCAGCAGCGCCTGCAGGCGCTCTTCGGCGGCCACGGCCAGCGGGCCACGGTTGTTCAGCACGGCGTTGAGGTCGGCGCGGCCGACTTCCTCGCGCACCGCGCTCTGCGCGGACTGCTCCAGCACCTGGTCGGCGTTGAAGGTACCGAACAGGTAGGTCTGCGGGTCGTCGATGCGGTACTGCACGTTCAGCGAGACATTGACGATGTTCTCGTCGCGGGTCAGCACCGGCACCTGGATCGAGAAAGTCTTGATCTCGGTGGCGTTGACCTTGGTGACAGACTCAATCGGCCACGGCAGCTTGAAGTTCGGGCCGGGCTGCAGGATGCGCGAGAACTGGCCGAAGCGCAGCACCACGCCACGCTGCTGTTCGCCGATCAGCTGGAAGCTGGAGAACAGCACCAGCAGCACCACGGCCGCCACCACCCAACGCACGATGCCGCCGTCGAACAGGTCCTTCAGTGGTCCGGGCAGTCCGCCCCAGCCACCACCATTGCCACCGCCGCGTGACCCGAACGGCCCGCGTCGATTGTCCTCGGGGCCTTGTCCGCCCTTGTTGCCGCCGGGTGTATTCCAGGCCATGCACGCTCCATCAAGATGTGGGCTGCGGCGCGGGCCCTTCCCGCACCGCCAGCCGTGAAACCATCACCGATCATACAAGATGGGGCGGATCGGCAGGATCGAAAGGGGGGCAACGGGGTAAGGTGACGTTTTCCTCGAAGTCAGGCAACGCCGATGGCCCCCACCACCCCGTTCACCGCCTTCCGCATCGAAAACGACGACGCAGGCTACCGCAGCGGCCTGGCCCAGCTGGGTGTCGACGACCTCAACCCCGGCCAGGTGCTGATCCGCGCCCACTGGTCCTCGGTCAACTACAAGGACGCCCTGGCCGGCACCGGCAAAGGCAAGATCCTGCGCCGCTTCCCGCTGGTCGGGGGCATCGACGTGGCCGGCACCGTGGTCGCCAGCACCGATCCGGATTGGCGTGAAGGCGACGAAGTGCTGGCCACGGGCTGCGGCCTCAGCGAGACCCGCGACGGCGGCTACAGCCAGTACGTGCGGCTGGAATCCCGCGCGGTGATCGCCCAGCCGGCCGGGCTGACCCCACGCGAGGCGATGGTGCTGGGCACTGCTGGGTTCACTGCGGCACTGGCCCTGCTGCGCATGCAGGACAACCGGCAGACCCCGGAACTCGGCCCGCTGGCGGTCACCGGTGCCAGCGGCGGTGTCGGTGCGCTGGCACTGTCGATCTTCAGCCGTGCCGGCTACAGCGTGCACGCGGTCAGCGGCAAGCCGGACCAGGCCGATTTCCTGCGCGGCATCGGCGCCACTGAGGTACTGCCGCGCGACGCGCTGGCCGACACCGGCCCGCTGCAGTGGGCTCGCTTCGGCGGTGGCCTCGACAATGCCGGAGGCGACATGCTGGCCAGCCTGCTGGCGCAGACCGTGCCCTACGGCAGCGTGGTCAGTGCCGGCCTGGCCGCCAGCCCGACGCTGGACATGACCGTGATGCCGTTCATCCTGCGCGGTGTCTCACTGCTGGGCGTGTCCTCAGCCAATGCGCCACGCGGACTTCGCGAGGAAGTCTGGGCGCGGCTGGGCAACGAATGGAAGCCGCAGCACCTGGAACGCATCTGCACTGCCGAAGTCGGCCTTGATGGCCTGCCCGCTGTATTCCAGCGGATGCTGGCCGGCGGCTCGCTGGGGCGCACGGTGGTGCGGATCGACTGAACGTCGCAGGCAGGCGACGGACGGCAGATGCGCCCCTCCCGCCGGTAATGTGCCCGCACTACACTGCGGGCATTACATGGGGAACAACATGGCACGCATTCTGATCGTCGACGACTCACCGTCGCAGCTGTTGGGGATACAGCGCATCGTCGAGAAGCTCGGGCACCAGATCCTGACCGCCACCGATGGCGCCGCCGGGGTCGAAACTGCAAAGGCCGAGCTGCCCGACCTGGTCCTGATGGACGTGGTGATGCCGAACCTCAACGGTTTCCAGGCCACCCGCACCCTCGCCCGCGAAGAGGCGACCCGGCATATCCCGGTGATCCTGGTGACCACCAAGGACCAGGATACCGACCGCATGTGGGGCATGCGCCAGGGCGCCAAGGCCTACATCACCAAGCCATTCTCGGAAGACGAACTGTCCGAGGTACTGGAGCGCGTGTTCGCCGGGCAGGGCTGAAACATTCCGGTGGGTGCCAACCTTGGTTGGCACATCGCTCCGGTAGGTGCCAACCTTGGTTGGCACGCTTTGAACGGCCAAAAGGCGCGCGGACCAAGGTCCGCACCCACCACAATCGGTCTCAGATCGTCTCGCCAAACGCCTTGGCCAGGTTCCGGTACGCCTTCTTCTGCGCCTCGTCGGTTGCGGCCGGGGCCACGATCTCGATTTCGACGATCTGATCGCCATCCGGATTGCCCGGAAGGCCACGACCGCGCAGGCGCAGCTTGCGGCCGGCGTCGGAGTCGGCCGGGATCTTCAGCTCCACCGCACCGCCCAGGGTCGGCACGCTGATGCTGGTGCCCAATGCGGCCTGCCACGGGGTGACCGGAAGCGTATAGAGGATGTTGCGGCCATCGACCTCGAACTGCGGGTGCGCGGCGTACTCCACTTCCAGCAGCAGGTTGCCGCCATGGTTGCCCTGCCCGGCCAGCCGGATCACCTGGCCCGGACGGATGCCCTTGGGCACGCGCACGTCCAGCTGCTTGCCGTTGACGGTGATGCGCAGGCTGTCACCGTTGTAGGCCGCCTCCAGCGGTACCGACAGCTTGGCGCGGGTATCGCGGTTGGGCGCATGGCCCTGGCTGCTGAAGCCCGGGCCCGGACCGGCGCCACCACGCTGGCGCGCGAACAGGCTTTCGAAGAAGTCGCTGAAGCCGCCATTGGGGCCACCACCGCCGAACACTTCCTCGAAATTGAAGCCCCCGGCGCCGCCGTAGTTCGGCGGCACGTTGAACTCCTCGCCCGGGCGATAGCCCTGCGCGCGCAGCTGGTCGTAGGCCGCGCGCTTTTCCGGGTCACGCAGCGCCTCGTAGGCCTCGTTGACCGCCTTGAACTTGTCTTCGGCCCCGGCCTCCTTGCTGACGTCCGGGTGGTACTTGCGTGCCAGCCGGCGGTAGGCGGTCTTGATCTCCGCCTCGCCCGCGCTCGGTTCCACCCCCAGGGTGGCGTAGTAATCCTTGAATTCCATCCAGCTACCTCGATTCGCTTCGGCCGCGCCGGTGGCGCCGCCCCGGGTTCATTCTACGCGCCGGCGATGCTACGCCGCCCCTCGTGCGGCCCTGGTGAGGCCGACTGATCCTGCGCAATGCGGCTGCCATCCCCATGCCCCAGGCTGTGACTGGAAGCCTGACCCGCCAGGCCTGAAGATGGGGCCTGCACGCCGGTTTTCCAATGTCTTGACGCCCCTGTCCCACGCCGGCCTCTAGCCTGCCCCTGCAAGGAGTCCACCATGACCATCCACGTTGGCGACCGCATTCCGGAAGTGACCCTCAAGCGCATCCGCGAGGGCATCGAAACGCTCGATACGCATTCGCTGTTCGACGCGCGCAAGGTGGTGCTGTTCGCCGTGCCCGGTGCGTTCACCCCCACCTGTTCGGCCCGTCACCTGCCTGGCTACGTCGAAAAGTTCGAGGCATTCCGCCAGCGCGGCATCGACGTCTACTGCATGGCAGTCAACGATCCGTTCGTGATGAAGGCCTGGGCCGCCGACCAGCACGTGCCCGACGGGCTGCTGATGCTGTCCGACGGCAATGCCGAACTGACCCGCGCGCTCGGCCTGGAGCTCGACGCCAGCGCCTCGGGCATGGGCATCCGCTCGCGTCGCTTCGCGCTGTACGTGGTCGATGGCATGGTGCGCGCAGCCTGGATTGAACAAGCCGGCCAATTCGAAGTCTCTTCAGCCGAGTACGTGCTGGAGCATCTGCCCACCTGATTTTCCACCGCAAAAGGAAACGGCCAGCCATGTCCAGCAAGCCAGCCAAAACCCCCAAGCCCGCCGAAAAAGTTCCCGGCATCAGCGACCGCAAGACCCTGCGTGATCGCGCCCGGAGCAACATCGAGGACGGCGCGATCACCGACAGCTACAGCGCCGACCGCAAGGTGGTGATCAAGCTGCTCAACGACGCGCTGGCCACCGAGTACGTCTGCGTACTGCGCTACTACCGGCATTACTTCATGGCCAAGGGCATGCTGGCCGACGCGGTCAAGGCAGAGTTCCTGGAGCACGCACAGCAGGAGCAGGCACACGCCGGCAAGCTGGCCGAGCGCATCGTCCAGCTCGGCGGCGAACCTGATTTCAACCCCGATACGCTCACCGCGCGTTCGCATGCCGAGTACAAGGAAGGCAGCGACCTGCGCGACATGGTCCGCGAGAACCTGGTGGCCGAGCGCATCGCCATCGACAGCTATCGCGAAATGATCAACTTCATCGGCGACCGCGACACCACCACCAAGCGCATCCTTGAGGACATCCTGGCGCAGGAAGAGGAACACGCTGATGAATTCGCCGATCTGCTGGATGGGTGGATTGGGGAATGACGGCCTGACGCTCCCTGTAGAGCCGGGCCCATGCTCAGCTGCTCCTGCGACGTGCGTGCAGCGGTCAGCCGAGCATGGGCTCGGCTCTACAACAGCGTGGCAAACATACGGAACGTGCCAACCGAGGTTGGCACCTACCGGAGTACGGTGAACCGCACCTGCGTCCACGCGCCATCAGCGGCCAACGCAGTCAGGGTGTGCGCGCCCGGTTCGGCGAACTCGCGCTGCATCAGCTGCGCCCCACGGGTCTGCGCGATCCAGCGACCATCCAGCAACCAGTCCACCGTCTGCTCGCTGCCCAGCGCGCGCAGCTGCAGGCGTACGCCATGTTCGGCGTTGGGTGCGCGCGCCAGTGCGGCACCATCATTGAGGCCATCGATGTGCAACGCGACGCTGGCCTCGCGTCCATCATCACGGCAATCCGGCGACAGCGCGGGCAGCTGCGAGGCCTCGCGTGTGGCCTTGGGCAGCCACGGTGACAGCAACGCCGGCCAGCGCGCGATCTCACGCGCGACTTCGTCGTGCGGCAAGCGGCAATCGGCCGACACGCGCAGCCCGGTATGCGCGTCGGCAAGGTAGCGCTGCCGGCCTGGCTGCCAGCGCCGCGCCTCGCGTTCAGGGAAGGTCGGCGGTGCTGCGCCATCCAGCAAGTACGCTGACATCCGCCGCTGGCACAGTGCCGCTGGCAGCCCTTCCGCACGTTCGCCGGTGGGCCAGCAGACATCCTCCTGGCTGACAGTGGCCGGCATCGGCGCGGCCGCCGAATCGCCGCGCTGGCGCGGCAGGCTGTCCACCACTTCAAACATCAGTGGCAATGCGGTGACCGCACCGTACTGGCCCGGCAGTGGCGTGCCATCCGGCCGGCCTACCCACACGCCCACGGTGTAGTGTCGGGTACTGCCGATGGCCCATGCATCGCGGTACCCGTAACTGGTGCCAGTCTTCCACGCCACGCGCGGGCGGCCACCGACATCGAAGGTTCCCATGCTGTACCCCGGGCGTGGATTCGACTCCAGCATCTCGCGCACGATCCAGCTGGCACCCGGCGAGGCCAGGCGCCGCTCGATCATCGGCTCGTCATCGGAGTAGCGCACGCGCCCGGCGATGCCATTGCGGTTGAGTGCAGCGAATGCACCGACCAGGTCTTCCAGCCGCGCACCGGTACCCCCCAGAATCAGCGACAGGTTGGGCGTGCTGCCCGGCGGGAAGCGCAGCTGGATGCCGGCGTGCGACAGCCGCGCAGCAAAGCGCGCCGCACCGACCCGCTGCAGCAGGTCCACCGAGGGCACGTTGAGCGACAGGCGCAACGCACTGGAAGCGCCGATCGGACCGTTGAAGGCCATGTCGAAGTTGCCAGGGCGGTAGCTACCGAAACTCTGCGGCGCATCGACCAGCAGGCTTTCCGAATGGATCAGGCCATCGTCCAGCGCCATCGCATACAGGAACGGCTTGAGCGTGGACCCCGGCGAGCGCCAGGCCTGCACCATGTCGACGTGACCCAGCCGCTGGCGATCGCCGAACGCCAGCGTGCCGACGTAGGCACGCGCCTGCAGGGTCTGGTTGTCGACCACCAGCAGCGCGGCCGAGGTGCGTTCGGGCAGCGTCGAGAAATAGCTGGCCACGCGTTCCTCCAGCGTGCGCTGCAGCCCAATGTCGATACTGCTCTGGATGCGTGCCTGGCCCGGATGCGCCGAATGCAGGCGCTGCGCCAGCAACGCGGCGTGCAGCGGCGGACGCAGCGAGCGTGCCACCACGTTCTCGATGCGCGCGTCGTCCACCTCTTCCGGTGTCCACGCGCCCAGTTCGGCCATGCGTGACAGCACCTTGTCGCGCGCTTTCTGCGCCGCTTCCGGATGACGGTCCGGGCGCAGCCGGCTCGGCGCCTGCGGCAGCACCGCCAGCAGCGCGGCCTCGGCATGCGACAGCTGCGCCGCCGGCTTGCCAAGGTAGGCCCAGCTGGCCGCTTCCACGCCTTCAATGGTGCCGCCGTACGGCGCGCGCTCCAGGTACAGGGCCAGGATCTGCCGCTTGCTCAGGTGCACTTCCAGCTGCACCGCGCGCAGCATCTGCTTGAGCTTGCCCCACGGCGTGCGCGTATGCGGGTCGAGGATGCGCGCGACCTGCATGGTCAGGGTCGAGCCACCGGACACGATGCGGCCGCCGCGCAGCAGCTGGCCGCCTGCCCGCAGGATCGCCAGCGGATTGATGCCCGGATGGTTCCAGAACCAGCGGTCTTCGTAGGTCAGCAACGCCTGCAGGTACAGCGGCGAGACGCTGTCGATCGAAGCCGGATAGCGCCACACGCCCTCGGCATCGGCGAACGCGCGCAGCGGCGTGCCGTCCGCCGACACCACCAGAGTGCTGGTGTCGCGCTGCTTCGGCAAGGGCGGCGGGAAGGCGAAATCCAGCACCAGCAGCAGCGCCAGCAGCGCCGCGGTACCCCAGCGCAGCCACGGCCACAGCGGCTGCAGCCGGCGGCGCAGGGCCGCCAGCCGGTTTTTCATTGCGTCTTTCATCGCACATTGCCCGCAGGACGGGCCGCGCCTGCGCGGCCCATCCATGGGATCACGGCTGCACCACCGTGATCGTGGTCGGGTTGCTGCGGCCAACGCCACGCAGCTGCGGTCGGTACATGTCCTCCACCAGCGGCGGCGGCACCGAGTAGGTACCCGGGGTCACCGCACGCACCAGGTAGAACACGTTGGCCTTGCTGCCACGCGAGAGCTTCAGCGCGGCCACGTAGCGGTCATCGCGGAACTCTTCGTGCTTGGTATCGGCCGCTTCACTGCGGTCGCTGATGGTGATGCCATCGACCACCACGTCGGCCCACTGCTTGGCATCACCGAGGTTGAAGTTCTCGATCTCCAGGCCCGCCGGCAGCAGGTCGGTCAGCAGCGCATCCGGCATGGTGGTGTCGGCAGTGACGGTCACGCGCACGATCAGCACTTCGCCTTCCTTCAGCGGGCGCGGCGTCCACGGCTTGCCATCGGTGCCGAAGTAGCTGCGTTCAACACCCAGCACACTGTTGTCCGGCGCCGGTGCGCTGCGCGGGATGCCGGCCACGTCGATGCTGGCAAACATCGGCGGCTGGCCCTGCGGGGTGAAGCGCACGCCGCTGGCCAGTTCGCTGGCGCTGAAGTTGCGGCCGAACAGTTTGCGCTCGCCGATGGCTTCGCTGTTGGCGCCGATCACCAGCTCACCGGCCACCAGCGCCTTCTGATTGGCAGCAAGCGCCTTGCCGAGGCGGGCGATCGCCACCTGTTCCTGCGTGCTCAGCCACATCCAGCCGGCATTGCGGCGCGCATCCAGGCCACGGCCGAGATCGACAGCACGCGCGTCCCAGGCGGGCTTGGCCAGCATGTTCTCGTGCGTCAGCGCGATCATCAGTGCGTCATCGCGGATCGCGCTGCCGTAGTCGCCGAAGTACGACGGGCGCTCGCTGCTGGACTTGGCGAACGCCGCCGCCAGTGCCGCCTGGCCACGCTTGGCATCGCCCTGCAGCGACAGCGCCACCCCCAGATGGACCAGCGACAGGCCACCAACCGCCTTGCTGCGCTCGTTGTCGTACAGCGTGCGCAGGGTGCCCAGCGGTGCGCGGTTGACCCGCGCCAGCACGTAACCCGAATACGCCTGGTTGGCGAACTTCAGCTTCTCGCGGTCATCCTGGCCGTAGAACTGGTTGCCGCCGGACAGCAGATCCTCGCTCAGGCGGTTGAGCGCCTTCTGCAGCACGTTGTCGGGCACGGCGAAGCCGGCGTCCTTGGCATCGAGCAGGAACTCGGTGATGTACGGGGTCAGCCACGGGTTCACGTAACCGTCGTCACCCCACATCGAGAAGTTGCCATTGGCTACCTGCATCGACGCCAACCGACCGAACGCGCCTTCCATGCGTTCGCGGCGCGTCTTGGCATCCAGACCATCGGCGCCAAGCATCGACGACGTCGCCTGGTCCAGGATCAGCGCGGCGTAGCCCTTGCTGGTGGTCTGCTCGGCACAGCCGTAGGGGTAGTTCAACGCGCCCTGCAGGGCACTGGCGAACGGAATCGGCGGCAACGGGCTGACCAGCAGCCGTGCGTTCACCGACTCGGACATCAGGCCGTCGGTCAGGCTGTTGTCGAGGCTGACCGCCGCCAGCGGATCCAGCGTGCGCACCTGGGAACGCAGCACCTGCGGCCACGCAGCACGCACCGGCAGGTCGTAGCGGCGGTCGGCCTTGAAGCCGTTGCCGTCCACGCGCACCCGCACCTTGGCCACGCTGTGGCCCTCGCGTGCGGACAACGGGAAGCTCAACGTGGTCTTGGCATCGGCATTCAACTGCACGCTGCGGCTGCCCTCGCCCAGGTTCAGCGGGCCCTCGCTTTCCACTTTCACGTTGAACTGGCCCGGCTTGCCGGTGAAGTTCTGCACGTCCAGGGTCACGGTGCTGCGGTCGCCCGGGGCCAGCACGCGCGGCATGCTGGCTTCGGCCAGGATCGGCGCACGCACGATGGTTTCCACGTCGCGCTTGCCGTACTGGTCATCGCTGTAGACCAGCGCCGACACGCGCAGGGTACCGTTGAAGTCCGGCACCTTCAGGCGGATGCGGGCGTTGCCCTTGGCATCCAGCGGCACCGGGCCGGAGAACAGGTCCACGGTCTGCACGCGCGCGGTCGGGCGCTTGGCCTGCGGCAACGCCTGCAGCGCCATGTCGCCACCGAACTTCAGCTTGCCGCTGCTGCCGTCGAAGCTCTCGATGACCCGGCTGTAGATGTCGTAGGCATCGATGCCGAGGCGACGCTGGGCGAAGAAGTGCGCACCGGCGTCGGGCACCGGGAAGCGGGTGATGTTGAGGATGCCCACGTCCACCGCCGAGACGGTGACGTGCGCCATCTTGCCGGCCAACTGTGGTGCGCTGACCGTCACCGGCAGGTCCTGCTCCGGGCGCATCTGCTTGGGCGCGGCCAGGCCGACGGCCACGGTGCGGCCCTTGCGGTCCATCGGCACATGCACCACGCCCACGGCACGGGCCGGCGTAATCTTGCTCGGCGCGCTGCCGCCACGGAACACCAGCGCAGTGATGTAGACGTCGTGGCGTTCCCAGTCAGCGGTGACCGGAATCTTGAAGGTCGAACCCGGCTTGGCCTCGATGTCCTGCACGTACAGCATGCGGTCGGTCTCGACCATCAGGATGCCCTTGCCGGCATGCGGCGGGGTCACCGTCACCTCCAGCGTGTCACCGGCCTTGTAGCCGGTCTTGTCCAGGCCCAGCTTGACCTTGTCCGGGCGTGCATCCAGGCCCCGGTTGTCATCGCCCCAGCTCCAACCGGCGCGGAACGGATAGCGGCTGGTCAGGCCGGTGGACGGATCGAACACGTCCACCCGGTACTCGCCCCACTCCACCGGCACATCGAAGGCCACCGCGCTCCCGCCGGCATCGACGGTGCGCGTTTCCTTGTTCTCGAAACGGCGGGTGAAGTCGTAGTCCCAGCGGTTGTCGTTGAAGGTCCAGTGGTAATCGCGCAGTTCGCGCACCAGGGTGATCTTCAGGCCCTTGGCCGGCTGCGGCTTGCCCGCTGCATCCACGCGCATCAGCTCGAAGCGCGCATTGCCGTTGGCATCGGCACCGTCTTCGGGATTGAACAGCGGGCGCACGCCCACCAGCGCATTGGCCGGCCACATCACCCGCTTCAGGGTGCGGGTGACGGTACGGCCGCCGGTCTCGTACAGGCTGCCGGACAGCACCACCGCGATCGGCGCCTTGGCCTTGGCCGCCTCTTCCGGCAGGGCCACGTCCTCGCGCAACTGGCCGTTGGCCGGCAGCGTGGTGTCGATCACGTCCTTGGCTTCGCGCGGCAACTGCAGGGTCGGGTCGCCGAAGAAGTAGCCCGGCAGGCCCTCCACCGGCTGCTGCTCGGCCGCCACTGCCATGCGCGCGGTGAAGCGGTTGCCATCGGCCGGCGCACCATACAGATAGGCGCCATTGGCCTGCAGGCGCAGCTCCTCGCCCGGCTTCAGCGTCTTCTGCGCGCTGTCCAGGTCCAGCTTCATGCGCTCGGGCAGGAACTCCTCGATACGCAGGGTCATGCCCTGGATCGCTTCCTTGCTGGCCGGGTCGGTACGGAACTCGACCTGCCAGCGCCCGGTCGGCGCCTCGGCGGGGATCACCTGCTCGAAGTTGATGTAGCCCTGGTCGCCCGGCTGCAGGCGCGTCTCGCGGAAGGTCTTGCCGTCGGGCTGCTTCAGGCGCAGGAACACCGGTTGCGCCTTGACCGGCTTGCCATCGTTGTCACGCAGCAGCGCGGACAGGCGCACGGTCTCGCCCGGGCGGTACAGGTCGCGGCCGGACCAGGCGTAGACGTCGAACCAGGCATTGTCACGGCCGGCCACGGCGAACTCGCTCAGGTCCAGCGCCGGCTGGTTGAACGGCAGGAAGCTGGTGTCCTTGCCGCTGCTGGCGACCAGCACGTGGGTCGCGTCCAGGGTGTAGTTCAGCAGTGCGTTGCCATTGCCATCCGTGCTGCCCTTCAGCACCACCTCGCCCTTGGCGTCGAGCACGCGCAGGTCGATGCCCTTCAGCGGCGCGCCGTCCTTCAGGCCGGCGGTGTGCACGAACAGCTTGTCCTTGTACGCGCGGGTATGCAGGCCGATGTCGCTGACCGAGAAGAACGCGGTATCGAACTCGCCCTCGTAGTCACCGGTGCGCTTGAGCAGGGCGAAGTACAGTCCCGGCTCCTGCAGTTCCTTGATGTCCTGGGTTGGCAGGTAGGTCAGCACCCGCTCGTTCTGCTTGCCGCCAAGGATGAAGCGGTTGACGTAGACCGGCTCGGCCAGCTTGTTGATCGGGGTGCGCTCGTAGTCGCTGCTCAGCTCCCAGCTGCCGCGGCGGCCACCGCGCTGGTACTGGCTGAAGAAGGTTGGCAGGTCCTTCTCGCGCACGCGCAGGAACTCGACGTCGACCTCCGGCACGTTCACCGACACCACCGGCAGGCCACGGCTGTCCTTGGCCGGCAGCACGCTGCCCTGCGAAGCGAAACCGACCACCGGCTTCAGCTCGCCGCTGAACACCTTCTGCTTCAGTTCCTTGCCCAGGCGGCTGCCATCGGCGGCCAGCAGGTCCGGTGAGACCACCAGGCTGAACTCCTTGCCGGCCTCAACGAACGGGTAGCGCAGGGTCAGGCCGTCATCGGACAGCGTCCAGCTGCTGTCGTCGGTGCCGACCTTTTCCTCGAAGCGCACCAGCGTGTCGAAGTCCTGGGTGCCGACCAGCGGGCGCGAGAACTCCAGCGCCAGCGACAGGCCGTCATTCTTCTGGTCCGGGTAGGCGCGCAGCAGGGTGAACTCCTTCACCTGCTCGGCCTTGGTGGTGATCGCTTCACCACTGGCCTTGGGCAGCTGCCCGCTGTCGTTGCGGCAGCCGGCCAGGCCCAGCAACAGGCCTCCTGCCAGTACCGCCGCCGCCCATCCCCACCGCTTCCGCCGTGCCGGACCGCTCATGTCGTCACTCCTTGATCGAAGTGGCCATTATAGGCAGGCCGCGTCAAGGTGTTGACGCGGATTCGGCAGGAATGCACCGGGGCAGTAGCGCCGGGCCATGCCCGGCGGGCCGGTCCCCAGCCAAGCGCTCCCTACCCTGGCAGGAACAGGTCCACGTAATCGGACACCGGCATCGCCGCCAGCGCCACCGGATCCAGCGATGCCGCCAGGATGCGCTGCTGCTGGGTGGTCGGGAAGCGGTGGGCCAGGTGCCGGCGGAACTTGTCCATCAGCAACGGAATGCCCTCCTCACGTCGGCGCGCGTGGCCCAGCGGGTATTCCACCAGTAGCTCGGGCAGCCCAGTACCGTCGCTGAAGCGCACGCTCAGGCCGTTGGCGATGCTGCGCTTGTCCGGGTCCAGGTAATCGGCGCTGAGCTGCGGATCCTCATGACAGGCCATCTTCGCGCGCAGTGCGTCGATGCGCGGGTCGGCGGCGACGTCATCCTCGTAGTCCTCCGCCGTCAACCGCCCGTGCAGCAACGCGATGGCCACCATGTACTGCACGCAGTGGTCGCGGTCGGCCGGGTTGTGCAGCGGGCCCTGCTTGTCGATGATGCGGGTGCAGGCTTCCTGGGTCCGGATCGCGATATGCGCGATGTCTTCGACCCGTCGCCCCATCGCGCGCAGCTGCTGGTGCAGCCTGATCGCTGCCTCCACCGCAGTCTGGCCGTGGAACTCGGCCGGATAGCTGATCTTGAACAGCACGTTCTCCATCACATAGCTGCCCAGCGGCCGCCCCAGCGTCAACGCCTGACCGCGCATGGATACGGCCTCGAAACCCCAGGTCGGTGCACTCAATACGCTGGGATAGCCCATCTCGCCGCTGGCCGCCATCAGCGCCAGGCGCACGCCTCGACTCGTCGCATCACCGGCCGCCCAGCTCTTGCGCGAACCGGTGTTCGGCGCGTGCCGGTAGGTGCGCAGCGCCTGGCCATCGACCCAGGCCAGTGACAGTGCATTGAGCATGCGCTCGCGGTCCAGACCGAGCAGCTGCGAGACCACCGCAGTGGTGGCGACCTTGACCAGCACCACGTGGTCCAGCCCGACCCGGTTGAAGGAATTCTGCAGCGCCAGCACGCCCTGGATCTCGTGCGCCTTGATCATCGCCAGCAGCACGTCGTGCACGGTCGGCGGCGGGCGACGCAGGGCCGGCGCGTTGCGCCCCAGCCAGTCGCAGACGGCCAGGATGCCGCCGAGATTATCGGAAGGATGGCCCCACTCGGCGGCCAGCCAGGTATCGTTGAAGTCGAGCCAGCGCACCATTGCGCCGATGTTGAAGGCGGCCTGCACAGGGTCCAGCACGTAATGCGTGCCGGGCACGCGCGCGCCATTGACCACGCTGATGCCCGGCACCAGCGGCCCGAGCAACTTGCTGCAGGCCGGGAAGGACAGCGCCTCCAGCCCGCAACCGAGCGTGTCGAGCAGGCAATGGTGTGCGGTCTGGAAGGCCAGCGGCGAGTCGATGCGGGCGTCGCGTACGTAATCGACGATGTCCACCAGCAGCGCATCCCACGCTGCACGTTCGTTGGATGGGGTGTGGCTGTCGGGCATCGCAGGTCTCCTCGTCGGGGGTGCACGGTTGCCCGTGCACCGTGCCAATCAAGGTTGGCATCTACCAGAGCGCTATTCGGCCGGCACCCGCACCTTGCCGTCCATCAGCACACGGGCGCTGCGACTCATGATGGCCTTGGTCACCGTCCACTGGCCGTCAACGAGCGCGGCCTGCGCACCCACGCGCAGCGTGCCGGAGGGATGGCCGAAGGTCACCGCTTCGCGTTCACCACCACCGGCCGCGCGATTGACCAGGGTGCCCGGAATCGCCGCCGCGGTACCGATCGCCACGGCGGCAGTGCCCATCATCGCGTGGTGCAGCTTGCCCATCGACAGGGCACGCGCGTGCAGGTCGATGGCCGAGGCCGGGATGGCCTTGCCGCTGGACGACACGTAGTCCTGCGCCGGCGCCACGAAGGCGACCTTCGGCGTGTGCTGGCGGGTCGCCGCGTCTTCCAGGTTCCTGATCAGACCCATGCGCAAGGCGCCGTAGGCGCGGATCTTCTCGAAGCGCTCCAGCGCTGCCTTGTCTTCGTTGATCGCCGGCTGCAGCTCGGTGCCGGTGTAGCCCAGGTCGGCGGCGTTGAGGAAGATGGTCGGGATGCCGGCCGTGATCATGGTCACCTCGAAGCTGCCCACGCCGGGCACCTCCAGGGTATCGACGAGATTGCCGGTCGGGAACATCGCGCCCGCATCGCCGTCATCGGACGGATCGATGAATTCGAGCTGGATCTCGGCAGCCGGGAAGGTCACGCCATCCAGTTCGAAATCGCCGATTTCCTGCACTTCGCCATCGCGCATCGGCACGTGGGCGATGATGGTCTTGCCGATGTTGGCCTGCCAGATGCGCACGGTGCACAGGCCATCGCGCGGCACGCGGGCGGGATCGATCAGGCCATTGGCAATCGCGAACGGGCCTACCGCAGTGCTGAGGTTGCCGCAGTTGCCGCTCCAGTCGACGAAAGCGGTGTCGATCGAGACCTGGCCGTACAGATAGTCCACGTCGTGGTCCTGCACCGAGGCGGTGGAGATGATCACGCACTTGCTGGTGCTGGAGGTGGCGCCGCCCATGCCGTCGGTCTGCTTGCCATACGGATCGGGCGAACCGATCACGCGCATCAGCAGCGCATCGCGTGCGGCGCCCGGCACCTGCGCGGCTTCGGGCAGGTCCTGCAGGCGGAAGAACACGCCCTTGCTGGTGCCACCGCGCATGTAGGTGGCGGGAATGCGGAGTTGGGGGAGAAATGCCATGAAAGATCCCTTGCAATGAAAGACGGCCCGTTGCCGGGCCGTCGGTTGCGTCACGCTACCTTGGCGCCTTCCAGGAAGTCCTGTGCGAAGCGCTGCAGCACGCCGCCGGCCTCGTAGATGGCCACTTCCTCGTCGCTGTCCAGGCGGCAGGTGACCGGCACGATCAGGTCCTGGCCGTCGCGGCGGTGGATGACCAGGGTCAGGTCGGCGCGCGGGGTACGCTCGCCCACCACGTCGAAGGTCTCGGTGCCATCGATGCCCAGGGTCAGGCGGGTGGTGCCCGGCTTGAACTCCAGCGGCAGCACGCCCATGCCGATCAGGTTGGTACGGTGGATGCGTTCGAAGCCCTCGGCCACTATCGCTTCCACGCCGGCCAGGCGCACGCCCTTGGCGGCCCAGTCGCGCGAGCTGCCCTGGCCGTAGTCGGCACCGGCAATGATGATGAGCGGCTGCTTCCGCTCCATGTAGGTCTCGATCGCTTCCCACATGCGCATGACCTTGCCTTCCGGCTCCACGCGCGCCAGCGAACCCTGCTTCACGCTGCCGTCGTCGTTGCGCACCATCTCGTTGAACAGTTTCGGATTGGCGAAGGTGGCGCGCTGCGCAGTCAGGTGGTCACCGCGATGCGTGGCGTAGGAATTGAAGTCCTCTTCCGGCAGGCCCATCTTCGCCAGGTACTCGCCGGCGGCGCTGGAGGCCAGGATCGCGTTGGACGGCGACAGGTGGTCAGTGGTGATGTTGTCCGGCAGTACCGCCAGCGCGCGCATGCCGGCCAGCGTGCGCTCACCGGCCAGTGCGCCCTCCCAGTACGGCGGACGGCGGATGTAGGTGCTCTGCGGGCGCCAGTCGTACAACGGGCTGACCGCCGTGCCGTGCTCCACGCGCACATTGAACATCGGGTTGTAGACCTTGCGGAACTGCTCCGGCTTCACCGAAGCCTTCACCACCGCGTCGATCTCGGCGTCGCTCGGCCAGATGTCCTTCAGGCGCACCGCGTTGCCGTCAGCGTCCAGGCCCAGCACATCCTTCTCGATGTCGAAGCGCACGGTGCCGGCGATGGCGTAGGCGATCACCAGCGGCGGCGAGGCCAGGAAGGCCTGCTTGGCGTAGGGGTGGATGCGGCCGTCGAAGTTGCGGTTGCCCGACAGCACCGCCGTGGCGTACAGGTCACGGTCGATGATTTCCTGCTGGATCTTCGGGTCCAGCGCGCCGCTCATGCCGTTGCACGTGGTGCAGGCGAACGCCACGATGCCGAAGCCGAGCTGCTCCAGGTCGGGCAGCAGGCCGGATTCTTCCAGATACAGCTGCACGGCCTTCGAACCCGGCGCCAGCGACGACTTCACCCACGGCTTGCGCTGCAGGCCGCGCGCATTGGCGTTGCGTGCCAGCAGTGCGGCGGCAATCACGTTGCGCGGGTTGGAGGTGTTGGTGCAGCTGGTGATGGCGGCGATGATCACCGCGCCATCAGGCATCAGGCCCTGCGCCTGCTCGGCCCTGCCCGCTTCCAGCTTGGCTTCGTCGGCGATGCCGCGCTCGGCCAGCTCGGCGGTGGCCACGCGCTTGTGCGGGTTGGACGGGCCGGCCATGTTGCGCACGACGCTGGACAGGTCGAAGCGCAGCACGCGCTCGTACTGCGCGGTGGCCAGGTCATCGGCCCACAGGCCGGTGGTGCGTGCGTAGTTCTCCACGAGCGCCACCTGCGATTCCTCGCGGCCGGTCAGGCGCAGGTAATCGATGGTCTGCGCATCGATGTAGAACATCGCGGCGGTGGCGCCGTATTCGGGGCACATGTTGGAGATGGTGGCGCGGTCACCGATGGTCAGTGCCGCCGCACCCTCGCCGAAGAATTCAAGCCAGGCGCCAACCACGCGCTCCTTGCGCAGGAACTCGGTCAGGGCCAGCACCACGTCGGTGGCGGTGATGCCCGGCTGCGGGCGGCCGCTCAGTTCGACGCCGACGGTGTCGGGCAGGCGCATCCACGAGGCGCGGCCCAGCATCACGTTCTCTGCTTCCAGACCGCCAACACCAATGGCGATCACGCCCAGCGCATCCACGTGCGGGGTGTGGCTGTCGGTGCCCACGCAGGTATCCGGGAAGGCCACGCCGTCCTGCACGTAGATCACCGGCGACATCTTCTCCAGGTTGATCTGGTGCATGATGCCGTTGCCCGGCGGAATCACGTCCACGTTCTCGAACGCCAGCTTGGTCCAGTCGATGAAGTGGAAGCGGTCTTCGTTGCGTCGGTCTTCGATGGCGCGGTTCTTCTCGAATGCCTGCGGGTCGAAACCACCGCATTCCACCGCCAGCGAGTGGTCGACGATCAGCTGCACCGGCACCACCGGATTGACCTTGGCCGGGTCGCCGCCCTTGTCGGCGATCGCATCACGCAGGCCGGCAAGATCCACCAGCGCGGTCTGGCCGAGGATGTCATGGCAGACCACGCGTGCGGGAAACCACGGGAAATCCAAGTCGCGGCGGCGCTCGATCAGCTGCGCCAGCGAGTCACTGAGCGTGGCCGGGTCGCAGCGGCGCACCAGGTTCTCGGCCAGCACGCGCGAGGTGTACGGCAGCGTGGCGTAGGCGCCGGGCTGGATCGCGTCGACGGCGGCGCGCGCATCGAAATAGTCCAGCGTGCTGCCGGGGAGGTTCTTGCGGTAATCGGTATTCATGGGCTGGCGGAGTACTTGAGGCGGGCCGGGTGCCGTCGAAGCGGCAACGAAGGCATCCGGCCGGCGCGCGGCCGGCCGGATGGGTACAGCAGGTGGATCAGGCGCGCTTGTCGATGGCGACGAACTCGCGATCTTCCGGACCGATGTAGTTGGCGCTCGGTCGGATGATCTTGCCGTCGATGCGCTGCTCGACGATGTGCGCGCTCCACCCGGCGGTGCGGGCGATCACGAACAGTGGGGTGAACATCGCGGTCGGCACGCCCATCATGTGGTAGCTGACGGCGCTGAACCAGTCCAGGTTCGGGAACATCTTCTTGATGTCCCACATCACCGTCTCCAGGCGCTCGGCGATGTCGTACATCTTCATGCTGGACTGTTCTTCGGACAGCTCGCGGGCCACGTCCTTGATCACCTTGTTGCGCGGATCGGACACGGTGTAGACCGGGTGGCCGAAACCGATCACCACTTCCTTGCGCTCGACGCGGGCCTTGATGTCTTCCTCGGCTTCATCGGGGTTGTCGTAGCGCTTCTGCACTTCGAACGCGACTTCGTTGGCGCCGCCGTGCTTGGGGCCGCGCAGCGCGCCGATGCCACCGCAGATCGCGCTGTACATGTCGCTGCCGGTGCCGGCGATGACGCGACAGGCGAAGGTCGAGGCGTTGAACTCGTGCTCGGCGTACAGGATCAGCGAGGTGTGCATCGCCTTCACCCACGAATCCTGCGGCTTCTCGCCGTGCAGCAGGTGCAGGAAATGGCCACCGATGGAGTCGTCGTCGGTCTCCACGTCGATGGCGCGGCCGTTGTGGCTCCAGTGGTACCAGTACAGCAGCATCGAGCCGAGGCAGGCCATCAGCTTGTCGGCGATGTCACGCGCGCCCGGATGGTTGTGGTCATCCTTTTCCGGCGCCACGCAGCCGAGCACGGACACGCCGGTGCGCATCACGTCCATCGGGTGTGCCGACGGCGGCAGTTCTTCCAGCGCCGCCTTCACCGCCGCCGGAATGCCACGCAGCGACTTCAGCTTGGCCTTGTACGAAACCAGCTCTGCGCGGGTCGGCAGCTTGCCGTGCACCAGCAGGTAGGCGATTTCCTCGAATTCGCTGGTGTTGGCCAGGTCCAGGATGTCGTAGCCGCGGTAATGCAGGTCGTTGCCACTGCGGCCGACGCTGCACAGCGCGGTGTTGCCGGCGGCGGTGCCGGACAGGGCGACGGACTTCTTCGGCTTGAAGGTCGGGGTTGCGGTCGTATCGTTCATGTTTCCCTCCGAAAACTTGATGGTGCAGGGTACTGCTTATTTCTTGGCGGCGAACAGTGCATCGAGCTGCTGCTCGAACGCGTGGTAGCCGATGCGGTCGTAGAGTTCTTCGCGGGTCTGCATGGTCTCCACCACGTTGCGCTGGTGGCCATCGCGGCGCACCGCCTGGTAGACGTTCTCGGCCGCCTTGTTGGCGGCGCGGAAGGCCGACAGCGGGAACAGCTGGATCGCAACACCGGCCGAAGCCAGTTCATCGCGGCTGAACAGCGGGGTGGCGCCGAACTCGGTGATGTTGGCCAGCACCGGCACCTTCACCGCGTCGACGAAGCGGCGGTAGGTCTCCAGGTCGTAGGCGGCCTCGGCAAAGATGCCATCGGCACCGGCCTCGACGCAGGCGATGGCGCGCTCGATGGCCTTGTCCACACCGTCCACCTGGATGGCGTCGGTACGCGCGATCAGGAAGAAGTCCGGATCGGTCTTGGCATCGGCGGCGGCCTTCACGCGGTCGACCATTTCGCCCTGCGAGACGATTTCCTTGCCCGGGCGATGGCCGCAGCGCTTGGCGCCGACCTGGTCTTCGATATGGCAGGCCGCTGCGCCAGCCTTGATCAGCGACTTCACGGTGCGCGCGATGTTGAAGGCGCTCGGGCCGAAGCCGGTGTCGATGTCGACCATCAGTGGCAGGTCGCAGACATCGGTGATGCGGCGCACGTCCACCAGCACGTCTTCCAGCGTGTTGATGCCCAGGTCCGGCAGGCCCAGCGAGCCGGCGGCAACACCGCCGCCGGACAGATAGATGGCGCGGAAGCCGGCGCGCTTGGCCAGCAGGGCGTGGTTGGCGTTGATCGCGCCGATCACCTGCAGCGGCGATTCGGCAGCCAGTGCCTCACGGAAGCGGGCACCGGCGGAAGAAGGAGTCGAAGCGGTCATGCGGCAATCCAGGTTGGGAACGGGATAGAGGGCGCAAGCACCATGCCAAGCTGCAAGCGATTGATTTCAAAGGCATGACCGCATTGCAACGATGAAACAAATGAAACACTGAAACAGATGTATCATGAAACACCCCTACCCCTTGCGGCTGCCATGTACCTGCCCCGCTCGCCCCTGCGCCATGCCGATGCCGACCCCGGACGCCCGGTCATCTGGACCGTCAGCGTCTCGCGCCTGACCGGCCTGCTCGGCGATGTCATTCCCGAATTCGACCGCCGCGCGCGCATCGAGCAGATCAACCTCGGCTTCGAGGACGCGGTATCGGTGATCGGCCAGCGCCTGCGCCGCGAGCATTGCGACGTGGTGATCGCCGGTGGCTCCAACGCCGCCTGGCTGCGCAGCCGCCTGGAGCTGCCGCTGGTGCCGATCCAGGCCAACGGCTTCGACCTGATGGAAGCCTTGGCGCGCGCACGCCGCATCGCCAGCCGCATCGGCCTGGTCACCCACGCCAGCGACGTACCGGTGTTCAGCAACTTCCAGCAGAGCTTCGGGCTGGACATCGAGCATCGCCGCTTCGTCACCCGCGAGGACGCGCGCGACTGTATCGCCGACCTGCGCGCCAACGGCATCGAGGTGATCGTCGGTACCGGCATGGCCATCGACCACGCCGAACAGGCCGGCCTGCCGGGTGTACTGCTGTACTCGGCCGATTCGGTGCGCCATGCCTTCGAACATGCGTTGGAACTGACCCAGGCCTTGGCCCGCTCCGGGGGCAGCCGGCCGGCCGCGCGTCGGCGTGCCGCCCCACGCAATGATGCGCATGCCCTGCTCGGCGACAGCGATGCGATGGCGCAGGTACGCGCACAGATCTCGCTCTATGCACCACATGACAGCACTGTGCTGGTCACCGGCGAAACCGGCACAGGCAAGGAGCTGGTGGCGCGCCAGCTGCATGCGGCAAGCGGCCGTCGTGGCCGCTTCGTCGCGCTGAACTGCGGCGCGATCAGCGAATCGCTGCTGGAAGCGGAGCTGTTCGGCTACAGCGATGGTGCATTCACCGGCGCCCGCCGTGGCGGACGCGTCGGCCTGGTTGAAGCCGCCGACGGCGGCACCCTGTTCCTGGATGAGATCGGCGAACTACCGCTGCCCCTGCAGACCCGCCTGCTGCGGGTGCTGGAGGAGCGCGAAGTCCTGCGCGTGGGTGCCACCGAACCGACGCCGGTGGACCTGCGCGTGGTTGCCGCGACACTGCAATCGCTGGAACAGCGCGCAGCGGCTGGCAGCTTCCGCCGCGATCTGTATTACCGCCTGGCCGCGCTGCGCATCGCCCTGCCCTCGCTGCGTGCGCGGCGTGGCGACATTCCAGTGCTGGCACAGCACTTCTTCCGCCAGCTGCGCGGCATCGACGCGCCACTGGATGACGCTGCGATGGCAGTGTTGACCGCCGCCGAGTGGCCCGGCAACGTGCGCGAACTGCGCAATCTGGTGGATCGCCTGCGCATTCACTGGCAGCCGGCTGAAGGGCCTATTGATGCCGCGCGACTGCTGCAGCTTGCGCCCGAGCTGACAAGCGAAGGCGCGACAGCACTGCCACTGGAAAGCAACGGCAAGCGCCCGCCACGTGTGCAGCTGGAAACATTGCTGCAGGAACACCGCAATGACCGCGAGGGCATGGCGCAGGCACTGGGCGTATCACGCACCACGCTGTGGCGCTGGCTGCGCGCGGAGGGGTTGTAGAGCCGAGCCCATGCTCGGCTGATGTTCCCGCGGAAGCAGCCGAGCATGGGCTCGGCTCTACGACGGCAGCCCGACGGCCAGCAGCAGCTCGATCTCCTCCACCTGCACCACCGGCACCCGCCACGGATGATGCGGCACGATGCCCTGCTCCAAGATCCGCTGCAGCCGCTGCGTATCCCGAGGCAGGCAGAACTCCAGGCGCACGCTGTCGACCACTTCGGTGCGTCCTTCCTCCCCCTGGACGGGCGACGCCCCCACCCGCGGGCGGAACTGCTCGAACCCCGGCGCCGACCACCACATACCGTGCTCGTAGTCGCCGGCCGCCAGTGCGTCCACTGCGAGGATGCCCTGCTTCACCGCGTCCAGTGCTGCCGGCGGCACGAACACCACAACGCGGTACAGCGGCAGGCGTTGCATCGGGTTGCCTTACGGATACAGCAGGCGCTTGCTCCAGTGCCCTTCGGCACCGGCTTCATAGCACCAGCGTTCGTGCAGGCGGAACTGCGCGCCGTACCAGAACTCGATGCGGTCGGGCACCACGCGCAGGCCACTCCAGCCCTGCGGGCGCGGCACGTCCTTGTCTTGGAAGCGCGCTTCGACCTCGGCCACGCGCGCGTCGAATTCCTCGCGCGTTGCCAGCGTCTTCGACTGCTGCGAAGCCCAGGCGCCGATCTGGCTCATGCGCGGCCGGCTGGCGAAATAGGCGTCGGCCTCAGCATCGGCGACCTGCTCGACGCGGCCTTCGATGCGTACCTGGATGCCGGCCTCGCGCAGGCTGCGCCACAGGAACAACAGCGCAGCCTGGGGATTGGCCTGCAGTTCCCGCCCCTTGTGGCTGTCCAGGTGGGTGTAGAACACGAAGCCACGCTCGTCGAACGCCTTCAGCAGCACGGTGCGCGCCGAGGGACGACCGTGCGTATCGGCGGTGGCCACGGTCATCGCATTCGGCTCGACCTCGCGGCTCTGTTTGGCCTCGTCGAACAGGGCGGCAAAGGTGGACAGGGCTTCGGCGTACAGGTCGCTCATGATTGCGTTCTTCTCACACGTATTGGGCTATTGTGGCTTCATGGCCGCTGCTGCGTATATGCCCCAGGTGAAAGGATTCCCGGAAACATTGGCCGACCAGGCGCTGGACGATGCGCTGGGCAGCGGCGCAGCGGTTCCAGTATTGGCGATCAGCGGCCTGCAGGGGAGCGGCAAATCGACGCTGGCCGCGCAGGTGGTGGCACGTGCACGGGCGCGCGGCCTGAACGCGGCGACGCTGTCCATCGATGACGTCTACCTGACCCGCGCACAGCGCCAGCGGCTGGCCCGACAGGTGCACCCGCTGCTGATCACCCGCGGCCCACCCGGCACCCATGACCTGCCGCTGGCCCACAGCGTGCTGGACGCGGTAGCCGCGCGCCAGCCCTTCGCATTGCCCCGTTTCGACAAGCTGGCCGACGAACGACTGCCCGAAGCGCAATGGCCACGTATCGAGCAGCCCCTCGACCTGCTGGTGTTCGAAGGCTGGTTCCTGGGCACACCCGCGCAGGATGACGGCGCGCTGGACAGCCCGTTGAACGCACTGGAACGCGAAGCCGATGGCGACGGCCGCTGGCGGCGCTGGTGCAACCTGGCACTGGCCCGCGACTACCCGGCGCTGTGGCAGCGCTGCGACCGGCTGTGGTTCCTGCAGCCGCCGGATTTTTCGGTGGTGCCGCGCTGGCGCTGGCAGCAGGAGCAGAACCTGCAGGCCGCGCAGCCGGGCCGGCACGGCATGAGCCGGCCACAGCTGGAGCGGTTCGTGCAGTACTACGAGCGGGTCAGCCGCCAGGCGCTGCGTGCCCTGCCCGCCCTCGCCGACCACGTGGTGATGCTGGACGGACAGCGACAGGTGCAGGCAGTGCGTTGAGCACGCCTACTCCACCAGGAAGGTCACCCGCAGGTTGACCCGCCATTCGGTGATCTCGCCGCTGCCGTTGGTGACCACCTTGGTCTCGTTCACCCAGGCGCCCTGGATGCCCTTGACCGTCTCGGAGACCTTCTTCAACCCGCTGCGTACCGCGTCCTCTACGCTTTTCGGCGAGGAGGCGGTGATTTCGATGACCTTGGCGACCGTCATGGCCTGTACTCCGGCTGGCGCGGGAAACCCCGCAGGAACGCCCACCCTGACGTGAAGAACGTAAAGGCCGGGGCACGGAGGTGTTAGCATCAGAGGGCATGAATCCCGCTCCGAACCTGATCCTGATCGGCCCGATGGGCGCCGGCAAAACCTGCATCGGCCGCCGCCTGGCCGAGCGCTTCACGCTGGACTTCGTCGATGTCGACCAGGCCATCGTCGATGCCGCCGGCGCAAGCATTCCGACCATCTTCGAGCACTCCGGCGAAGCCGGCTTCCGCAGCCATGAACGCCAAGCCCTGGCCCAGGTGCTGGCCGGTCGCGGCCAACTGGTTTCCACCGGTGGCGGCGCGGTGCTGGATGCGGACAACCGGGCGTTGATCGCCCAGCGAGGCTTCGTGGTCTACCTGCGTGTCAGCGTAGCCGCGCAGCTGGAGCGCCTGGCCCGCGACAAGGGCCGGCCGCTGCTGCAACGCCCGGACCGCGAGCAGGTGCTGCACGACCTGGCCGCACACCGCGACCCGCTATACCGCGAACTGGCCGACCTCACCCTCGATACCGACCCGTACACCGCTGCCGATGCGACTGCCCAGCTGGTGGTCAAGCTGGCCACGCAATGGCAGCGCCAGGACCTGACTGCATGACTTCCCCCGCCCTGCTGCAGGTCGCCGTTGGCGGCGACCGCCCCTACACCATCACCATCGGCGCCGGTGCGCAGGCCGATGGCGCCGCGCTGGCCGCGCACGTTCGTGGCCGCCATGTGCTGCTGCTCAGCGACAGCGAAGTAGCCACGCGCTATCTGGATGCCGTGAAGCAGACCCTGCTGGCCGCGCGCCCCGACCTGATCATCGGCGAGCACGTGCTGGCCGCCGGTGAGGCCTCCAAGACGCTGGCCGAATTCGGCCGCGCGATCGAAGCGCTTGCGGCGCTCGGCGCCACCCGCGACGCCTGCGTGTTCGCCCTTGGCGGCGGCGTGGTTGGCGATCTGGCCGGTTTCGCTGCCGCCTGCTGGATGCGCGGCGTGGACTGCGTGCAGCTGCCGACCACCCTGCTGGCGATGGTCGATTCGTCGGTGGGCGGCAAGACCGCCGTCGACATCCCGGCCGGCAAGAACCTGGTCGGCGCCTTCCATCCGCCGCGTGCGGTCATTGCCGATACCCGCGTGCTGGCCACCCTGCCGCCGCGCGAACTGCGTGCAGGCCTGGCCGAAGTGGTGAAGTACGGTGCGCTGGGCGACGCGGTGTTCTTCGAATGGCTGCAGCAGCATGCCGATGCGCTGGTCGCCGGTGAAGACCACGTGCTTTCCGAAGCCATCGCGCGCAGCTGCCGGCACAAGGCCGCGATCGTCGAACGCGACCCCTTCGAGAAGGGCGAGCGTGCCCTGCTCAACCTGGGCCACACCTTCGGCCATGCCATCGAAACCGAACAGGGCTATTCGGCCCCGGGCCGCGATGCACTGAACCATGGTGAAGCCGTGGCGGTGGGCATGGTGCTGGCGGCGAAGCTGTCCACCCACCTGGGCCTGGCCGAGGATGCCGACCGCCAGCGCCTGCAGGCGCTGCTGGAACGCCTCGGCCTGCCGGTGGCGATCCCGGCCGGACTGGACCCGCAGGCCCTGCTCGGCCGCATGCGGCTGGACAAGAAGAACGTGGCCGGCCGCCTGCGCCTGGTGCTGTGGCGGGGCATGGGCCGCGCCGAAGTGGTGCCGGACGTGGATGAGGCGGCGGTGCTGAAGGTGCTGGGCGCGGGCTGACCTTTCCGCGTTCGGCGGGCATGGCCAGGCGCTAACGGATTGTGCCGCGGCATGAAGCGCAGCCGAGCGTGGGCTCGGCTCTACAGGTCCGTGCCGCACCGGGGCGATACAATCGGCGCCATGCACGTCTACCTGCAACATCCCGACGCCGGTGCGCAGGCACCGCGCTTCCTGCGCCTGAGCCTGCAGCCGGACCTGTTCGGCGGCTGGGAGCTGCTGCGCGAGAGCGGCCGTGTCGGCAGCCGCTCGCAGCTGCGGCGCGAGCTGTTCCTGCAGGCCGACGAAGCCCGCCATGCCTTCGAGAAAGCCCGCGATGCCGAACTGCATCGCGGCTTCCAGATCATTTCGCACGGCGACTGACGCCGCTGCCAACTTTCGTCCAAGGAATGCCCATCGTGACCAGCCCTCTCCGCAACGATCGCCTGCTGCGCGCCCTGCGCCGCGAACCGGTGGACTGCACCCCCGTCTGGCTGATGCGCCAGGCCGGCCGCTACCTGCCGGAGTACCGCGCGACCCGGGCCAAGGCCGGCAGCTTCCTGGCCATGGCCAAGAACCCGGAGATCGCCTGTGAAGTCACCCTGCAGCCGCTGCGCCGCTTCCCGCTGGACGCCGCGATCCTGTTCTCGGACATCCTCACCATTCCCGATGCGATGGGCCTGGAGCTGTACTTCGTTGAGGGCGAAGGCCCGAAGTTCCGCCACCCGGTGCGCGATGAAGCCGCCATCGCCAGGCTGGCGGTGCCGGACATGGAACAGGACCTGGGCTATGTGATGGACGCCGTGCGCCTGATCCGCCGCGAGCTGGACGGCCAGGTACCGTTGATCGGTTTCTCCGGCAGCCCGTGGACGCTGGCCTGCTACATGGTGGAAGGCGGCGGCAGCAAGGATTTCGCGCGCATCAAGGCGATGGCGCTGAACCACCCGCAGGCCCTGCACCGCCTGCTGGAGGTCACCACCGACGCGGTCATCGCCTACCTCGGCGCGCAACGCGCGGCCGGCGCACAGGCCCTGCAGGTGTTCGACACCTGGGGCGGCGTGCTGTCGCCGGCGATGTACCGCGAGTTCTCGTTGCGCTACCTGCAGCGCATCGCCGAAGGCCTGGAACGCGGCGAAGGCAGCGAGCGCACGCCGCTGATCCTGTTCGGCAAGGGTACCGGCCTGCACCTGGAAGCGCTGTCGCAGACCGGCGCCGATGCGCTGGGCCTGGACTGGACACTGGACCTGGACGAGGCCATGCGCCGCACCGGTGGTCGCGTCGCCCTGCAGGGCAACCTCGACCCGACCACGCTGTACGCCTCGCCGGATGCGATCGCCGCCGCTGCCGCGCGCGTGCTCGATACCTATGCCGCGGGCAATGGTGGTTCGCGCGAGGGCCATGTATTCAACCTCGGCCACGGCATGTCGCCGGACATGGACGCGGCGCACGTGCAGGTGCTGGTCGACGCAGTGCACGCGCACAGCCAGCGCTGAACCCCGGCACGGGCCACGGCGCGGCATTGATCGCGCCGTGACCCGCATTGCGCGATCATGGCGCCCCACGCTGCACCGGCCCCCACGCCATGTCCGAACCGTCGCCCGCAGGCGCGCCCGCACCCGACACCGCCGCATCCGCCGCCGAATACGCCCGTTTCCGCCCGCTTCTCTGGCTGGTTTCGCTGGCGATCTTCATGCAGATGCTCGATTCGACCATCGTCAACACCGCGCTGCCGGCGATGGCCAAGAGCCTGGGCGAAAGCCCGTTGCAGATGCAGTCGGTGGTGTTCAGCTACGCGCTGGCGGTCGCCACCTTCATCCCCGCCTCCGGCTGGATCGCCGACCGCTACGGCACCCGCCGCACCTTCCTGGTAGCGATCATCCTGTTCACCCTCGGCTCGCTGGCCTGCGCGCTGGCCCAGCACCTGCACCAGCTGGTCGGCGCGCGCGTGCTGCAGGGCATCGGTGGCGCGATGCTGCTGCCGGTCGGCCGCTTGGCGGTGATGCGCTCGGTGCCGCGCGAGGATTTCCTGCGCGCGATGAGCTTCATCGCCATCCCCGCCCTGGTCGGCCCGTTGATCGGCCCCACCCTCGGCGGCTGGCTGGTGGAAATCGCCTCGTGGCACTGGGTGTTCCTGATCAACCTGCCGATCGGCGTGATCGGTTTCATCGCTGCGATGAAGATCATGCCGGACCACTACGCCAGCCATCGCACCCGCTTCGACCTGCGCGGCTACATCATGCTGGCCTTCGCGATGGTGGTGCTGTCGCTGGCACTGGATGGCATCTCCGGACTGGGCACGCCGCACGCACTGATCATGCTGATGACCGTGGCCGGCCTGGCCGCGCTGGTCGGGTACTGGCTGCATGCGGCCAATTCGACCGCACCGTTGTTCTCGCTGGCGCTGTTCCGCGTGCCCAGCTACCGCATCGGCATCCTCGGCAACCTGTTCTCGCGCATCGGCAGCAGCGCCATGCCGATGCTGATCCCGCTGCTGCTGCAGGTCGGCCTGGGCCTGGGCCCGATGAACGCCGGCCTGATGATGGTGCCGGTGGCCGCCGCTGGCATGGTCTCCAAGCAGCTGGCGGTGAAGCTGGTCGAACGCTTCGGCTACCGCCGCGTGCTGATGGTCAACACCGTGCTGGTGGGCCTGGCGATGGCCAGCTTCATCCTGATGACACCGGGCCAGCACCTGGCCTGGCGCCTGCTGCAGCTGGCGTTCTTCGGCGCGGTCAATTCCCTGCAGTTCACCGTGATGAACACCGTGACCCTGCGTGATCTGGACCGCGAATTCGCCAGTTCCGGCAACAGCCTGCTGTCGATGGTGATGATGCTCGCGGCCGGCTTCGGTGCTGCTGCCGCCGGCAGCCTGCTGGCCGCATTCGGCAATCATCTGGACAGCACCGATGCCACGGCGGCGTTGCATGCCACCTTCCTGTGTGTGGGCGCGATCACGCTGACCTCGACGATGATCTTCTGGCAGCTGCCCGATACCAAGCCTGAGCCACGGCAGGTCGAGCACGTCGCGGAGTGAGGGGGTTCTGCAGGGCCTGCGGCCCTGCACCCGCAGAGGCCGAAGCAACAACAACAGCGAGCATTCCGTGGGTGGTGGGCTGCAAGCCCTGCAATGAACCCTACCGCCCCATCACCCGGGCGATCGCTTCCACCAGCAGCTCACCGGTCACCGGCTTGCGCAGGAAACCGCCGATGCCGGCTGCTTCCACCTGCTGCTGCAGGTCCGGATCGGTCCGCGCCGTCACCGCCAGCAGCGGCAGCATGTAGCCCTGGTTGCGCAGGTGCTGGGCCAGCTCGAAACCACTCAGGCCCGGCAGGTCCAGATCCAGCAGGCCGACATCGAAATCACCGGCACTGATCTCGCGCAGCGCCGCCAGCGCATGCCCCGCATGCACCACCTCATGCCCACGCGCGCTCAGCAGGCCGCGTACCACGTCGGCCACGGTCGCGTCATCCTCGACCAGCAGCACGCGCAGCGGCGGCATGTTGGCCGCCTCTTCACGGTGCGCCTGGCCGTCGGCTTCAGTACTTGCATCGACCACCAGCGGCAACGGCAGGGTCACGCCAAAACACGTGCCGCGACCCAGCTGGCTCTCTACCTGGATACGCCCCTGCATCGCCTGCGCCAGTTCGCGGCAGATCGCCAGGCCCAGGCCGCTGCCGCCGTACTGCGCGGCGGTGCGGGCGCCGTCGGCCTGTTCGAAGCGGCGGAACAGGCGCTGCTGCTGTTCCTGGCTGATGCCCGGACCGGTATCGCGCACTTCGAAATGCAGCGCGCGCAGCTCGCCGTCGCTGCGCGCATGCAGGGTGATGGTGCCGCGGCTGGTGAACTTGACCGCGTTGGAGAGCAGGTTGAGCAGGATCTGCCGTACCCGCATTGCATCGCCGGTGGCCTGCAGGCCCGGCGGCAGCTGGTTGTCGAGGGTGAAGCGCAGGCCCTTCTGTGCTGCCAGCGGTCCCATCAGGGCGGCAAGATCCTGCAGCAGGCAGCTCAGCGCGAACGGCTTTGACTGCAGTTCCAGCCGTCCGGACTCGATCCGTGCCAGGTCCAAGGCATCGTTGACCAGGTGAAGCAGGTGTTCGCCGGCATGCCGGATCGACTGCGTGTAGCCGCGCTGCTGGGGGTCCAGCGGCGAGGCCAGCAGCAGTTCGCTCATGCCGAGCACGCCGGTCATCGGCGTGCGGATTTCGTGGCCGAGATTGGCCAGGAAGCGGGTCTTGGCCGCCGAGGCCTGTTCGGCCAGTTCCTGTTTGTGCAGTGCCAGCTGATAGGCATGGCGCCGCTGCAGGCGGCGGCGGTACAGCCAGGCAAACCAGCTGGTCAACAGGAGTGCGATCGAAGCCAGTACCAGCACTCCGGACAGGCTGCGCCACCATGGCGGCTGCACGCGGAATTCCAGGCTCTGCACCCGCGACCAGACGTGGTCGGCCGAGCGCGCCTGTACTTCCAGGCGGTAGCTGCCCGGCGGCAGGCGCGAGAACAGGCGCTCACCGGCCGGGCCTACTTCCACCCAATCGGGGTCGTAGCCCGCAAGGCGGTAGCGATAGCTGTTGGACGCCGAATCGGCGAATGACAGCAACCGCGCGACGATGCGCAGGTCACGATCACCATCGGCAATCTGCAGGGGCGTGTCGTGGGTCAGGTCGAGTACCTGCTCGTTGCGGCGGACTTCAACCCGCTCGATCACCAGCGGCGCGCGCCGCACCGACGGCCGCACCTGTTCCGGGTCGAACACCACCACGCCGGCCGGGGTACCGGCCACCAGATGGCCATCGCCGGACATCGCCAACGTGTGCTCGCGGAACTCCTGGCTGGGCAGGCCGTCGTGCACGCCGTACAGGCGCACGCTCTGCCCGTCGGCGCCCACCCGGACCAGGCCGCGCGCACTGGTGGCCCAGGCCACGCCCTGTGCATCGACCACCAGCCCGGAGGCGGAGATCGCCGGGTAGCCCTGCTCCGCGCCGACAACGGCCTGCCGCTCCAACCGGCCGTGGCTCCAGCGGTAGCGCGACAGGCGGCCGTCCTCCGACAGCCAGACCTGGCCATCGCGGCCCACGTGCAACGCATGGATCGCGGTCGCCGGCGCACCCGGCACCGGCTGGAAGCGCTCGCTTTCCGGCAGCCACTGCAGCAGGCCACGGCTGCTGGCCAGCCAGATGTGGTCCTGCGGCCCGCATTCCACATCCAGGTTGAGCTGGCCCTGCTGCAGGCCGCGCTGGCCGTTTTCCAGCTGGCGGCGCAGGCGACCGTCGAGGTCACGCTGCTGCAGGCCTGCAGGCAACATCAACCAGAGACTGTCGCCGTCGCAGGTCATCATCGACTCGATGACCCCTTCCATGGCCGCGTCGGCCCCTGCATCACGGCCCCAGCGACGCAGCTCACGTCGCTTCGGGTCATAGCGCAGCAATGCATCGGTCGAGCCGATCCAGACCTGGCCGCGGCGATCCTCGCGTACCGAGGACAGCCAGTACATGCCGTTGACCCAGGTGCGGTGCTGCTCGATCCTGCCGGTCCTGGGATCGAACCGGTCCAGCGCGCCGTGGCTGCCGACCGTCCAGATGCCACCATTGCTGGAAGGGCTGGTGCCCAGCACGAAGGCATTGCGCAGCGAACCGGCGTCATCCTCCAGCCGCGACAGCACCGAGAACTGCCACCAGCGCGGCAGCAGGTGCCACAGGCCGGCATTGGTACTGGCCAGCCAGATGCCGCCTTCGCGGTCCTCGTAGGCGCCAGTCCAGTTCGGCCGCACCGGCCCGCGCGCAACGGCGCTGTACAGCGGAACGGTCTGGTACTGCCCATCCACGGCCCGACCCAGCCCGGTACGGGTATCCAGCCAATGGCCGCCCTGTTCATCGCGCAGCATCATGCCGAGCACCTGCTCGCCCGACGGTAGTTTCCAGGGCGGCGATTCAAAACGCCCGTCGGGGCGACGCACCGTGGCGCCGGCCGTCGTACTGATCCACAGGCTGCCATCGGGTTCGCTGGTCAATCCATTGATCAGCAGGCTGGGAATAACATCCGTGCCGACCCGCTCGAAGTCGGTGCCGGTCCAGCGCGCCACGCCATGCTTGGTGCCGACCCACAGGCTGCCATCGGCCAGCGTGGCCAGGTACGGCACCGAGGCGGCGGGCAGGCTGCGCGGATTGTTGGCCTCGGGCAGGAAACGCTGCAGGCGGTCCTGGCTGTCCAGCCGGTACAGGCCACCTTCGTGGGTGCCGAACCAGATCGCACCGTCGGGGGTGGTGGCCAGGCTCCAGACCGTGTTGGTCCCCATCAGTGGCTGGCTGCTGCGGTCGTAGAAATGCAGCTGGCGGCGGTCGGCCGACATCCGTACCAGGCCCGCGTTCTCGGTCCCGATCCAGAGCTGGTTGCGCGCATCGACCAGGACCGTCCAGATGCGGTTGTCGCGCAGGCCATCCTCCGAGCGCCAGATCCGGTAGTTGCGCCCGTCGTAACGAGCCAGACCGTCGTTGGTGGCGATCCACAGGTAGCCGTAGCGGTCTTCGGCCATGCGGTTGACGGTATTGGAGGGCAGGCCGTCGAACACCGTCACCTGGCGCGGGCTCGGGGGCACCGGCTGCGCGGCAGCGGGTGACAGGCAGCACAGGAGGATCAGCAGCAGCATCGCCGCCCGCAGATACGCCACCGATTGCCTCCTCACGCTGCCCTGATGATTCCCGCGCTGCGGGCGTCGGCATGGTAAACCGAAAGTCGCGCCGTTCACGCCCGGCGCCGACGTTTTCAAGTCGTGGTCTGTCGTTTAGTGCGCGCCTGGATGATCGCTGTCACCAGCATGTCGCCGGTGACCGGCTTGCGCAGGAAGCCATCGAAACCGGCAGCGAGCACCTGCGATTCAGCATAGGCATCGGAGCGTGCGGTGACCGCCACCAGTGGCAGCTCGTAGCCCAGAGTGCGCAGCTGGCGTGCAATCGCAGTACCGTCCAGCGCCGGCAGGTCGAGGTCGAGCAGGCCGACATCGAAGCCGTCGGTCGCGATCTCCGACAAGGCTCCCAGGCCGTGCAGCACATGCACCACGTCATGGCCACGGCTGCGCAGCAGGCCTGCGATGACCTCGGCTACGGTGGCATCGTCCTCCACCAGCAGGATGCGCAATGGCGGCAGCACCAGCGGCGCCGTCGCTTCGCCTGCAGCGGCCGCTGCCTGCCGGGTCCACGGCAGCGGCAACCGCACCCGGAAGCGCGCGCCCTTGCCTGGCTGGCTGTCCACTTCGATGCCCCCACCCATCGCCACGGCCAGCTCCTGGCAGATCGCCAGGCCCAGCCCGCTGCCGCCATAACGCGATGCCGTGCGCGGACCATCGGCCTGTTCGAAGCGATGGAACAGGCGATCCTGCTGCTCGGCACTGATGCCCGGGCCACTGTCATGCACTTCGAAACAGAGCCCGCCGCCGTTCGCTTCCAGGTGCACGGCCAGGCCGACATGACCGCGCTCGGTGAACTTGATCGCATTGCCCAGCAGGTTGAGCAGGATCTGCCGCACACGCATCTCGTCGCCACTGACGCTGATCGGGCCAGGCGGATCGTCGCCACGCTGGAAATCCAGCCTGCGCTGCCTCGCCATGGGCTGCATCAGCGCCTGCACCTGGTCGAGCAGGCCGGCCAGGTCGAACGGGCGCAGATCCAGCTCCAGCCGGCCCGCCTCGATGCGCGCGAGGTCCAACGCATCGTTGACCAACCGCAGCAGATGGCTGCCGGCCTGCTGGATCGAGCCGGCATAGCTGCGCTGCACCGGGTCCAGCGGTGTGGCCAGCAGCAGCTCGCTCATGCCGAGCACGCCGGTCATCGGCGTGCGCACTTCGTGCCCCAGCGTGGCCAGGAACCGGCTCTTGGCCTGCGAGGCCTGTTCGGCAAGCTCCTGCTTGTGCACGGTCAACTGCCATTGCTGGCGACGGCGCAGGCGCGCACGGATCGACCAGACCAGGATGAGCAGCAGCAGCGAACCGATCAGGATGTAGCCGAAGATCGCCATGCCGCTGCGCCACCACGGTGGCAGCACCTTCACCTGCAGCTGCTGCGAAGGCGTCCACGCACCATTGGCGGTGGCCGCCTGCACTTCGATGACGTAGCTGCCGGTGGGCAGTCTCGATAGTGTGCGCTGACCGTCGCCGCCCTGCTCCACCCAGTTCTGGTCATACCCGCGTACCCGGAAGCGGTAGCGGTTGCCCTGGGGGTTGGCATACGACAGCAGCCGCGCATCGATCTGCAGATCGCGATCATCCGGTCCCAGCAGCAGGGTGCCGGTGTTCGGCAGCGGCTGCCAGCCGCGCGCGTCGTCGCGGCGCACGCGCACCTCGGCAATCACCAGCGACGACCCGGGCAGCACGACGTCGTCGGCATTCACGTCGAAAGCGACCAGGCCGGTCTGGGCCACGGCCAGCACGCGGCCATCGGCATTCACCGCCGGCGGACGGCTGGTGAACTCGGCATCGGACAGGCCGTCGCGTTCGTTGAACAACTGCAGGCGCCGTGCTTTCGGATCCCAGCGCAGCAGGCCGCGCGGCGTGGTTGCCCACACCCGGCCATTGTCGGCCAATGCAAGGCCGCCCATGCTGACCGGCGGCACTCCGGCGCTTCCATCAATGCGCTGGATCAGGCGCAGGCTCATGCCATCCCACTGGTAGCGCTCCAGCGCGCCCTGGCGGGCCAGCCACAACTGTTGCGGATCCACCCACACCAGGTCGTAGATCAGACCACGCGAGACACCCGGCACCGCTTCGAAGCGTCCGGCCTGCTCGCGCCAGATACCCATGTCGCCCATCACCCACGCCTTGCCATGGGCATCAAAGCGGATCTGCTCGATGGGTGAATCGGCCGCCTTGCGGAAATCATCGAGTGGATAGCTGCGCAGCACCCGGCCATCCGCACTGCGCTGCTGCAGGCCCAGATTCATCACCGACAGCCAGACCGTGCCATCGGGTGCCTGCCGCATCAGGTCGATGCGCTGGCGCAGGTCGGCGCCTCCATCGATATGCCAATCGTGCAGCGCGTGGGTGGCCGGGTCATACACGCTGATACGGCCGGCACGCCCCAGCCACAGGCGCCCGTCCGGCCGCGGCAGGACAGACCACACCGCACCACTGCCAATCTGGCGGTCGCTGGCGAGCAGGCGCAGCGTGCCCTTCGCATCCAGCTGATACACGCCATGCGCCGAACCCACGTAGTAGTTGTGGCCATCACTGGCCGCGCCCAGCAGGTACTGGCTGTCCAGCGGCTTGCCATCGAGCTGGTTCCAGATCGAGAAGCGGCGCCAGTCCGGCGGCAGGTAAGCCAGGCCCTGGGTCAACAACGCCACCCAAAGTCCGCCCTCATGGTCCTGCAGCATGTCGAGCACACCGCTCTGTGCAGTGAGGAAACCACTGCCGCGGTCGCCCTCGAGGCGCCACAGCGCACTGGCGTCGCCGCGCAGCAGGCCGTCGGACGTGCCGGCCCAGTAGCCACCCCGCCGATCGGCCAGCACCAGCGCCGAGCGCAGGCGGGCGCTGTCGCTCCAGCGCGGACGGCTGACCCGGTCCTGCGCATCGATGCGGTACAGGCCGTCGTTCTGGCTGCCAAGCCAGATCGAACCGTCCGGATCACGGCTCATCCGCAGCACGCTCAGCGCGCCCAGTTCGTGCGGTGCCACCGGCTCGAAGCCAACGCCGTTCCAGCGCGCGACCCCGGCCTCGGTGCCGATCCACAGGCGGCCGCGGGCATCGACCAGGCTGCTGTAGATGGTGTTGCTGGGCAGGCCGTCGGCGCGGGCCGGGTCGTGCTTGAAGAAACGCAGGCTGCCGTCCTCGCCGAACCGGCAGATGCCCTGGCTGCTGGTGCCGATCCACAACGCGTCCGCGGCATACGCCAGTGTCCAGAACTGGCTCATGCAGGGGCCATTGACCGCATCGAAGGTCCTGAAGCGCTCGCGGTCGGCATCCAGGCGGGCCACGCCCTTGCCATTGATGCCCACCCATACCCGGTCCAGCGGATCGACCAGCAGGGTCTCGATCTCGTTGCCGGGCAACGAGCCAGGCTGCTCCGGATCGTGCTCCCAGACCCGCAGCGAGCTGCCGTCGTAACGCACCAGGCCACCATCGGTTGCAGCCCAGATATGGCCCTGGCGGTCCTCGGCCAGCGCCAGCACCATGCGCGACGGCATGCCTTCGGCGGCACCGAAGCGCCGCAGGCGCGGTGTTTCTGCCATGTCCAGGGCCGCAGCCGCTGTGGCGGACGCCAACAGCAGCAGCCCCGTTCCCGCGATGCCCAGGCACCACAGGCGCCAGCCGCTCGTCATCCTGAACCCCCTGTCCTGGCCCGATTGTCACACAGGCCGGGTCCATGGCTGCAACAGCCTGTTGCCGGCGCAAGGCCACCACGAACTGTTGCAGCCATGCACGCATCCTTGGCAGGGGCCTGTGCGTATGATCACAGCGTCCCTCTCCGGAGCCCGCCATCGATGCGTCCCTGCCTGGCCCTGCTGCCGATGCTGCTCGCCACCGCCCCTGCCTGGGCGGACGCCGATACCTATCGCATCGATCCGGTGCACACGCGGGTGCTGTTCAGCATCGACCATGCCGGCTATTCGCAGGCCATGGGGACGGTTTCCGGCAGCGAGGGCCGCTTGCAGTTCGATCCCGACAACTGGCGCGGCGCCACACTGGACGTCAGCGTACCGGTGTCGCGACTGGACCTGGGCGATGCCAAGTGGAACGAGGCCACCCTGGCCCGCAGCCTCCTGGACGGCGAGCGCTTCCCCAGCGCGCGCTTCGTCTCCAGCCGGGTCGAACCGATCGATGCCAGGCGCGCGCACGTGATCGGCACGCTGACCCTGCGCGGGGTCAGCCAGGAGGTCACGCTGGAGGTGACCCTCAATGCCATCAAGCGCTACCCGCTCCCACCGTTCCGACGCACCGCCGGTTTTTCCGCCAGCACCACGCTGAGCCGGCGCGCGTTCGGCATCACCGCCTGGCCGGGCGTCATCGGTGATGCAGTACACCTGAGGATCGAGGCTGAAGCCACCCTCGACCGCAGCGACGCCCCGGGAACTCCCGCTCCTGTTCCGCACTCCGACCCCAAGACGGCCCGCTAGAGGACCCTTCATGACCGCCAAGAACACCCCCGCCGCCTGGGGGAGTGTCAGCCAGATCCTGCATTGGTTGATCGCACTGCTGATCCTCGCCCTGGGCGTGGTCGGCCTGACCATGGGTGAACTGCCCAAGACCCCGAAGTACTTCTGGGTCTACACCGCCCACAAGTCGATCGGCATCACCGTGCTGGCGCTGGTGCTGTTCCGCCTCGGCTGGCGCCTGTATGCCGGCGCGCCGAAGCCGGTACCGGGCGTGCCCAGCTGGCAGGAACGCATCGCCAGTGCCACCCACGTGCTGCTGTATGTGCTGATGTTCGCCATCCCGCTGTCGGGCTGGCTGTACGACTCGGCCAGTGGCCTGCGCCCGTTCCGCTGGTTCGGCCTGGTCGACGTGCCCAAGCTGAGCGGCCCCGATCCGCAGGTGGTGGCGGTATCGCATGCCATCCACGAATACGGCTTCTGGCTGTTGATCGCGGTGGTGCTGGCCCATGCCGGCGCTGCCTTCTACCACCACCTCTTCCAGCGCGATGCGACGTTGTCCCGCATGTTGCCGCGCGGCTGGCTCGCCTCCCCTCAGAAGGACTGACCGATGAACCTGAAACTGACCACTCCGGCCGCCGTGGCCGCCGCCCTGTCCGGCATGCTGGCCACCGCCCCGGTGCTCGCCGCCGACTATGCGCAGGCCCCCGGCGCGGGCTCGATCCTGGTGTTCGCCACCAAGTACGACGGCGAAGTGTTCACCGGCAGCTTCCCGGGCTTTGCCACCAAGCTCAGCTTCGACCCGGCCAATCCGGCCGCTGGTTCGTTGGACGTGGTGATCCCGCTTGCAGGCGCCAAGAGCGGCAACAGCGACCGTGACTCGACCTTGCAGGGTGCCGACTTCTTCAACGTCGGCAAGTTCGCCACCGCGCGTTACACCGCAAAGGGTTTCCGCGCGGTGGGCAATGACCAGTTCGCCGCCGATGGCACCCTGGAACTGCGTGGCGTCAGCAAGCCGGTCACCCTCACCTTCACCTGGAAGCCGGGCACCCAGCCGGTGCTGACCGGCAAGGCCACGGTCAAGCGCCTGGACTTCGGCGTCGGCGGCGGCGACTGGGCCGACACCAAGACCATCCCGGACGAAACCGCGATCAGCACGATCGTGAAGTTTGACGCGAAATGAGCACTGGGCCGGGGCACCGCCCCGGCCGCATTCTGTAGAGCCGAGCCACGCTCGGCTGCTGCGCGCGCCGCGACCGCATCTGCCGCCGGGCCCTGCCCGGCGGATTCAACCCGCGGCCAGCCAGGCCCGCACGCGGGCCGCGTCGAACGGCCAGTCCAGTTCGCGGCCGCCTGCCTCGTCGCGCAACACCGGCACGCGGGCGCCATAGCGTGCTTCCAGCGCCGGCTGGTCATCCAGGAACACCGATTCGAACTCCGGTGCCCGCGCCTTGGCCAGCTCGGCCAGGGCCATGTCACACAGATGGCAGTCGTCGCGCTGGAACAGGGTCAACACCGGTTTGGCTCCCTCTGCCGAAATGCTGCGCCGCAGCCATGGAAGTGCGGCATGAACCGCTAGAATAGCGGTCTCTTCCGGTACCCGCAGTACGGCAACCATGGCTGTCAGCACGTTCGACGTTTTCAAGATCGGCATTGGCCCGAGCTCCTCGCACACCGTCGGGCCGATGAAGGCCGCCGAGCGATTCATCCACCGCTGGCTGCTCGACCCGGGTCGCCTGTACGAGGTCGCGCGCATCCGCGCCGATGTCTATGGCTCGCTGGCGCTGACCGGCCGCGGCCATGGCACCGACAAGGCGATCCTGCTGGGCCTGGAAGGCCAGCGGCCCAACCTGATCGACCCGGACATCATCCCGGCCACGCTGGAGCGCATCCGCAGCAGCAAGCGCATCCAGCTGATGGGCCAGCACGAGATCGCCTTCGACGAGAAGCGCGACCTGGGCATGAACAAGCGCCAGAAGCTGCCGTACCACACCAATGGCATGCGCTTCACCGCGTACAACGCCGAGGACGAAGTGATCGCCACCCGCGATTACTACTCCGTCGGTGGTGGCTTCGTGGTCAACCAGGACGACGCGGCCGATGACCGCATCGTGCCCGACGAGACCCCGCTGCCCTATCCGTTCAAGAGCGGCGACGAGCTGCTGGCGCAGACCGCGCGCAGCGGCCTGAGCATCGCCCAGCTGATGTTCGAGAACGAGAAGTGCTGGCGCAGCGAAGACGAGATCCGCGCCAACCTGCGGGAGATCTGGAGCGCCATGCAGTCGTGCGTGGCACGGGGCATCCGCGAGGAAGGCGTGCTGCCGGGTGGCCTGAAGGTGGGCCGCCGCGCGCCGGCACTGTACCGCGAGCTGTCATCGAAGCCGGAAGCGGCGATGCGCGATCCGCTGACCACGCTGGACTGGGTCAACCTCTATGCGCTGGCGGTGAACGAGGAAAACGCCGCCGGTGGTCGCGTGGTCACCGCGCCGACCAACGGTGCGGCCGGCGTGCTGCCGGCGGTGCTGCACTACTTTGATCGCTTCTGCCCGGGTGCGAACGAGCAGCGCGTGTTCGACTTCCTGCTGACCTCGGCAGCGATCGGCATCCTCTACAAGGAGAACGCCTCGATCTCCGGCGCCGAAGTGGGCTGCCAGGGTGAAGTGGGCGTGGCCTGCTCGATGGCGGCCGGCGGCCTGGTCGCCGCGCTGGGCGGCAACCCCAGCCAGATCGAGAACGCCGCGGAAATCGGCATGGAGCACAACCTCGGCCTGACCTGCGACCCGATCGGAGGCCTGGTGCAGATTCCGTGCATCGAGCGCAATGCGATGGGCGCGGTGAAGGCGATCAACGCCTCGCGCATGGCCATGCGTGGCGACGGCAAGCACAAGGTGTCGCTGGACAAGGTGATCAAGACCATGCGCGATACCGGCCGTGACATGCAAGACAAGTACAAGGAAACCAGCCGTGGTGGCCTGGCGGTGAACGTCATCGAGTGCTGAGGGTGGCGGGCCCCGGCGCAATGGCTCCGGGCCGCAGATGGAGTCGACCGTGGGTCGACTGCTCTTCCCTCAGGCCGCGAAAATCCCGCGCTGCGCGCGGTAGCCGACTAACAGTCGACGCTACCCAGTCGCCCTTGCCGGGTCGGACAACACCGTCACTGCGTTCCGGTTAGGCTCGGGGCTCCCCCGCCCCGGATTGCCCCATGCGCGTGGTCGCCGCCGCCCTGCTTGCCAGCCTTCCGCTGTCCTCCCTCGCCGCGCCCACCTATGGGCCACGCCTGGAGGGCTTCGACTACGGCTATCCGGTAAAGACCTTCGCACTGGAGTCGCAGCGGCAGTCGCTGGAAATGGCCTACCTGGACATCGCGCCGAAAAAGGCACCGGTCGGCGTCGTGGTGCTTCTGCATGGCAAGAACTTCTGTGCGGCCACCTGGAAGGAATCGATCAAGCCACTGATCGCCGCCGGCTACCGGGTCATTGCCCCGGACCAGGTGGGCTTCTGCAAGTCCAGCAAGCCCGAGCGCTACCAGTACACGTTCGCGCAGCTGGCCGCCAACACCCATGCGTTGCTGCAGCAGCTGCAGCTGGGAGAGGTGCCGGTGCACCTGGTCGGCCACTCGATGGGCGGCATGCTGGCGGTGCGCTACGCGCTGATGTACCCGCAGGACCTGCGCAGCCTGTCGCTGGTCAACCCGATCGGCCTCGAAGACTGGAAGGCGCTGGGCGTGCCATGGCGCAGCGTGGATGCCTGGTATGCCGGCGAAATGAACATCAGCTATGACAGCATCCGCCGCTACCAGCTGGACGTGTACTACGACGGCAAATGGAAACCAGCCTACGAGCCGTGGGCACGCATGCAGTCGGGCATGTACGAGGGGCCCGGCAAGCAGGCCGTTGCCTGGAGCCAGGCACTGGCCTCGGACATGGTGTTCAACCAGCCGGTGGTCTACGAACTGAAGAACCTGCAGGTACCCACCACGTTGTTCATCGGCCAGAAGGATCGCACCGCGATCGGCCGGGACCAGGCGCCGCCGGCGGTGAAAGCGACGCTGGGCAATTACCCGGTGCTCGGCAAGGCCGCAGCGGCCGCCATTCCCGGCGCAACGCTGGTCGAGTTCGCCGAACTGGGCCATTCGCCGCAGGTGCAGGACCCGAAGCAGTTCAACAGCGCGTTGTTGAAGGCGTTGAAGGCGCGCTGATCAGCTGGCGTGCTCGTGTAGAGCCGAGCCCATGCTCGGCTCATCCGGCAGGAGGGGGATTCTGTCAGGGGCAGCCGAGCATGGGCTCGGCTCTACAGAAGCGGTGCGCTCATCCCACGATCCGCAGCACGTCATCCAGCAACGCAGCCGCAGTCACCTCAGCGCCCGCACCCGGGCCCTGGATCAACAACGGCTGGCGCTGATAGCGATCACTGTGGATGGCCACGCGGTTGTCGGTGCCTGCACCCTGTGCCAGCGGATGATCGGCCGGCAGCTCGCGCAGGCCTACCTGCGCACCCTCGCCGTCGACACGGCCAACGAAACGCAGCACGTGGCCGTTGTCGCGCGCCTGCCGCCAGCGCGCCTGCAACGGCGCGTCCAGCTGTTCCAGCGCGCCCACCGCTTCATCCAACGGCAACGCTGCCAGCGCCGCAGGCACCAGCGAATCCACCTGCACCTGCGAGGCATCCAGCGCCAGGCCGCTGCTGCGGGCGAGAATCAGCAGCTTGCGCCGCACGTCTTCGCCGGACAGGTCCAGGCGCGGATCGGGCTCGGTGTAGCCGGCTGCCAGCGCCTCGCGCACCGCCGCCGAGAACGGCGACTGGCCGTCGTAACGATGGAACAGCCATGCCAATGAACCGGACAGCACACCCTCGATGGCATGGATGTGATCGCCCCCGGCCACCAGTGCACGCAGGCTGCTCAACAGCGGCAGGCCCGCGCCCACCGTCGCGCTGTCGCCATAACGCGCGCCACTGTCGGCGCAGCTTTCGGCAATCGCCTGCGCGCGTGCCAGCTGCGCACCACGGCCCAGCTTGTTGGCGGTCACCACGTGCACGCCGCGCGCCAGCCACTGCACGTGGCGCGCGGCCACGTCCTCGCTCGCGGTGGCGTCGACCACCACGTCGCCACGCTCCAGTCCTTCGGCACTCGCCCACGGCGGCGAACTCTGGCCATCGCGTGGTGCACGCCGTGCCAGCTCCAGCGGCAACGCCAGATCACGATCGATCTCCAGCGCAGTGCGTGAATTGGCCAGCCACTGCACGCTGGGCAGTTCCAGCCCGCGCGCCCGCAATGCCTGGTAACGCTGCACGAAGGCCGAGCCGACCGTACCAGTACCGAGCAGCGCCAGGCGTCCCACGCCCAGCGCAGGAATGTCAGCGGCGAGCGCGCTCATGCATCCACCACCTGTTTGCGGCGCGCAGCCGCATCAATCACCGCTTCGGCGCGCTGCAGCGCGGCGCCCAGATCGGTCAGCAGGTCACGCTCGGCCTCGATGCCCACCGACAGGCGCAGCAGGCCTTCGCTGATGCCGGCGGCGGCACGCGCTTCGGCCGTCATCGCCGCATGGGTCATGGTGGCCGGATGCGCGACGAGGCTTTCGACGCCGCCCAGCGATTCGGCCAGGGTGAAACAGCGCAGGCCATCGACAAAGGCACGCACTGCGGCATACGGATCGTCGCCTTCGCAGTCAGCCAGCTCGAACGACAGCATCGCGCCGAAACCACTCTGCTGGCGGGCAGCGATGGCGTGGCCCGGGTGATCGACCAGACCCGGATAATGGACGCGGCCGACCGCCGGATGCTGGTCCAGCAACGCAACGATCGACGTGGTGTTCTCCTGGTGCACGCGCAGGCGCGCATCCAGCGTGCGCAGGCCGCGCAGGGTCAGGAAGGCATCGAACGGCGAACCCGTCAGGCCCAGCGCGTTGCCCCACCACACCAGCTGCTCGTGCACTGCCGGATCGCGCGCGACTACCGCGCCGCCCACCACATCGCTGTGGCCGTTGATGTACTTGGTGGTGGAATGCAGCACCAGATCCGCACCGAACGACAGCGGTTGCTGCAGGGCCGGCGACAGGAAGGTGTTGTCGACCACCACCAGGGCACCGGCCTTGTGCGCGGCATCGATGACAAAGCGCAGGTCGGTGATGCGCAGCAGCGGGTTGGACGGGGTTTCCACCAGCACCAGCTTCGGCTGGGTGGCCAGCGCCTGCGCCAGCGCGCGCGGATCGGTCAGGTCGGCGGTGACCAGTTCGAAGTGGCCCTTCTTTGCCAGCGCATTGAACAGGCGCCAGCTGCCACCATAGGCATCGTGCGGCACCACCAGGGTATCGCCCGGTTGCAGCAGTGCGTTCAGCACCAGGTTGATCGCACCCATGCCGGTGGCGGTGATCACGCCACCCGCGCCGCCTTCCAGCTCGGCCAGCGCTTCACCCAGCAGGTCGCGGGTAGGGTTGCCACTGCGTGTGTAGTCGTACTGGCGCTTGTTGCCGAAGCCTTCGAAGCTGAAGTTCGACGACAGCACGATCGGCGGCGTGACCGCGCCATGCGCGGTGTCGCGATCGATGCCGGCACGGACGGCGGCAGTGGTGCGGCTACAGGACGGCTCGTTGGCGTGCAGGCTCATGCGGACTCTCCAGAGGTGCGGAAGGCGGTGGCCAGGATCGCGTCGATGCGATCGGCTTCTTTGAGGAAGGCGTCGTGGCCGTAGGGCGAACGCAGCACGCGCAGGCTGCCGCGCGGTCCCAGCCCCTCGACCAGGCCGACCAGGTCGGCCAGCGGCACCAGGCGGTCACCTTCCACGGCCACCACCACGGTCGGCGGCAGGATGGCGGCGGGGTCGACGCGGTGCAGGTCGATCGATTCGGACAGGCGAAGGTAGGCGGTCACCGGTGTGCGCGCCACGTACTGCGCGCCGGCGGCGTCGAGATAGTCTTCGGCGGCCACGCGCACGCGGCCGTTGATCACTTCCGGCGCAGCGTCGAAGCGCTCGCCGAACTCTTCCGGGGTGCGGTAGCTGAGCATGGCGAACTGCCGGGCCAGCGCCAGGCCATGGTCTTCGCCGCACTGCAGCTGGCCCAGCGCGACGGCCCGGCGCTGCAACGCGCGCCAAGCGGCGGCATACGGGTGCGGGCGATGCGCACCGCTGGCCAACACCAGCTGGCGCACGCGGGCACGATGACGGATCGCGAACTGCTGGCCGACCAGCGCGCCATACGAATAGCCGACGAAGGCCTTCAGCGTGCGGATACCCAGATGATCCAGCAGTAGTGCCAACGCATCGGCCTGGTCGGCGGTATCGATCGGCACGTCCAGCGCACCGTCGGCCCCGATGAAATCGAACGCCAGCACGCGCAGCTGCTGCGGATCCAGCGTGCGTCCGCTGCCGACCAGGTCTTCGGCCCACCCCTTCTCGCTGAACTGTGCGTTGGAGGCCACATGGCGGTGGGCGGAAATGCCGCCGGCCAGTACCACTACCGGCGCGTTGGCCGGACCGACCCACTCATAGCGCAGCCGCACCGGGCTGGGGCCGGCATGACGCATCGACAGCACCGCGGCGAACTCACCGCGCTCGGCATGCACGTGGTCTTCGACCGGCACGCTGACGGGGACAAAGGGTTCGGGGCGAATGGCGGTACTGGCGGCGAAGCTCATGGCGGGATCCGGTTGGGGAATCGGCCATCGAGCCTTCGCGGGCCCGCGTTCGAGATGCACGTGCGGTGCATGGTTCGAACCATCTTTCGGTGGACGCCACGGTCCCCGCAGGATTTGGCACCTACGCGGACGCTTTCGCATCCGCGGGCTGCCCCGGCTTCAAAGGGCCTGTCCCTCTGCCGGTCTCGATGGTGGGGCCACGATGCCAGCCCTTCCGGGAACTGTCAATCCCTTCATGCGGATAAAGCGATGAATACTTTCATTCCGGGTATGCGAGGAGCGTCGCGGTCGTCCCGTTCCGGTACAGTCCCCGCGGTCCCTGCCGCTGGAACCGCCGATGCCACGCCTGCCCCTGACCTGCCTCCTGCTGCCCTTGCTGGCGAGTACGACGGCCAGCGCTGGCGACTGGCGCCAGGGCTGGGGACTGGTGCCTCCTCCCGCTTCTGCCGCCCACGCAGGCGAGGCCGAGGCTGCCGCACCGATGGCCCGGCTGCGCCTGCAGCCGATCGGCGAACAGTGGCAGGCCCGCATCGACAACACCCTGGCCGGCCCGTTGCAGATCGAACTGCGCGCAGCCCCCGGGCACCCGATCGACGGACTGCCGGTTCAATCACTGATCCAAGGAGACAGCAGCCTGGTGGTCGGCCACCTGCCCGCGCCGATCAACGGCCGGATGCTGGACCTGCGCCTGCAGTCGGTACCGGGCAACCCCGCCGCACAGGCCGAGGATGTGGCTTACCGCCTGCCCTTCGATGATGCGCGCCCGCGCGTGGACCAGGCGCCGCAGGGCCGGTTCAGCCACGATGACGAGGAAAACCGCGATGCGGTCGACTTCGCACTGCCTGAAGGCACGTTGGTGCTGGCCGCACGCGAGGGCACGGTGATGCAGATCGAGGATGGCTTCCGTGGCAACGGCCAGGACCGCGAACGCGATGGCGGCCGTGCCAACTTCATCCGCCTACTGCACAGCGACGGCAGCATGGCCCTGTACGGCCACCTGCAGGCGGGCGGCATGCGCGTGCGCCGTGGCCAGGCGGTGGGAGCCGGGCACCCCCTCGGCCTGTCCGGCAACAGTGGCTACAGCAGCGCCCCACACCTGCACTTCGTGGTACAGGTCAACCGCGGCATGGGCCTGCGCTCGGTGCCGGCGCGCATCTTCACCGAGCAGGGCCAGCTGCAGTTCGCCCGCCAGGGCGAGGCCGACGGCGGCACCGGGCGCTGACCGGCCCTGGCCGGTATAATCGGGCGCTTATCTCTTTGAAAAGCGCCCCGGGCGGGCGCCACTGCCATGTCCGAAGTCGCCAACGAAGCGTCGCGTCGCCGCACCTTCGCCATCATCTCCCACCCTGACGCCGGCAAGACCACGCTGACCGAAAAGCTGCTGCTGTTCGGAGGCGCGATCCAGATGGCCGGTTCGGTCAAGGGCCGCAAGGCCGCCCGCCATGCAACGTCCGACTGGATGGCGCTGGAAAAGGAACGCGGCATCTCGGTCACCTCCTCGGTGATGCAGTTCCCCTACGAAGGCAAGATCGTCAACCTGCTCGACACCCCCGGCCATGCCGACTTCGGCGAGGACACCTACCGCGTGCTCACTGCGGTGGACTCGGCGCTGATGGTGATCGACGTGGCCAAGGGCGTGGAAGAGCGCACCATCAAGCTGATGGAAGTCTGCCGACTGCGCGACACCCCGATCATGACCTTCATCAACAAGCTCGACCGCGAGGGCAAGGACCCGATCGAGCTGCTGGATGAAGTGGAAACCGTGCTGGGCATCCAGTGCGCCCCGGTCACCTGGCCGATCGGCATGGGCCAGCGCCTGAAGGGCGTGGTGCATCTGCTCACCGGCGAAGTGCACCTGTATGAACCGGGCCGCAACTTCACCCGCCAGGACTCGACCATCTTCCCGTCCATCGATGCGCCCGGCCTGGCCGAGAAGATCGGTGCACAGATGCTGGCCGACCTGCGCGACGAACTGGAACTGGTGCAGGGCGCCAGCCACCCGTTCGACCTGGAGGCCTACCGCGCCGGTAAGCAGACCCCGGTGTTCTTCGGCTCGGGCGTGAACAACTTCGGCGTGCAGCCACTGCTGGACTTCTTCGTCGAGCATGCGCCGTCGCCGCAGGCACGCTCCACCACCGGCCGCGAGATTGCCCCGGAAGAGAACAAGCTGACCGGCTTCGTGTTCAAGATCCAGGCCAACATGGATCCTCAGCACCGTGACCGCGTGGCGTTCATGCGCGTCTGCTCGGGCCGTTTCAGCGCCGGCATGAAGACCTTCCACGTGCGCACCGGCAAGGAAATGAAGCTGGCCAACGCGCTGACCTTCATGGCCAGCGACCGCGAGATCGCCGCCGAGGCGTGGCCAGGCGATGTGATCGGCATCCACAACCACGGGACCATCTCCATCGGCGATACCTTCACCGAAGGCGAAGCGGTCACCTTCACCGGTATTCCGAACTTCGCCCCGGAGCTGTTCCGCCGCGCACGCCTGCGCGATCCGCTCAAGCTCAAGCAGCTGCAGAAGGGCCTGGCCCAGCTGTCCGAAGAGGGCGCGACCCAGTTCTTCCGCCCGCTGACCAGCAACGACCTGATCCTGGGTGCGGTCGGTGTGCTGCAGTTCGACGTGGCCGCTTACCGCCTGAAGGACGAGTACGGCGTGGAAGCCACCTTCGAGCCGGTCAGCGTGACCACGGCGCGTTGGGTCCACTGCAGCAACGAGAAGAAGCTGGAAGAGTTCCGCGAGAAGAACGCGCTGAACCTGGCACTGGATGCGGCCGGACACCTGGTCTATCTCGCACCGACCCGGGTCAACCTGCAGTTGGCGCAGGAACGCTCGCCGGACGTGCGCTTCTCGGCCACCCGCGAAGCGGCGCATACGGCTTCGGTGGGCTGATGCCACGGGGTCGGATCCTTTCCGCAGTAAAGGGCTCTGACCCCAGCACCCGTCGCCGGTTCATCCGTGCGACCCGGGGATTCATCCACCATACGGTGACCGGCGTGCACGCGCCGCCCATCGCGGCGATGATAGGGGGGTGCGGGTCCCCCTCCCCGCGAACGATGCCTACGCCATGTCCACGACTTCCGTTGCTTCGATCCGCGAAGAAATCGCCAGCGCCCTGACCCACGGCCTCGGTGCCGTGCTCGCCCTGGGCGCCGGTGCGGTACTGATCACGCTGGCCGCCATCTACGGCGATGGCTGGCAGCTGGCCGGCGCCATCGTATTCGGCATTGCGCTGCTGCTGCTGTACACCGCCTCCACCCTGTACCACGCCATCCAGCACCCGGTCGCCAAGGGCCGGCTGAAGGTGTTCGACCACTGCGCGATCTACGTATTGATCGCCGGCACCTATACCCCGTTCACCCTGATCGGCCTGCGTGGCCCGTGGGGCTGGGGCCTGTTCGCCGCGATCTGGACCCTGGCCCTGGCCGGGGTGGTGTTCAAGCTGTTCTACACCGGCCGCTTCAAGGCGCTTTCCACCGGCATCTACATCGCCATGGGCTGGTTGGTGATCGTGGCGATCAAGCCGATGCTGGCTTCGATCGACGGCTGGACGCTGGGCTGGCTGCTGGCCGGCGGCCTGTCGTACACGCTGGGCACCTACTTCTATCACCGCGAATCGATCCCCTATTCGCATGCGATCTGGCACCTGTTCGTGATCGGCGGCAGCGTCTGCCACTTCGTCGCGGTGACCATGCAGGTGCTGTAACGGCGCGCGGGTTGTGCACACCGCGCACATGGACGCTTCGCGCCCTGTCCACGATGAAGGGGCAACCATGGCGGCGTGAATGCTGCCGCTTCCCCTGCCACAACGCGCGCTTCCCGTTGGCGCCTCCGCAGACCTGGCCCGCGCGGCCGGCACTGGCTGACGGTCCTGGTCTTCGTGCTGGCGGTGATCCTGGTGGTGATCGCGCTGTGGGACTGGAACTGGTTCAAGGGTCCGGTCGAGCGCGCGGTGCAGGCACGCACCGGTCGTGCACTGCACATCGGCCACCTGGATGTCGACCTCGGTCGCACCAGCACCATCCGCGCCGATGCGATCACCTTCGCCAACGCCGGTTGGGCGAAGCAGCCGAACATGGCCACGGCCGACCGCGTCGAGATCGACGTGCGGGTGTGGCCCCTGCTGCGCGGCAGCGTGCAGCTGCCGGAAGTGCGCCTGACCCGACCGGACGTGCTGCTGGAAACCGCCCCGCGCAAGGGCGAGCCGGGCAACTGGGATTTCCTGGGTGACGGCAGCGGCGGAACAAGCCCGCAGCTGAAGCGGCTGCGCATCGACGACGGCCGGCTGCAGTTCCTCGACGCACTCGGCCGCACCGACATCCGCGTGGGCGTGCGCAGCGGCCAACCGAAACAGGCCGATGCCTCGCCGCCGCTGCTGGTGCAGGGCAAGGGCCACTGGCAAGGCAACCCGTTCACCCTGCAGGGCGGTACCGAATCACCGCTGGAACTGACCGACAGCGATCACCCGTTCCGCATCCACCTCGACGGCCGCGCCGGTGCCACCCACGCAGTAGCCCGCGGCACGCTGACCAATCCGTTCCAGCTGCGCGTGTTCGACCTGCAGTTCGCGCTCAGCGGCCAGGATCTGGCCGACCTCTACCCGCTGCTCGGCATCGCCATCCCGCCCTCACCGCCCTATGCGTTGGACGGACGCCTGAAGCGCGACCACAACGTCTGGCGTTACGACAGCTTCACCGGCAAGGTTGGCGACAGCGACCTGGGTGGCAACCTGCAGTTCGAGGTGGGACGCGACCGTCCACGACTGACCGCGACGCTGGAGTCCAAGCGTCTGGACTTCGATGACCTGGCCGGCTTCGTCGGCGCGCCACCGAAGACCGGCAGCGGTGAAACCGCCAATGCCGAACAAAAGGCGCAGGCCGCGCGTGTCGCCGCCAGCAGCCGGGTATTGCCCGACACGCCCTACAACCTGGGCAAGCTGCGCGCGATGGACGCCGACGTGCGCTGGAAGGCCCACCGTATCAACGCACCCTCGTTGCCGCTGGACGACATGGACGCGCACCTGCTGCTGGATGACGGCGTGCTGCGGCTGGACCCGCTGAACTTCGGCGTGGCCGGCGGCGATATCCGCAGCACGATCCGCATGGATGCACGCCAGCCGCAGATCCGCACCGCGCTGAAGGCATCCGTGCGCGGCGTGCAGCTGGGCCAGCTGTTCCCCGATGCGAAGCTGGCCGAGCAGGCCAAGGGCGGCATCGGCGGTGAAGTGGACCTGAGCGGACGTGGCAACTCGATCGCCGCGATGCTGGGCAGCAGCAGTGGCAAGGTCGGCCTGGCGATGGGTCGCGGCCACGTCGGCAACCTGGTGATGGAACTGGCCGGGCTGGACATCACCGAGTCGCTGAAATTCCTGGTGACCGGCGACAAGCAGATTCCGCTGCGCTGTGCCTTCGCCGACTTCGGCGTGCGCGACGGCCTGATGACCAGCCAGGCACTGGCGGTGGATACCACCGACACGATCCTCATCGGTGAAGGCACGGTCAGCCTGCACGACGAGACGCTGGATCTGCTGCTGAAGCCCCGCCCGAAGGACAAGAGCATCCTGGTGCTGCGCTCGCCGCTGCACATCACGGGCACGTTCAAGGACCCCTCGTTCCGTCCGGACTTCAAGGCGCTGGGCATTCGAGGCGCCGTGGCATTGGCGCTGGGCAGCATTGCCCCGCCGGCGGCATTGCTGGCAACGATCGAGCTGGGGCCGGGGAAGGATGCCGACTGCGGTGGGCAGTATGCGAAGTAGGGTTACAGCGTTGTTCGCGGCGCCTCTTTTTCCGCGCATAGAGCCGCAGCAAGGCGACAGGCAGGACACGCCGTAAATACGTCCCTGTAGGCTCGGTCGGCGCATCCATGCGCCTCACGGTCCTGCCTGCCGCCTTGCTCCGGCTCCGGACAGTCTCCCGCGCGCGGAACGAGAGCGGAAATTCAAAGTCAAAAGAAAAAAGCACAGTCAAAAGCTGTTACCAACCAAGGTTGGCAGCTACCAAGGGCGAGGCACCGCGCATGTACGCACCGCGCTCGCAGAAATGTGTCCAGAGGCGGAGGGTGCGGCTGGGCAGGACCGTTGGCGCCATGGGCCCGAGGCATGCCTCGGGCGGGTTGGGCAGGACGCCCAACCCTGGTCTTGCCGTGTGCGCAGGACAGCGCACACGAGCAAGGCGCCATCGAGCCCCCATGGATGGGTTTACGGCGTGTCCTGCCCAGCCGCACCCTTCGCCTCCCAACGTATCAGGAAGGCGCTGCTCTCAGCTCTGGCTCTGGCTTCAAAAAGCGGGCCGGCGGGCCGCAGGCCCGCCAGCGATACCCTCACCCGGCGACGATGTACTGCTGCAGCTGATCCAGCTCGCGCCGCTGCGCATCGATCACCGACTTCACCAGGTCACCGATCGAGATCACCCCCAGCACCTGCGCGCCCTCCACCACCGGCAGGTGGCGGATGCGGTAGTCGGTCACCAGCTGCAGGCAGTGCTCCACCTGCTCACCCGGCGACACCGTCACCACCTGCGCCGTCATGATCTCCGCCACCGCCGTATCGCGTGAGGAACGATCACGCAGCACGATCTTGCGCGCGTAATCGCGCTCGGACAGGATGCCGACCAACTTCGGCCCGTCCATCACCAGCACCGCACCGATGCCCTTTTCCGCCATCAACCGGATCGCATCGATCACCGCCGCATCCGGCGCGACCGCATGCACTTCAGGAGACTTGCCGTCCAACAGTTGCCGTACCGTGGTCATCCGCCTGCCCTCCGAGGGTGGGTTGCAGCGCCGAGTCTGCCACGGACGATGCTAGCCACGCGTCAACCAGGTACAACGGCCGCTGCTTGGACTCTTCGTACAGCCGCCCCAGGTACTCGCCGATCAGGCCCAGCGCGATCAGCTGCACGCCGCCCAGGAACAGGATCACCGCCATCATCGTCGGCCAGCCTGCTACCCGGTCGCCGTAAAGCGCGGCCTTGACGATCACCCACACGCCGAACACGAAGGCCACCGCCGCCGTTGCCAGCCCCAGGTAGGTCGCCGCCCGCAGCGGCACGGTGGAGAAGCCGGTAATGCCCTCCAGCGCGAAGTTCCACAGCCGCCACAAGCTGAACTTGCTGGTGCCGGCCACGCGCGCATGGCGGTGATAGGGCACCGCGATCCGCTTGAAACCCACCCAGCTGAAAAGCCCCTTCATGAAGCGGTGGCGCTCCCGCATCTCGCGGAGCGCACTCAGCGCGCGTGGCGACAGCAGGCGGAAATCCCCGGTGTCGGCCGGAATCGGCGTACGCGACAGGCGCCCCATCACCCGGTAGAACATCGCTGCCGTGGCACGCTTCACCCAGGCTTCGCCGTCGCGCGCCATGCGCGTGCCATAGACGTTGTCATGGCCCTCGCGCCAGCGCGCGACGAACTGCGGCACCAGTTCGGGCGGATCCTGGCCGTCGGCGTCGAGGATCATCGCCGCACCCTCGCGCACCAGGTCCAGGCCAGCGGTCAGTGCCGCTTCCTTGCCGAAATTGCGCGACAGCTTCAGTGCGGAAACCCGCGCATCGGACTGGGCCAGGCGGGCGATCACCTCCCAGGTGCCGTCATGGCTGCCGTCGTCCACGTACAGGATGTGGCCGTCGATGTCGGGCAGCGCATCGAGCACCGCGCACAACCGCGGATGCAGCAACGGCAATGCCAGGGCCTCGTTGTAGGCGGCGATGACGAAAGTAAGCCGTTCGCGGGTCATGCCCGGATTGTACGTTGCCGCCGCCCGCAGATCAGGCAGCGCGCGCTCACTCGTCCGACAGGTACGCGGCGCCACCCAGCTGCCGCGCCTGGCGCTGGATCCAGGCGGCACGCCGCTGCACGTAAGGCCCGGGCGCGGCCGCGTTGTAGCGCCGGGGTGCCGGCAGCACCGCCGCCAACCGCGCGCTCTCGGCCGGGCTCAGCCGCGCCGCGTCCTTGCCCCAGAATTTCCGGGCCGCCGCCTGCGCGCCGTACACCCCGTCGCCGAACTCGGCGATGTTGGCGTACATCTCCAGGATGCGCTCCTTCGGCCACAACGCTTCGATCAGCACCGTGTACCAGACTTCCAGGCCCTTGCGGATCCAGCTGCGGCCCTGCCACAGGAACAGGTTCTTGGCCACCTGCTGGCTGATCGTGCTGGCACCGCGCAGGCGCCCGCCCTTGGCATTGTGGTCGCGGGCCTTCTCAATGGCCTGCAGGTCGAAACCGTTGTGGTCGGGGAAGCGCTGGTCTTCGGCCGCCACCAGCGAGATCGGCAGGCTCGGCGCCATCTGGTCCAGGTCGCGCCACTGGTAATGCAGGCGATAGGACCAATCGGCCTCGCCCAGCGCCTCGCCATAGCGCCACAGCATCACCATGGACACCGGCGGGTCGATGAACCGCAGCACCAGGACCTGCAGGCAGCTGAAAGCAGCCAGCAGCACCGGCAGCCACAGCAGCCGTTTCCAGCGCCAGCGCCTGCGGCGTGGGCCTTCTGCTACGGCTTCCACCTTGTGCTGCTCTCCCCCTGCCCCCATTACTGGTGCATCCTTCTTCTATCTGGTTGTCGGCGCATTATCCGGCAACCGCCCCCGTTTACGCGCGATGTGAGCCGATGACCGCCAACCCCGATTCCCTGATCCGCTTCCTGCTGCCCGACGCTGGCGTCCGTGGCGTCCACGTGCGCCTGCAGGCCACCTGGCAGGAAATCCTGTCCCACGCCGCGTACCCGGACACCGCTGCCGAACTGCTCGGCGAGGCCTGTGTTGCCTCGGCGCTGTTCACTGGCCATACCAAGATCGATGGGCGCCTGTCGATCCAGCTGCGCAGCAGCACCGCCCTGCGCACCCTGTTCGCCGAATGCACCGCCGCCGGCACCCTGCGCGGCATCGCCCAGCTCAGCGAGGGCGCCGATGCGCCGCGCGACCTGTCCAGCCTGGGTGATGACGCCCTGCTCGCGATCACCATCGAGAACCCGGGCCTGGACCCGCGCGAGCCGCAGCGCTACCAGAGCCTGGTCGCGCTGACCGCGCCGGAGCTGGACGAAGCCTTCGAGGACTACTTCCGCCAGTCCGAACAGCTGCCGACCCGCCTGCTGCTGGCCGCCGACCGCAACGGTGCCGCGGGCCTGCTGCTGCAGAAGCTGCCGGGCGACGAGGGCGACGAGGACGGCTGGGCACGTGCCAGCGCCCTGTTCGATACCCTGGGCAAGGCCGAGCTGCTGGCCACCCCGGCCGAGCAGCTGCTGCACCGCCTGTTCCACGAAGAGAAGCCGGAACTGATGGGCGACAAGCCGCTGTCCTTCGCCTGCTCCTGTTCCCGCGAGCGGGTCGCATCGATGCTGCAGTCGCTGGGCGAGGACGAGGCCCGTGCCGCGGCGGTGGACACCGGCGCCGTCGAGGTCCGTTGCGAATTCTGCGGGCGGGAGTATCACTTTCCTTTGACGGAGTTCGGCATACTGTTCCACGGTGCCGAGGGGACTGTACCGGCGCCTGAACGGCTTCAGTAACGGCTTGTCTTGCATCTGGGGGGATCAAGGCTTGTTAAGAATTCATAAACACCCTACGATCAGGTTCCCGTTTCTGCGGGAACTTCCGTTGTCCGTCCCTGTCTGAACTGGTCCGATGCGTACCTTCCTGCGTCTACCGCTGGCCCTGATGATCGCCCTTGGCGCGATCACGGGCGTGCACGCGCAGAGCAAGGACACCCGGACCGTCCTGCCGGTGTGGAACAAGGGCAGCGGCAAGGTCGAGGCCCTGCTGTACCTGGAGCCCACCGGCGAACAGGCCGCCGGCGCCCGCTGGCACTTCGGCCGCAACTCGCTGGATGCGGCCTTCGGCCTGTCTTCTGGCGATTCGCTGGGCCTGCTCTGCAACAGCAGCAGCGGAACCAGCATGAGCGGCTTGGCCAGTCATTGCATGCTGGCCAGCCTCGGCGACGACGATGACCTCAACAGCCGCCGCTTCACCGGCACCGCCGCGCTGAACCGTGGCAACAACCGGCTGGGCATCACCGCTGGCACCGGCCGTGAAACCCTGCCGGCTTGGCTGGCCGGTCCAAACAAGACGCCGGCCCTGCGTGCCGAACAGAATGACCTGACGGTTTTCGCGCAGAAGAACATCGGTCGCGAAGGCTTCGTGTCCATTGCCGGCACCTACGCCAAGGCGCGCCTGGTGCCGCTGGCCGATGCTTCGCCGGCGATCGCTGATCGCTGGGACAGCAAGAGCCTGAGCATCGGCGCCGGCTACGGCAACTTCACCGGCAGCATCATCGGCCGCGTCATCGACGTGCCCGGCAAGCCCGGCAAATGGGAAGGGCTGGGTATTGGCCTGACCTGGCGCACGCCGTGGTCCGGCCAGTTGACGGTGGGCGCCGAAAACGTGATCAGCCGCGGCAAGAACCCGTTCTCGCCGCGCAACGAAAGCAACGACGACGGCACCGTGCCGTACGTGCGCTACGAGCAGGATCTGTAATCGGGCCATCAGCGCGCAGCATCACTGCAACCGACGCAGGGCGCCTCCGGGCGCCTTTCCTGTTTCTGCAGGTACCGCAGGCGGCGGAATACGCCCGATTTGATACATTCCGAAACACAGCGAAATGTATCAAAAGAAACGAATATGATCACAAAACACGGTCGTGATCACGAAACGGTACCAAGCAGGCCGTGCAAATCATTGAATCGCAACGATTCAGTGCGGTGTAAAGATAGTCAACACCCAGAATTAACGCAGCTTTAATTTTCCAAGGGGCGCCGTTACTATCGGTTCAGCCTCGCGTTTTTTGGAGCCACTTTTTTCGCTCCGCACGCAGGCAATCACCCAGCCAAGATTTCCTTGGAGAGAGAGAGCCAATGAATTTGAAGTCCAACACGCTGCGCGATGCAGTTGTCATCGCGCTGGTCGCCGGTGCCTCCATCGCGACCGCCCAAGCCCAGGAGGCCGCCTCAGGTGCGACCAACCTGGATCGCATCCAGGTCACCGGTTCGCGCATCCGCTCGGTCGACCTGGAAACGCAGCAGCCGGTCCTGACCCTGTCCCGCGAAACGATCCAGCAGACCGGCCGTACCAACGTTGCCGAAGTGCTGCAGCAGATCGCCACCAACGGTGCAGCCATCAACACCCAGTTCAACAACGGTGGCGACGGCTCGGCCGGTGTCGACCTGCGCAACCTGGGTTCCTCGCGCACCCTGGTGCTGGTCAACGGCCGTCGTTGGGTCCAGGCCCTGGACGGTACCGTCGATCTGAACACCATCCCGACCGCCATCGTCGAGCGCATTGAAGTGCTGAAGGACGGCGCCTCTTCGATCTACGGTTCGGACGCGATCGCCGGCGTGGTCAACATCATCACCCGCGACAACTTCAACGGTGGCGAAGCGCACGTCTACTACGGCCAGTTCAGCAAGGGTGACGGCGAGCGCCAGGCGCTGGACCTGACCCTGGGCAGCAGCAACGACCGCAGCAGCCTGGTGTTCGGCGCCAGCTACGTGAAGGAAAAACCCGTCATGGCCGGTGCGCGCAAGATCTCGCGCGATCCGGTGTACGGCCTGGGCGCTTCGCAGTACAGCAGCCAGACCTCTTCCGGCGGCCTGTGGGACCTGACCATCGATGGCGTCGGCACCGACAATTACGATGCATGGAGCGACCTGGCCGGCAGCGACGACCCGGCTACCGCTGCGCGTGCGGGGCTCAACCGCCGCGTGATCAATGCGGGTGCCGACGGCACCAATCTGGCCAACTTCCACAACTTCAGCTCGGCCGACTCGTACAACTACGCCAAGGACAACTACCTGCGCACGCCGCAGGAGCGCAAGTCGATCTACATCCAGGGTCGTTACGACCTGACCGATTCGATCTCCCTGCGCACCGACGCGCTGTACAACCAGCGCCTGTCGGCCCAGCAGCTGGCTGGTTACCCGCTGAGCGCGGGCAGCTACCTCGGTGGCAACCAGGGCCTGTCGGCCGACAGTTATTACAACCCGACCCGCCTGACCGACAATCCGCGCGAACTGAACTGGAACCGTCGTCTGGTCGAACAGGACCGTTACTACGAGCAGGACGTCAAGACCTTCCATTGGTATGGTGGCCTTGAAGGTTCGTTCGAAGTGGCCGGCCGCTACTTCAACTGGGATGCGGGTGCCGCCTACAACGTGTCCGACCAGGTCGACACCCAGGTTGGCGACGTGAACATGGGCAACCTGTACCAGGCCACCGGTGCGTCCTTCCTGGATACCGACGGCGTGGTCAAGTGCGGCGCACCGGGTGCTGTCATCGCAGGCTGCGTGCCGTTCAACCCGTTCACCAGCGCCGGCACCATGCCGCAGGACCAGCTCGACTACATCCTGTTCAACGCCAAGGACAAGTTCCAGAACAAGTCCAAGTCGTTCACCGCCAACCTGTCCGGCGACATCGTCGAACTGCCGGGCGGCATGATGGGCTTCGCCGCCGGTGTGGAACGCCGCAAGGAATCGGGCTACGACATGCCCGACGCGTTCGTGGCGGCCGGTCTGAGCTCGGGCAATGGCCGCAAGCCGACCTCCGGCGCCTACGACCTGACCGACGTCTACCTGGAACTGGCCGTGCCGCTGCTGAAGGACCTGCCGGGTGCCAAGTCGCTGGAACTGAGCGCCGCCACCCGTCGTTCGGACTACAGCAACTTCGGTTCGACCCTGAACAGCAAGTTCGGATTCAAGTGGAAGCCGATCGAAGACCTGATGGTCCGCGGCAACTGGGCCGAGGGCTTCCGTGCCCCGTCCATTTCCAACCTGTTCGGTGGTGCCGGTGAGGCCTACGACAGCTACGGCGATCCGTGCTCGATCGGCAGCCCGTACATCAGCAACGCCGCCGTTGCTGCCCGCTGTGCCGCAGCAGGCATTCCGGCCAGCTACCAGCAGCGCGAGGGCTACGGCGGCCAGACCGCATGGCCGTTCGAGTGGAAGTCGAACCAGGAGCTGAGCCCGGAAACCTCGACCTCCAAGAGCCTGGGCATCGTCTACAGCCCAAGCTTCGTGCGCGGCTTCGACGTGTCGCTGGACTGGTGGAAGATCAACATCAAGGACGTGATCAGCCGTCCGACCGCCGACTACATGCTCGAGCAGTGCTATGTGCAGGGCAACGCCGGCTGGTGCAACGTGCTGGGCAACTCGGGCCTGACCCGTAATGCACTCGGCCAGATCACCTACATGGCCCGCTACCTGCAGAACCTGGGTGAGCTGGAAGTGGAAGGTTACGACCTGACCATGCGTTACCAGCTGCCGGATACCCGCTATGGCTCGTTCTCGTTCGTGTGGGACAGCGTCTACATGAGCAACTACCGCCAGAAGGCCACCCCGGACTCGGATTGGGATCCGTCTGAAGTCGGCACCTACACCCGCGACACCCCGGTGTGGCGCATCCGCTCGAACCTGACCGCCAACTGGACCTACGGTGATTTCGGCGTGAGCTGGACGGTGCGTTACTTCTCGGGCCTGAACGAGAACTGCAAGTTCCCGGGCGTGGCTGAGCTGTGCAGCAATCCGGACAAGATCGGCCTGGAAGGCCGTGCGGATCCGGAAAACCACCTGGCCGCTACCACCTACCACGACCTGCAGGTGCGCTATAACCTGCCGTGGAACGGTACCGTCTCGGTCGGTCTGACCAACGTGTTCAACAAGGAACCGCCGGTGGCCACCCAGGCCTTCGCCAACTCCTTCGACTACCAGTACGACACCCCGGGGCGCTACATGTACATGGAGTACCGCCAGCGCTTCTGATGGAAGCACGGGTGTAAGCAGCAGAACTGCAAACGGGGCCCTTCGGGGCCCCGTTTCCGTTGTGCGGCCGGCAGCCAGGATCAGCGCAATGCAAAAACAAAAAGGCCGCAGCTGGGCTGCGGCCTTTGCATGTTCCCGTGCGGCGGCCTCAACCGTTCGGAATCAGCGTCTCGATCAGGTGCTCGACGTAGGCTTCGAAATCCTCGCGCGCCTGCTTGGGTTGCTGCAACTGCAGCGACAACTGCAGGAAGCCGACATAGGCGGCGTAGGCGAGGCGTGCACGGTGGCGCGCATCGGTCGAGCTGAGCCCGGCCTGGCGGAACGAGGCGATCAGATAGTCGAGGCGGCGCTGCGACACCCGGTCGATCACCGGGCGCACCATCGGGTGGTCCAGCGCCTTCAGCAGCTCGCTGTAGATGATGTGCGGCTGCACTTCATGCGCGACCATCTGGAACAACTGACGCAGGCGCACGCGCGGATCCGGCACATCCTCAAGGCTGCCGAACACCTGCTCCTGTTCGAACAGCTCCCAGCGTTCCAGGGCCGCCTGCAGCAAGGCATCCCGCGAAGGGAAATGCCAGTAGAAGCTGCCCTTGGTCACGCCCAGGCGCCGCGCCAACGGTTCCACCGCGACGGCACCCACACCTTGTTCAGCAATCAGATCGAGAGCGGCCTGGGCCCAGTCTTCGGCACTCAGGCGGCTGTTGCGGCCGGCGCGCGGTTCGCCGGCGGAAGCGTCAGGTTGATTCATGCGCTGATTTAACCATACGCAGGGGTTCGTTGCAGTACGCGGTTACGGCCGAAACCGTCGCGCCCCCTGCCAACCGCCTGCCGCATTGCACCATACCGTACAGTATTGACTTCCCCTTCAAGCAATCCATACTATCAAGTATGGTTACGTCCCCTACTCCCGCTGCGTTCCATGATCTGCGCCTGGACGCCGCCCATGGCGCGCGCCTGGCCGCGACCGTCAGCGACCATGGCCGACGTGGCCGCGTGCTGTTCGCGCACGGCTTCGGCCAGACCCGCCACGCATGGAATGCCACGGCGCGCGCACTGAACGCCGCTGGGCTGCAGACCCTGGCCTACGATGCCCGCGGCCACGGCGATTCCGACTGGAATGCCGCCGACCTGCCCTATCACGGTGAACAGTTCGCTGATGACCTGATCGTGCTGGCCGGGGAACAGCCGCGTCCGCCGGTGCTGGTTGCCGCCTCGATGGGCGGCCTGTTCGGCCTGCTGGCCGAATCGCGCTGGCCGGGCCTGTTCTCGGCAATGGTGCTGGTCGACATCACCCCGCGCTGGGATACCGCCGGTGTCGAGCGCATCCTGGCCTTCATGACCGCCCATCCCGACGGCTTCGCCTCGCTGACCCAGGCCGCCGACGTGATCTCGGCCTACATGCCGCACCGCCCTCGCAAATCCGAGCAGTCGCTGCGCCCACTGCTGCGCGAGGACGGCCATGGCCGCTGGCGCTGGCACTGGGACCCGCGCCTGGTGGCCGAGCTGGCGCGTGACAGCGAACAGCACCAGGACGCGCTGGCCGATGCCGCACGCCAGGTGAAGTGCCCGCTGCTGCTGGTCAGTGGCGGCCGCAGCGATCTGGTCACCCCGCAGACCGTCGCCGAATTCCTGGCATTGGCGCCGCACGCGCGCCACGTACAGTTGCCGCAGGCCACGCACATGGTCGCCGGCGATGACAACGACGCCTTTACCGCTACTGTGTTGGACTATCTGGACGTGTTGCCCGCAGCGGATGCTGCAGCTTCGTCCGCCACAAACGAGCACGTCACCGGAGCACGCTCATGAGCATCGTTCTTCCCTTCCTCGCCCTGCTGCTGGCAGGCGCGTTCGTCGCCTACCACCGCATGCGCCTGCTGACCTGGACGCTGATCAGCCTGGCCCTGCTGGCCGTCTGCTGGTTCGTGCCCTACGTCAACCAGACCGCCACGATCGTTGCGGCCGCCGTGCTGGCGGTCATCGCCGTGCCGCTGCTGCTGCCGTTCATCCGCAAGCCGCTGCTGACCGGTCCGATGATGAAGGTGTTCCGCAAGGTGCTGCCGCCGCTGTCGCAGACCGAGCGCATCGCGTTGGAAACCGGCTCGGTCGGTTTCGAAGGCGAGCTGTTCACCGGTGACCCGGACTGGAACATCCTGCTGAATTACCCCAAGCCGCAGCTGACCGCTGAAGAGCAGGCCTTCCTCGATGGCCCGGTCGAAGAGCTGTGCGCGATGGTCAACGACTGGGAAATCACCCACGTCCATGCCGACCTGCCGCCGGAGCTGTGGGCCTTCATCAAGAAGAACAAGTTCTTCGGCATGATCATCCCGAAGGAATACGGCGGCCTCGGCTTCTCCGCGCTGGCCCACCACAAGGTCATCCAGAAGCTGGCCTCGGTGTCCTCGGTGGTCAGCTCCACCGTCGGCGTGCCGAACTCGCTGGGCCCGGGTGAACTGCTGGTGCACTACGGCACCCAGGAACAGAAGGACCAGTACCTGCCGCGCCTGGCCGATGGCCGCGAAGTGCCGTGCTTCGGCCTGACCGGTCCGTTCGCCGGTTCCGACGCCACCTCCATTCCGGACTACGGCATCGTCTGCAAGGGCGAGTGGCACGGCGAGCAGGTGCTCGGCGTCAAGCTGACCTTCGACAAGCGCTACATCACCCTGGCCCCGGTCGCTTCGCTGATCGGCCTGGCCTTCCGCATGTACGATCCGGACGGCCTGATCGGCGATACCCGCGACATCGGCATCACCCTGGGCCTGCTGCCGCGTGACACTGCCGGCGTTGAGATCGGCCGTCGCCACTTCCCGCTGAACTCGACGTTCCAGAACGGCCCGATCCGCGGCAAGGACGTGTTCATTCCGCTGACCCAGCTGATCGGTGGCGCAGCCATGGCCGGCAAGGGCTGGAACATGCTCAACGAGTGCCTGGCCGTGGGCCGTTCGATCACCCTGCCCTCCACCGCCAGCGGCGGTGCCAAGGCCGGTGCTGCCGTGACCGGCGCCTACGCACGCATCCGCAAGCAGTTCGGCCTGTCGGTCGGCCGCTTCGAAGGCGTGGAAGAAGCGCTGGCCCGCATCGGCGGCAAGGCCTACAAGATCAGCGCGCTGTCGCAGGCCACCGCTGCAGCGGTCGACCGTGGCGACGTGCCGTCGGTGCCCTCGGCGATCGCCAAGTACCACTGCACCAGCATGAGCCGCGAAGTGATCTCGGACATGATGGACGTGATCGGCGGCAAGGGCATCATCCTGGGGCCGCGCAACTTCGCTGGCCGCAGCTGGCAGGCCGCGCCGATCGCGATCACCGTGGAAGGCGCCAACATCATGACCCGCAGCCTGCTGATCTTCGGCCAGGGTGCGATCCTCTGCCACCCGTGGGTGCTGAAGGAAATGAAGGCCGCGCAGGATCCGGACACCCGTGCCGGCCTGCAGGACTTCGACCGCAGCCTGTTCGGCCACATCCGCTATGGCATCTCCAATGCGGTGCGTTCGTTCTGGTTCGGCCTGACCGGTGCGCGCTTCGGTGCCGCCCCGGGCGACGCCTACACCCGCCGCTACTTCCGCAAGCTGGACCGCTACTCGGCCAACCTGGCGCTGATGGCCGACATCTCGATGATGACCCTCGGCGGCAAGCTGAAGTTCAAGGAATCGCTGTCCGGGCGCCTGGGCGACGTGCTGAGCCATGTCTACATGACCAGCGCCATGCTCAAGCGCTACCACGACGAAGGCGCACCGCAGGCCGACCAGCCGCTGCTGGCCTGGGCGTTCCATGACAGCGTGCACAAGATCGAAGAGTCGCTGTCGGCGGCGCTGCGCAACTTCCCGATCCGTCCGATCGGCTGGCTGATGTGGGCGCTGATCTTCCCGCTGGGCCGTCGTGCCGAAGCCCCGGGCGACCGCCTGAGCCGCCGCGTCGCCGCCCTGCTGATGGCGCCGAACGAAGCCCGCGACCGCCTGGCCAGTGGCGTGTTCCTGACCCCGTGCGAGAACAACCCGGGTGGCCGCATCAACAGCTACCTGAGCAAGGCGATCATGGCCGAGCCGGTGGAGCGCAAGTTCCTGAAGGCGCTGAAGAGCAAGGGCATCGAGGCGCTGGACTTCAAGGCGCAGCTGGACGAGGCCGTGGCTGAAGGCGTGATCACCCAGGACGAACGCAGCCTGCTGGAAGAGCTGCGCACGCTGACCCTGGACACCATCACCGTGGACGATTTCGATACCCACGAACTGCGCGCGGCCAGCTACTACGACCGCCAGCACAAGGACCCGCATTCGCAGGCGGCCTGATCGCCCGCGACACGCGTTGCCTTCGACGGCGGGCCTCGGCCCGCCGTCGCTTTATCCGCCGACCGGAATCCTCCTCATGTCCACGCCCCTGCTCTCGCTCTACAACCGCCTGCAGCGCTGGCCCGCCGGCACCTGGCTGTTCTCACGCGCGGTGTGTTTCAAGGCGCCCTACTTCGCCAGCATCGCGCCACGCATCACCCGCCTGGAACACGGCCACTGCGAAGGCACGCTGGCCGACCGCCGAAAGGTGCGCAACCACATCGGCACGGTGCACGCGATCGCGATGTGCAACCTGGCCGAGCTGACCGCCGGGCTGATGGTGGATGCATCGCTGCCGAAGGGCATGCGCTGGATTCCGAAGGGGATGCAGGTGCAGTACCTGGCCAAGGCGCGCGGAACACTGCAGGCGGTGGCGCTGCCGGCGCAGCCGATCGTGGCGGCGGCGCAGGGCTACGCGCTGCCGGTGACGGTGAGTGTGCGGGATCGTGCGGGGACGGAGGTGTTCAGCGCGGTCATCGCCATGTGGATGTCGCCGGCGAAGTAGTGTGTACCCGCGAACGGCGCAGCCCCTCGTAGGTGGGTCGCGAAATGCGGTTTGTCGGCTGGGCCGGAGGGAGGGGCCGGACGGGGACGCCGCAAGTACCCCTCCGGGGCCCGGCCCAGCCGCTGGCGGCTGTGCGTTCGGTCGCTTGCGAAGCAATGCTTCGCAAGCAAAGCGCCCTCACCCCTGTAGGCTTAGCCGCGCCATCCATGGCGCGGATACCCCGCCCGGCCCCCCCCCACCTCCGACCTCTGACAGATCTCTGTGGCGTCCACCCACGGAGGAGAAAAAAGAAGAGCAAAAGCAAAAGCAAAAGCGGCCCTTCGGCCGCTTTTTTCATGCGCGCAGAACCCACGAGCGCAGCGATCCGCTGTTGCTGTTGCTCTTCTTTTTCTTCTCCGTGGGCTGGCCGCACACGGAACCTGCCAGGGGTGTGGCGGGTGGGGCGTGCAGGGGCGTTGGCGCCATGGATGGCGTCACCGAGCTTACAGGGACGTACTTGCAGCGTCCCCTGCACGGCCCATCCGCCACACCCAACCCATGACCCGCATTCCGCGACCACCCACGAGGGGCTGCGCCGTTGGCTGGAAACTACGCCACCGCGCGAAGAACCAGCGCCAGGATCGCCGGCAGCGCCTGGATCATGAAAATGCGGCGGCTTACGCTGTACGCGCCGTAACACCCGGCCACCACCACGCACGCCAGCGAGAACGTCACCAGCACCGGCTGGTCGATCACCAGTCCCACCACGATGCCGGCCGCCAGGAAGCCGTTGTACAGCCCTTGGTTGGCCGCCAGCACGCGCGTGATCTCGGCCTTCTCCGCTGTGTTGCGGAACGTCTTCAGGCCCAGCGGGCGGGTCCACAGGAACATCTCCAGCACCAGGAAATAGACGTGCAGCAGTGCGACCAGCAAGGTCAGGGCGAGTGCGATCCAGTACATGGGCGGTTCCTTGGACGGGGAAGAAGAATGGGGTCAGATCCCTTTCCCCGCGGGAAAGGGATCTGACCCCGGAAAATCAGCGGTCACGTGGCAGTTTCTTTTCTTCGCGCAGCACGCCAAACGCGGCGGCGGTCATGCACGCGGCCACCAGCATGCCGCCGATGAACACTACGTGCGAGCCGAACAATGACAGGCCCTTGTGCACCCAGGCAAAGCTCAGGTCCGCACCGCGGTAGACCACGGTGTCGATCGCCGCACCGGCCTTGTAGCGCCACTGGCGGTCCACGCGGGTGTAGATCGTCTCGCGTGCCGGCTTGGCCAGGGCGAACTCGCTGGCGCGGGTCATCACCTGCACCACCGCCACCAGCAAGGGCATCGGCGAAGCGGCCAGCACCGAGAAGCCGATCAGGATCGCGAAGCCGGGAATCAGCAGCGCCGGTGCAATGCCATGGCGCGACAGCAGCCAGCGGGTCAGGCCCAGCTGCATCAACAGCGCCAGCGCGTTCACGGCCAGGTCGATGCGCGAGAAGAACGCGGTGGCGGCGCCTGCATCATTGAATGAGGCACGCACGATCGTGGCCTGCTGGTTGTACAGGAGGGTGCCAATGCCCACACCGAACAGCACCATGATGGCCAGCCAGCGCAGCAGGGGTTCGCGAACGATCAGCTTGAGGCCATCGAGCACACTACCGCCCATCGGTTTTTCTCCCGACATCAGCCGCTGCTCACGCTCGCGCAGCACCGCCCAGTGCCGCAGGCGCCAGATGCAGAACAGGCAGACCATCAGGAATCCGGTGGATACCAGCATCAGGTTGGCAATACCCAGCCGCTGCACCAGCACGCTGGTGATGAACGGACCGAGGAAGGCACCGATCGTGCCCGCTGCGCCGATGTAGCCGTAATAGGCCCGTGCCTGCGCATTGGAGAACACATCGGCCATGAAGCTCCAGAACACGGCCACCGCGAACAGGTTGAAGACGCTGATCCAGAAGAAGAACGCCATGCCTCGCCCCGGCACGTCGCTATCAAACAACGCGTAGAAACCCAGCAGGGTGACGATGAAGAAGCCGTACACCGCCGGCAGGAACACCCGCCTCGGGAAGCGGCTGACCAGCCAGCCATAGACCGGCTGCAGCACCAGCATGATCACGAACACGCAGGTGAACAGGAACTGCAGCACGAAGTCCTTCAGTGCGATGCCATGGCTTCCGAACCAGGCGATCAGCAGCGGTGGGAACACCGTCTCCAGGTCGGCCGATGCGGCCATTGCCTCGCGCACCGGGCGCAGCACGTAGTAGCCGCTGAGCAGGCAGAAGAAATACAGGAACGACCACCACAGCGCCGGTGACTCGCGCAGTGCCGCCATCAGCCCACGCAGCGGCCCCTTGCCCTTCACCGCGCTCACGCGGTGTCCCTCGCCAGAAGACGGCGGTTGGACAGCGGCATGGCAGGCTCCGGGGGCGGTGAAGCGCGTACGTTATCCAATGCACTGCAACATCGCCAGCAGGTGGCCGTCTGAAGGCTGCAACGCAGTGTCATGACCGGGCCTGGATGACACGTTCCGACACACGCTTCCGGAGCGTCAAAATTCCAACTTTTTCAACGAGATGCGCATTCATCTTCGCTTTGTTTGTGCATAGAGGAAAAGCGGCGCTAGAATCGCCATAAGCAGTCGCGCACGGGTCCAACCGATGAAAAAGAACAGCCTGCGTCGTCCGATCCGTTCGGCGGCCACCGGTTTGCTGGGCATGTTGATGCCTGTTGCCTTGTCCACCACCGCGCAGACCCCGCCGCCGTTGCCGCCGATGCCGGCCAACATCGAGTCCGCTGCCGCCACCGCCGTTGCCCACACCCAGCCCGCGGCCTACCGCACCGGCCTGGTACCGCAGGTGCAGGCGCCGGCTGCCGGCTTCAACGTCGCCAACATCGAGTCGATGGCGCAGCAGCTCACCTATGGCGAGCGCGTGCCGGGCATGGCGGTGGCGATCGTGCAGGGCGGCCGCATTCTCAGCGCGCGCGGCTATGGCGTTACCGACGTCAACAATCCGCTGCCGGTCGATGCGCACACCGTGTTCCGCCTGGCGTCGCTGTCCAAGGCCTTCGCCGGCACCATGGCCGGCCTGCTGGTCAACGACGGCACCCTGCGCTGGGACAGCAAGGTCACCGACTACGTACCGGGCTTCCGCCTGAACTCGCCCGAAGCCACCGACCGCCTGACGGTGGCCGATGTGCTCAGCCACCGCGTCGGCCTGCCCTACAACGCCTACGACCGCGACATCGAAGGCAACGCCGAGTACTACTCGCTGACCCAGAAGCTGGCCAACACCAGCCTGAAATGCCTGCCGGGCGACTGCTACGCCTACCAGAACGTGGCCTTCAGCCTGATCGGTGACGTTGTCTACGCCGCTTCCGGCAGCTTCTATGAGCAGTCGGTCGAGCGCCGCATCTTCAAGCCGCTGGGCATGAACGATGCCAGCCTCGGCCTGGCTGGCATCCAGGCCAGCTCGCGCTGGGCGCGTCCGCACGTGCGCAGCCGCAACGGTTGGGTGTCGCTGACGCCGAAGCCGACCTACTACCGCGTCGCCCCGGCGGCCGGCGTCAATGCCAGCGCCAGCGACATGGCGCAGTGGCTGCTCGCCCACACCGGGCACCGCCCTGACGTGCTGCCGGCGCCGCTGCTGGCCACCCTGCACTCCAGCCTGATCAACACTCCCGGCGAGATGCGTTCGGGCTGGCGCCGCGAGCGCCTGCACTCGGCCGGCTACGCACTGGGCTGGCGCACCTTCGACTACGCCGGCCACGACGTGGTGTTCCATGCCGGTGCCGTGCAGGGCTACCGCGGCCTGGTGGCACTGGTGCCGGAACGCGATCTCGGCATCGCCATCCTGTGGAACGGCGAAAGCGGCCTGCCCAGCGGCCTGCTGCCGACCGTGCTCGATTCCGCGCTCGGCCTGCCGGCGCAGCGCTGGCTGGATGTGGACACCGACTTCGGCAGCGACAACCTGATGGCCGAAGGCGCAACCCCGGCGCAGCAGGACAAGCGCAAGGGCAAGGGTGCCTCGAGCAACCGCGCGGTGGCGTCCCCGCGCTGATCAGGCGGGCTCGACCGTAAGCATGAAGGGCGGCCCATGGGCCGCCCTTTTTGTTGTTGTGTAGAGCCGAGCCGTGCTCGGCTGAGCGGAATTCTGGCGCAAGGCAGCCGAGCATGGGCTCGGCTCTACAGCTTCGGAGCGCTAGTGCGCGAAGTAGTGCATGCCGCCGTCCACCGGAATCACCGCACCGGTGATGTAGCCGGCCAGCGGCGAAGCCAGGAAGGCCACCAGCGGCGCCACTTCATCCGGCTCGCCGAAGCGCCCGATCGGAATGTTGCGCGCAATGAATTCGCGCCGGCTGTCCTCGGTGGGATGCAGGCGATCAAGAATCTGCGGGCTGTTGATCCGTCCTGGCGCGATTGCGTTCACCGTGATGCCCTGCCCGGCCACCTCGGACGACAGACCCTTGCTCCACAGATGCAGTGCCGCCTTGGCCGCCGTGGCCGCGTTCACTGCGCGCGGCTCCATCGAGCCACTGAAGTTGATCACCCGCCCCCATCCCTGCGCCTGCATCGCCGGCAGCAGTGCCTGGGTCAGCCGTCGTGCGGCAGAGAAGTTCAGCGCCATTGCCTCCTCCCAGATCATGTCGGCGGCATCGACGGTTGTTGGCCGCGAGCCACCAGCTGCGTTGACCAGGACGTCCACCCGCTGCAACGCTGCCAGCGCGGCGTCGGCGATGCGGCGCACGTCCCCGGCGTCGGTGACATCGCCCAGCAGGATGATCGGCGCGGGTGCGCCCGTCGCTTCGATCTCTGCCGCCAGCGCCTGCAGCGGTGGCTGCCGCCGTGACGAGAGGGCGACACGCACGCCCTGTGCGGCCAGTTGCCTGGCGACAGCGGCACCGATGCCGCTGCCCGCCCCGGTGACCAGTGCAGTACGTCCCTCAAGGTTCAGATCCATGGTGTTCTCCTGTCAGCGCGGCCGGTGCCTCCGGCCCGTGCGATGCATGCTGTTTGATCACCCCTGATTGATAAACTCCGCACAGGTTTCAGCATTCAACACCTGGGGTGTCAGATGAACCTGCTGGAAAGCATGCAGGTCTACGTGCTGATCGTGGACAAGGGCAGTCTCAGCGCTGCGGCAGCAGCACTGGACATCTCCGCGACGATGGCCGGCAAACACCTGCGTGCATTGGAGGCGCGGCTCGGCATGCAGTTGCTCAGTCGTACCACCCGGCGCCAGCACATGACGCCGTTCGGCGAGGACTACTACGCCCGCTGCCGGGAGATCCTGCGGCTGGTGGAGGAAACCGATGCGCAGGCCCAGCACCAGCACCTGGCACCGGCAGGCACGCTGCGCATCAGCGCACCGGTGATCTTCGGCACGCATGCGCTGGTACCGGCATTGGCCGATTACATGGCGCGCCATCCCGACGTGCGTGTCGACGCGGAGCTGACCGACCGCGTCGTCGACCTCGCCGAGGAAGGTTTCGAAGCCGCCCTGCGAATCGGCACGTTGGCCGACAGCAGCGCGCTGGTCGCACGTGCGCTGACGCCGTATCGATTGATGATGTGCGCCTCGCCCGGATACCTCGCCCGGCACGGTACGCCTTCCGACCTGCAGGCACTTTCCCGGCATCAATGCCTGTCCTTCGAACCCAGCGCGTTGGCGCAGTGGTTGCGCGCCGATGCTGGCGGGCTCGACCATGTGCCCTCGGGTCGCCTGCGGATCAACAACGGCGAAGCGCTGCGCTCAGCGGCGTTGCGTGACATGGGCATCGTCCTGCAGTCGGCGCTGCTCCTGGCCGAGGACGTCGGTGCCGGGCGTCTGGTGCAGCTGTTCCCGGAGCACGGCCAGGCTGGGCGGCCGATGCACGTGGTCTACGCCCATGACCGCTATCGCTCGACCCGCCTGCGCAGCTTCATCGATTTCCTGGTTGAGCGCTTTCCACCGGTGCCGCACCGCTAGCGTCAATCATCAGAAAGGCCGTCGAGCATGGCTCGACGCCAGAAATCACCCCATAAAAAAACCCCCTCCCCGCTGGGCAGCCAGGGAAGGGGGTTTCAGGATGCGGCTATCGGGAAGTACTTAGATCAGCGGCGCCGGGGTTGCCGGCAGAGCGACCGGAGCGGCCTTCTTCTTGCGGGCGGCCGGCTTGCGCTTGGCAACCTTCTTCGCTGCCTTCTTCGGGGCAGCCTTCTTGGTGGCCTTCTTCGCGGTCTTCTTGACTGCCTTCTTGGCGGTCTTCTTGACGGCCTTCTTGGCAGTGGCCTTCTTGGCGACCTTCTTTGCCGGCTTGCGGGCCGTTGCCTTCTTGGCAGTCTTCTTGGTGGCCTTCTTGGCTACCTTCTTGGCGGCCTTCTTCGCGGTCTTCTTGACGGCCTTCTTGGCAGTGGACTTCTTGGCTACCTTCTTTGCCGCCTTCTTCACTGCCTTCTTCGCAGTGGTCTTCTTGGCGACCTTCTTCGCAGCCTTCTTCACTGCCTTCTTGGCGGTCGCCTTCTTCGCGACCTTCTTCACTGCCTTCTTGGCAGCGGCCTTCTTCGCGACCTTCTTCACCGCTTTCTTGGCGGCGGGCTTCTTCTTCGCAGCTTTCTTGGTTGCCATGGGATGGCTCCTCGTCAGTGATAGGGAGTTGAAACGCCCAGGTGGATCAAACCCGCGGATGCTGCGTGCGGGGACCGCCGGCGCGTCAGGCGCGCCGTTACGGATACGGCAATGCCCGCCTCGATCGGCGGAGCGGGCATCGGAACGGAAGGTGCCTTGCATTTCTCCGGGGGAAGCGGGGCCATGTCCACCGTCATCTGGGTCGCGGTGGTCTTGAAGGGGCTGCTTCGCATCGGACGATTGATTCTGCGCACTCGGTTGGGCAGGCAAGGTCTGCTGAGGCGAAACCTAATCACGGTTTTTTTTACTGTCAACAACCCCCGCGAAAAATTTTCACATCCGCGCCATCCACGGTGGTGCCCGCACGGTCGCCACGCTCCGCGTTCGACGACCAGCAAAGCGCCACGCACGCACGTTGCCTGCAACAACAACAACGCACGCGTTGAACAAAAAGCACTTGAAATAAGCACTCCGCGCAGATGCATGCATGTTGGCAGCCACTGCATGCACGCATCGCCAGCAGCGGTCGCCGCCCGCACCAACGCCAGCACAACGGCACCGCAACGGGGGGCGGAAAGTTTTCACATCCGGACGCGCCGGCGCGGGGTGGAAACGCGGATTTGCGCAAAACTGCGCACATTCCTCGGTACCGTTCGCGGGTCTGCTGATGCCGCGTCGAGGGCGCGCAGCAAACCCTGCGTCATGAGTCCAACGTACTCGCCAAAACAAAAACGGCCACCCGATGGTGGCCGTTGCAGAACCCGGAAACGACGACTCAGTGGTCGTCGTTCTCCAGGGCTTCGGCGTACGCGTCCGGATCCAGCAGCTCGTTGACCTCTTCGGCGTTGGTCAGTTCGACCACGAACATCCAGCCTTCGCCGTAGGCATCTTCGTTGATGGTTTCCGGCTTGTCGGACAGGGCCGAGTTGACCTCGACAACCTTGCCGCTGACCGGGCTGTAGACGTCCGAGGCGGCCTTCACCGACTCGACGACGGCGATCTGTTCGCCGGCCTTGGCGTCGGCGCCGACTTCCGGCAGTTCGACGTAGACCAGGTCACCCAGCAGGCCCTGGGCGTGGTCGGAAATACCGACGGTGACGCGGCCATTGCCTTCGACACGGGCCCACTCATGGGACTTGAGGAACTTGAGGTCGCCGGGGATCTCGCTCATGGGACTGCTCCAGAGATATGCAGGGGTGGAAAAAACGGGGCTAGTGTAACCAACCGGCCGTCACTGCTGTCAGTGACGACCGGCATGTTCGGATCAGGCGTCGGCGAGCACGCCGGGCTGGGCCTGGCCTTCGCGCACGAACGGGAACTTGACCACGCGCACCGGCACCTGCCGGCCGCGGATGTCGACGGTGACTTCGCCGAGTTCACCGGCCGGTACGCGGGCGAAAGCGATGCCCTTGGCCAGGGTCGGCGAGAAGGTGCCGGACAGGATCTCGCCCTGGCCGCCCGCGGTGGTCACCGCCTGGCCGTGGCGCAGCACGCCCTTCTCGTCCATCACCAGGCCGATCATCTGGCGCGCGGTGCCGGCGGCTTTCTGCACTTCCAGCACGTCGCGGCCGATGAAGTCGCGGCCTTCGTCCAGCGACACGGTCCAGGCCAGCGCCGCTTCGTACGGGCTGATCTCTTCGTCCATGTCCTGACCGTACAGGTTCATGCCGGCTTCCAGGCGCAGGGTGTCGCGCGCACCGAGGCCGGCCGGCTTCACGCCCGCTGCCAGCAGGCGGTTCCAGAACGCGACCACGGCATCCTGCGGCAGCAGGATCTCGAAACCGTCCTCGCCGGTGTAGCCGGTGCGGGCAACGAACAGCTCGATGCCGTCGTCGGACTGCACCTGCAGGGCAGCGAAGCGGCCCAGCTTGGTCAGCGCCTCGCGCTCGGATTCGCGGGCCAGGCCGATCACGATGTCGCGCGCCTGCGGGCCCTGCACGGCCAGGATGGCCAGGTCCGGGCGCTGCTCGACGCTGACGCCGAACGGCGCGGCCTGCTCACGCAGCCAGGCCAGGTCCTTTTCGCGGGTGGAGGCGTTGACCACCATGCGGAAGAAATCGTCGCCCAGGTAGTAGACGATCAGGTCGTCGATGACGCCGCCGCGCGGATTCAGCATGCACGAGTACAGCGCCTTGCCCGGCACCTTCAGCTTGTCGATCGAGTTGGCCAGCAGGCGGCGAAGGAACGGCTTGACCTGGTCACCGCGCAGGTCGACCACGGTCATGTGGCTGACGTCGAACACACCCGCCTCGCGACGCACCAGGTGGTGCTCGTCCAGCTGCGAGCCGTAGTGGATGGGCATGTCCCAACCCCCGAAATCGACCATCTTGGCGCCGAGGGCGCGGTGGGTATCGTTGAGCAGCGTCTTCTGGGTCATGACCGGGTCCGGCAGCAGAGGAAACAAGAATCCCCATTATCCCAGATCGGTCGGCCGCAGGCGTGCCGCAGCGCAGCGCCGGCGCTGTAGAGCCGAGCCCATGCCCGGCTGCTTTTCGTGGGGGAGCCGAGCGTGGGCTCGGCTCTACAGGGGGCGGCCTGCGTCCTCGACCACCAGCACCGTGCCCTGCACGGCCACCACCCGCACCAGGCTGCCGGCCTGCAGTTCCGGGCCGCTGACCTGCCAGTACGCATCATCGATGCTGACCCGGCCCAGCCCATCGACGATGCCCTGCTGCAAGGGCACCACCCGGCCGACCAGCTGCTCGGCACGGCGGTTGAGCAACGGCGCATCGCTGGGCCGCGCCCTTGCCTTGCCCCAGCGCCGATAGCACTGGATCGCGACCACGCTCAGCACGACGAAGGCAACGACCTGCCACAGCAATGGAATGCCGCTGAACACCGCCACCAGCACGAACACAGCCGCCGCGCCGATGCCGATCCACAGCATGAACGCACCCGGCGCCAGCGCCTCGGCGGCGAACAGCAGCAGTGCCAGCGCGCCCCAGCCTACGACCTCCCAGCGCATGTCAGCCTCCGATCGGCGGCGGTCGCTTGCCCGCGGCCTTGTTGTTCTGGTCGCCCAGTGCCTGCTTGGCCAGTTCGGCCACGCCGGCGATCGAACCGATCACACCGCTGGCCTCCATCGGCATCAGCACCAGCTTCTGGTTCGGCGAACTGGCCAGCTCCTTGAATGCTTCCACATACTTCTGGGCCACGAAGTAGTTGATCGCCTGCACGTCGCCTTCGGCAATTGCCGCCGACACCATCTGGGTTGCCTTGGCTTCGGCCTCGGCCAGGCGCTCGCGGGCCTCGGCATCGCGGAACGCAGCCTCGCGGCGGCCTTCGGCTTCCAGCACGGTGGCCTGCTTCTCGCCATCGGCGCGCAGGATTTCCGACTGCCGCGAGCCTTCGGCTTCCAGGATCTGCGCGCGCTTCTCGCGTTCTGCCTTCATCTGCCGCGCCATCGCATCCAGCAGGTCGCGCGGCGGCTGGATATCACGGATCTCGATGCGGTTGACCTTCACGCCCCACGGGTTGGTGGCATGGTCGACCACGCTCAGCAGCTGGGCGTTGATCACCTCGCGCTGGCTGAGCGATTCGTCCAGGTCCATCGAGCCGATCACGGTACGGATATTGGTCTGCACCAGGGCGATCATCGCCACTTCCAGGTTGGCCACCTCATAGGCCGCCTTGGCAGCATCCAGGACCTGGAAGAACACCACGCCATCCACGCGCACGGCGGCATTGTCCTTGGTGATCACTTCCTGGCTGGGTACATCCAGCACCTGTTCCATCATGTTCACCTTGCGTCCCACCCCGTACACGATCGGGATCAGGAAGTGCAGGCCGGGGGTCATGGTGTGCGTGTAGCGCCCGAAGCGCTCGACGGTCCATTCGTACCCCTGCGGCACCATCCGCACCGCCTTGAACAGGATCACCACGGCCACGAAGGCCAGTACCACGGTAAAGAACATGGTCGGGAACATCGCGCTTTCCTTATCTATGTCGCCCAGTCCCCAGCATAGCGCGTGAAGCCGGCAGGTACAGCGACGCTACCAGGGCACCCGCCCGCGCAGGATGTCGGTGAACATCACCCAGTCGCCCATGAACGAGTACAGGGGATGCTGGAAGGTCGCCGGACGGTTCTTCTCGAAAAAGAGATGACCGACCCAGGCGAAGCCGTAACCGCAGAACAGGGCGGCAAGCACGAGGATGGGTTGCCCGCGCAGGATCGCCGCCGCAACCAGCAGCAGCGCCCCGCAGCTGCCGACGAAGTGCAGCCGGCGCGACACCGGATGACGGTGCTCGCTGAGGTAGAACGGATAGAACTCGCGGAAGCTGGCGAAGCTGGACATGCGCGTGCTCCGGGGCCATGGTCGGGCCCATCATGCGCCTTTCGGGGGGCGCTGCGCTGTCTTGCAGCACCGAGCCATGCTCGGCTTGCGCGTGCCAGCGTGGTCGGAAGCAAGCGCAGCCGAGCGTGGGCTCGGCTCTACAGAACCGCCAAGCCCGGCCCTACACCGATGAGGTGCGCGGCCCGAACATGATCACTGCCATGCCGGCCAGGCACAGCGCCGCACCCAGCATGTCCCAGCGGCTGGGCCGGATGCCATCGACCAGCCACAACCAGAACAGCGCGGTGCCGATGTAAACGCCACCGTAGGCGGCATAGACGCGGCCACTGGCGGTGGGATGCAGGGTCAGCAGCCAGGCGAACAGCGCCAGGCTGGCGGCCGCCGGCAGCAGCAACCCGATGCTGCCGCCCTTGCGCAGCCACAGCCACGGCAGGTAGCAGCCGACGATCTCGGCCAGCGCGGTCAGCAGGAACAGGCCGAGTGTCTTCACGCCTTCTCCGCTGCCTTGGCGTGCTGCCACAGCGCTTCCTGCGCCTCCAGGTCCATCGCGGCCAACGCCTCACCCTGCGCGTCGGCCTGCGCTTCCATCGCACGGAAGCGGCGTTCGAACTTGTGGTTGGCACCGCGCAGCGCCGCGCCCAGGTCGATGTCGGCATGGCGGGCCAGGTTGGCGCAGACGAACAGCAGGTCACCCAGCTCCTCCTGCAGGCGCGCCTTGTTGCCGGCGATGTCGCCGCGCTCGAACTCCTCGCGCAGCTCCTGCAGTTCCTCGGCTGCCTTGTCCAGCACCGGCAGCGGGCCCGGCCAGTCGAACCCGACCTTGGCCGCGCGCGACTGCAGCTTCACCGCCCGCTGCCATTCAGGCAGGCCACGCGAGATGCCGGCCAGCGCGGAGGTGTCCTGCTCGCCCTGGGCGGCACGCTCGGCGCGCTTGATCGCCTCCCAGTTGCGCATCACCCCGTCGGCATCATCGACGCTGACCTCGGCGAACACGTGCGGGTGGCGGCGTTGCATCTTGTCGCTGATCGCGCGGGCCACGTCTGCGAAGGCGAAGCTGCCCTGCTCTTCGGCCATGCGCGCATGGAACACCACCTGCAGCAACAGGTCGCCCAGTTCGTCGCACAGGTCGTCGAGGTCGCCGCGGTCGATCGCATCGGCCACCTCGTAGGCTTCCTCGATGGTGTACGGCGCGATGGTCGCGAAGTTCTGCTCCAGATCCCACGGGCAGCCGCCCTGCGGGTCGCGCAGGCGCGCCATGATCGCCAGCAGGCGCTCCAGTTCGCTGCTTGCGGCACTGCCGGTGATGGGGGTGTCGTGCGCGCTCATGCGGCCTCCAGGGTCAATCGGACAACCAGTCGCGCCACGGCAGGCTGGTGTCGCCGAGGGCAATGAAATCGCCGTTCAACAGGGTTTCGCGGCGGTTGTAGCGGAACGGCTTGCCGGTCGCGGCAGACAGCACCGCGCCGCCGGCGGCATGCAGCACGCACTGGCCGGCGGCGGTATCCCATTCGGAGGTCGGGCCCAAGCGCGGGTAGACATCCAGGCCGCCTTCGGCGATCCGGCAGAACTTCAATGACGAGCCCTGCGCGATGGTCTCGATGCGGCCCATGCGCGCCAGCAGCGCCTCGGTTTCCGGCGAGCGGTGCGAGCGGCTGGCAGCGACGCGCAGCGGGGCGGTGGCCGGCGTACGGGTGCGCAGCACGGTGTCGTGCAGGCCCTGCCGTCGATAGGCCAGCTCGCCACGCATGGCATGCCAGACGATGCCGGTGACGGGTGCCAACACTACGCCGAAGGCCGGTGCGCCCTGGTAGATCAAGGCAATGTTGACGCTGAACTCGCCATTGCGCTTGACGAACTCGCGGGTGCCGTCGAGCGGATCGACCAGCCAGTAGGCGCCCCAGTGACGGCGCTGCTCCCACGGCACTTGCACCGATTCCTCGGACAGGATCGGCAGGTCCGGGGTCAGCTGTTGCAGACCCTGTTCGATGACCTGGTTGGCGGCCAGGTCGGCGGCCGTGACCGGGCTGTTGTCACCCTTGATCTGCACCTCGAAGCCATCGGCATAGACCTGCATGATGGCCTGTCCGGCTTCCTGGGCGATGGCGATGGCGGTCTCGCGCAGGTCCGTGGTCAGTTTGATCATCGCGTTCCCTGCAGCCACTGGCGAGCAATGAACAGCGCCGCCAGCGAGCGTCCCTCGGAGAAGTCCTCGCGCAGCATCAGCTGGTCCAGGTCGGCCAGCTTCCACGGCACCACTTCCAGTTCCTCCGGCTCATCGCCGGCCAGCTTTTCCGGGTACAGATCGCGTGCCACCACCAGCCACGACTGATGGCTCATGTAGGTGGGGGCCAGGGTCATCGCACGCAGCACGTCGATCCGGCGCGCGCCATAACCGGCCTCTTCCTTCAGTTCGCGGTCGGCGGCCTGCTCGGGGCTCTCGCCGGCGTCGATCCGGCCCTTCACCAGGCCCAGTTCGTAACGGTGCATGCCGGCGGCGTATTCACGTACCAGCAGCACGGTCTCGTCGTCGAGCATCGGTACCACCACCACCGCGCCATGGCCACGGCTGACCAGACGTTCGAAGCGGCGGCGTTCGCCGTTGGAGAACTCCAGGTCCAGGTGCTGGCGCTGGAAGGGGCCGTTTTCCTCATCGGTGATCCGATGGATGATCGGCAAGCGACGGCCGGCACGGTCATCGTTCATGCGGAATCTCCGCGGCGGCCGGCGCCAGCGCCGGGGCCGATAGAATGTGCAGGCAGCAACATGTTCATGAGCCCGAAATGCTAGCAGACCCAACCCCCTCCCCGCTGGCCCAGCACTGGCGGCAACGCGACCTGCAGGTGCTGTGGCACCCGTGCACGCAGATGCGCGAGCACCCGCACACCTTGCCGCTGGTACCGATCGCCCGTGGTGAAGGCGCATGGCTGATCGACCACGACGGCAACCGCTACCTGGACGCCGTCAGCAGCTGGTGGACCAACCTGTTCGGCCATGCCGAGCCGCGCATCGGCGGCGCCATCGCGGCGCAGGCCGGGCAGCTGGAACAGGTGATGCTGGCGGGCTTCGGCCACGAGCCGGCGATCACCCTGGCCGAGCGCCTGCTGGCGCTGGCGCCACGCCAGCCCGGCCGCGCGCCGTTGGCCAAGGTGTTCTACGCCGACAACGGCTCGGCCGGCGTGGAAGTCGCGCTGAAGATGGCCTTCCAGTATTTCCAGAACCGTGGCGAACCCCGGCGCACCCGCTTCGTCGCGCTGGAGAACGGCTACCACGGCGAGACCCTGGGTGCGCTGGCGATGGCGGACATCCCGTTGTACCGCCGCGTCTACGCACCGCTGCTGGCCGAGAGCCTGTTCGCACCCTCGCCCGATGCCTACCTGGCCGAGCCGGGCCAGAGTGCGGCTGATCGTGCACGCCAGGCCGCCGATGGCCTGGCGACCCTGTTCGACCAGCATCCGGGCGAGATCTGCGCGGTGATCCTGGAACCGCGCCTTCAGTGCGCCGGTGGCATGCGCATGCACGACCCGGTGTACCTGCAGCGGGTGCGCGAGCTGTGTGACGCACACGGCGCATTCATGATCGCCGACGAGATCGCCACCGGCTTCGGCCGTACCGGCACGCTGTTCGCCTGCGAGCAGGCTGGCGTGATGCCGGACCTGATGTGCCTGTCCAAGGGTCTGACCGGCGGCTTCCTGCCGCTGGCCGCCGTACTGGCCACGCAGGCACTGTACGACGCCTTCCTTGACGATTCGCGCGAGCGCGCCTTCCTGCATTCGCACAGCTACACCGGCAATCCGCTGGCCTGTGCGGCTGCGCTGGCGACGCTGGACATCTTCCGCGACGACGATGTGATCGCCCGCAACCGTGGCATCGCCTCGGTGATGGGCACGCTGGCAGCGCCATTCAGCGACCATCCGCATGTGGCCGATGTGCGCCAGGCCGGCATGGTGGTGGCCTTCGAGCTGTCGCGTGGTGGCAACAAGCGCACCCCGTTCGACCCGGCGCTGCGACTGGGCCTGCACGCCTACAAGGCCGCGCTGAAGCGTGGCGTGGTACTGCGCCCGCTGGGCGACGTGCTGTATTGGATGCCACCTTACTGCGTGGATGACGAACAACTGGAGCTGCTGGCACATACCACGCTGGCAGCCATCGACGAGGCGATTGCATGCGCGTGACCCGCTGCCCCATCGACCTGGCGCTGCACAGCGGCCAGACCGTGACCCTGCCGGAAGAGACCGCCAACCATCTGGTGCGGGTGATGCGCCTGCGCGAAGGCGATACCTGCGTGCTGTTCAACGGCGACGGCAACGACTACAGCGCCACGCTGACCGCAGCCGGCAAGCGTGAGGTACAGGTGCGCATCGACGCCGTGCAGGTTGTGGGCAACGAATCGCCGCTGGCGATCACCCTGCTGCAGGGCATCGCGCGCGGCGAGAAGATGGACCTGATCCTGCAGAAGGCCACCGAACTGGGCGTGGCCGCGATCATTCCGGTCAACGCCGAGCGAACCGAAGTGAAGCTGGATGCCGCGCGCGCGGAGAAACGCGTGGCGCACTGGAACAACGTGGTGACCTCGGCCTGCGGCCAGTCCGGTCGCGCGCGCATTCCGCAGGTGGGATCGCCGTTGTCACTGGCGCAGGCAGCGGCGGTACTGCCGGCCGGCACGTTGCGGCTGACGCTGGACCCGCTCGGTGCCCATCGCCTGTCGACGCTGGACGCGGCGCCGGCAGGCGGCATCGTGATCGCGATCGGCCCGGAAGGCGGCTGGTCGCCGCGCGACCGTGATCAGCTGGCGGCAGCAGGCTTCCAGGGCCTGCAACTCGGCCCGCGCATCCTGCGTACGGAGACGGCAGGCCTGGCTGCAATCGCGGCGTTGCAGGCGCGGTTGGGAGATCTGGGATAAGGCTGATTCGTGGTGGTGCCGGCCGCTGGCCGGCACTACCGCGACGAGCGCGTCCAGGGCAGCAGCCGAGCGTAGGCTCGGCTCTACAGGGCCCGCGCCAGATTGCAGTTTCCTTGTAGAGCCGAGCCATGCTCGGCTCGGTGCCGGTCGGCAGCCGGCACTACCGTTTGGTAGATCAGGCCGCCAACGAATCCAGTGCGGCTTCCAGCGCGTCCAGGTTCGGCAGCAGCGCGCTCTGCTCACCCAGCAGCACGCGCATGTGCACGATCTGCGGCAGGGTTTCCTCGGAGGCATCAGCCAGCAGGCCATCGCGCGGCACCGAGATCAACTGCGGGAAGTTCTGCGTCAGCAGCGCGTAGTACGGGCGCTGCGCGTTGCCGCTGAGCGCCTTCAGCACCACCACCTTGTTGTGACCGCCTGCCGCTTCCTCACCCAGTCCGGACAGGCGCGCGAACGACACCAACGGCACCTGCCAGCCATGCCAGCCGATCTCGCCGACCAGCCAGCGCGGCGCATCGGAGACCGGCTGCACCGGCACCCGCGACATCATTTCGGCCACGGTGGCATTGGGCAGCAGCACGCGCTCGTTGCCGGCCTGGATCAGGACGCCGCGGATTTCGTCATTGCTGGCATAGCTCATGGTGCGTCTCCGTTGTCGTCCTGCTCGCCCCAGCGCGCGGCGATGGCCTGCGCCAGGTCCTGCGGTTCGCCGGCCACCATGCCGGCAGCCACCACGGCCGTCGCCGCGGCGGGGTCGTAGCAGCCTTCCCCGACCTGTCCGGCCACCCAGGCACCGGCCGCCGCAAGGTCCAGTGCCGGCCCGACATGGGCCAGGTCGGCGCCGCTGAGCAGCACCAGCGCCGTGTGTTCGGCAGGCAGCGCGGCAAGCGAGATGCCCTGTGCATCGCTGAGGAAATGCAGGCCATCGCTGGCCACGCTGACGCCGATGTCATCGGCCAGCACATGTACCTCGCCGGGAACCGCACGCTGGCCGGCTTCGGCCAGCTGCACCGGCAGCGGCGACACGCGGGCCATCTGCTTGACCAGGTTGCCGTAGCGGCCGCCATCCAGGCGCATGTGCACCAGCACCGGCACGCTCAGCGACGACGGCAGCGCACCGAGCAGGCGACGCAGCGCATCCGGGCCACCAATACCTGCCAACACCAGAAGCGATGCTGCGCGTGCACCGGCAGGCGCGGCGGCATCCAGATCGACCAGGCTCAGGTGATCGGTATCGAAGGACGGCAGCGGTGCTTCCATCGCCGCGATATGGGCGGCGGGCGCCAGCGCATCGGCAGCGTCCTCGACCAGCGACCACGCGGTGTGATCGAAAGAGACCGGCGGTGCCGGAGCGGTTACGGACGGCATCGGCCGCGGCGCGGCCTCCAGCGGCTCGGGCACGACCGGCTGCAGTGCGGCCAACGCCTGCTCCAGGGCAATCGGTTCGTGCAGCTGCGCCGGCGGCGCGTACAGGCCGTCCGCCGGTACCTCGTCGGCCCAGCTCAACGCCTGGTCCAGATGCGGCTGCAGCGCTTCTTCCTGCGGGGCCGGCGGCGGTGCCGGGTGCCCCGGTTCCAGCTGCAGGGCGGGCTCGTCTTCGGCACCCGGCGGCAGCACCTGCTGATGACCATGCAGTTTGGCGGCCAGATGACGGCCCCAGCGCTGCGCCTCCCAGCCATCACGGCGGGCCGCCAGTTCGGCTTCGTCGAAGACCAGGGTCAGGCCTGGCGCGGACAGCACGGTCTCAAGCCGTTCCAGCGCGTCTTCGATGGCCGCCTCCAGCGCGATCACCACGATCTGCGGCTGGGCGTCCTGCAGCAGCTGCGGCTCCAGCCCGTTCGGGTCATCTTCCAGCACCAGCTGCACATCTGCATGCGACAGCGCTTCGCGCAGTCGCTCGCGCGCTGCACCGGGGCGGGCCAGCAGGGCGACGGCCGGGGCCGGATGGGTTTCACTCACGGACACGGGCGATCCCCAGCAGGTCGTACACGTTACGCATCAGGTCCAGTTCCTGGTACGGCTTGCCCAGGTAACGCTGGACACCGATCTCGAAGGCGCGCTGGCGGTGCTTGTCGCCGCTGCGCGAAGTAATCATCACGATCGGCACATCCTTGTAGCGCGGGTCGGCACGCATTGCGGTGGCCAGCTCGTAGCCATCCATGCGCGGCATCTCGATATCCAGCAGCATCAGATCCGGTACGCGCTCTTCCAGACGCTCAAGTGCTTCCACGCCATCGCGGGCGACACTGACCTCGAAGTTGTGGCGTTCGAGGATGCGGCCGGTGACCTTGCGCATGGTCAGCGAGTCGTCGACCACCATCACCAGCGGCACCTGGCGCTCCTGGCGCGGCGTGCTGGCCAGCACCGGCAGTGTCGGGTTGGCCAGGAAGCGACGCACCAGCGGTGCCACGTCCAGGATCACCACCACGCGGCCATCGCCGGTGATGGTCGCACCATAGATGCCCGGCACCGAGGCGATCTGCAGGCCGACCGGCTTGACCACGATTTCGCGGTTGCCCAGCACCTGGTCGATCGCCACGGCGGCGCGCAGGTCACCGGCGCGGACCAGCAGCAGCGGCACCTGGTCCTGGCCATCGGCACGGGCGGGCGCCTGCCCGACCAGACTGCCGAGGTCGTACAGCGGATAGTCCTCGCCACTGTAGCGATAGCTGCTGTCGGCGGCTTCGAAACGTTCGCGCGACAGGCGGCCGATACCACTGACCGAGGCCACCGGCACCGCGAACGTGGTTTCGCCGATCTGCACGAACACCGCCTGGGTGACGGCCAGCGTCTGCGGCAGGCGCAGGGTGAAGCGCACGCCCTGGCCACGCACCGACTGGATGTCGACCGAACCACCGAGCTGGCGCACTTCGTTGCGCACCACGTCCATGCCCACGCCGCGGCCGGCCAGCTGGCTGACCTGGTCGGCGGTGGAGAAACCGGAGGCGAAGATCAGGTTGTCCAGTTCCTGCTCGCCCGGCTGTGCATCGGCCGCCAGCAGGCCACGGTCGATGGCGCGGCGACGGATCGCTTCGCGGTCCAGGCCGGCACCGTCGTCGGCCACTTCCAGCACGATTTCCGAGCCTTCGCGGTGCAGGCGGATGGCAATCTCGCCTTCCTCCGGCTTGCCGGCGGCACGGCGCTGTTCCGGCGCTTCCAGGCCATGAGCCACCGAGTTGCGCAGCATGTGTTCCAGCGGCGCGACCATGCGGTCGAGCACATTGCGGTCCAGTTCCCCGTGAGTGCCTTCCAGGGTCAGGTGCACCTGCTTCCCGGTATCCATGCCGGATTGGCGGACCACGCGGCGCAGGCGGGGCACCAGGCCATCGAACGGCACCATGCGCGCGCGCATCAGGCCGTCCTGCAGTTCCGAGCTGACGCGCGACTGCTGCTGCAGCAGGGAGTCGTACTGGCGCGACAGATCGTCCAGCACGCCCTGCAGGCCGCCAAGGTCGGCGGCGGACTCGTTCAGCGCGCGGCTGAGCTGCTGCAGGGTGGAGAAACGGTCCAGCTCCAGCGGGTCGAACTTCTGGTCAGCCTGGTCCTGCTCGCGCTGGTAGCGGGCGACAATCTGCGCTTCGGTTTCCAGGTCGAGGCGGCGCAGCTGGTCGCGCAGTCGCGCATTGGTGCGCTCCAGTTCGCCCATCGCGCCGCGGAATGCGCCGAGCTGCTGTTCCAGGCGCGAGCGGTAGATCGCCACTTCACCGGCATGGTTGACCAGGCGATCCAGCAGGTCGGCGCGCACGCGCACCTGCTCCTGCTGCGGACGGGCGAGCGGGTCTTCTTCGACCGCACCTTCGGCCGGCAACGGCGCCGACAACGGTGCGTCGGCCACGGCGAGCGGCGGCGGCGCGGCGGCCTGCACCGGCGCCACGTCAGCCGCGCCGGTCGCCGCCCTGGCTGCAACCGCGATATCGGTGGCGGTGCGTACCTCGAAGGCCTCCACCAGATCCTGCGCCGGTTCAACCACGCGGTGCGCACCGGTGCGCGTCAGCAGCTGGTGCAGGCGATCGAAACCGCGCTCCAGCAGCTGCACATCGCGGCGTTCGATTTCGGTGCGCCCGGCGGCCACCGCTTCCAGCAGCGATTCGATGCTGTGGCCCAGATCGCCGATGGCGTTGATGCCGGCCATGCGTGCGCCACCCTTCAGGGTATGCAGGTCACGCTGCAGGCCGGCAAGTACTTCGCGATCCTGCGGCGCATCGCGCAGCTCGCTGATCAGGCCATCGCAGTGGTCGAGCAGGTCCTTGCCTTCCTCGACGAAGATGTCGACCAGCTCGCGGTCGTACACGCTGAAGTCGAGCGCATCGGCACCGTCCGCGCTGTCTTCCAGAGCGCCGGCTTCATCGTGGGTCGGCGCGTTGGCGGCGGCTTCGGGCTCGATGGGCGCTGCATCGGCATGCGCCGTGCCCTGCCCCGGTGCGTCTTCGAGTTCGAAGAAGCGCATCGGCTCATTGGAGGCCTGCGGCGCGTCCGCAGCGATCTCCTCATCCACCGTCGCCGGGGACGGCTGGCCAGCGCTCTCTCCTTCGCCGACCGCCGCCTCCCCGCCGACGTCCGCATCCATGGCGAAGGCTTCCGCCTCGCCCGGCGCGAGTTCGCTGGCCTGCAGGCCGAGCACGGGCCATTGCCCGTCGTCGGCCGGGGCCTGCTCTTCGTCGATCACGTGCAGGCCGGCCTCGAGCGCGGCTGCCAGCGTGACCGGTTCTGCAAAGCCCGGCGCAGCCATTTCATCCTGCAGGCTCGACAGCCCGCTGTCGAGTGGCAGTGCAGCAGCGTCGTCGAAGACGTTGCCGTCGGCATCGTCCAGGTCCAAGGGCTGCAGCGTATTCAGGTCAATCGCGTCAAACTCCGCGGATACCGGCATCTCATCCGCGTCGCGGTCGTCCACCGGCAGCGCGCTGGCATCGAGGTACGGCGACAGGTCGTCAGCCACGGTCAGATCGGCGCTGTCGAGCACCGCGCTCGACGGCTCAGCAGCACCGTCGTCCGCTGCGACACCCGGCGCGCGCTCGTCCGGCTGGATCGATTCAACCGATCCGGCATCCGGCGTCGAGGGTTCGCCCTCGCCCGGCACCGACGGCCATCCGGCATCGAAGTAGCGCGAAAGATCATCGCTGGCGGTCAGCTCACCCACATCACGCCCGGCGTCGGTCGCCTCCGTTACCCGGACCTCGGCCGCGCGCAGCTCTGGCTCCGGCTCCGGCCCGGTAAATCCGGTAAATCCGGTCACTGCATCGTCGGGTGCCGGTGCCAGGGCATCGGTTGCGTCGGGCGCAGCGTCGAACGCGGGTTCGGCCTCCAGCGCCAGATCCTCTTCGTCCTCTTCCAGCCCGACCATCGGCCAGCGCGCTTCCGGCAGTTCCCCGGCCAGCGCCTGCAGGCGCTGAACCAGTGCTTCCTGCGGCGCGATCTGCGGCTGCTCGGCCTGCAGTGCTTCCATGGTCGCGGTGATCGCCTGCGCGGTCGCGTCCAGTGCAGCCACGCCCTCGTCACCAGGCACCACATCGGCGGCCAGCGCACGCTTGATGTAGGACTCGGCACCGCCGGTGACCGCGGTGATTTCCGGCACTTCGGTCATCGCGAAGGCGCCGTTCATGGTGTGCACCGCGCGCAGCAGCGCATCGCTCACCGGCTGCGGCGCCTGCTGCGCCGAGCGCAGCCAGTCCTGCAGGGTCGCCTGGTGGACTTCCACTTCAGCTTCCAGGATCTCGCGCAGCACGCTGTCGATGTTGGCCGGCGTGCCCGGCAGCTCGGGCGCAGCGTGATCTTCGGCCTGCACCGATGCGACGGCTTCGGCTTCGAGGATGCGGCTGATCTCGTCCTCGCCGTCGGCTTCGACCAGCGGGGCGGCGGGGGCGGCCGCAGCGGGCAACGGTACGTAATAGGTTTCCTCACCCGCACCGACGCGATCAGCAATGGCCTGCATCGCCTGCAGGTCCACGCTGATCCGCTGGCCATGGCGCAGTGCGGCGTTCAGCTGCGGCAGCGCGGCATGCGCGTTGTCGACCATGGCCAGCACCGCCGGTGTCGCCGGGCGGCTGCCGTCGAGCACGCGATTGAGCATGCCCTCGATCTTCCACGCAAACTCACCCAGGGTGCGTGCACCGACCAGTCGGCCACTGCCCTTGAGCGTGTGGAAGATACGGCGGATCGGCCGCAGCCGGTCCATGTTGTCCGACTGCATGCGCCATGCCGGCAGCAGCGTTCCGAGGTTGGCCAGTTCGTCGTCGAACTCTTCCAGGAACACCTCGCGGATGTCCTCGTCGATGTTCTCGGCATCGTCGTCGAACCCCGCCTCGAAGCCTGCTTCTGCACCGTCCGCGTCGCCCACGGCGACCGGCGCTTCCGCATCGGCCGGCGTCGCGGTTGCCTGCGGATTGAAGTCCGCGGCGGCCGCGCTCAGCTCGGCAAAGAACTGCGCGTCGGCTTCGCTGAAATCAATCGGCGCGATGGTGTCGATGTCGATCACCGATACTGCCGCTGCCGGCGCATCGGCAAGCGGTACGGGCATGTCCAGCGCCGCATCCACTGCGGGGGTGTCCGCTTCTGCAGCCACCGGCGCGTCATCCACCGCCGCCGGCGCGGTGGCATGATCGAGCTCCAGCGCGGGATGCAGCGCGGCGGCGTCCAGCGACAACGTTTCCATCGCATGCAGCGACAGCACGTCGTCGGCATTGTCCAGCGCATCGGCGTCGAAACGAAACACGACGTCGTCGTTTGCAGAAACCGCATCATGTTCGGCGGCCACGGGGTCGAACACCGGCGCGGCATCCGTCCCGGTATCGATGGCCAGCGTCGCGTCGACGGCGTCCCCGACGTCGAGGCCGGTTGTCGCATCGGACTGCACTGGCAGAGTTGCCTCCGACAGCGTCCACTGTGTGGCGGCCCCCTGCCCTGCATCGAGCTGTTCGAAACTGACCGGATCGAAGCTGGCAAACGTCGGACTGCGCTCATCGTCCGCTGGATCGAGCGGATCGGCCTCCGGATGGAACGATGCCAGATCCCATTGCGGGACCTCGGGTGCAGGTGCACTGGAAGCGGCAAAGACCAGCGGTGCATCCGACTCGTCACGCAGCGACAGCGGCGCGGAGGCGACGGATCCCAGCCCACCGAACACCAATCTGTTGTCCGCCGCTGCCGGCGAAGGCGTGGCCGGTGGCGGATCGAAGGTGAAGTCCGGCAGCGGTACCGGCACATCGCCGGGTGCCGGCGCGGCCGGCCGTACCGCGATCTCGATGGGCTCCGGCTGCAGTGCCTCCACCTGCAGCACGACCGGCTCGCGCTCGATCGACGGCGGCGCAGACGCGGCCGGCTCGGCGGCATCGCGGTCCGGCAGCGGCCAGTAGCGCAGCGCCTCAAGGCTGCTGCGCGTGATTTCAAGGATGTCCTCGCGCCCAGGACGGCGGTCGCGCAGGGCTTCCAGGTAGTACTCCAGGCTGGCCATGGCATCGGCCAGGGTGTCCAGCTGGCGGCCACTGGGCACGCGCTGGCGGCCGATCAGCTCGGCCTCGATGTACTGCTGCACGCCGCGCAGGTAATCGGCCGCGGTGCCCAGGTCGAGCATGCGCAGCGCACCGGCAACGTCACCCAGCAGGCGCGGCACGTCCTGCAGCTCGGCATGGTTCCAGCTGGTTTCGATGAAGGCGACGAAGTGCTCGCGTGCCGCAGCGAAGTTGGCGATGGCTTCATGGGCCAGCACCTCTACCGTGCGCCGGTTCTCCACGGCGCTCGGATCGTCCTCGCCACTGCCGCCAGCGCCCAGATGGGCCACCTGGTCATCCAGCGAGGCATCCACGTAGAGCAGCGCACCGGCGATATCCAGCAGCAGGTTCTCGTCGATCTGCTGGCGGCCTTCGACCACGCCACGCAGCGCGTCGCGCTGCTGCACGACCACGCCACGGGCCACGCCCAGGCCCATCATGCCCAGCGTATCGGCCACCGCCCCCAGTTCGTTGGCCTGGGTCTGCAGCTGTTCCGGGGCACCGCCGGTACGCAGGTGCAGGTCCAGCGCATCCTTGATGCGCAGCAGTTCTTCCTTCACCGCACTGCCCACGGTGTCGAGCAGCTCGCGGTTGCGCCCGCTCAGGCTGCCACGCGCGTGGTCCAGCTCGGCCTCGGTTGCGGTGACGCTGTCCGGCGCGAAGGCCAGCAGCACGCTGTCATGCACGCCTTCCTCGCCACGCGCGGCGCGGATCTCGTTGAGCAGCGGCATCAGCACGATCGGAATGTCGCGATGACCGTTCTGCAGGCGCTCCAGGTAGTCGGGCAGCAGCACGCTGCCGCGCATCAGGGTCGCGCACGCTTCATCGCGATCGGACACGCGTCCGCCGCCAATGGCGTTGGCCAGCTGCTCCAGTTCTTCGGCCACCATCGCCGGGGCATACAGTTCAACCATGCGCAGGGTGCCCTGCACCTGGTGCAGGTAGCCGGCGCAGATGCGCATGCGGCTGGCATCGGTCGGGTCTTCCGCGTAGTACTCGACCTCGTTGCGCACCTGGCGCAGGGTCTCGTCCAGCTCGGGCTTGACCCAGCCCAGCGCTGCGTGGCTCATCGCATCGCGCAGACTGTTCATGGACGCGCTCCGTTCGCCGCCGCGCGGAGGCCGCGCGAGTTCTGACGTGGGGAATGGAAATGCTTCATCGAGGGGTTCCTTGCTCGCCGCCTGCCCGCGTCACGCCGGCAGCTTGAAGTCGGCGACCGAACGGCGCAGGTCCGCCGCCAGCTGCGCGAGGTGGCCGATCGATTCGGCGGTCTGCCCGGCACCCTGCGAGGTCTGGCCGGTGATCTGCCGGATCACGCCCATGGTACGGGTGATGTCCGAGGCGGCGGCCGACTGCTGCTGGGCGGCGATGGAGATGTTCTTGATGAGGGTGTTCAGTGCATTGGACACGCGCTCGATTTCGGTCAGCGCGGTGCCGGCGTCCTCGGCCAGGCGTGCACCGGACACCACTTCGGCGGTGGTCTGTTCCATCGAGGTGACCGCTTCGTTGGTATCGGCCTGAATCGCCTGCACCAGGTTTTCGATGCGTCGGGTCGCGCCGGAGGTACGTTCCGCCAGTCGCTGCACTTCGTCGGCCACGACCGCGAAGCCGCGGCCCGCTTCACCGGCCGAAGCCGCCTGCACCGCCGCGTTCAACGCCAGGATGTTGGTCTGCTCGGAAATGTCGTTGATCAGTTCCACGATCGAGCCGATTTCCTGCGACGACTCGCCCAGGCGCTTGATGCGCTTGGAGGTCTCCTGGATCTGGTCGCGGATCTGGTCCATGCCCTGGATGGTCTCGCGCACCACGCCTGCACCCTCGGCGGCGATCACCACCGAGCGCTGTGCCACGTCGGCCGACTCGGCCGAGTTGCGCGACACCTGTTCGATGCTCGCCGCGATTTCGCCGATGCGGTCCGAAGCCGAAGTGATCTGGTTGGCCTGGTGGCCCGCCGCCTCTGCCAGCTGCATGGCGGTGGCCTGGGTTTCCTGGGTGGACACCGCAACCTTGGCCGAGGTGTCGTTGATGGTGGTCACCAGGTGGCGCAGCTCGTCGACCGCGTAATTGATTGCGTCGGCGATGGCGCCGGTCATGTCCTCGGTCACCGAGGCCTTCACCGTCAGGTCACCTTCACCGAGCGAGGAAATTTCGTCCAGCAGCCGCATGATCGCCTGCTGGTTGCGGCTGTTGAATTCCACCTGGGTCTGGTAACGCAGTTCCTGCTCGCGCGAGCGGCTGCGCACGTTGGTGGAGACGAAGCCGATGATCGCGATCAGCGACAGCGCACCAGAGACCACGCCGATCCAGAAGTTCGGGAACAGGCGGGTATCGGACACCGAGCCGAACGAGGAGAACGCTTCGAACAGCTTGCGGCTGTCGTCAAGCATGTGCGCCGACCCCTGGCCCAGCGCGGTGGCGGCCGACTGCGCGGCGAACAGCTGGCGCGAGCTGGCCAGGATCGCATCGGCGTCCTGCTTCATCGCCTGCCACTTCTGCTGGGACTGTTCCAGCGCAGCAATGGCGGCGGCGCCGCGCACGGCGGTGATGCCCAGTTCCTCGTTGCCGTTGCGCAGGCCGTCGAGCACCTGCGAGAACACGGTGATGTCGCGCGCCAGCGCATCGCCGGCAGTCGCTGCGGCACTGCCACCGGCACGCATCTCGGTCACGCGGCGCGCCATCGAACCGGCTACCACGACCTGCTGCAGTGCGCTGTACACCTGCGCCGACGGTGCGCCGGAGGCGGACATCGCGCGCACCAACTCGTTCAGCTGGGCCTGCAGGCCCGGCACCGCGCCGCTGAAGTTGTTGGCGTTGCCGGCCAGCGCCAGCACCGCCGGCTCGCTGGCGACCAGCTGGCCGGCCTGCTTGCCCAGCGGCGCCCAGGTTTCAGCCAGCGTGGTGATCGCGCCGGACACGCCCGGTTCCTTGCCGTAGCGCCCCTGCAGGATCGATACGTTCTGTTCGATCGCGTTGCGGGTCGCCTTGAAAGCGGTGAACGCCTGCGCGTTGCCGCCGACGGCATCACGGCCCTGGTTGGCCAGCTGCTGCGACAGCACCTGGAGGTCGGCGGCCTTGGAGCCGGCATCGGCCAAGCGGCTGCCCTGCCAGGTGGCGACGCCGGTGTTGACGCCGAACAGGATCATCGATGCCAGCAGCAGGAACAGCCAGAGGTTGCTGCCGCCCAGCCGCAGCTTGCCGGATTTGGTGGCGTCCGAAGCAGTACTCATCGTTCAACCTCGATCTTCAATGCAGGGGGCGATGCCCGGCCTCAGGCCGCGGCTTGCCGGAATTCAGGGGTGCGCGACAGCAGCGAGAGCGAGAACACGCCCCAGTCATGGCCGTCGGCATGGAAGGCGCGGTCAACGAAATGGCCGTAGCGCCCTTCGGCAAGCATGCCGGCTTCGATCTGCTGGTCCAGTTCGAAACTGCGCTGGCCGAACAGCTCATCGATGGTCAGCGCGACGTCGCCGCCGGCCTGGCGCATGATCAGCACGCGCTGGCCTTCCTGCTGCACGGTACGCGTGCCTTCCAGGAAGTACTTCAGGTCGACCACCGGGAACAGGTTGCCGCGCAGGTTGCCCACGCCCAGCAGCCACGGCTGAGCGCACGGCACCGGGGTGACCGGCGGCATCGGCACGATTTCCACCACTTCGCGGAAATCGGACACCAGCCGACGCTGCCCGACGCGGTAACCCACGCCACGCCAGAGGTCCTGCGCGAACTGCCGCTCGGGCAGCTGCACCGCGTGGGCCAGGCTGCGCCGCTCGTAGGCTTCGAGGATGTCGAAGGGCGAGCGCATCAGGCCACCAGCTCGTTGATCCGCGCGATCAGTTCATCCTCGCGCGGCGGCTTGACGATGTAATCGGCCGCGCCCTGGCGCAGGCCCCAGGCCTTGTCGGTTTCCATCGCCTTGGTGCTGACGATGATCACCGGGATGTGCTTGATCGCTGCGTCACGGGCCATCGCCCGGGTCGCCTGGAAGCCGCTCATGCCGGGCAGGACCACGTCCATCAGCACCAGCTGCGGCACCTGGTCGCGCACCAGCTGCAGTCCATCCTCGGCGTTGTCCGCTTCCAGCACCTCGTGGCCGGCACGGCGCAGCCACTGGGTGAACACCGCGCGGTCGGTCGGTGAATCCTCGATCAGAACGATACGAGCCATTGTGCCTTTCCCCCCTGGTCAGGCGTTGACGTATGTGCGGATGGCACCCAGCAGTTCTTCACGCGTGAAAGGCTTCGTCAGGTATTGCTCCGAGCCGACGATGCGTCCCCGCGCCTTGTCGAACAGGCCATCCTTGGACGAGAGCATGATGACCGGGGTCGCCTTGAACAGCTGGTTGCCCTTGATCAGCGCGCAGGTCTGGTACCCGTCCAGGCGCGGCATCATGATGTCGACGAAGATGATCTGCGGTTGCTGGTCTGCGATCTTCGCAAGCGCTTCGAAGCCGTCGGTGGCGGTGACCACCTCGCAGCCTTCGCGCTTGAGCAGCGTTTCCGCAGTCCTGCGGATGGTCTTCGAATCATCGATGACCATCACCCGGAGTCCTGCGAGTTCCCCGCCCGCAGTCGTGTTTTCAGTCATTGCCTATCCCCAAGCGCACGGCCCGATCTCAGGCGGGGGCCGCTACGAAAGCGTATCTATATCGCACTTTCCGCGCCCGCTTCAAGGCCGCCCCATGGCGCAGGGCATGGCATCCTCCTGAACGTGACGGGTTTCGCAATGAGTGCGCGGGCGCCGGGCGGACGCAGCGTTGCAGTACGGCGGGGAGGCGCGCGACCGGCGTTGCCGCTACCATCAACGCCTTGCCTGACAGGTGCGCCCATGCCGTTGAACGTCATCGTGGTGATGGACCCCATCGCCCACATCAAGATCGCCAAGGACACCACCTTCGCCATGCTGCTGGAAGCCCAGCGCCGCGGCCATGCCCTGCACTATGTGCGCCCGGGCGGCCTGGCCCTGGAGGGCGGCGTGGCGGTGGCCCAGACCGCACCATTGCAGGTGCGCGACGACCCGGCCGGCTGGTATGAGCTGGGCGCATTCAGCCGCACCGAATTCGGCCCCGGCCAGATCGTACTGATGCGCAAGGACCCACCGGTCGACGCCGAGTACATCTATGACACCCAGGTGCTGGATGTGGCCGCAGCGGCCGGCGCCTGCGTGGTCAACAACCCGCAGGGGCTGCGCGACTACAACGAGAAGCTGGCCGCGCTGCTGTTCCCGCAGTGCTGCCCGCCCACCCTGGTCAGCCGCGACGCCAAGGCGTTGAAGGCCTTCGCCCTTGAGCATGGCCAGGCCGTGCTGAAGCCGCTGGACGGCATGGGCGGGCGCTCGATCTTCCGCAGCGGCCAGGGCGACCCGAACCTGAACGTGATCCTGGAAACGCTGACCGACGGCGGCCGCAAGCTGGCCCTGGCACAGAAGTTCATCCCCGACATCACCGCCGGCGACAAGCGCATCCTGCTGGTGGACGGCGAACCGGTGGACTACTGCCTGGCCCGCATTCCGCAGGGCGACGAGTTCCGCGGCAACCTCGCCGCCGGCGGCCGCGGCGAAGGCCGCCCGCTGAGCGAGCGCGACCGCTGGATCGCCGCCCAGGTTGGCCCGGAGATGAAGCGCCGCGGCATGCGCTTCGTCGGCCTGGACGTGATCGGCGATTACCTGACCGAGGTCAACGTGACCAGCCCGACCTGCGTGCGCGAACTGGACGCGCAGTATGGCCTGAACATTGCCGGCACCCTGTTCGACGCGCTCGAGGCCGGCCTGCGCTGATGGAAGCCGCACCTGCCGTCCTGCCCCCGGCGCCGCGCGAAGCGCAACGGCTGGGGGCGACCATCGCGCTGTCGGTACTGGTCCACGCCCTACTGATCCTGGGCGTGGGCTTTGCGGTGAAAGGCGATGCGCCGCTGGTGCCGACGCTGGAGGTGATCTTCAGCCAGACCCGCACCGCGCTGACGCCGAAGCAGGCTGATTTTCTTGCCGCCGCCAGCCAGGAAGGCGGTGGCGAGGATGACCGCGCGCAGCGCCCGCGCGACAACCAGGCCGGCATCGTGCCGCAGGCGCAGTCCGGGCTGAGCCCGGTTCCGCAGCAACAGCAATCGGCCGCGCCGGTTCCGCCGCCGCAGGCACGGGTGGTCAGCAGCCGCAACGGCCAGGACACGGTGGCACAGGCGCAGGCTCAGCCCACCCCGGAACGCCCCGAGCCGGACGCACCGTTGACCGCACGCGAGCAGCGCGACGTGGAGATGGCGCGGCTGGCGGCTGAAGTGCACCTGCGTTCGGCGCAGTACGCCAAGCGTCCGAACCGCAAGTTCGTGTCGGCCAGCACGCGCGAATATGCCTATGCCAATTACCTGCGCGCCTGGGTGGACCGTGCCGAGAAGGTGGGCAACCTGAACTATCCGGACGAGGCGCGGCAGCGCCGCCTCGGTGGCCAGGTGGTGATCAGCGTGGGAGTGCGCCGCGATGGCAGCGTGGAGAGCAGCCGGATCCTGCGTTCGAGCGGGACGCCGTTGCTGGATGAGGCGGCGCTGCGGGTGGTGAAACTGGCGCAGCCGTTCCCGCCGTTGCCGAAGACCGAAGACGAGATCGACATCCTGCAGGTGACCCGCACCTGGGTGTTCCTGCCGGGCGGCACCCTGCACGACGACCGGTAGGGGTTCGTTGCCCGGGCCTGCGGCCCGGGACCCGCTGCAAAGCCAGAGCAACGGCAACAGCCAAAGCAGCGGTCGGGATGTTGGGCTTGGCGGGGCGGTGTGGGCTTGCAGGACACGCCGTAAACCCCCCTCTGGGGTCCGGCCCAGCCGCCAGCGGCTGGGCCGGGCCCCGGAGGGGGACTTGCAGCGCCCCCTGCGCAGCCCACCCGCTCGGACAACCTCACGAATCCGCGATCAACGCCCCGCCACGAGGGGCTCAGCCGTTGGCCTTCGCCTTCGCCTCACGCGCGGCCTGCTGCTCGGCCAGGGTCAGTGCCACGTTGTCACGCAGGTACGCGGGCTCGACCTTCTCCGGCGCAATCGCCTCGCCACGCGCGAACGCCGGCACCGCGAGTGCCAGCACGTCCGACGCCCGCGGCAATGCCGTGGCATCGAATCCACGAAGGCCGCTGCCCAGCTGCGCCACCAGCGCGCCGTCGGCCGCACCGAAGCCGGTGCCCACGCCATAGGCCGACAAACCTTCCGGCAACGCCACTGCATCCGGTGCGCACACACGCTCGCCGTCGCGCGCGACCGGCAGGCCGTCAACACGCTCGAAGCGCGCAACGTACAACTCCCCCATCCGTGCGTCGATCGCCGACAGGATCTGCGTTTCTTCTGCCGGTGCCCGCAGCGCCAGCACCTGCAGCGTCGATACCGGCAGCAGCGGACGGTCCAGCGCCAGTGCGATGCCCTGCGCGATGGCGATCGCCAGGCGCACGCCCGTGAACGCACCAGGGCCGCGGCTGAGCGCGATGCCGTCCAGCTGGCGGCGGCTGATGCCGGCTTCGGCCAGCAGCGCCTCGGCCCACGGCAGGCTCAGTTCGGCATGCCGGCGCGGGGCGATCTCGAAGCGTTCCAGCACCTGCCCATCGACATGCAGGGCAACGGAACAGGCTTCGGTGGCGGTTTCAAAGGCGAGCAGTTTCATCGGATCAGGTCAGAACAGGGGGAACGTGGCACCGGGCGCCGGTTCCGGGCCCGCCGGCGGGGCGGTGGCTGGAACGGCATCATCGGCCACGGGCGCCCATTGTGGCGTAAAGAAGGCCTGCACATCGGCCAGGCTGCGGGTGCGGCGGAACGGCGGCAGTGAATCGAGGAAGACCCGGCCGTAACCCCGATTGAGCAGGCGCGGGTCGCACAGCACCAGCACACCACGGTCGCTCTCGCTGCGGATCAGGCGGCCGACCCCCTGCTTCAACGCGATCACCGCCTGTGGCAGCTGCTCGTCGCGGAACGGGTTGCCGCCCTGGCTGCGGATCGCCTCCAGACGCGCCTCGTACACCGGGTCGTCCGGGGCGGCAAAGGGCAGCTTGTCGATCATCACCACGCTCAGCGCTTCGCCGACCACGTCCACGCCCTCGCGGAAACTGGCCGAGCCCAGCAGTACGCCATTACCCGATTCGCGGAAGCGCTGCAGCAGCGTCGCGCGCGGTGCCTCACCCTGCACGAACAACGGCCATGGCCCATCGCGCAGTGCCTCGGCAGCCTCACGCAGGGCGCGATGCGAAGCGAACAGCAGGAACGCCCTGCCCTGCGATGCCTGCAGCACCGGGCGCAGGCTCTGGATCAGCGCGGTCCCGAAACCACGCGCGGCCGGATCAGGCAGGCCTTCGGGCAGATAGCACAACGCCTGCTCCGGCCAGTTGAACGGGCTGGGTTGGACCAGCGTATGCGGATCATCCAGGCCCAGGCGCGTAGCGATGTGATCGAAGCCCCCGCCAACGGTCAGCGTCGCCGAGGTGAAGATCCATGCTGCCCGGCTGCGCTCGCGGTGTTCGCGCAGCGGGCCGGACACATCCATGGGCGTGCGTTGGCAACGGAACCCGCGTGGTGTCAGCTCATACCAGAGCACATCGGCAGCACCTGCCGCTTCTGCAGGATCGGTATCGAAATCCAGTGTGGGCTCGTCTTCCCCCAGCCAGCGGCTGAGCCGCGAAACGGCCTCGCGCGCACGCGCATGGCAGGCATCGAGGCCGGCAGCCGCCTCGCGCAGCGGCTGCAGCGCCTGCTCCAGGGTCACCAACCCCGCCATCACCGCATCGAATCCGTCCCGCACCTGTGGCATCGCCAGCGCTCGCCATTGCGTGCCACGCGGGGGCAGCCCTTCCATCGCCGCGCGCAGCGCCAGCAGCGACTGCTGCAGCTGGTCGACCGGTTCCTGCAGCGCCGACTGCGCGCCGCCTACGCCGCGCGCTTCGGCCAGGCAGTCGCGACCCAGTTCCTGCCACGGGCGCATGCCGAAACCTTCGCCGAAGAACTGCGCAGCCAACTCGGGCAGCTGATGCGCTTCGTCGATGACGAAGGCCTGCGCCCCCGGCAGCAACTCGCCAAAGCCATCCTGCTTCAGTGCCAGGTCGGCCAGCAGCAGGTGATGGTTGACCACCACCACGTCTGCCGCCTGCGCGCGCTGCCGCGCACGCACCACGAAGCAGTCGTCCCAGAACGGGCAGTCGGTGCCCAGGCAGTTGTCGACAGTGGAGGTGACCATCGGCAGCAGCGGTGAATCATCGGCCAGGCCGTCCAGTTCGGCGATGTCACCGAATTCCGAACGACCGGACCAGGCCAGGATGCGCTGGAACTGCGCGGCCTGTTCCGGGCTGGAAAAACGCGGCTCGCCGCGTGCCTGCTGCAGGCGGTAGCGGCACAGGTAATTCGCCCGCCCCTTCAGCAGCGCGCTGCGCAGGCCGACACCGAGCGCCTGGCGCACGCGCGGCAGATCACGGTGGTAGAGCTGGTCCTGCAGCGCGCGGGTGCCGGTGGAGATGATGGTACGCAGGCCGGACAGCAGGACGGGCACCAGATAGGCGAAGGTCTTGCCGGTGCCGGTACCGGCCTCGGCCAGCAACAGATCGCGCTGCTGCAGCGCGTCGGCGATGGCCTCGGTCAGGCGCAGCTGTGCGGGACGCGGGTTGAAGGCATCCAGGTGCGAGGCGAGCGCGCCGCCGTCGCTGAGGGCTTCGCGGCTGGCATGAACGAGGTCGGACATCAGAGGGAAAGGATACCCGGCCGGGCGCTGCCCGGCACCCGTTTCAAGCCAGAGCACCCGCAAAAGCAAAAGCAACAGCAACAGCAACAGCTTGGTTCATGGCTCTGGGTTTCTACGTGCTGGGCGGGTCGGGAGGGGCAGGCAGGACACGCCGTAAACCCATCCCTGGGGGCTCGATGGCGCCATCCATGGCGCCAACGGTCCTGCCTGCCCCTCCCGCCCCACCCTCGACAGTTTCCCAGTGACGGATGCGCGCGCGGCGCAGCGTCGAGCTTGCTCAACTGCCATTTCAGAAGCGGTTGGTGGAACGGGGAAGGAAAAGGAAAGTGGCAAGTGCGCGCAGCGCGCGCCCCGCTTTTGATCTTCTTTTTCTTTTCCGTGGCTGGACGCACACGAAAACTGTCAGAGGCCGGGCGGGGTGGGTTCGCGGGGGTCACTTCAGGGACGGGTTCACGGCGTCCCCCGCGAACCCACCCCGCCCGGCCAAGCGCGGCTTTTGCTTCTGGCTTCAGCGACCCACCCACAGTCACGAGGGGCTGCGCCGTTGGCCGAAAACTCAGTACCGCTTGATCCCCGGCACGGTGCAGCCTTCAATCTGCGCATGCGCCGACACCGCATTCTCCTTCTCACTCCGCGCCAGGCGCGACTGCTCGATCGTCGCCCAGTGCCGGCGGCACAGCGGCCCCGTCTTCGAGCCGAGGTCGACCGCCTTGCGTGCGAACGTCTCTGCCTGCGCCCACTGCCCCTGCAGCAGCGCCAGCTCGGCACGTTCCTGAAGCACCGCCGGATCACCGGCCACGATCTCCAGCGCATGGTCCAGGCTGCTGGCAGCACCCGCCAGATCGCCGGCCTGGCGCTGCGCCTGCGCGGTCACGCGCAGATCTTCCACCTGCGAGTCACGCAACGGCTGCACCGACAACTCCTTGTCGTCCGGGCCAGCGGCCGCGTCCACGGCGGCCAGGCGCTGCGCCGGCGTGGTGGTATCGACCGGCTTGACCACCGGCGGCGCGCTGGTCACGCAGGCGGCCAGGGCCAGGCTGAGGCCGGTCAGGGCCAAGGGCTGCAGCAGGGATCGCATGTTCATCGGCATCATCGGCTTGGGGGAGGAGTGGCGGCGGCAGGTTCGGCGGGTGTATCCGGTTTGCGGTCCAGGCCGAACCAGCTGCGCCAGCCACCGCCTTCACCTTCGGCACCGCCCTGCCCGTCCGGCGGCACCGCCGGCGCGCACGGCGCATACGCTGGCGCGTAACCGACCACGAACGGGAAGCGGCGGGCGCCCGGGCAGCCTTCATCGGTCGTGTTGAGGCCGGTGGGCGCCACCGACTGCCAGTCCAGCCCCTTGTTGCTGACACGCAACGGTGCGCTTGGCAGGCGCTGGAAGATGCCCGACCAGACCCGCATCGCACCGGTGGCGCCGTACAGGCCGGCCTGCTCGTTCTGGTCGTTGCCGATCCAGATCACTGCCAGGTGATCACCGGTGTAACCGGCATACCAGCTGTCACGGCCATCGTTGGTGGTGCCGGTCTTGCCAGCGGGCTGCAGGCGACCCAGGCCATCAGCATTCAAACGCTGGGCAGTACCGCTGGCGACCACCTGCTGCAGGCCGACGCTGATCAGGTTGGCGGCAATCGAATCGCCCTCCTGCGCCGGTGCCGGGGTCTTGTCATAACGCTTGAGCAGCTTGCCCTGCGGATCAAGCACGCCACGCACCGCATGCAACGGCTGGATCTCACCACCGGATGCCAGGAACTGGTACAGCTGCGCCATCGCATACGGGCTCTGGTCGGTCGACCCGAGGATCACCGCCGGATTCGCTTCGGCCTTGATGCCGGCCAGCACATGGATCAGCTGGGTCACCCGCTCCGGGCCGACCTGCATGCCCACGCGCACCGTGGCCTGGTTGTAGGAATGGGCCAGCGCGTCGATCAGGCGCACCGTGCCATGGCTGCGGTTGTCCGCATTGCCCGGGCTCCAGTTGCGGCCACGGCCGAGCTGCACGGTCACCGGTGAATCGTCGACCCAGCTGGCCAGCGAGTAGCGGTCCGGCTGCGCCAGCGCGAGCAGGTACACGAATGGCTTCAGCAGCGAGCCGACCGGCCGCTGTGCCTCGATCGCGCGGTTGAAGCCCACCTCGGAAACTTCACGGCTGCCGATCACCGCCAGCACGTCACCGTTGTGCACGTCGGTCAGCACCATGCCGGCCTGCAGTTCAGGGCGACGCTTGCTTTCCAGCGACTTGATGGTGCGGGTCACCGCGCCTTCGGCATAGGCCTGCGCGGACGGCGACATACCGGTCATCACGCTCAGGCCCGCGCCCTGCAGCGCCGATTCCGGATAGTCATGGCCAAGCTGGCGTCGGACGAGGTCCACATAGGCCGGGAAGCGGTTGGCTGCGACCAGGCCCGGGGTCTTCGGTACGCCCAGCGGTGCCTTCAGCGCACGCTGGTACTCGGCATCGTCGATCAGCGTAGCCTCGTGCAGCTTGCCCAGCACGAAGTTGCGGCGGTCCAGCGCCCGTTCCGGGTTCCGTCGCGGGTCGTAGAAGGACGGCCCTTTGACCAGGCCGATCAGCAGCGCGATCTGCTCGGTTTCCAGCGACTGCAGGTCACGGCCGAACCAGAACTCGGCCCCGGAGGACATGCCGTGGATCGCCTGGCTGCCGCGCTGGCCCAGGTACACCTGGTTGAGATAGGCCTCGAAGATGGTGCGCTTGTCGTAGCGCGCTTCCATGATCAGCGCGTACAGCACTTCGTTGAACTTGCGGGTGATCGTCTGCTCCTTGCCGATCCCGAGCAGGCCGCTGCGGGCCAGCTGCTGGGTCAGCGTTGAGGCGCCCTGGCGGCTCTGGCCACCGGAGCGGATCGTCACCCACACCGCGCGCGCAATGCCGGACAGGTCGATGCCGTGGTGGCGATTGAAGTCCTTGTCCTCCACCGCCTGCAGGCCGGTCACCAGCAGGTCCGGCGCCTCATCCATGCGGATCAGGCGGCGTTCTTCCTGCTTCTGGCCGTACAGGGTGGCGATGCGGGCCGGGTCCAGCCGCGCGGCCTTCAGCGCCTTGCGGTCGCCGGCGTCGCGCAGCGAGCCGACCGCTCCATCGGACAACGACAACTCAAGCCGGCGCGGGGCAACCCGGCCATCCACATCGTTGTAGCCACGGCTGGAAATGACGAAGCGCCCGCCGTTCACCGCGTAGGTGCCCGGCTCCTTGCCCTGCCCGTCATCGCGGTAGGCGGATGCGGCGAGCTCGGTCTTCAGGGTCGCCGCGTCCATCGCCTTGCCGGGCGTGAGCACCAGCGGGCGTGCGTACACGCGGGTCGGGATCTGCCAGCGAAGTTCGCCGAAGCGCTGGGTCACCTGTTGGTTCAGGTACAGCGTATAGGGGATCAGGAAACCCAATCCCAACGCGACCACAGCCATGCTCCAGGTGATCAGCCGGCGCCGCCACAGCGGGCCGTTGTCCTGCTGGTCGTCGTCGTCGAAATCGTCGATGTCGTCGGAATCGTAGCGTCGGGGCACGGGAATGCGAGAATGTAGAGTCTGGCGAGTCTACCCCAGCCACCGTGGCTGGCGAATTCTCCCGGGTTCCCCTGCTTAAGCTGGAGTTGCAACCGGATGGCGATGTCCCTGGCCGAGATCCGATACCTGATCAACCGCCTCACGGGCCTGGCCCGCCGGAGCCTGGCCAGCCTGCGTACCCGCGGCTGGCGGGCCACGTGGCAACGCATCCGGGTGCACACCCAGCGCGCGGTGCCTGCCCCGCGCGCCCCGCTGTACCTTCCGGCGGCGCAGGCGTTCGCGCCGTTCAGCGTGCCCTTCAGCGAATCGCCGGTGGCGAGCATCATCATCCCGGTCTACAACCACGCCGATCACACCCTGGCCTGCCTGCGTGCCCTGGCGGCGCATCCGCCGGCGACCGCCTGCGAGATCCTGGTGGTGGATGATGGCAGCAGCGACGCCACCGTGCAGTGGATGCCGCAGATCGCCGGCCTGCGCTACGAAGTGCGCGAACGCAACGGCGGCTTCATCGAAGCCTGCAACGATGGTGTGTCGCGCGCACGCGGCCGCTACGTGGTGTTGCTCAACAACGATACGGTGCCGCAGCCAGGCTGGCTGGACGCGCTGCTGGAGACGTTCGACACAGTGCCGGAAGCGGGCCTGGTCGGCAGCCAGCTGCTCTACCCCGATGGCCGCCTGCAGGAATCGGGCGGGGTGATCTTCGCCGACGGCAGCGGCTGGAGCTATGGCCGCTTCGAGGCCGCCGACGACCCGCGCTATGCCAGCCTGCGCGATGTCGACTACTGCTCCGGTGCGGCGCTGATGCTGCCGCGTGCCCTGTGGCAGCAGCTGGGCGGCTTCGATACCCGCTACACACCGGCCTACTACGAAGATACCGACCTGGCCTTCAGCGTGCGTGCGTTGGGCCGCCGCGTGGTGGTGCAGCCTGCCAGCCGGGTGATCCACGATGAAGGCACCAGCAACGGCACCGATACCGGCAGCGGGGTGAAGGCCTACCAGGTGCGCAACCAGGGCATCTTCGCCGCAAAATGGGCCACCGAGCTGGCCCGCCATCCGGCCGTGGGTGAAGTGCCCTCGCCCGCCCTGCTGTACCGCAGCCGCCGCCAGGTGCTGATCCTGGACGAGGAAGTGCCGCGCCCGGAGCGTGATTCCGCCTCGCTGCGCCAGGTCAACCTGATCCGCCTGCTGCTGCAGGGCGGTGCCCACGTGGTGTTCGTGCCGACCCGGCGCGAGCACGGCGGCGCGGCCACCGAGGCCCTGCAGCGCATGGGCGTGGAAGTCTGGTACGCGCCGTTCCTGGAGGGCGTGGCCGGCTGGCTGCGCAGCCACGGTGCGCGCTTCGATGTCGCCCTGCTGGTGCGGCACCACGTCGCCAACGAGTGCCTGCCCCTGCTCAAGCGCTACGCGCCGCAGGCACGCACCGTGTTCGATACGGTGGACCTGCATTACCTGCGCGAGCGCCGCGGCGCCGAAGTGGCCGGCGACGCCAGCCTGCTGCGCGCGGCAGATCGCACCCGCAGCAGCGAACTGGCGGTGATGGAGCAGTGCGATGTCACCGTGCTGGTCAGTGCCGCCGAACGCAAACAGCTGCAGGCCGATGCACCGCGTGTACGGGTGGAGCTGATTTCCAACCTGCATGAAGTGGCCGGTGCCGGCGCACCGTATGCACAGCGCCACGACCTGGTCTTCGTCGGCGGCTTCCGCCACCCGCCGAACCTGGACGCCATGGAATGGTTCATCGGCGACGTTTTCGCCGGCATCCGCGCACAGCTGCCGCAGGTGCGCCTGCACTGTATCGGCGCGGCCGCGCCGGACAGCCTGCTGGCACTGGCCGCCGGCCAGCCCGGGGTGGAGATGCATGGCTTCGTCGAGGACATCGCCCCGTACATGGACGGTGCGCGCATCGCCATCGCGCCGCTGCGCTTCGGCGCCGGGGTGAAGGGCAAGATCAACCTGAGCATGGCCCACGGCCAGCCGGTGGTCGGCACGACCTGTGCGGTGGAGGGCATGCACCTGCAGCCTGGCCAGGACGTGCTGGTGGCCGATGACGCCGCCGCGTTCGCGACTGCAGTGGTGCGACTGTACCAGGATCCGCAGCTATGGCAGCAGCTGTCCGATGCCGGCCTGGCCAACGTCGCCCGGCACTTCTCGCTGGATGCGGCGCGGGCCACGGTGCAGCGGGTGTTCTTCGACTAATCCAGCCGCCCGCCGGCCTGTCGCAGGCGCTGCTCGAACGCGGCCAGCTCCGGAAGGTCCGGTTGCAGCTGGCGCACCTGGGCCACGGCCGCCTCGGCGAAGGCCACGTCACCGCGGCCCAGCCGCTCGCTGCCGATGGCCAGCCAGCGCTGCGCCAGCCGCACCCGCGACGAGGGCAGGCCCGGTGCGGTCGGCGCCAACGTCTGCCAGGCCTGCAGACAGGCGCCGGCGGCCTGCACCCGGTTCTGCCGCAGGTTGTCATCGAAGCACTGCCGGCTGGCCGGCAACAGGCGCGACGCTGCCGCCCTGACCCGTGCATCACGCGGGGCCAGCGCCTGTGCCTCGCGCAGCGCGTCGAAGGCGCTGTGGCCGGGCGGGCTGATCCATCGTCCTTCGCGCTCGGCGCGGTCGATCTGGCGCAGGCGGTCGCGCAGCTGCCGTTCGCGCTGGGCCACGCTCACTGCCGGATGCTGCTGGGCCTGCTGCATCTGCTGGGCGCGCTGGATGCGCTGGGCCGCCTGTTGAATCGCTGCCGCAGATGCGCCCAGCGCGCCCGCCCGTGCGCGATCGGCTTCGGCCGCCTCGAACTCGAAATCAGCCGCATGGCGCTGGCTGCGCGCGAGCAGCGCCTGCGCAGTCTGCTCGCGACCGCGCAAGGCACTGGAATCATCGGGGGCCACCGCCAGCACCGCCTCGAATGCTTCCGAGGCGGCCTCCAGCTTCTGCTGTTTCAGCGCACGCTGGCCCTGCCGCAGGCGCTGGTCAACCGCGCGCGCCAGTGCCTCCTGGCTGGCCGGCAGATCGGTGTGCCCGGCATCGAACTGGCGCGCACGCTGCAGCAGGGCCTCGGTCTGTGCCAGCTCGCCGCGCGCGGCCATCTCCCGTGCACGCTGCAGCAGATCGCTCAGGGCATCCTCGCGCCCTTCCAGCGCCGGAAGGTTGTCTGGCTGCAGGCCCAGGATGCGCTGGAACAGCGGCAAGGCACTGTTGTCACCCTCATCGAGGCGACCCGCGGCGAAGGCATTGCGTGCCTGCGCCAGCAAGATACCGATGCCCGCCCCGGCACTGCGCCGGGCCTGCAGCTGGCGCGCCACGGCATCGGCATCGCCCTGCGGCACCTGCAGGTCGCGGGCCAGGGCCAGCGCCTGTGCACTCCCGTCGAGGTCGTCGTTCTGCAGCCTGTCGCGTGCCTGCTGCAGCGCTGCCGCCGCCGTGCGTGCCAGGCCCTCCCGGGCCTGCGGACGATCCCCGTCCAGCGCGAGTACCGCCTGGTAGCGCTCGCGTGCGCCACTGCCATCGGCTTCGCTCAGCCGGCCCGCCGCCAATGCGCGATCGCCTTCTGCCAGCAGTTGTTCAATCTGCGGCTCATCCCAGAACCAGTCGGCCAGCGGCTTGCGCAGCAGCACCAGCAGCACGAACACCGCCACCGCCGCGACCAGCGCCCAGCGCCAGACCCGGCGCGCATGGCGGGCCTGCAGCCACCACCAACGGCCTTCACGGCGGACGCGGTCCAGCGCTGGATGTTCAGCGCCATGCAGGCGATGCGGGGGCTCGCGTTCCATGCGTGCAGGGTAGCCGGGGCAGCGTGAAGCTCAGCCCAGGCGACGGGCCTCGCTCACGCCCGGAAGCGCGTCCAGCTTGCCCAGCAGGGTCGACAGCTGGCCGTAATCGCTGACCTTCAGCCGCAGACGCAGGTGGGCGCGGCCACTGTTGCGCACGTTGTCACTGTGGATGTCGAGCACATAGGCGTCTTCCTGGGCAATCAGGTTGGTGATGTCCTTCAGCAGCCAGCGACGGTCGACCGCATCGACCACCACGTCCACTTCATAACCGCCGCCGGCCTGGCCCCACTCCACCGGCAGGATGCGCTGCGGGCTGGTGGCGGCCAGCCGGGCCAGCGCAGCACAGTCTGCACGGTGCACGGTGACACCCCGGCTACGGGTCAGGTAGCCGACGATCGGCTCGCCGGCCACCGGCTGGCAGCAGCGTGCCAACTGCACCAGCAGGTTGCCCACGCCCTGCACGGTGAACTTGGATTTGCCCAGGTTCTCGCGGCGTGCGGTCGGGCGCGGCAGGCTCGGCGCAGGTGCCGGCTGGCTTGCGGCACGCTCGGCCTCCAGCAGCGCCCGGCTGACCTGGTTGGGGCCGGTATCGCCCAGTGCCACCTGGATGTACAGGTCATCAATGCCGTCAGCGTGGAACTTCTTCGCCGCCACTGACAGGTCAGAATGCTGCAGCCCCAGCCGCTTCAGCTCGCGCTCGAGCAGTTCGCGGCCGGCCTGCACGTTGCGCGCGCGATCCAGCTTGTGGAACCAGCTGCGCACCTTTTCGCGGGAGCGGTTGCTGGCCAGGAAGCCGTGGGCCGGCATCAGCCAGTCGCGGCGCGGATCGGCCTCCTTGCCGGTCAGGATCTCGACGCGGTCACCGCTGCGCAGGCGGTAGGTCAGCGGCACGATGCGGCCGTTGACCTTGGCGCCACGGCAACGGTGGCCGACCATGGTGTGCACCTGGTAGGCGAAATCGAGCGGGGTGGCGCCCTGCGGCAGGTCCAGCACCTCGTCCTTCGGGCTCAGCGCGTAGACCCGGTCCTCGGTCAGCTCGGCATCGAGCGCGCCGGCCAGTTCGTTGCCCTGCCCGTCCTGGGCCTGCTCCAGCAGCTGCCGCATCCAGGTGATCTTGCGGTCGAAGGACTTTTCCGCGCCTTTGCCGCCTTCCTTGTACTTCCAGTGCGCGGCCACGCCCAGCTCGGCCTGCGAATGCATTTCGTGGGTGCGGATCTGCACTTCGATGGTGCGGCCTTCCGGGCCGACCACGGCGGTGTGCAGCGAGCGGTAGTCGTTCGCCTTGGGCCGGGCGATGTAATCGTCGAACTCGCTGGGCACCGGTGCCCACAGCGCATGCACCACACCCAGCGCGGCGTAGCAGGCCGCGACGTCGTCCACCATCACGCGAACCGCGCGGATGTCGTACAGCTGGTCGAACGCCAGCCGCTTCTTCTGCATCTTCCGCCAGATGCTGTAGATGTGCTTCGGGCGGCCACTCACCTCGGCCTTGATGCCCTGTGCGATCAGTTCGCGCGACAGCACCTTCTTGACGTTCTCGACGTAGCGCTCGCGCGCGATACGGGTTTCGTCCACCTCACGGGCAATGCGCCGGTAAGTCTCCGGTTCCAGGTGACGGAAGGCCAGGTCCTCCAGCTCCCACTTCAGCTGCCAGATGCCCAGGCGGTTGGCCAACGGTGCGTGGATGTCACGGGTCAGCTGCGCCAGCGCGCGACGCTGCTCGTCGTCCAGTTTGTCGGCTGCGCGCATCCGCGCCAGTTGCCGCGCCAGCAGGATCGGCACCACGCGCAGGTCGCGGATGATCGCCAGCAGCAGCCGGCGCAGGCCTTCGCTGTTGCGTCCGGCCTCACGACCGGCATGCAGGGCCCACACCGGGTCGGCGGCGTCCTGGCCATCGAGCAGGCCGAGCACCGCCGCCTTGTGGTTGCCCAACGGCAGCTGGTCCAGGCTTGCGCGCAGGCCGGGCAGGTCGAACAGCAGCGCGGCGACCACGGCACCTTCGTCGGCCGAGAGCATCGACAGGGCATCAAGGGTGTCACCCAGCACCGACCAGGTGGCGCGCATCTGCTGATCGCACTCCGGCGCTTCCCAGTGCTCGCGCAGGGCCTGGCGCAGCGGAGCAGGCAGCACGGCTGCCGAAGGACGGTTCAACAAGGCATCCAGGCCGGGGACGGAAGCGCGGTTCACAGCATCGAGCAGGCAAGACAGAGGTTCCTACACTAGCGCCGGCGTCGTTCAGGGACAATCACCACGGCCACCATCACCCGGCATGAAGACATGCCGCTACACTCGCCGGCAAACCCTGGAGAGTCCCGCCATGCCCTCGATCGCCCCGCATTTCCGCCCACGGCTGCTGGCCTGCGCCGCGCTGCTGCTGTCCCTGTCGACGCCTGCGCTGGCACAGCGCGTGGTCGGCGGTGACCTGCAACAGCAGATGTCGCCCACCGAATTCAAGGCGGCCGGTCTGGACAAGCTGAGCGCACAGGAACTGGCCACGCTCAACCGCTGGCTGCAGGGCAAGGTCGAAGCGGCAACCACCGAGGCGGTGGCAGCAGTGCGCGAACAGGCGCGCGAGGAAGGCCGCCAGGAAGTGATCGTGAAGAACCGCGGCTTCTTCGACTTCGGCAGCAACGAGCCGATCACCGGCGTGCTGCAGGGCGAATTCCGCGGCTTCAGCAAGGGCCGCGTCTACGTGCTGGACAACGGCCAGGAGTGGGAACAGACCGACGCCACCAGTGTCGTCGGCGTGCGCAAGCAGTCGCCCAGGGTCAGCATCAAGCCCGGCGTGATGGGCGTCTGGTACATGAAGGTCGACGGCGTCAACACCCAGCCGAAGGTTCAGCGTACCAAGTAGTAGATCCACGCCACGCGTGGATGACATTCCACCGCACCCCGCCGGTCATCGTTCCGGCGGGGTCGGGCCGGGATTACGAGGCCTGGCGCAGTGCCGTCACCCGCTGCGCCAGCTTCTTGGCCGAGATGCCGGTGCGTGCTCCCAGCTCCTGCGCGAACAGCGATACCCGCAGTTCTTCCAGATCCCAGCGCAGGGCCTGCCATTGCGGGCGATCGCGCAGCCCCTGCTGCTCGCCCACCTCCAGCGCCTCCAGGAACGGATGCAGTTCCAGCATGCGCGCCTGATCACGCGGCGGATCACGCTTGGCACGCTCGGTGCGCAGGATCATCGCCTTCAGGTAGCGCGGATACTGCGCCAGCGCATCTGCCGGCGTATCGCGCAGGAAGCCGGGATGGATCAGGCCGGCCAGCTGCGCTTCCATGTCGTCCAGGTTGCCGCGCGCCCAGCCCATCAACGGCGCTTCCAGCATCGGCTTCAGTTCCGCTACCAGTGCCAGGATGGTTTCGGCCAGCTTCAGCCGCGACATGGCCTCACCGAACAGGGCCTTGGCGGCATGCTCGCGGCGTTGCTCGAACGCCGCCGCATCGCGGATGTCGTCCAGGCCTTCGGCCAGCACCGCGTTCATCGCTGCATCGACCAGGTCCCCGCGCAGGCGTTCCTGCGATTCGATCGCGGCATACAGCAGACCGGTCTTGGCACCCACTGGCAGCTGCTTGCGTGCCTGCTTGACCTTCTCGGCCAGGGCGATTTCCAACAGGCGACGCACGCCCAGCGGGTGCGCCTCCTGTGCCTGCTGGCGGTCGGCGAAGATGCGCAACGCCACGCTGTCGCCCTCGTCCAGCAGCGCCGGGTAGGCCGGAACGCCGGCTTCACCGGGCACCTGCAGCGGAATCGGCGTGGCCGGGAACGTGCGCAGGCCATCGGCCGCCATCTCGCGCCCGGCACGCGCCGCGAAGGCATCACCGGCACGGCCACCAAACCTTGCGCGCAGCGCGTCCAGGTCACGCGAGGTGGCCAGCACCTTGCCCTGCTCGTCGCGCAGGCGAAGGTTCATGTGCAGGTGCGGTTCGATCGAGCCGGGTTCGAAATCGAGCGCGGTCACCGTGGCGCCGGTCGCGCGTGACAGGAAACGCGCCAGTTCGCCGGTGATGGCGTCGGCGCTGGGCTGCGGGAACGCCTCGTAGAATGCGCGGCCGAAATCCGGCGCCGGCACGTAGTTGCGGCGCATCGCCTTGGGCAGGCTGCGGATCAGTGCCGAGGCCTTGTCGGCCACGAAGCCCGGCGCCAGCCAGCCCAGCTGCACCGGATCCAGTGCATTGAGCAGGTGCAGCGGCACGTCCAGGGTCACGCCGTCATCGTCGGCACCCGGCTCGAAGCGGTAGTGCAACGGCAAGCGCGCCTGGCCCAGCGCCAGGTACTTCGGGTAGCGCTCCTGCTCGCTGCCCTCGCCGGGCAGCAGGTCTGCCAGCGACCAGTGCAGGGTCTTGCGCTGTTCCGGCGCCAGTCCCTTCCACCAGGTATCCAGGCCCGCGGCCGAATGGATCTGCGGCGGTACGCGGTCCAGGTACCAGCGTGCCTGCCAGTCCTCGTCGGCAACGATTCCGGCGCGGCGCAGCTTGGCCTCTTCCTCGCGCGCGACTTCCAGCAGCTTCTGGTTGTCGGCCACGAAGCTGGCGCGGGTGTTGATCTCCCCGGTCACCAGCGCCTGGCGCACGAAGATGTCGTGCGCTTCAACGGGTTCGATGCGGCCGTAGTGCACCGGCTTCTTCGGCGCCAGCACCAGGCCGAACAGGCTGATCTGCTCGGACGCCAGCACCTGGCCCTGTGCGCGCGACCAGTGCGGATCGAAATGCTTGCGCAGCAACAGGTGCGGCAGCTCGGCGATCACCCAGTCCGGTTCGATGGCGGCCAGGGTCATGCCCCACACCTTCTGCGTATCCAGCAGGTTGGCCACCAGCAGCCACGGCGGCGGCCGCTTGGACAGCGCCGAACCTGGAAATGGCAGGAAGCGACGCTGGCGCGGTGCCTGGAAATCGCCCTTTTCGGTGCGGTGGCCGATCTGCGTCGGCAGGCCCGCCACCAGCGCCCGGTGCAGGGTCTGGTAGGCGGCGGCGCGCACGCGTTCGCTGAAGCCGCCTCCGGCGGGCGCCTGTTCCTTCTGCGCGCGCACCGCCACCGGTGCGGGGGCCGCGTCCGCTTTGCCTTCGCGGGCCAGGCGTGCAGCACGGTGCAACTGGCCGCGGGTGGCCTTTACTGCGGCCGCGTCATCACGCGCCGGGGCCGGCGCACTGCTGCCGGCCAGCAAGGGTGCCATCGACGCATCGACAGCCTCTTCCTTCCAGCCCAGTTCCTCGCACAACAGGCGCAGCTGGCGATGCAGTTCGCGCCATTCGCGCATGCGCAGGAAGCCGAGGAAGTGGCGACCACACCAATCACGCAGCTTGGACTGGGTCAGGTCCTCGTGGGCCTGCCGGTAGGCATCCCACAGGCGCAGCACGCCGACGAATTCGGAGCGGCCATCGGCAAACTGCGCATGCGCGCTGTCGGCCGCACCGCGCGCCTCCGGCGGGCGTTCGCGCGGATCCTGGATGCCCAGGAACGAGGCGATCACCAGCATCGGCCGCAGGCAGCCGGCGGCCTGCGCGGCCACCAGCATGCGCGCCAGCTTCACGTCCACCGGCAGGCGTGCCATCTGCTTGCCGATGGTGGTCATGCGCCGCTCGGCGTCGATCGCACCCAGTTCGGTCAGCTGCTGCCAGCCGTCGGCCACTGCACGCTCGTCCGGCGCTTCCAGGAACGGAAACTCCTCGATGCGGCCCAAGCCCAACTGCAGCATTCGCAGGATCACCCCGGCCAGGCTGGAGCGGCGGATTTCCGGATCGGTGAACTCCGGCCGCGCCTGGAAATCGGCCTCGGCGTACAGGCGGTAGCAGATGCCCTCGGCAATACGGCCACAGCGACCCTTGCGCTGGTTGGCGCTGGCCTGCGAGATCGGCTCGATGTGCAGGCGGTCCAGCTTGTTGCGCGGGCTGTAGCGCTTGACGCGGGCGAAGCCCGGATCGACCACGTAGCGGATGCGCGGCACCGTCAGCGAGGTTTCGGCCACGTTGGTGGCCAGCACGATGCGCCGGTTCGGGCCGGGGTTGAACACGCGGTCCTGGTCCTGGTTGGACAGGCGCGCGTACAGCGGCAGCACCTCGGTATTTCGGTACTTGCGGCGCTCCAGCGACTGGTGCGCATCGCGGATCTCGCGTTCGCCCGGCAGGAAGATCAGCACGTCGCCGCGCGAATCAAGACGGGTGATCTCGTCGATGGCCGACACGATGGCATCGTTGACCGTGCGCTCGCCCTGGTCTTCGCCCTCGCCTTCCAGCGCGCGGTAGCGCACTTCCACCGGGTAGGTACGGCCTTCAACGCTGATCACCGGCGCATTGTCGAAATGCTGGGCGAAGCGCTCGGTGTCGATGGTGGCCGACGTCACGATCAGCTTCAGGTCCGGGCGCTTGCGCAACAGCTGCTTCAGGTAGCCCAGCAGGAAGTCGATGTTGAGGCTGCGTTCGTGCGCTTCGTCGACGATGATCGTGTCGTAGTTCGACAGCCAGCGGTCGCTGGCGATCTCCGCCAGCAGGATGCCGTCGGTCATGAACTTGATGCGGCTGTCGTCACTGACCTTGTCGTTGAAGCGCACCTGGTAGCCGACCAGCTGGCCCAGTTCGCTCTGCAGTTCCTGCGCCACGCGGCTGGCCACCGCACGTGCGGCAATCCGTCGCGGCTGGGTGCAGCCGATCATGCCGGCCTGGCCACGGCCTGCGGCCAGGCACAGTTTCGGCAGCTGGGTGGTCTTGCCCGAGCCGGTTTCACCGGCGATCACCACCACCTGGTGGTCGCGGATCAGTTCGATGATCGCGTCGGCTTCACGCGCAATCGGCAGCTGCGGGTCCAGAGTAATGGACGGCTGCTGCTGCGCCCGCGCCTGCCGGCGCTGCACCGACGCCTGCAAGGCCTGCTCGAAGGTGGCGGCCAGCGCCGCATCCTGTGGCTTGGCCTGGCACCGCGAGAGCATTCCCAGCAAACGGCCCCGGTCGCGGCTCATGGCGCCGTTGATGGCGGCGCGCTGTTGGCGCAGGCGGGGCGATGGATTTTTATCGATAGAGTTCATCAATCGGTTCGTTCAAAACTTTGAAAGCGACCAGTCATCACGACCGGTTTATTGTGAAGGCCAACGATTCCACAAGGAGGAACCCCATGGCGAAGACCAAGAGCACGACCAAGGCCAAGACCGGCAAGCAGAAGCTTGCAGCGGCGGCACCGTCGGCGCCGAACATCGATATCGGGATCACCCAGGGCGACCGCAAGAAGATCGCCGACGGTCTGTCGCGCTTCCAGGCTGATGCGTTCACGCTCTACCTGAAGACGCACAACTTCCACTGGAACGTGACCGGGTCGATGTTCAACTCGCTGCACACCATGTTCGAAACGCAGTACACCGAGCAGTGGGCGGCACTGGACGACGTGGCCGAGCGCATCCGCGCGCTGGGCTTCAATGCCCCGGGCTCCTACCGGGAATTCGCTGCGCTGACCTCGATCGCCGAGGAACCGGGCCTGACCGACAGTGCGGACTGGCGTGAAATGGTACGCCAGTTGGTGGTCGCCAACGAAGCGGTCTGCCGTACGGCACGTGAAGTGCTGGACGTGGCCGCCAAGGGTGACGACGCCCCGACCGAGGATCTGATGACCCAGCGCCTGCAGACCCACGAGAAGTACGCCTGGATGCTGCGTTCCCTGCTCCAGTAAGGGTTTTTTGGGGGGGGCGGCAGGGCTGCGCCCTGCACCCGCAGAGGCCCAGGCAACGGCAACTGCCACAGCAACGGCCGAAGCAAAAGCTGGCTTCCTGTGGGGTTGGCGGGGTGGGGCCGGTTGCGGGGGACGCCGTGAATCCGTCCATGGAGGCTCGGTCGCGCCATCCATGGCGCTCACGCCCCCGCAACCGGACCCACCCCGCCTTCGACAGTTTCCCGCGGCCTGCCTGCCCTTGTAGAGCCGAGCCATGCTCGGCTCTTTTCGTTTCGATCTCGAAATATTCGATTCGATGGATTTTGATCCACGCATCGCGTGGATGGCCCCACCGTCACTGGCGATCTGTCGGGGGTGGGGCGGTGTGGGCTTGCAGGACGGTTGGCGCCATGGATGGCGCCATCGAGCCCCCATGGATGGGTTTACGGCGTGTCCTGCAAGCCCACACCGCCGTGCCCAGCCAGCAGACAGCCCAGAGCAGGCTGTCGCCTTTGACGTTGACGTTGCTCTGACTCGTAGCAGGTGCAGGGCGCAGCCCTGCCGACTCCCCCGCCGGGGTAAACTAGCCGGATGGCTTCCCGTCCCGCGCACGACCTGCTCCAACGCGTCTTTGGTTACGACGATTTCCGTGGTCCGCAGCAGGACATCGTGGAGCACGTGGCTGCCGGACATGACGCACTCGTCCTCATGCCCACTGGCGGCGGCAAGTCGCTGTGCTACCAAGTGCCAGCCCTGCTCCGTGACGGTTGCGGCATCGTCATCTCGCCGCTGATCGCGCTGATGCAGGACCAGGTCGAGGCTCTGCGCCAGCTGGGTGTGCGCGCCGAGTACCTGAATTCGACCCTGGACGCCGAAACCGCCGGCCGCGTCGAGCGCGAACTGCTCGCCGGCGAGCTGGACATGCTCTATGTCGCGCCCGAGCGCCTGCTGACCGGCCGCTTCCTGTCGCTGCTGTCGCGCAGCCACATCGCCCTGTTCGCGATCGACGAAGCGCACTGCGTGTCGCAGTGGGGCCACGATTTCCGCCCCGAATACCGCCAGCTGACCGTCCTGCACGAGCGCTGGCCGGACATTCCGCGCATCGCCCTCACCGCCACCGCCGACCCGCCCACCCAGCGCGAGATCGCCGAGCGCCTGGACCTGGCCGAGGCCCGCCACTTCGTCAGCTCGTTCGACCGCCCCAACATCCGCTACACCGTGGTGCAGAAGGACAATGCCCGCAAGCAGCTGACCGATTTCCTGCGCGGCCACCGTGGCGAGGCCGGCATCGTCTACTGCATGTCGCGGCGCAAGGTCGAGGAAACCGCCGAATTCCTCTGCGGCCAGGGCTTCAATGCCCTGCCCTACCACGCCGGCCTGCCGCCGGAAGTGCGCGCGAACAACCAGCGCCGCTTCCTGCGCGAGGACGGCATCGTCATGTGCGCCACCATCGCCTTCGGCATGGGCATCGACAAGCCGGACGTGCGCTTCGTCGCGCATACCGACCTGCCCAAGTCGATGGAAGGCTACTACCAGGAAACCGGCCGCGCCGGCCGCGATGGCGAAGCCGCCGAGGCCTGGCTGTGCTACGGGCTGGGCGACGTGGTGCTGCTCAAGCAGATGATCGAGCAGTCCGAAGCCAGCGAAGAGCGCAAGCAGCTGGAGCGGTCCAAGCTCGACCACCTGCTGGGCTACTGCGAATCCATGCAGTGCCGCCGCCAGGTGCTGCTGGCCGGCTTCGGCGAGACCTATCCCCGGCCCTGCGGCAACTGCGACAACTGCCTGACCCCGCCCGCCGCCTGGGATGCCACCATCCCCGCGCAGAAGGCGCTGAGCTGCGTCTACCGCAGCGGCCAGCGCTTCGGCGTCGGCCACCTGATCGACATCCTGCGCGGCAGCGAGAACGAGAAGATCAAGCAGCAGGGCCACGACAAGCTCAGCACCTATGCGATCGGCCGCGACCTCGATGCGCGCACTTGGCGCAGCGTGTTCCGCCAGCTGGTCGCCGCCAGCCTGCTGGAAGTGGACAGCGAGGGCCACGGTGGCCTGCGCCTGACCGATGCCAGCCGCGACGTGCTGACCGGCCGCCGCCAGATCAGCATGCGCCGTGATCCGGCCAGCGGCAGCAGCGGGCGCGAGCGCAGTACCCAGCGCACCGGCCTGTCGGTGCTGCCGCAGGATCTGGCCCTGTTCAACGCCCTGCGCGGCCTGCGCGCCGAACTGGCGCGCGAGCAGAACGTGCCGGCCTTCGTGATCTTCCACGACAGCACCCTGCGCAACATCGCCGAACAGCGCCCGACCAGCCTGGATGAACTGGCACGGGTCGGCGGCATCGGCGGCACCAAGCTGAGCCGCTACGGCCCGCGCCTGGTGGAGATCGTGCGCGAAGAGGGCTGACGGTAACGCGGTGCCGCGCTGCGCGCCCGCCTGGCATGCCCCCAACGGCGCGCGGGCACCCACGAGCCCACGCTCGGCCGCTGTTCGCGCAGAAGCAGCCGAGCGTGGGCCCGGCTCCACATGGGTGCCGCTCCAATCTTGAACCGTCCATTCAGCAAGAAGTGCATCCGCGCGCACTTGCGGCTAAATTGACGCCATGTCCCTCGCCTCGACCCTGCTCCGCGTCGTGCTCATGCTCAGCCTGTTGCTCAACGGGCTGAACGCGGCCATGGCCAGCGGACACGAGGACATGGGCCGGATGGCACACGCGGTTGCGGCCAGCGTTGAGGGCGGCGATGCCGACTGCCATCACCACGCTGGCATGCAGGCCGATGAAGCCCCGCAGGCCAAGGCACCCGCGCACGACGCCCACTGCCAGATCAAGGACTGCGTGCGCAGCTGCGCGCAGCACCCGCTGCTGGTGGTGCAGCCGTTGCCGCACCTGACGGGCCCGGGCCTGTCGCTGGTCCCCCAGCCGATGCCGGCCACTGGCCGCCCGGCGCCGCCGATGCCGCCGATTTCGCGCCCTCCCATCGGCTGATTCCCCATGCACTGTGCGCGCTGCGCACCGGAGCCGGCGGCTTGCCGGCGTTTTTCCGTGTCTGGAGTCACCTCATGAATACCCGCATTCCCCCCGGCCCGGGCGCCCCGCCCCTGCCGTCGCGTCGCCTGTTCGTCCAAGGCCTGGCTGCCGGCGGCGTGGTTGCCGGCATCGCCGCCGTCGGCGTGCCGCAGCGCGCGCTGGCCGCCGCCCGCGCCACCCCGCGCCTGGCCGGCGCCCCTGCCGTACTCAGCGATACCCGCCTGGAACTGTCCATCGGCGAATCGCTGGCCAACTTCACCGGCCGCACGCGCCCGGCGATCACCGTCAACGGATCGCTGCCGGCACCGATCCTGCGCTGGCGCGAAGGCCAGACCGTGGATCTGTTCGTGCGCAACACGCTCGATCGCCACCCGACCTCGATCCATTGGCACGGCATCCTGCTGCCGGCCAACATGGACGGCGTGCCCGGCCTGAGTTTCAACGGCATCGGCCCCGGCGAGACCTTTCACTACCACTTCGACCTCAAGCAGTCGGGCACCTACTGGTATCACAGTCACTCCATGTTCCAGGAGCAGGCCGGCCTGTACGGCGCGCTGATCATCGACCCGGCCGAACCGGCGCCGTACCACCACGACCGCGAACACGTGATCCTGCTGTCGGACTGGACCGACATGGATCCGGGCGCGCTGTTCCGGCGCATGAAGAAGCTCGCCGAGCACGACAACTACTACAAGCGCACCCTGCCGGACTTCCTGCGTGACGTGAAGCGCGACGGCTGGTCTGCCGCGCTGTCCGACCGCGGCATGTGGGGCCGGATGCGGATGACGCCCACCGATATATCCGACATCAATGCGCACACCTACACCTACCTGATGAACGGCACCGCCCCGGCCGGCAACTGGACCGGGCTGTTCCGCAGCGGCGAGAAGGTGCTGCTGCGCTTCATCAACGGCGCCTCGATGACCTACTTCGATGTGCGCATCCCCGGCCTGAAGATGACCGTGGTGGCCGCCGACGGCCAGTACATCCATCCGGTCAGCATCGACGAGTTCCGCATCGCCCCGGCCGAAACCTACGACGTGCTGGTCGAACCCAGCGGCCAGGACGCGTTCACCATCTTCTGCCAGGACATGGGCCGCACCGGCTTTGCCGCCGGCACGCTGGCGGTACGCCACGGCCTGCAGGCGCCGATCCCTGCACGCGACCCGCGCCCGCTGCTGACGATGAGCGACATGGGTCATGACATGGGCGCGGGTGGCCATGGTGGCCACGGCATGGCCGCGATGAAGGGCATGGAAGGCGGCTGCGGCGCCAGCATGGGACACGGTGCGCACGGCGGCGGTGATGCCGCCAGCAAGGCGCCAAAGCACCCGGCCAGCGAGCGCAACAATCCGCTGGTGGACATGCAGAGCTCGGCCACCGAGCCGAAGCTGGACGACCCCGGCATCGGCCTGCGCGAGAACGGCCGCCAGGTGCTGACCTACGGCGCGATGCGCAGCCTTTTCAAAGACCCGGATGGTCGCGAGCCCAGCCGCGAAGTCGAGTTGCACCTGACCGGTCACATGGAGAAATTCTCCTGGTCGTTCGACGGGATCCCTTTCGCCAGCGCCGAGCCACTTCGGCTGAACTATGGCGAGCGCATGCGCATCGTGCTGGTCAACGACACCATGATGCAGCACCCGATCCACCTGCACGGCGTGTGGAGCGACCTGGAAAACGCGCAGGAGGAATTCCAGGTCCGCAAGCACACCATCGACATGCCACCCGGCACCCGCCGCAGCTACCGCGTGCGCGCCGATGCCCTCGGCCGCTGGGCCTACCACTGCCATCTGCTGTACCACATGGAAGCGGGCATGATGCGCGAAGTGAGGATCGAAGAATGAGGCGCTCACTGTTTTCCCCCAGCCTGCTGGCGCTGGGCCTGGCCACCGCACTGCCGGTGTTCGCGCAATCGCATGCCGGGCATGACATGGGCACGATGGACGCGCCGGCGAAGACTGCGACGTCCGCGATCGAACCGGTCGATCATTTGCAGATGGATCATTCGAAGATGGACCACTCGACCATGGATCACTCGAAGATCGAACACGGCGCGATGCAGCCGGCGGCGATGGACCATTCCGCGATGGATCATTCAACGATGGACCACGCCGCCATGGGTCACGGCGCGCCCGCGCCGACCGAACCACGCGAGCCGATCCCGGTCCCGACCGACGCCGACCGCGCCGCCGCCTTCCCGCCGATCGCGCATGGCGCGATGGAGCACGCGCCGGAGATCAACAGCCTGCTGCTGATCGACCGGCTTGAGCATTGGGATGGCAAGAGCAGCAACGGCCAGGCCTGGGAAGCCACCGGCTGGATCGGCGGCAACATCAACCGCCTGTGGCTGCGCACCGATGGTGAACGCAGCCAGGGCCGCACCGAGTCGTCATCGCTGGAGGCCCTGTACGGCCGTAGCGTGTCGCCGTGGTGGGACGTGCTGGTCGGCGTGCGCCAGGACTTCCGCCCCGCCGACTCGCGCACCTGGGCGGCAATCGGCATCCAGGGCCTGGCGCCGTACAAGTTCGAAAGTTCGGCCACGCTGTACATGGGCTCCGGTGGCCAGGTGCTGGCCAAGGCCGAAGTCGAGTACGACGTTCTGCTGACCAACCGCCTGATCCTGCAGCCGCTGCTGGAATCCACCGTCGCGGCCAAGGATGAACCGGAGTACGGCATCGGCCGCGGCCTGAACAAGGTCGAGGCCGGGCTGCGCCTGCGCTACGAGTTCAGCCGCCGCTTTGCTCCGTACATCGGCATCAGCCACGAACGCAGTTTCGGCGACACCGCCGACTATGCTGGCGACCACGCGCGCGACACGCGCTGGGTGGCCGGCGTGCGGATGTGGTTCTGAGCAGCGGATCGTGAGCAAGCGCCAGCCCCGGCAGCCGCCGGGGCCGGCTACACTGCGCCTCGTTCCATTGCAGGCCCCGCCATGTCGCTGCAGATCCGCCGCGCCACCCTTGCCGACGTCGACGCGTTGTCGGCCACCGCCATCGCCACCTACAACGAAACCTGGGGCGACTCGTATCCGCCGCAGGAACTGCACGATTTCCTGCAGGCGCACTACAGCAGCGAACCGCAGCGCATCGAACTGTCCGACCCACGCAGTGCCATCTGGCTGCTGACGGACGGCGACGCCGTGGTCGGCTACCTGGCCGCCGGTGCCAACACCCTGCCGCATGCCGAGGCCCGCGAGGGCGACATTGAACTGAAGCGTTTCTACATCCTGGCCGACTACCAGAACGGCGGCCACGGCGCGCGCCTGATGCAGGCGTTCATGGAGTGGCTGGACCAACCGCAGCGCCGCACCCTGTGGGTGGGCGTATGGGAAGAAAACTTCGGCGCGCAGCGCTTCTACGCACGCTATGGCTGCAGCAAAGTGGGCGAGTACGACTTCATCGTCGGCGATACCCGCGATCGCGAGTTCATCCTGCGCCGGCCGTGATCATGCGGCTCCCGTAGCGTCGAGCGTGGCTCGACGCTACAAAGAGCGAAGCGGCTAGAAGTCGAACAGCTCCGACAGGAAGCTGTCCTTCTTCTTTTTCTTGTAGCTGTGACCGTACTGCTGGCCACGGTTGTCCTCGTAGCGCTGGCCCAGATGGCGGGTGTCACGGTGCATCACCGGCGGCGGCGCGGCAGCTGGCTGCGACTGCACCGCGGCGGGCGGCGGCACCGCTGCACCCGCGCCGGCGCGCTCGATGATCTTGTCCAGCTCGCCACGATCCAGCCACACACCGCGACAGCTTGGGCAATAGTCGATCTCGATGCCATGGCGCTCGGCCATCTGCAGGGTCTGGGTCTTGCACACGGGGCACAGCATCGGCATTGCTCCTGTCAGTCTGGCATCGACTGTACCTGCACCGCGATGACTGTGCGGCAACGCATGACCGATGGCACAGGGACTTCCGGCGCGTGCCGGCGTCCCTCGCCACCTTTCACACTGCACGCTGGTTCCGCGGGGAGTGCGCGCATGACCATTCTTTCCCGCCTGGCCAACGCCGTGCGATGGGTGCTGGCGCTGCTCGGCGTCGGCGTTGGCCTGAATCTGCGCGATATCGCGGTGGCCGCAGGCACGCCGATTCCCGCCTTGCCCATTGCCTATGGCGGCAGCCTGCTCGACAACGCACTGGCGGTGCTGCTGGCCCTGCTGCTGGCCGCGCTGCTGCGTCCACGCGGGATGGGTCTGATGGCCAGCCTGGGGCTGCACAGCAACGGCTGGCGTGGCCCGATGTGGGTGCTGCTGGCCAGCCTGCCGTGCTGGCTGGGCTTGGCGCTACTGGGCACGCCCAACACCGCACTGACCGCCCTGGATGCAACGATGCTCGCCGGGCTGTTCCCACTGGCCGAAGAAGTGCTGTTCCGCGGCCTCGGTTTCGTACTGCTGGTGAAGCTCATTCGTGGCCCATGGGCCGTGCTGGCACTGCCGCAGGCGCTGCTGTTCGGCTGGGTGCACTGGCTGGGCTTCGGCGGCTTCGACGGTGGCGTGACCGCCCTGTTCGTCGGCGCGGTGATTGCCCTGGGCGGCTTCATCTTCGCCTGGCTGGATCACCTGGACGGCGACACCCTGTGGTGTGGCCTGGTGCTGCACGTATCGATGAACCTGGCCTGGAATGTATTCAGCCTGGATGACACCGTCGCGCTCGGCTGGCAGGCCACCAGCCTGCGCATCGGCACCGCGCTGCTGGCCGTGGCGGTGCTGGCCTGGCAGGTACGCCGGCGACGCCCACGCCCGCTGTAACGCCCGCTTAGCCTGGCGTGCACGCCGGGATCACCCCCGGCTTGCGCATACTTGCGCGCCTTTTCATTGCTGCTTTCCGGAGCTGTAGCGTCATGTTGCTGTCCAAGCGCCACGTTGAACCCCGCGTCCTGCTGATCGAGGACGCCGAGGAAACCCGCGAGCTGAGCCGTCTTGCGCTGGAAAGCCAGGCCTGCCACGTGGTGGGCGTGAGCTCCGCCGAAGCAGCATTGGGCCTGCTGGCCGCTGGAGAGCGTTTCGACCTGCTGTTCACTGACGTCAACCTGGGTGCGATCAGCGGTATTGAAGCTGCCAACCAGGTACGCGGGCTGTACCCGCACCTGCCGATCCTGGTGACCTCGGGCATGGACCAGCACCAGGTGTTGCCGCAGCTGCGCGACGGCATCCATTTCCTGCCCAAGCCCTACAACATGAGCGAGCTGCTCGACGCCATCCGTCTGTGCTTCCGGCATGCCGATGTCGGCGTATTGACCGGGCCGGATGCGCAGGCAGCCTGATGCACTCATCCACTATGGCGTGGATGGAATCCTCCATCAACCGCTGCTGTACGGCCCGGTACCCGGGAACACCTTCAGCAGCGCGCGGGTGATCATGTCCGGGTAAACGGTGAAGTGGTCCTCGTCATCGATCACCATGTTCTCCACCTTCAAGGATCGCCCACTGTTGCGCAGCTGCTCGGCGAATTCGGCGTTGTGGCGCAGCATGTCGTTGCGGGTGAAATAACGCGGTTCGGGCTTGACCGTCTCGAAGCTGCCCACCGACAGCACCACCGTGGTCGGCTGCGCCGGCGCCTTGGCCTCGGCCTGCATGCGCGGCACCCGATGGTCGTCGAACCACAGCGACGGACTGGACAGGATGTAGGTGCGGAACATGTCCGGGCGCGTGGTCAGCACATAGGCGCCGAACAGGCCGCCATAGGAATGCCCCGCATAGGCACGCCGCGCCGGATCAGTGCGGTAGCGCGCATCGATCATCGGCAGCACCTGCTCGGCGAGGAAATCGCGGTAGTGCGCTGCGCCGCCGTAGCTGACGTCATCACTGTAGTCACGCGGATCGGTACGCGCCGGGTCGCTGGGCGTGTAATCACGCGAGCGGCTCTGCTTGGACGTCAGGCCCTCCTGCGGAGGCAGCCCGACCAGGATGAAATCCTCGAGGTTGACGCCCTTCTGGCCCACCATGTTGCGCACGCTGCGCACCAGCGGGAAGCTGTACAGCGCGTCGGTCACGTACAGCACCGGATAGTTCTTTTCCGGATGTGCGGCGTAGTCGGCCGGCAATGCCACCCAGACCGGATAATCGCGGCCGACCGGATCGTGCACACGCAGCGCTTCGGTATCCGGCAATACCACGCCCGACACAGCGGCGGCCGGGCTCTCCTTCGCTTCACTCTGCGTTGCCGGTGGCGCCACCGACATCGCACAGCCACTGACGGCCAGGCAGGCCGCCACACTCCATCCACGCACACGCTGCATCCACACGCTCCCGTTACGGGCGGCGCACCGGATGGCGCCGCTGCCGCATCCTCACATGGCATGCGGCTGCACGCCAATCCTTCGGTTTACGGCGAGGCCGGCGGCGGCGCCGGGAACAGCGTGCGCAGCGCCTGCAATGCGGCCGGGTGATAGATCGTGGCGTGAGTTTCCTCCGGCAGCGGCAGGTACTTCACCAGCGGCGACGGCGACGCCTGTTGCAGCAGCGTGGCCAACTGCGCGGCGGACGCAGCCAGCTCCGGCTGCCCACTGCTGGCCAGGAACACGCGCGGCTGTGCGCGCGTCACTGCCGGCAGCTGCTTGGCCGCGCCCGCCAGCATGGTGCCCCGGTTCCACCACAGGCTGGGGTCCAGCGCGATGTAGCTGTTGAACAGCGTCGGTTCCTGCAGCAACGTTTCGACCACGAACAGCCCGGCCAGCGACTCGCCGATCAACGCGCGCTCGTCGGTGGTCGGGTAACGCTGGCGCACCTGCGGCATCAGTTCATCGCGCAGGAACGCGCGGTAGGCCGCCGAGCCACCGATGCGCGGCGCGATCTTCTGGTCCTGCGGGTCCTTGCTGGGGCCGGTCATGTCGCGGCGGCGCTCGGTGTTCTCGATGCCGACCAGCAGGAACGGGCGCATGCTGCCGTTGCCACTCAGCACCTGCACCAGCCCGGCCACATGCAGGAAATCCTCGCCGATGCCGCCGTCAGGCATGTAGAGCACCGGCAGCGGCGCCTTCGGATCCAGGCCCCACGGCTGCGGGCGATAGACGTTGATGCGGCGGGTCTCGCCCAGCGCCTTCGATTCGATGGTGAAGGTTTCGCCGATCACCAGCGGGGTTGCGGCCGCTGATTGTGCGGACGGCGCCGGTTCCGCGGCCATCAGTGGTGTAGCGGAGACGGTGGACAACAACAGCGACAGCACGATCAAGCGCATGGGATGGCCCATTCTGAGAAAGTGCTGAGCATAGACCGCCGGAGGCACTGTCGTTCGCGGCACTTTGCCGATCCACCGGAACTGGAGCACCATGGAGTCGGTGATGATCATGCAACGCGCACCTTGGCTCACGGACTGGTCACCGCCACGCTCATTTCCACAAGGAGGTTCCCATGTTGGGTGTATTGATCGCCACCACCCTTGCCGCCGCCTCACCGCAGGCCAGCAGCACTCCGCCAGCATCCGCAGCGTATGCGGACTGCCTGCTCGCCCACCTCCAACCGGGATTGTCCGACCAATCGATCCCGCTGCTGCAGCAAGCGTGCGCTGCGAAGTATCCGGACAGCTACGTCGCATATTCAGAACTGGAACGCCGGATCAGCGCGCAGCGCCGAGCCGATTTCGAGGCAGCTCAAGCGGAGGCGGTCCGGTCCGCGAATTTGGCAGCGACGGCCGCACAAGAAGCTGCCGACACGGCGGCCGCGAAAGCCAAGGGAATGCGGCCGAAGTAGAGGCCCTGGCCAGCCAAAAAAAAAGCACCGCATTGCGGTGCCTTTCTGAATGACCTGGGTCATTGAATGCAATGGTGGGCCGTGAAGGATTCGAACCTTCGACCAAAAGATTAAAAGACAGCTTAACTATGCCGTTAAAACAATAGCTTATGCGGGATTTTTTTCCGGCAGGTCTGCGTGGAACCATTGAGATATCAAGGCGGGCCGTGTAATTTTGCCGGAGCGCTGGCGCATTGGGCCCCGCGCTTCTGACGCGCTCAAGGACCCGAGACCGATGTCCTATCTGCCTAAGCTGCTGCCCTACGTTCGTCACGGTACCACTGAGGGCGATCGCAACTTCCTCAACGACGTCTTTGTGACCCCCGCACAGCTCGCCTCGATCTGCGGCGTGGAGCCGGGTAGCATGCGCGTGTTGGTGGGTAACAAAGGAGCAGGCAAGTCTGCTCTCACGGAATGGCTCAGGAAGGCGGCAGTCGAGTCTAAGACGCCATGCGTCCTCGTGAGACCAGATCAGTTGGTAGGCACGGGCGTCCCCACCGCGACTGACTTGGCAACGCTAAAGCGGTTCTTTTATGAAACGCTGCTGCGTTCGGTCGCTGTTGAGATCGGTTCACAGATCGCTTCTTACCTGCCGCTTGTTGGCAGTCGTGCCACCTTGTACAACGAGGCTGTGTCAGGAGGCGCATCAGGAGACATCGTGTCTAAGGCGGTGTCACTGATCGGAGAGTTCGCAGAGCCTGTGACCAAAATCGATACAAAGAAGTTGCTCAGTCGCATCAGCGGTAGGAATTCAAGTGCGGCTTTGACATCTGCGCTGAATGACCACTTGTTGAGCAAGAGCGAGAAGCTGTTCCTCTTGTTGATAGATGACACGGATCAGATAGCAGCGCCTGATGACCGCCAGCAGCTGAACAAAATATGGGCATTGATTCTCGCGGTCAGACGACTGGCCATGGAGTGCAACGCCGTTCGGCCGATCGTTACCTTGCGATCCAGTGTCTGGTCGAGGTTGATGCATGAAAACGCAGGACAGCGAGACCAGGTGGATCATATCCGTCCGCTTACTGTGCAGCTACGTGCCAGCGATGAAGTGATTGTCCAAATCATTGAACGGCGTATGCGGGAGGCAATGAAGACGGTGAAAGTGCCGGCTCTCAATGCGTATGCACCGTTCTTTGAGGGACAGGACGTTCTGCTCCCAGGCAGTAAACAACGCCGCCTCTGGTCAGACTTCATCGCGAAGTCCGCTCGCGAGCGCCCACGTGATGCTTTGCAGTTGATCAAGAGCATGATCGAGGTGGCTGAGGACAACACCCACCCTAAGATCGGTGATGACGACGCCGATCGCGCAATGTCGATCTACTCTTCCGAGAGGGTCGACGACGTCGCGAATGAGTACTCACTCGATCTTCCTTCAGTCCGAGAGTTGATCGACTCTTTCCATTCCTCCGATTTCGAGATGGGGTTTGAACAGTTGCGAGACCATCTCGCTAGGGCGCTGGGCATTGCACAGATGCAACTTCGAGGATCTACGTTGCAGAACCGAGATGATCACATCATCGCTCTATTGGCCCTTTTACATGAAGTGGGGTTTGTCAACGCTCGCATCGTGGACAAGACCAAGCCGAAAGGGTTTGCTCACAAAAACTACTCGGATGATCCCAAGTTCGTTCGCTACGAAAACTGGAACAATCTCCAAGCTGCCCACTGGGAGATCCATCCGGCCTTCCGCAGCCATCTACTAAACGTGAAGGCTGCCAAAGCGAGGGCTACGCGTTAGTTAGCCTCTGCACTGTGACAGGCGATGGCGGGCGATCCAATGAAGTGCTTGCCATCAACGATGGCTGTGGCCATTTTTAAGCTCGTAGGATGGAACCTTCGCCAGTCGCTCGTCTCAGTTGTAGGTGCTGGGGGGTCGGCAGATCCCTACGCCATCCAGCCAAAAGGCGGCTCGATGCTGCCCGTGGCCAGCTTGTTCGCCCGTACCGCCTGGCGGTATCGCAGGATCTGGTCGACGCGTCATCGCGCAGCCAGGCCTCGTGCCTGGCCCCCCACATCTCAGAGCCGGCACGCCCTTGTTCGTAGCTGCTGCAGCGGCGGGATGTTCCGCGTGGTCCGTTCCGATGCCGGTCGAGGGTGGCCGCCAGCTGCCGTCCTCGAGGCGCTGGAACGTGGCCACCACCCACACCCCGTCGCACACGGTCACTGTCGGCACCTCACCTGGGAGGCTGTCGGTCGAGACAGGCGATCCAGATCCCGTCAACTACCCGTTGTCTCAGCGCCACTACCCACACACCGTTCAAAGCGATGACCGCGGGGTTGTCGCTGGGAAAGCTGGCAGAGCGCGTCGTCCAGTAGAAGTCGGGGGGCAGCGGCATGGCGGGAGGATACGGCTGGCCGTCGCAAAGGCTGCGACAAGGGAGCGGGCTGCAGGCGCGAGCGTGTGCGGCGACGGGGATGCTGATGGCCGCGTTACACCCGATTAGATGAGAATTTTGAGGTGACCACGGGAAAGAGGTAATAAAGGTAACCACCCCGATAGACCAGCAAAATTCAACAATAGAATCAATGCCTTATATGAAGCATATGAAGGTAACAATAAGGTAACTTATGAGTAATCCCATTACCTTTTCAATAGGTAACATCAATGATAAAAATTTTCCTTTTAAATCAATGACATTACTTTATCGGAGTCGGGAAATTACCTCAGATCACTCCAAAAGGTAACCACCATTTTCTATTGTCTATCAATCGCTTACCTATCTTTTGGGGCCGTGTGTTACCTGGTTACCTCCTTCCCGTGGTCACCTGAAAAATTGGCGACGGCCGAAGGTGGCCAGAGGACGCACCGGGCGCCCCGCAAACACCCCCTATAGCGCAGGGAACCGCAGGGCCAAGCAGTGCCGGCGACGCCCGGAGAACGCCATGCAGGGCCGGTGCTGGGCCGTTACGCAGGTAGTGCAGAAAAAGCACCCTATGAAGTGCGCAGGCGTGGCGGGGAGACGAGTGCGCGCGCCATGCCTCGGGCTGCGGTGCACGGGCATCGCGCTGGTGCTGGACACGCGGAGCCGTAGGCTAGACTTGCCTGAATGGAGGCTCTAATGCACTTCTTCACGCTGAATCCCTCAGACCCCAAGATCTTCGGGTTTGCCGAGTACATCGCAGCGCTAGCACTGATGGTTCTGGCATGGACCACGGTGGACTACCGCTATCGCTTCCGAGTCGAAACCGCCAGATACGACATCCGGCGTCTAGCCTTCGCGGCCGTGGGAATCATTGGGCTTCTCACCCTTGTCACCGACGTTTGGCGCGCGTCTGCATGGCCTGTATGGGAGTGGGGCCCGATTACTCCGGTGGTCTGGCAAGGGCTACTGGGATTGGCTTTCCTAGCCACATTCATGACCTGGGCATTAGTTGCTTTCGTTCGTCCACCCAAATTCAATGAAGGAAACGCCGACAGGTTTCAGCGAGCGGTGCTTCTAGAAATCAAAAGTGGCGACAAAGCCCATATCGCCCTGATGGCGGACGCCCTGGTACCGTCAGCGCCGTCGATAGTCCGCCTGTTGAGTCAGCGCCGGCCAAGTGCTGAGCAGCTGCTATCGCTCCTCTCGGACCCGATGGTCTGCTCAGTGCTTGTCACTCGATCCCCAGCACTGCTGACAGCGCTGTACGAGCAACTATGCCGCCTGCCTGTAAACAGCCGTGCAACGTACTCTCTGACCACTAACGTTCTTAGCGCAGCCGTGACTGAGGCTGACTCGTTCCTACACCGAGAGGTGAGAGACTGGACCCGTGGCGCGGCATCGTCCACCCAGCCGGTGACAAGAACCGTATTCGGTAACGTCGTCTTACTCGATCAGATGCCCGGCATCTACAACGCCCCGGACATCTCGCAATGGCAATTGCCCCAATGGCGCGCTTTCTTCCGCGCAGCCGGCATGACGCTCGGGAGCTACATAGCGTTGGCCGATACGGGCCAGCTTACGCATTCTTTCGCTGTCAACAATATATTTGAAGTGCTAAAGGAGGCCCCTCGCCAGGTCCGTCTGAGCTTGGCCTCGGGTCAGATCGGGCGCCAAGACGCTGCAGCTATACTGCGGGAGCTAATTCTGCTGGTAAAAGAGGTAAGCGACAGGATCAGTGAAACAGGTGTGGAAATCTCGGAATGGCGAGGCCTAGGCGAGCACCACAATCCAATCCAACATCTGGCGCGCGTCGCTTATCACATCCTGCTAGCGGCGTCATATGTGACGTCTCCTCCGGGTGAGACGTGGCATTTTGGCTACGGGATCGCCTGGTCGGGAATATTTGACCCCTTCAAACGTAAGGCACCCGAACGAGCGTTCACAGAAGTGCAGGAATTGGTCGCAAGGATGGTCTGGCTGACAATCACCGAATTGGACCGCACACCAAACTTCTACGGCACTCAGCTACTAGCACTGTGCATCAATATCGGCCTCATCACCGAAACGCCCCCATATCGAGGCGACGGCGTTAAGCCCGACGACGCGCTGGTGAGACTCATTAGGGGATGGCTACGAAGGAGATTTGCTTGGCTCTACAAGCATAATCCCACGCTGGCGATATCAGGTTTCGCAGATGGCGTCTCGTACAACAAAGAGCGTCGCTTGATTATTCGCCAGCGAGCCTCAACCGGCTTAGATCAAGCCCCTAGCCATACGAGCTTCGCCGTAATGCCCGCACCCAGAGGTAAAACAGCCGCACACTTGCTGGGGAAGCGTGCGCGCCCGTTCTCGCCAGCCAATAATAAGCGCAAGATCCCTGATTGGCCTTGGTTCTAAAAGGACTGACCGAGTCCGATGTGGTCCCGACAGGAACTCAGGCATTACCACGCGAAAGGTACAGGACGAAGAAGCCAGCCCGACCCAGCCCTTTTCCCAGCGTGGATTAGCTTCTAGCTTCTGGCATCGCGAACGCGTCGAAGCGGATAACCTCCTGCCCCAGCCATTCGTTGATCGCGGCCATCCGCGCCTGCAGCGGTGCCAGTTCCATCGCCGCCCAAACTTCCGCCGCGTCGCGGATCGAGCCAAAGCCACCACTGTTCTGCGGCACGATGCCCAGCAGCTGAGGCGGCACGCGCAGCGCCGCCAGCATGTCATCGCGGGTCACGCTCTTGATGCCGGCGAACTCATCGCGTGCCGCCACCTCGCTGACGGGAATCACCTGCAGGCCGTCCTTCTTGCCGTTGGGCGAATGCACGAACAGGTTCTTAAAATTGCCCGGCCCGCGCGACTGCCGCAGCGCGTCGCGCAATGCGTCCACGTCCATCCCTTCCGGCTGCGGATCGGTCATGTAGAGGATGTAACCGGCGTGGGAGCCGTTGTTGTAGTACTTCCGGCGGAACAGCGTGGCCGACTCATTCAGGAGCGCCGACTGCACAGCTGGCATCCCCGACGCGCACCGCCAGGTCGAAGGGGTGCATAGCAATCGCCGCAAAGGATCGCGTGACAACGTGACGGAGTGGGATGAAGCGATGATCGAAGCATGGGATCAGCTGCTGGCGCGGCGCCACCGCATCTGGAACCGCAAGGGCCGAGTGCGCCCCGTTCCGCTACGTGCCAGCGACAGGTTCTTGCTGGTGGAGCGAGGAGGCGACCCCATTACCAAGTCCGCCCTCGACAGCGCTTGGCAGCGCTTCATTACCGAAGCGGTTCGCGTCGGTGTGATCTCCAAAAGCGAGCGCTTCGCACTACACGGCCTCAAGCACCGGGGCATCACGGACGGCGACAACAAGGCTGCAGGCGGCCACGTCACCGAAACGATGCGGCAGCGCTACGACCATGAACTGCCGTTGGTTCAACCGCCTGGCAGGAGAAATGCACTTGAGCGTGGAACCACTTAATTTTTCCGGCAATTTTTCCGGAGGCACGAAAAAGGCGCCGCAAGGGCGCCTAAGTCGTTGATGCAATTGGTGGGCCGTGAAGGATTCGAACCTTCGACCAAAAGATTAAAAGTCTTCTGCTCTACCGACTGAGCTAACGGCCCATTGCACTGCCCCGGCCATTCGGCGGGGTGGGCATTCTACCCTATTTTGGCCGGTCGCGTGGAACCCCGGTGTGGCGAGGATGCCGGCCAGCGGGCTTAAACCTTTCGGGCCACTGGCGCATCCCATCTATGATCCTCTCCCGGAGCCATGGATGCGTCTGATCGTCAGCCTGCTTGCCGCCCTGCTGCTGCCCTGCACTGCCCTGGCCGCCCCGTCCCAGGTCGTCACCGACGACATTGCCCGCTTCTGGGCCACCTACGATGCAGTGCGCTCCGAGCCCGATGCCGAGCGCCGGGTGGCGCTGGTCCAGCAGCGCTACATCGATCCGGGCAGCCCCGGCCTGCATGCGCTGATGCAGGTGCGCCACTACACCGCCCGCGAATACGCCGAGGCCATGCAGGCCTGGCCACGCTTCTGGACCTCGGTACGACCGCTCACCGCCAACGCACAGCGGGCCAGTGCCACGCTGGAACGCGATCTTGTCGCGTTCCGTGCGCTCTACCCTGCCCTGCGCCCGGCCACCATCACCTATGCGGTGGGCGTGCTGCGCACCGGTGGCACCACGCTGGGCGACAAGGTGCTGATCGGCGCGGAGATGGCGCTGGGCGATGAGCGCGTGGACGTGAGCGAGCTGCCGGAGAAGATCCGCGACCGCCTGCGGATCTTCTATGACAGCCGGCCGGGTGCGAACAACGCGCAGAACAACCTGCACGAATACGTGCACACGCAGCAGCGCGAGACCACCGGCAGCCTGGCGCAGTATGCGGTGCGCGAAGGGGTGGCCGAGTATGTGGCCGAGCGGCTGAGCGGGCGTCGGCCGGCGCTGCCGCTGTACAGCTACGGGCCCGCGCACGAGGCGGAAATCCGCACACGCTTCATCGCCGAGATGGACGGGGACAACCTCGACAACTGGCTGTACAACAGCGCCCGCAATCCGTTCGGAGTGAGTGATGTGGGGTATTACGCCGGGTATCGCATCGCGCAGGAGTACATGCGGCGGCAGCCAGATGAGAAAGCGGGGATCGCGCGGATGATCGAGTTGGATTACGCCGATCCGGAGGCGGTGCGGGCGTTCATCGAGGCGTCGGGGTGGTTGCAGCAGCGGTAGCGCCGGACCGTGCCCGGCACACAGTGCCAACCAAGGTTGGCACCCACCGAGGGAAGTTCACATCCACTGGGGAAGCCGGCCAGCGGCCGGCTCTACCGTGCAATCAGGCGTACAGCGTCGGGTCGGCCACGCCGGCTTCGGCGAAGCCCTGCGCGCGCAGGCGGCAGGCGTCGCAGTGGCCGCAGGCGGCGCCGTTGGCATCGGCGTTGTAGCAGGACACGGTCAGGCCGAAGTCCACGCCCAGGCGCACGCCTTCGCTGACGATCTGGCCCTTGCTGAGGAACTGCAGCGGGGCATGCACCTTGATGCCCGCGCCTTCCACGCCCGACTTGGTGGCCAGGTTGGCCAGCGCCTGGAACGCGGCCACGAACTCGGGGCGGCAGTCCGGGTAGCCGGAGTAATCCACGGCGTTGACGCCGCAGAAGATGTCATTGGCGCCGAGCACTTCGGCCCAGCCCAGGGCCAGCGACAGCATGATGGTGTTGCGCGCCGGCACATAGGTGACCGGGATGCCGGCACCGCCGGCCTCGGGCACGTCGATGTCGTCGGTCAACGCCGAGCCGCCGATGCTGCGCAGGTCCACGTCCACGGTCTTGTGCGCGACCACGCCCTGGGCCTTGGCCACGCGGGCGGCGGCATCCAGTTCGGAGGTGTGGCGCTGGCCGTAGCGCACGCTCAGGGCATGCACGGCGAAGCCCTGTTCCTGGGCCATGGCGATGACGGCGGCTGAATCCATGCCGCCGGAGAGAAGCACGACTGCCTTCTTCATGGGAAAAACATCCGGTTGGGAGGGGAAAGCCAGCACGCTGTCCCGCGCCGGAGTTACATCAGGGAACGTTGCCTGGGCTCATCGGCCCGGCTCGTCGTTCCACAGGATTTTATGCAACTGCATCTGGAAGCGCACCGGCAGCCGGTCTTCGACGATCCAGTCGGCCAGCTGGCGTGCGGTGATCTCGCCCTTGCTGGGTGAGAAGAACACCGTGCAGCGCTTGACCAGATCGTGCTCGGCCAGCAGGGCCTTGGCCCAGTCGTAGTCTTCGCGGCTGCAGATGACGAACTTGATCTGGTCACGGGCGCTCAGCAGCGGCAGGTTGTCCCATCGGTTGCGCGCCACTTCGGCCGAACCCGGGGTCTTGATGTCGACCACGCGCGACACCCGCGGGTCCACCGCACTGACGTCCAGCGCGCCGGAGGTCTCCAGCGAGACGTCCATGCCGGCGTCGCACAGCTTCTGCAGCAGCACCAGGCAGCGCTTCTGCGCCAGCGGCTCGCCGCCGGTCACGCAGACGTGGCGCACGCCCTGGGCCAGCACTTCGGCCACGATGTCGTCGATGTCCCACCAGGTACCGCCATGGAACGCATAGGCAGTGTCGCAGTACTGGCAGCGCAGCGGGCAGCCGGTCAGGCGCACGAACACGGTCGGCCAGCCGGCGGTATCGGCTTCGCCCTGCAGCGAGGTGAAGATCTCGGTGATCTTCAGGCGCGGCAGCGGCGACTGCACGATGTCGCTGGGGGTGGCGACGGCGTTGGACGGGGTAACGGCGGTCATGGCGGGCACTTCTTGGTGGGACACGTGGCAGGTGGGCTACCGTGGCCGGTAACGAAAGCAGCCGAGCCTGGCTCGGCTCTACAACAGCAACCGGACGGGCATGGCCCGGCTCTACCGGATCCGGGCGGGTTTGCCGATCCGGAAACGAAAGCAGCCGAGCGTGGGCTCGGCTCTACAGGGCATCTATTGTACGCCGGGTCAGCGGATCAGCGGATCTGCTTGCCGAGGCGGATGGATTGCAGGCGGTCCTGGGCGGTGCGGGCGGCGTCCGAGCCCGGGTACTGCGCCACGACGGTCTCCAGCGTCTGCTGGGCCTGGTCGACCTTGCCCTCGCCATACTGCGAGAGGCCGACCTTGAGCAGGCCGCCAGCGGCCTTGTCGTGGGTCGGATAGCGCGCGAGCAGTTCACGGAACTGGGTCTCGGCCATCGGGAAATTGCGGGTGGCGTAGTAGCTCTCGCCCAGCCAGTACAGCGCGTTCGGCGCGTAGACGCCGTTCGGGTACAGCTGCAGGAAGCTCAGGAACAGCTGCGCCGAATCATCGTACTTGCCAGCCTTCAGCGAATCGAAGGCGACGTTGTAGGAGGTGCGCTCGTCGCCGGTGGCGGCCAGGCTGCCGGCGTCACCATGGACGGAAGGCGGCCGCTCGGAAGTGGCCGCCGTTGCAGGTTTTGCCGGGGCCGGGGCGGCCTTCGGCGCGCTCGCCGGAACGGGCGGCAGGGCCGGGACGGCGTTGCCCCCTTCCAACCGGTTCAGGCGGCTGTCCAGATCCAGGTACTGGTCCTGGGCGGACTGCTTCAGCTGGGCGTTGTCGTGCTGCAACTGCTCGATCGAGGCCTGCAGGCTGGTGACCTGCTGCCGCAGCTGGTTGATCTGGTTCAACAGGTCCTGGTTGGCACTGTTGTTGTACATCTGCTGCTCGAGCGCGCCGACACGGTCGGCCAGGCTCTGTCGCTGTGCATGCGCCGGTGCGGCAGCCACGAGGGCTGCCGCAACGACCAGCATCAGTTTGATGCCAATGCGCATGGATTACTGCGCGGTGTAGACGATTTCGACGCGACGGTTCTGCGACCAGCAGGACTCGTTCGACTCGGTGCAGACCGGACGCTCTTCACCGTAGGACACGACGGTCAGCTGCGAAGCCGAGCCACCGTTGGCCTGCAGCGCCGAGCTGACGCCGTTGCCACGACGCTCGCCCAGGGCCTGGTTGTACGCGCGCGAACCGCGCTCGTCGGTGTGGCCCTGCAGGGTGATGCGCGAGGACGGACGGTCACGCAGGTACTTGGCGTGGCACGCCATGATGGCCTGGAATTCCGGCTTCACGTCTTCCTTGTCCAGGTCGAAGTAGACAACGCGCTGGCGCAGGCAAGCGTCGGTGTCCAGGTCGCCCGGGCCGTACAGGCCGGAGGTCGACGGGCCGGTCGGGGTGGTGGTCGAGGTGCCGGTGTCAACCGGCGCTGCCGGCTCTTCCTTCACCTTCTTCGAGCAACCGGCCAGGACGGCCACAGACAGCAGGGAAACAAGCAGAACGCGGGTGGACTTGTTCATGGCGATACCTTTGTGGCTCCTAGGCCGATGAGGGGTTCAAGACAACGAAAATATTAACACTCTTTTAGCGCTGGGTACGGTATGGGGACCATGCCGGTTCGCGCACATCACCATCGGCCAGGACCAGGCGCTGACGGACCCGCGCATCGGCCGAGACGGCATACAACACACCACGGCCACCTTCGCGGGCGGCATACAGCACCATGCTTGCGTTGGGCGCAAAGCTCGGCGATTCATCCAGCGAACCCGGGGACAGCGTGCTCCAGCGCGGCGAACCCAGCGAGCTGTCCATCATCGCGATCTTGTAGCTGTTGCCCGAGCCCTGGGCCACGGCGATCTTCTTGCCGTCGAAGGACACCGAGGGCTTGGCGTTGTAATTGCCCTGGAAGGTGACACGCTCGGCGCTGCCGCCGCCCGCACCGACCTTGTAGACCTGCGGACGACCGCCGCGGTCTGAGGTGAAGTACACCGCGCTGCCGTCCGGCGCCCAGGTCGGCTCGGTATCGATGGCGAAGTGGTTGGTCAGCTGTGTGAGCTGCTTGCTGCCCAGGTCCATCACGTAGATTTCCGGATTGCCCGAACGCGACAGGGTCAGGGCCAGCTTGCGACCATCCGGCGAGAATGCCGGGGCGCTGTTGATGCCACGGAAGCTGGTGACCAGCTCACGCGCGCCGGTGCCGATGTTCTGGATGTAGATGGCCGAATTGCCACGCTCGAAGCTGACGTAGGCCAGCTTGCTGCCATCCGGGCTCCACGACGGCGACAGCAGCGGCTCGGCCGAGCGCACGATCGTCTGCGGGTTGAAGCCGTCAGAATCGGCCACCATCAGCGCGTAGCGCATGGCATCACCCTTGCCGCTGGCGGTCACGTAGGCGATGCGGGTCCAGAAGGCGCCGCGCACACCGGTGATCTTCTCGTAGATGGCGTCGGCCATCTGGTGGGCGACGTCGCGCATGGCATTGCCACGGGCGGTCATCGCCAGGCCGAGCAGGCGCTCGCCCTTCGGCACGTCGAACAGTTCGTACTCGACGCGGTAGGCGCCAGCACCTGCATCGAGCACGCGGCCGACCACGATGTAGTTCTGCTTCAGCGCGCGCCAGGTGGCGAACTGGATGTCGCCGCCGCGCACCGGCTTCTCGACGATCTGCGCTTCGGGCAGCGTGCGGAACTGGCCGGAGCGCTCGAGGTCGGCGCGGACCACGCCGGCGACGTCGGTCTGCGGTGCAGCCGCCGAGCCCTGGTAAGGCATCGGTACGATGGTGATCGGCAGCGCGGAGGCATTGCCGCCGATGATGTCGATATCCAGCCCCTTCTGCTGCGCGACGGCAGCAAAGGGCAGCAACAGGGCCGCAAACACGGCAAGCCAGCGAGGCATCTTTTTCATGGAGCGCTCAATAGGGGGAAACCGGGACGAGGGATAGCAAAGCGGAAGTGAACCGCTTCGCAATCATGAACCAAGGGTACGTGAATTCCGGGTCAGTTCCAGCCCGTGTTGTCACGCACCGTTAACGTCGCGGCCACCTTGGGGTGGCTTGGGCAGGGGCGACCGGACGGTTGCCCTGCCCTGCCTCAGCGATCCTGGGCGGTAAAGGTGAAGTTGAGCGTGCGTGCGAACACCGACTCGAAGCCGCGGTAGGGCAGCGGCTGCGCGTTGAGCACGGCGGCCTCGATCGAGCGCTTGCCAGCCTCGTCGTACGGGCAGCTCGGGCTGACCTTGGCCTGCATCACCGTGCCACCCGGGATCTGGGTGATGGTGATCTGGCAGCGCTGGCCCAGCGGCACCGTATCCGGGCGCACCCACTGCGACAGCACCTTGGCCTGGATCGCGGCGGCGTACTTGGCCGAAAGATCGTCGCTGTTGCCACCCCCGCCGGCGGCCGGCTGGGACACACCGCTGGCACCGGCGGCGGCACTGCCGGCCGCGTTGCGCGCGGCGGCCACCTGGCGCAGCTTCTGCTCGGCCAGCTTGGCTTCCTTCTCGGCCTGCTCGCGCTTGGCACGGATCTCGGCGATCTTCTTCTGCTTCTCGGCCTCGGCCTTGTCCGCAGCCTGGCGCGCCTGTTCGGCCAGCTTCTTCTTGGCGTCTTCTTCCTGCTGCTTGGCCAGGCGCAGCTTCTGCTCGGCTTCTTCCTGGCGCTTGCGTTCGGTCAGGTCGATCTGCTCCTGCCGGCGCTTGGCTTCCTGTTCCTGCTTGGCCTTCGCCTGCGAGATGGCCAGTGCGTTGACCGCTTCCTGGTCCTTGGTGTCCGGCTGGGCCACACGCTCCTGCGCCTGTTGCTGCTGCGGCGTCGGCGCGTCCTGCGGGCGCGGTTCGGGAATCGGCTGCGGCGGCGGCACGGTGTCTTCAGGCACCGGGATCGGCTCGGCCCCCGGCGGCGGCAGGTCTTCCAGCTTTTCCGACTGGCGCAGCGCCTGGCGTGCGGCGGCGGCCTCGGACGCGGACAGCGCCAGGCTGGCCTCGACCGACGGATCACCGGCGGCGGCATCGGTGTTGCGCTCGGGCGACCAGAACCAGGCCACGATGAAGACCAGCGCAACCAGCAGGTGCACCAGCAACGCCAGCGCCAGGGGCAGGCCCCAGCCGGGTTCGCGCTGCTGTGGAGGTGGCAGGGCGTCAGCGTGCATCGGTGGCCAGGCCTACCTTGTCTACCTTGGCGCGCTTGATCACATCCATCGCGGCGATGACCATTTCATAGGCCACGGCACGGTCGGCGGCGACGATCACGCGCACGCCCTTGTCCTGGGCGGCGATGCCGGCCAGGCGGCCTTCCAGTTCCTCGGCCGACACGGCGGTCGGTTCCTTGGCATCGGGCAGCTTCAGGCTGAGCTGGCCGTCCTGGCGCACCGAGACGATCACCGGGTCCTGCTTGCTCTCCAGCGCCTTGGCGTTGGATTGCGGCAGGTCGACGTCGAAGCTCAGCGTGAGCAGCGGCGCGGTGACCATGAAGATGATCAGCAGCACCAGCATGACGTCGATGTAGGGAACGACGTTGATTTCCGATTTCAGCTTGCGGCGCTTGCGGCGACCGATGGCAGCGGACATGGCTTGGACTCCCGGGTCAGGCGCTTACTCGTCGCCAGCGCTCTGGCGCTGCAGGATGGAGCTGAACTCTTCGGCGAAGGTCTCGAACCGCACCGACATGCGTTCCACGCGGGTGGTGAAGCGGTTGTAGGCCCACACTGCCGGAATCGCCACGAACAGGCCGATGGCGGTGGCGAACAGCGCTTCGGAGATGCCTGGCGCGACGGCGGCGATGCCGGCCTGCGCACCGCTGCTGATCATGTCGTGCATGGTCACCATGATGCCGAACACGGTACCGACCAGGCCCACGTACGGGGCGGTCGAGCCGATGTTGGCCAGCAGTTCCAGGTTGCGCTCGAGCTGGTCGACTTCGCGGGTGTAGGTGGTGCGCATGGCACGCTGCGCGCCCTCCAGCTGCGCACGACCGTCCAGCCGGCGCTTGTCGCGCAGGCGGGTGTACTCGCGGAAACCGGCTTCGAAGATGGCTTCCAGGCCGCCGACGTTGCGGCTGCGGTCGGTGGCCGAGCTGTACAGCTTGCCCAGGTCGGCACCGGACCAGAAGCGGTTCTCGAACTCGTCGGCTTCACGGGTGGCCTGCTTGAACACGCGGGCCTTGCGGAAAATGATCACCCAGCTGACGAACGAGCCGACCAGCAGCAGCAGCACGATGATCTTCACCGGCAGGCTGGCCTTGGCCATCAGTTCGAGGTAGTTGATGCCGCCGCCGGTGGTGGCCTGGGCAAGGGTCTGGGTCGCGGCGTTGCTGACATCGGCCGGCAGTGCCTCGGTGACCGTGGCCTGCAGGGCCAGGAGCGTTGCGATCATCCGTTGTTCCTCAAAGTTCGGATTCGGGGTGGAGGTGGGGTTGCAGCATGGCAAGGACGGCGTCGTCCATGCCACGCGGTCGGAAACTGGCCGCTTCCAGTGCGGCGATGCGGACCTGGGCCGACAGCAGCAGTTCGCCGTCGCGCAGGATCTGCTGGTCGAAGACCATGCTGGCCTTCTTCAGCTGGACCAGGCGGGCGCTCACCTGCAGGGTGTCATCCAGCCGTGCCGGCCTGATGAAATCCATCTGCATCGAGCGCACCGCGAAGACCATCCCGTGCTCGGCGCGCATGCGCTCCTGGCCGTAGCCCAGCGCACGCATCCATTCGGTCCGGGCCCGTTCCATGAAGGCCACGTAGCGGGCGTGGTAGACCACGCCACCTGCGTCGGTATCTTCCCAGTAAATGCGTGTCGGCCAACTGAATCGCGGCTCAACCGACATCGGGAACCTCCGCGAACAGGTCCTGCGGCGGGTTCTTCGGCTTCAGGCCCATGTGCCGGTAGGCCTTGTGGGTGGCCATGCGGCCGCGCGCGGTGCGCACCAGGAAACCCTGCTGGATCAGGTACGGCTCGACCACGTCTTCCAGCGTGCCGCGCTCTTCGGACAGCGCCGCAGCCAGCGATTCGATACCGACCGGGCCACCGTCGAAGTAGTCCACCATCGTTTTCAGCAGACGCCGGTCGAGCTCGTCGAAGCCTTCCGGGTCGACCTTGAGCATCTTCATGGCTGCCTGGGCCACGGGCTCGTCGATGTGGCCACCGGCCTTGACCTGGGCGTAGTCGCGCACGCGGCGCAGCAGGCGGTTGGCGATACGCGGGGTACCCCGCGCGCGGCGCGCGATCTCGCCGGCGCCATCGGCAGTGCAGTCGATGCCCAGGATGGCGGCAGAGCGGCGCACGATCCGGGTCAGCTCTTCGACGCTGTAGAACTCCAGGCGCTGGACGATGCCGAAGCGGTCGCGCAGCGGCGCGGTCAGCAGGCCTGCGCGGGTGGTGGCGCCGATCAGGGTGAACGGCGGCAGGTCGATCTTGATCGAGCGCGCCGCGGGGCCCTCGCCGATCATGATGTCGATCTGGAAGTCTTCCATCGCCGGGTACAGCACTTCTTCCACCACCGGCGACAGGCGATGGATCTCGTCGATGAAGAGCACATCGTGCGGCTGCAGGTTGGTCAGCAGCGCGGCCAGGTCGCCGGCCTTCTCGATCACCGGGCCGGAGGTAACCCGCAGCGCCACGCCCAGCTCGTTGGCGATGACGTGGCTGAGGGTGGTCTTGCCCAGGCCCGGCGGCCCGAAGATCAGTACGTGGTCGAGCGCGTCGCCACGCCCTTTGGCCGCCTGGATGTAGATCTCCATCTGCTCGCGCACCGGCACCTGGCCGAGGTAATCGGCAAGGCGCTTGGGGCGGATGCTGGCGTCGGCGGCGTCATCCTCGCGGGTGGCGCCGGCGCCGATGATGCGGTCGTCGGTCATGCGCTGATTATGCGGCAAAAGTACGGGTTTCGGCCGGGCTGCGCCCGGCACCCGCAGAGGCAACGGCAACGTCAAAGGCCGAAGCAAAGGCAGGCATTACGTGAAATGGCGGGGTGGGTCCGGTTGAGGGGGACGCCGTGAACCCATCCCTGGGGGCTTGGTCGCGGCATCCATGCCGCTCACACCCCCTCAACCGGACCCATCCCGCCTTCGACAGATCGCCGCGATCTGTTGGTGGGTGTCGACCTTGGTCGACACGGTAGATCCACGCCATGCGTGGATGGATGTGTGGATGGCTCAAGACATGGGGTCAGAGCCCTTTTCCTGTGGAAAAGGGATCCGACCCCGCGCACGTCAGATCTCCACCTGCGCGCCCAGCTCGACCAAACGGTTGCCTGGAATCCGGAAGAAGCCCGTGGCCGGCGCGGCATTCCGATGCATCAGCGCGAACAGTTTGTCGCGCCAGATCGGCATGCCGCGGTTGGCGGTGGCCACAATGGTTTCGCGGCTGGCGAAGAAGGTGGTGTCCATCGGGTCGAAGTAGATGCCGCCGTGGTCGCACGAGCGCATCAGCGCCAGCGGTACGTCCGGCGTTTCCATGAAGCCGAAACGCACGTAGACGCGATAGAACTCGTCGCCCACCGATTCGATCTTCAACCGCTGCCCTTCCATCGCATACGGGATCGGCAGGGTTTCCACGTGCAGGAACACGTTGCGCTCGTGCAGCACCTTGTTGTGCTTGAGGTTGTGCATCAGCGCATGCGGGGCCACGGTCGGGTCGGCAGTGAGGAACACGGCGGTGCCCGGCACGCGCACCGGCGGCGCCAGCATCAGGCCCGGCAGGAAGGTATCCAGGCGGATGCCGTCCTTTCGGATCTCGTCGCGCAGCAGCTCGCGGCCACGGCGCCAGGTGCGCATCATGGTGAACAGGAAGATGCCCAGCACCACCGGGAACCAGGCACCCTGCAGCAGCTTGGCACCGTTGGCGATGACGAAGCCCAGATCGATGATGAAGAACACCACGCACAGCGGCAGGATCCAGGCGCGCGCCTTCGGCCACAGCGAGCGGGCGACCAGGGCCAGCAGCAGGGTGTCGATCAGCATGGTGGCCGACACCGAGATGCCGTAGGCCACGGCCAGGTTGGACGAGCTGCGGAAGGCCAGCACCAGGCCGATCACCATCACCGCGATGCCCCAGTTGATGCCCGGGATGTAGATCTGGCCGATGGTGTCGTGCGAGGTGTGCTTGATGCGCATGCGCGGGATGTAGCCCAGCTGCATGGCCTGGCGCGAGACCGAGAACGCACCGGTGATGACCGACTGCGAGGCGATCACCGCTGCCATCGTGGCCAGGATGATCATCGGGTACAGCGCCCACGACGGCACGGCTTCGAAGAACGGATTCTTCAGCGCCTCGGGGTGGTTGAGCACCAGCGCGCCCTGCCCCAGGTAGTTCAGCACCAGGCACGGCAGCACGAAGAAGTACCAGGCATGGCGGATCGGCTTGGCGCCGAAATGGCCCATGTCGGCGTACAGCGCTTCGCCGCCGGTCACTGCCAGCACCACCGCGCCGAGGATGAAGATGCCGTGCCAGCTGTGCTCCATGAAGAAGCGGATCGCCCACCACGGGTTGAAGGCTTTCAGCACTTCCGGGGCGTCGACGATGTTGTAGATGCCGATCGCCGCCAGCGAAATGAACCAGACCGAGGTGATCGGGCCGAACGCCTTGCCGATCTTCTCGGTTCCGAAGCGCTGCGCGGCGAACACCATCAGCAGCACCACCACGGTGATCGGCACGATGAACGCATGCAGCCCGGGGGCGGCCACCTCCAGGCCTTCAACCGCGCCCAGCACCGAAATGGCCGGGGTGATCACGCCGTCGCCGAAGAACAGCGAGGCGCCGAAGATGCCGAGGATGCCCACCACATAGGCCGAGCGCGAGCCGTTACGCAGCGTGCGCTGGGTCAGCGCCATCAGCGCCATGATGCCGCCCTCGCCGTCATTGTCGGCGCGCATGATGATGGTCACGTACTTCAGGGTGACCACGATGTTCAGCGCCCAGAACGCCAGCGACAGCACGCCCAGCACGGTGTCGTGGTCGCTGTTGAGCCCGTAGTGCGGCGAGAACGCCTCCTTCAGGGTGTACAGCGGGCTGGTACCGATATCGCCGAAGACCACGCCGATCGCACCGATGATCAGCGCCATGCCTCCGGCTGGAGGAGCGTGACCGTGGCCGCCGGGGGCAGCTGCGTGCGGGGTTTGACTGCTGGACATGGGACTCCTGGCGAAGCTCAGGGGGTTTGTTGAAGGAAAGGAAGGCGGATCAGCGCAGCGCCGACTGCAGCGCCTTGCGGATCACGGTGGCCACTTCATCGCCTTCGTTGAAAGCGTCGCGGGCCATGCGGGCGGCTTCAGCCGGCTTGTAGCCCAGCTGCTGCAGCGCCACGGTGGCATCGGACAGCGGGTCGGCCGGGGCCGGGCCACTGCCGGTGGGCAGCGCGCCGCCGGCACCGAACTGCGCCGCACGGTCGCGCAGCTCCAGCACCATGCGTTCAGCAGTCTTCTTGCCGATGCCCGGAATGCGGGTCAGCGCGGTGATGTCACCGGCCTGGACCATGCGCGCGAACTCCTCGACGGTGACGCCGGACAGCACGGCCAGCGCGATCTTGGCGCCGATGCCGCTGACCTTCTGCACGTCGCGGAACAGGCGCCGCTCGCCCTCGCGCAGGAAGCCATACAGCGAGACGCTGTCTTCCTTCTGCGAATAATGGGTGTACAGGGTGACCTCGCGGCCGAGCTCGGGCAGGTCGTAGAAGGTGCTCATCGGCGCCTCCAGCTCGTAGCCCACTCCGTTCACGTCCACCACCAGCCACGGCGGCGCCTTGTAGGCGACGATGCCGCGCAGTCGACCGATCATTGCGTGCAGCTCCTCATTTGCGGCCCCACGCCTGGCGGGCACTGAGCCCCAGGCGGTTGGCCGTTGCCCTTACGTGGGCATGGGTGATCGCCACCGCCAACGCGTCGGCCGCGTCGGCCTGCAGCTTGGTTTTCAGGTTGAGCATGAGCCCGACCATGTGTTGAACCTGTTGCTTTTCGGCGCCACCGCGCCCGACCACCGCCAGCTTGATCTCGCTGGCAGCGTATTCGTGCACCGGCAGGTCGCGCAGCACCACGGCCGAGATCGCCGCGCCACGGGCCTGGCCCAGCTTCAGTGCCGAATCGGGGTTGCGGGCCATGAACACGCGTTCGATGGCCACTTCATTGGGCTGGTACTCCCGGCACAGGTCGGCCAGGCCCAGCACCAGCAGCTTCATGCGCTGCGGGAAGTCGTCGGCACCCAGCAGCACCAGCGGCTGGTGATGCACGTGGCTGACGCGGCCGGCGGCGTCGACATCGATGATGCCGACCCCGGTCCGCTGCGAACCGGGATCGATGCCGAGGATGCGGGTCATGCTGCACTCCTGGCGGGGCGGAACGGGATGCGCTGGCAGGCGTATGGGCTCATGACTGTCCGCGGTGACCGTTCAACGGCCCGCGCCCAGGCCGTCGAAGACGGCTCAGGCGTAGGCGTCGGCGCCGAGTTCGGCGTTGGAGTACACGTCCTGCACGTCGTCCAGGTCTTCCAGCATGTCCAGCAGCTTCTTGACCTGCAGGGCGACGTCGCCTTCCACCTTGATGTCATTGTCCGCGCGGAAGGTGATTTCGGCGTGGTCGGCGACATGGCCGGCGGCGACCATCGCATCCTTCACCGCGTTGAACGCGTCAGGGCTGGTGACCACGTCGATCGAGCCGTCGTCCGGGTAGACCACGATGTCATCGGCGCCGGCCTCGATGGCCGCTTCGGTGATGGCTTCCTCGTCGGCGCCGGGGGCGAAGCTGAGCACGCCCAGGCGCTTGAACATGAAGGCCACCGAGCCTTCGGTGCCCATGTTGCCGCCGCACTTGCTGAACGCATGGCGGACATCGGCCACGGTGCGCACGCGGTTGTCGGTCAGGCAGTCGACGATCACGGCCACGCCACCCGGGGCGTAGCCCTCGTAGCGGATTTCCTCGTAATCGACGCCTTCCAGTTCACCGGTGGCCTTCTTGATGGCGCGTTCGATCACGTCCTTGGACATGTTCACGGCCAGGCCCTTGTCCATCGCCGTGCGCAGGCGCGGGTTGTTGTTGGGGTCGCCTCCACCGCCGCGCGCGGCAACGCCGATCTCACGGATGATCTTGGTGAAAATCTTGCCACGCTTCGCGTCGGACGCGTTCTTGCGGGCTTCGATGGAGGGGCCTCTACCCATGGGTGCTACCGTCTGGCTGCTTCAGGATCAAGGCGCGGATTCTACCTGATCAGGCGCTGCAACCGTGTCTAGGGGAGCATTGTTGCAGGGCCGAGCCGATGCTCGGCTCAGCGGTGCCTGACCGAACAGCAGCCGAGCGTGGGCTCGGCTCTACAAAACGGTCCCACCGCCGGACCTTACGCGGCGGCGGCGTCGCGGCTGTGGTCGAACTGGCCGTGGCGCAGGAAATGCGCGGTCTGCCGGGCGGCATCGGGCGACACCACCAGGCCACTGTGGCTGGTACGCACCACGCAGTGGTCGGCCAAGCCCGGCAGGCGGGTTTCGGCCAGGGCCACCGTGCCATCGGAGGCCTCGTCCATCGCACCCAGCAGGCTGCCCAACCCATGCGGCACTGAGCCGGCGATCAGCCCAACCTCGGCCTTGCCCTGCCAGTCCGGCAGGCCGTCCAGCAGCAGCTCGCTGCTACGGCCCAGCGCCAGGCCCCAGCCATGATCGGACAACGAGCGTGCGGTGCCGCTGCCGCGCAGCGGCGAGCCCAGGCAGACCACGCGCTGCACATCCAGCTGCGGCTGCCGCCGCAGGGCTTCCAGTGCCAGCAGCCCGCCCAGGCTGTGCCCGACCAGCGACAGCGGGCCGGCATCGGCCAGCCGCTCCAGCAGCTGCGGTACGGCCACGTCCGGACCACCAAAGACCGAGGAATAACCAAATGCGTGCACCTGGAAGCCACGCGCGCGCAGGCGCCAGGCCAGGGGCCCGACCCAGGCGCGGGCGTTCCAGATGCCGTGCAGCAGCAATACGGGGGGAGTCATGCAAACAGCCTGGCAGTCAGCGGGGCAGGAACGTACGGTGATTGAACACGCGCGCGCAGCAAGCGGCGGTGAACGTCAGGCAGCGCGCGGTGTGCGGCGCAGGATGAACTCAAGATCGTTGGTGTCGCCCACCGGGAACAGGTACTCGCCGGCCTTCTCGAAACCGTAGCGGGCGTAGAAACGCTGTGCGCCGAAGTTTTCCGACCACACGCCCAGCCACAGGGTGCGTGGGCCTTCGTGTTCCAGCCAGGCCAGCGCCGTTTCCAGCAGGCGGCTGCCCCAGCCACAGCTCTGCTGGGTCTTGATCAGGTACAGGCGCTTGAGTTCGCCGTCACCGGGCTTCACGTCCGGGTGCGGCAGGCCACAGGGGCCGGCGGCGGCATGGCCGACCGCCTCCCCGTCCAGCTCCAGCAGCCACACCGCGTAATCCGGGTGGGCCAGGATCACGCGCTGGCGCTCGACCGCGTAAGCCTCATCGAGGAAGGCCTGCAGGTCCTGCGGCGGATACAGATGGCCGAAGGTTTCGGTGAACGTGCGGGCGGCCAGCGCCGACAGGGTCGGCGCGTCGTCCACAGTGGCGCGGCGGATCGAATACATGCAGGAAGTTGACGTCAGCGCGAAGGGGCGGTCAAGCCTTTTCCGACGACTCCGCTTCTTCGTCTTCCTCGTCCTCTTCCTCGTATTCCTCTTCGTCCTCTTCCTCCTCGCCTTCCTCGTCCTCGTCGTACTCTTCCTCTTCGTCGTCTTCGTAATCCTCGACGCCGAAGTCTTCACCGTCCCAACGGCCTTCGCCGTCGGCGACGAAGGTCAGGGCCATCGCCGCGGGGTTGGTACCGACGCGGACCAGCCACCCCCCGAACACGCGTGCACGCTCGGTGACCAGATTGGCCTCGGCGCCTTCATTGCCCAGCTTTTCCCACTCCAGCGAAAACGCGAACTCGGTCATTGCCTGGATCTCCTGATCAGTTGGTCTTGGGGCGAACCTGGATGTGCACTTCGGCCAGCTGCGCGTCGACGATCGGCGACGGCGCGTCGGTCATCAGATCCTGTGCACCGGTGGTCTTCGGGAACGGGATGACGTCGCGGATCGACTCGGTGCCGGCCATCAGCGCGGCGATGCGGTCGATGCCGAAGGCGATGCCACCGTGCGGCGGCGCGCCGTAGTTCAGCGCATCGAGCAGGAAGCCGAACTTGGCACGGGCTTCTTCGGCACCGATGCCGAGCAGCTCGAACACCGCGCTCTGCATGTCCGGACGGTGGATACGGATCGAGCCGCCGCCGATTTCATTGCCGTTGAGCACCATGTCGTAGCCGCGCGACACGGCGGTACGGGCATTGGCGCGCAGGTCGGCGATGTCGTCCACGGCCGGTGCGGTGAAGGGGTGATGCAGGGCGACGTAGCGCTGTTCTTCCTCGTCCCACTCGAACATCGGGAAGTCGGTGACCCACAGCGGTGCCCAGCCGTCGGCGACCAGGCCGAAGTCCTTGCCGGCCTTCAGGCGCAGCGCGCCCATGAAGTCGGAGACCTTGTTGTAGCCACCGGCACCGAAGAACACGATGTCACCGTTGCCGGCGCCGACGTGGGCCACCAGCGCAGCGAAACGCTCTTCGCTGAAGAACTTCTGGATCGGCGAGCTGACTTCGCCGTTGTCGGCGATCTTGATGTAGGCCAGGCCCTTGGCGCCGTACTTGGCGGCATGCGCGGCGTACTCGTCGATCTGCTTGCGCGACAGCGACGCCCCCCCCGGGATGCGCAGCGCGGCCACGCGGCCTTCGGCGTCATTGGCCGGGCCGGTGAACACGGAGAACTCGCTGTCCTTGACCAGCTCGGCCACGTCCACCAGTTCCAGCGCGATGCGCAGGTCCGGCTTGTCCGAACCGTAACGGCGCATGGCCTCGGCCCAGGTCATGCGCGGGAAGCTGGCGTCCAGCTGCACGTCCACCACTTCCTTGAAGATGGCGCGGATCATGTCCTCGACGAAATCCTGCACGTCGCGCTCGCGCACGAAGGCGAACTCCATGTCCAGCTGGGTGAATTCCAGCTGGCGGTCGGCACGCAGGGCCTCGTCGCGGAAGCAGCGCGCAATCTGGTAATAGCGGTCGAAGCCAGCCACCATCAGGATCTGCTTGAACAGCTGCGGGCTCTGCGGAAGGGCGTAGAACTCGCCCGGGTGCATGCGCGCCGGCACCAGGAAGTCGCGGGCGCCTTCCGGGGTGGCCTTGGTCAGGATCGGGGTTTCGATGTCCTGGAAGCCGCGCTCGTCCAGGTGGCGGCGCAGGGCCTGCACCAGCTTGATGCGGGTACGCTGCATGCGCTGCATTTCCGGGCGGCGCAGGTCCAGGTAACGGTACTTCAGGCGGGTTTCCTCGCCCGGGTTCTCGTGGGCGTGGAACGGCAACGGCGCGGCCTTGTTCAGCACGGTGATGGAGGTGGCGATCACCTCGACCTTGCCGGTGCGCATCTTGTCGTTCACCGCGTGGCGCGCGCGCACCACGCCTTCCACCTGCAGCACGTCCTCGTAACCCAGCGAGGCGGCCACGGCGAACACTTCGGCGTTGTCGACCTCAACGGTCACCTGCACGATGCCTTCATGATCGCGGAGATCGATGAAGCAGACGCCGCCCTGGTTACGGGCCACGTCGGTCCAGCCGGCGAGGGTGACAGTCTGGCCAATCAGGGTCTCGTCGACCAGGCCGCAGAAGTGGGTACGCATGGGGGGAAGCTCCGCTGGAGAACGCCGGCACCGGATGGGGGCCGGAAAGCCTCGTATTCTGCGGCCGAGGCCCCGGCCGGGGCAAATGTGGTCAGTCACACCGGCTTTATCTGCCTGGCCCCTATAGTCGCGCACCACCTACCGTATGGGGATTTGCCATGAACCTGCCGTCCCTGGCCAGCCTGGCCGTGACCCTCAGCCTGGGCTGCCTTGCCAGCGTGGCCCTGCCCGCGCCCACTGCACACGCGCAGAACGGCGTGGTCCGCTGCGAGAGCCAGAGCAACCGCGAACGGGTCTGCAACACCGGCTGGCGCGACGCGCAACTGGTCCGCCAGCTGTCCGGCTCGGCCTGCGAGGAAGGCCGCACCTGGGGCAGCCGCAACGGCAGCATCTGGGTCACCAATGGCTGCCGTGCCGAGTTCGTCGAGGCCCGTGGCGGCTGGGGCGGCGGCAGCGGCGGTGGCTGGGGTGGCAACAACGGCCGCCCCGGCGAGACCATCCGCTGCGAGAGCCAGAACAACCGCGAGCGCAGCTGCCCGGTCGGCTGGCGCAACGCCCGCCTGGTCCGCCAGCTGTCTGGAAGCCCCTGCCAGGAAGGCCGCACCTGGGGCGTGCGCAACGGCGCAGTCTGGGTCAGCAATGGCTGCCGCGCCGAATTCGCCGAGGCCCGCGGCTGGGGCGGGGGCGGTGGCGGCTGGGGCGGTGGCAACAGCAACTATTCCGTCACCTGCAGCAGCAACAACAACCGTTCGCAGACCTGCGACTGGGATGATCGCCAGGGCCGGCCGGTGCTGCAGCAGCAGCTGTCCGGCAGCGCCTGCCAGGAAGGCCGCAGCTGGGGCTACTCACGCGGCCAGGTGTGGGTGAGCAACGGCTGCCGCGCGCGCTTCGGTACGCGTTGAGTTGCGGGGGCGGCCCCTTGGCCAGCGGCCACGGCTCTGCCCCCGATCAGGTATTCCGCATCCACGCATGACGCGGATCTACTGGGGGTCTTTCCGGGGTCCGAGCCCTCCGCAGGAGGGATCCGACCCCGCGATCACGGTGCGGGCGCTTTGTCGTCGCCCCACGGTGGCGGCGGCAGGTCGACCGGCTTGCTCAGGTCGAACTGCACGCGGAACCGCCGGCCCTCCGGGCGCGTCAGTTCATAGACGAACGTCTGGTCCGGATCGATCTCCATCGCCCAGGTGTTGTGCGTGGAGGCCAGCATGTCGGCGCGGCGGAACATCGCAACTGAATCGGTATCGGCCGGGAACTGCTGGCGTTCGGCAGTTCCTGGCGGCGTGCTGTCGCCACCGTACAGGGTGATCGCGTCGGGGCTGCCGTCTTCGTGGCGATGGTCGTGTTTCAGGCGCAGCCCGTTCGGTGTGCGGGTCAGCACCCAGGTCCGCGAGTGGTCATCGCCGACATGGAACGGGATGCGCAGCTCATGCGCCGGATCGGCGCAGCCGCGCACATGCATCACCAGGCGCTGCCCGGCGAACGGATCCTCGCCGGTCGGTGCAGGCGTGTCCTCCACCACCTTGCCGGCGTAGGCCTGCCCGCAGTGCGCGGCGATTGCCGCCATGAACGCATCGGCCGGCGCGGTGGCCAGATCATGGGTGACCGTCTCGGCGGGTTGCGTGCACGCAGCAAGGCTGAGCAGGAGGGCGGAAGCAGTGGCAACGGCAATGGGTCTCATGCCCCAACCCTAACGGCCATGGCCGGCGCGCGCAAACCGTGCAGATCGGCCACGGCGCGTCAGCGATGCAACCAGACCTCGCACCCTCCCACATCCTGCTTCTGGCCACCGGCGGCGTAGCGCGCCGTGATCATGGCCTGCCACTGCATGCGTTGCGCGGTGCTGCCCAGGTGGTTCGGGCAGTTGACCAGCGCGGCCAGCGGCAGCCCACCCAGCGCGGCATCATCGGCAGCCAACGATGCAAGCACCTCGTCCGATGCCCAATCCGGAACCATCAAGGCGCGGCGGCCAGAGAAATAGGCCAGTTCGGAGGACCAGTCCTGGCCGAATGCAACCACCACCCCCTGCGCTGTCGTGCCATTGCGGATGGCCTCGGCAATCTGCGAAACCGGCGTGAGCGCGCGCGCTTCCCTGATGTCCTTCAGCGACTTCACCAGACCGAAACCCAGCGACAGCACACACAGGAAGATCGCCAGCAAGACACCGCGGCGCGGCCTGCCCGCCGCCTCGGCCGCAAGCACCGTCGACCACAGCACCAGGCCGATGATCGACGTGGCGAACACGATGTTGGCCGCCTGGTAGTACGGATGGGCGATGTGCAGGTTGGTGAAGACCAGGAACGGCGCCAGGTAGGCCAGCAGCAGCACCGCCACCGCCGTGCGCGTGCGTGCCTGCCACAGCCCGGCGATGAGGAAGATGAGGAAAATCCAGTTGGAGCCGATCGCACCGGAGAAGCGCTTCTTGAACACCGTGCCCCACCAGGTGGCCGGATCCAGGCGCTGCTGCAGCGTGCCATAGTTCCAGGTGGACAGTGCATCGGAGGTGATCTGCCGCCCCAGCGCCGACTGTGCCTTCAGGGCATCGGCATGCTGCAGCCACAGGCTGAGCGTGGCCAGCACGGCAAGCGCGGACAGGCCACCCCAGAACACCAGCCGCCAGTGCCGCCGCAGCCACTGCGGACGCCAGCCATGCTCGCGCACGGCAAGCCACGCGAACGCCAGTGCAACGAACACGGCAAAGCCGAAGAACGAGGTGACCTTGATCGCCGCCGACAGCATCGCTGCGACGACGGCGACCAGTCCTACCCACACGCGCGGCTGGCTGCTCAGACGTGCCATCGCCCAGACAAAGAGCAGGCCGAAGAACACCGCACTGGATTCCATCATTACCGAGCGGCCCCAGAACAGGGCATACGGTGATACCGCGAACGCACCGGCGACACACACCGCCAGCGTGCGATCAGGACGCCACGCCAGCAGCGCACGGTAGACCAGCCAGATGCAGCCGGCGTGGAAGAGCGTGGAGACCAGCCGCCCGCTGTTGTCCGCGCTCATGCCGGTGAGACTGGAAAGCAGTGCTGCCAGCCACTGGTAGAACGGGAATTCAAAGGGAATCGACCAGGGCGCGCCCAGCACGGGGGTCATGTAGTCCAGCCAGGGGCCACCGCGCAGCAGCCAGTCGATCGACAGCGCGGTCTGCGTCTGCCGGAAGCCAGACGCATCGACCGGCGGCATCGACCAGCTGCAGACCAGCAGGATCAACAGCGCGAACGCTGAAAACCACAGCAGGATCCTGCCCGGCAGCACGCGGCGGTCTGGATGGGTTTCCTGGGTCACGCCTGTTGCTCCTGACGGTGGCGGCCGCTCACAGGGCGCGCTTCACGGGCGCGCAGTGTCTGCGTTGCCGCAGGCAAGTGCAAGCCGCTGCACGTGGTGGCGGCTCACGCCTGCGGTGGTAGCGGTGCCTTCTGCGGATCGGCGGGGATGACCTCGGTCGCCGCCACCGGCGCAGCCTCGCCCTCACCCGCCGGCTCCTGTTCCACCGGATCAACATCGAACGGGGTGCGGAACACCAGCGACGGCAGCAGCGTGGTCAACGCCGCGTAGAGCAGCAGCGCGCCGAACAGCACTGCAGGAATCTGGAAGCGTTCGCGCATGATCGCCGCCAGCACCAGGGTGAAGATCAGCGTCGGTGCCAGCGCCAGCGAGACCCGCAGGCTGCTGCGGAAGCTCTCGCCGAACATCACCCGGCGCTGCAACCAGACCACGCCGATGCGCAGCGGCAGCACCACCAGGGTGATCACGATGCCCAGCCCCAGCGCCTCGAAACTGAGCGCTTCACTGGGCACCTTGGTGCCGGCGTTGAAGAAGTAGAACGGCACGAAGAACGACGCGAACAGGCGCAGCGCGTGCAGGTTCTCGTGCGAGGCCAGCAGCGGCATGCGCTGGTGCAGCAGGCGCGCGACCAGCCCGGCGATGAACGCGCCGACCAGGTAATACACGCCCAGCAGATAGGTGATGTAGGCCGCCACCATGCCCACCATCACCAGCAGCGAGAATTCCGAGCCGGGCGCGTGCGGCGCCACCCAACGCCCCAGTGCGATGAACAGCAGGGGCAGGCCGACCATCATCGCCAGCAGGGCCAGGCTGGACAGCGCCATATGGCCCGGGTCACCGGCCTGCAGCACGATGAACAACGCCGCCAGCGCCAGCAGTTCGCCGGCGATGGCCTTGCTGGTCACCCAGAACCGCTCGTCTTCGCTCAGGCCCAGCCGTGACAGCGAATCCATGATGAAACCGGTGGAGGGCGTCAGCAGCGCCAGCGCCAACAGGCCGGCGGCCTGCCACGGCAACCCTGCATAGCGCCAGGCCAGCCAGCCGACCCCGAACAAGGTCGCGCTGCGGATCACCAGGTGCGCCAGCAGCGGCCACATGCCACGGCGCAGCGCCTGCAGGTCCACTTCCAGGCCAGCGAACAGGAACAGCGAGGAAATACCCAGCGTGGCCAGCAGGCCGATCACCGCATCGTGGGCCTGGTCGCCCAGCCAGAGCATGCCGATGATGCCGAACAGCAGGCAGGTCAGGGGTGCGGGCAGGCTGAAGCGCTGCAGCGCGCGCGGGATCACCAGCAGCGCGAAGATCAGCAGCAGGTAGATCAACTCATGGCTCATCGGGGTCTTCCGTGGGGTTCGAACGCGCGCAGGATGCGCGCGCCGAACCGATCCGGCAAGCCGCCCATGAATGGCTCCCGGTTACCTCATCCGATCAGCCCATCGGCGATCCGGCCCACCTGGGCCAGCACCGTGGCGCGCTGCTCGTTGCTGATCGCACCGGACTGCAGATAGGCAGTCAGCACCCAAGGTGCGCCGCCTGCCCGCGGCCACAGCACGGCAATATCGTTGCGTGCATCCTCGCCGTTGCTGCCGGTCTTGTCGCCCACCCGCCAGCGCTTGCCCAGGCCCGCGCGCAGGCAGGCATCGCCGGTCTCGTTGTCGATCAGCCAGTCGGCCAGCTGCTGTCGCGATGCCGGCTGCAGCACCTCACCCAGGACAACGCGCTGCAGCGAACCAGCCATCGCCGCCGGCGTGGTGGTGTCGCGTGGATCGCCTTCTGCAAAGCTGTTCATTTCCGGCTCCAGACGATCGCTGCGGCTCACCGTATCGCCGCTGGCGCGCAGGAAGGCAGTCACCGCAGGCGGGCCACCGATCACACCGAACAGCAGGTTGGCAGCAGTGTTGTCGCTGGTGATGATGGTGGCCCGGCACAGGTCGCGCACGGTCATGTCCTTGCCGACGTGGCGCCGGGTCACTGGCGCATGCGAGAGCAGGTCGCCCTCTCGCACCGGCACGCGGCGGTCGAGCAGCGCCGGCGCGCGCTCGGCCTGGCTGAGCACCGTGGCGGCCAGCATGCTCTTGAAGGTGCTGCACATCGGGAAACGCTCGTCCTGGCGATAGCCGACGCGGCGACCGCTCGCGGTGTCGAGCAGGGTCACGCCCAAGCGACCGGCGCAGGCCTTTTCCAGCGCCGCGAAGTCGGTGGCGGCAGTGATGGCGGTATCGGCCGAGGCGGCGGCCGGGGGCGTGACCGCCGCGCGCGCCAGCAATGGCAGGGCAAGCGAAGAGGCAGCGGCAACAGCACTGGAGTGCAGGAATCGGCGACGGGCAAGCATGCGGGTTCTCCTGATGACCGCTCGATTATTCAAATCGGTTGCCGGGGTGACCAGCGCGAAGTTTCAGCGGGAGCCATCAGAAAATCTCATGCCTTTGGCAATCAATCCATTGAGATTCCAGACAACCCGCTGCAGAGAGTACGATCCGTCATCATCCTGGCTCACGACTCGCCCATGCTGCACCCTACCCTGCCCCTGAATGCGCTGCGCGCCTTCGAGGCGGCCGCACGCCACCAGAATTTCACCCGCGCCGCGCTGGAGCTGTGCGTCAGCCAGGCCGCGCTGAGCCACCAGATCCGCGGCCTGGAGGACCGGCTCGGCATCCGCCTGTTCCATCGGCTGCCACGTGGCGTTGCCCTCACCGATGAAGGTGCCGCGTTGTACCCGGTGCTCAACGAATCGTTCGAGCGTATCTCGGCCAGCATCGCCCGCTACACCGGTGGCCCGGCGCGCGAGGTGCTGACCCTGGGCGTGGTCGGCACCTTCGCCACCGGCTGGCTGCTGCCACGGCTGGCCGCGTTCGAGAGCGCGCATCCGGACATCGAGCTGCGCCTGCAGACCCACAACAACCGCATCGACCTGGCCGGTGAAGGGCTGGACCTGGCGATCCGCTTCGGTGATGGCGACTGGCAGGGCCAGGCCTGCACCGCGATCCTCGATGCGCCGTTCGCGCCACTGTGCGCACCGGCACTGGCACGGCGCCTGAAGCAGCCGCGTGACCTGGGCACGCTGCCGCTGCTGCGCTCCTACCGCAGCGACGAATGGCCGCGCTGGTTGCAGGCGGCGGGGGTCAGTGGCGTGGAAGCGCGCGGGCCGGTGTTCGATTCCTCGTTGACGGTGGCGATGGCCGCCGCTGGCGGAGCTGGGGTAGCGCTGCTGCCGCTGTGCATGTTCGAGCAGGAACTTGCCGAAGGTCGCCTGCTGCAGCCGTTCAGCACCACGCTGGAGCTGGGGCGTTACTGGCTGACGCGGCTGCGCTCGCGCGCCGAGCGCGAGCCGGCAAAGCGCTTTCGCGAATGGTTGCAGGCGCAGGGGTGATGTAGAGCCGAGCCCACGCTCGGCTGCTTCGTGTTCAATGCCGCGCTGCGCGCGCAAGCCGAGCATGGCTCGGCTCCACAAGAAAGCCAGCCGGCCCGCGGCCGGCACTACCGGTCAGGACTCCAGCAGTTCCATCCAGGCCGCTTCGGCCTTTTCAAGCTGCGCGGCGGCGGTTTCGCGGTTACGGCCAATCACGGCCATGCGCGTGGCATCGGCGTAGTTGGCCGGGTCGGCCAACTGGCGGTCCAGCTCGGCCAGCGCGCCTTCCAGCTCGGCTACCTTGGCCTCGGCGGCGGCCAGCTTGTGCGGGTTCACCGGCTTTTTCTGCACCACCTGCGCCACCGGCGCGGTCTTGACCACCACCGGCTCTTCCACCTGCTCCATGCGGGCCTTGGTGCCCTGTGCCTGCGGGCGGGTACGCAGCCACGCGGCGTAGGCATCCAGATCGCCGTCGAACGGCTCGACCACGCCATCGGCCACGCGCCAATAGGTATCGCAGACCAGGCCGATCAGGTGGCGGTCATGCGAGACCATCACGATCGCGCCCTCGAAGGTGGCCAGTGCTTCGGCCAGCGCTTCGCGCATTTCCAGGTCAAGGTGGTTGGTCGGTTCGTCCAGCAGCAGCACGTTCGGCTGCTGCCAGGCGATCAGGGCCAGCGCCAGGCGTGCGCGCTCGCCACCGGAGAAACCATCGACCGGCTCGAACGCGCGATCGCCCGGGAAATTCCACTTGCCGAGGAAGTCGCGGAACGACTGGTTCGGCGCATCGGGGGCGATCTCGCGGAAGTGCTCCATCGGCGACTGGCCTTCGTGCAGCGACTCCACCGTGTGCTGGGCGAAGTAGCCGATCTTCAGGTCCGGGTGCGCCATGCGCTCACCGACGATCGGTGCCAGTTCACCCACCAGGGTCTTCACCAGCGTGGTCTTGCCGGCGCCGTTCGGGCCGAGCAGGCCGATGCGCTGGCCCGCTTCCAGGCCGAAGCCGACGTTGTGCAGGATCACCGCATCCTTGCCGTAGCCGGCCTCGACGTGGTTCAGGCGGATCAGCGAGAACGGCAGCTTGGCCGGCGGCGCGAACTCGATGCGGAACTCGCGCTCGGCACGCACCGCCTCGGTGCCGGCCAGCTTGGCCAGGCGCTTCATGCGGCTCTGCGCCTGCGCGGCCTTGCTGGCCTGCGCCTTGAAGCGGTCGATGAAGCTCTGCAGGTGAGCGCGCTCGGCCTGTTCCTTCTCGTGCGCGATCTGCTGCTGGCGCAGCTGCTCGGCGCGCTGGCGCTCGAAATCGGTGTAGCCGCCCGGATAGAGCTTGGCACCGCCACCGTGCAGGTGCAGGGTGTGGGTAGCCACGTTGTCGAGGAACTCGCGGTCATGCGAGATCAGCAGCAGGGTGCCCGGGTACTTCAACAGCCACTGTTCCAGCCAGTACACCGCGTCCAGGTCGAGGTGGTTGGTCGGTTCGTCCAGCAGCAGCAGGTCGCTGGGCATCATCAGCGCGCGCGCCAGGTTCAGGCGCACGCGCCAGCCACCGGAGAACGAAGATACCGCGCGCTGGTGGGTCTCGGCCGGGAATCCGAGGCCGTGCAGCAGCTTGCCGGCGCGCGCTTCGGCGTCGTAGGCCCCCATCTCGGCCATCTTCGTGTGCGCGTTGGCCACCGCCTCCCAGTCTTCGCGGGCAGTCGCCTCCGCCTCTTCGGCCAGCACCGCGGCCACATCGATATCGCCGCCCAGCACGAAGCTCAGCGCCGGGTCCGGCAGCGAAGGGGTTTCCTGCGCCACGCTGGCGATACGGACCTTGCCGGGCAGGTCGACGTCGCCCTTGTCGGCCTCCAGCTCGCCCTTCACCGCCGCGAACAGGCTGGACTTGCCAGCGCCATTGCGGCCGACTACACCCACCCGGTAACCGGCGTGCAGGGTCAGGTCGACATTGGACAACAGCAGCCGCTCGCCGCGGCGCAAGGCGAAATTACGAAGGGAGATCATCGGGGGAGGCGTCCATATAACCGAATGGAATGTGCTGGTGAGCACTGTTCCTGCGACGCAATTCTAGCGTTAACGAATACTTGACGCGCCCCGGGATGCGCAGTGGCCGACGTTCCTCTCTCCCACGTCCTCGCCGCGCGCGTCCCGGGTCTCCTCCCCGCCGGTGCCGGTCCTGGCTAAATGGTTGCTGCTGCAACGTTTTTTTCGGTGACCGGCATTTGACAGGCACTGAATATCCCGTTAATTGCTGTATTGCGCACCGCAACAACCGCCGTCCGCCTCACCCCCGTGATGTCGAGTCCGGTGCCGCCCCCGCCAACCGGAGCCCCATCCCGATGACCCGCAAGACCAGCCTGATCGCCGCCGCCGTCGCTGTCGCACTCGGTGGCTCTCCGTTCCTTGCCGCTGCCCAGCAGGCCGGCACCGCCGCCAATACCCTGGACACGGTGATCGTCACCGGCACCCGCGTGGCCGACCGCACGGTCGCCGAATCGCAGTCGCCGATCGACATCATCACCCCTGAAGTGCTGCAGTCCACCGGCACCAGTGAGCTGGCCACCGCACTGTCGCGCGCCCTGCCCTCGCTGAACTTCCCGCGCCCGGCCTTGACCGACGGCACCAGTGGCGTGCGCCCGGCGCAGCTGCGCGGCCTGTCGCCGGACCAGGTGCTGGTGCTGGTCAACGGCAAGCGCCGCCACACCTCGGCGATGATCAACGTCAACGGCAGCATCGGCCGTGGCTCGTCGGCGGTGGACATCAATGCGATCCCGATCGCCGCCATCGAGCGCGTGGAAGTGCTGCGCGACGGTGCGTCGGCACAGTACGGCTCGGACGCCATTGCAGGCGTCATCAACATCGTGCTCAAGGGCAGCGGCCGTGGCGGCAGCCTGGCCGTGGACTACGGCCAGTACTCGGCCGGTGACGGCAACAAGTACCAGCTCTCCGGCGATACCGGCGTCGAGTTCGGCAACGGCCGTGGTCGCGTGCACGTGGCTGGCCAGATCAGCCAGCAGGACGAGAGCAACCGCGCCGGCCCGTACCGCGGCGCCACGCCGAACACCGGCAACTTCCCCAGCATCGGCCAGAAGACCTTCATCGTCGGCGACCCGCGCGTGGATGCCACCGCCGCTTCGGCCAACGCCAGCTTCGACTTCAGCGACCACGTGACAGGCTACGCCAGCGCGCTGCTGAGCAACCGCGACATCACCTCGTTCGCGTTCTACCGCTCGCGCAACCACAGCGGGCAGAGCGCACTGCTGGCGCAGACCTACCCGGATGGCTACGTGCCGGAGATCAACCAGTATTCCAAGGACCGTTCGCTGGTGGCCGGAGTCAAGGGCAACACCGACAACGGCTGGACCTGGGACCTGAGCCTGAACCATGGCGAGAACACCCTCGATTTCCACACCCGCAACAGCATCAACTACAGCCTCGGCGCGACCAGCCCGCGCTCGTTCTACGACGGCACGCTGAAGTACCAGCAGGACATCTTCAACGCCGACCTGACCAAGTCGCTGGACTGGGGCCTGGCCTACCCGGTCACGCTGTCCTTCGGTGGTGAGTACCGCAAGGAGAAGTGGGACCAGAAGCCCGGCGAACTGAACTCGTACACCGGCAGCGGCGCGCAGGGCTTCGCGGGCTTCACCCCGACCAATGAAGTGCATGCCGACCGCCACAACTACGCGGTCTATGCCGGCCTGGAAGCGGACCTGACCGAGAAGTTCTCCGCCGGCATCACAGGCCGCTACGAGGACTACTCGGACTTCGGCGACCGCTTCTCGGGCAAGCTGTCGGCGCGCTACGCATTCACCGACAAGGTCGCGCTGCGTGCCACTGCCTCCAGCGGCTTCCGTGCGCCGTCGCTGGCGCAGCAGGGCTACCAGGCGGTCACCAGCCAGTTCCTCAACGGCGTGTTCGTCGAGCGCGGCACCTTCCCGACCACCAGCCAGGCCGCGCAGGCGCTGGGCGCCTCGCCGCTGAAGGCCGAGACCTCCACCTCCTACAGCCTGGGCCTGGTGCTGCAGCCGGTCGACCGCCTGTACATCACCGTCGATGCTTACCAGATCGACATTGATGACCGCATCGCATTGTCGTCCAGCATCACCACCAACGCCGCCACCAGCGCGCTGCTGGGCACCCTCGGCCTGCCGCAGGTGACCGCGTTCTCCTACTTCACCAACGGCCTGGATACGCGCACCCGTGGCGTCGACTTCGTGTCCAGCTACACGGTGCCGTTCAGTGCCAGCAGCCTGGAACTGACCGCCGCCTACAGCTACAACGACACCGAAGTGCGCCGCATCGGCGGCACCCCGGCGGTGTTTGGCACGCTGGGCCTGACCCAGTCGCTGATCGGCCGTGATGAGATCGGCCGAATCGAGGACAGCTACCCGCGCGACAAGGCGATCCTGAGCGGCACCTGGCGTTCGGATCACTGGGAACTGGGCCTGGCGGCGACCCGCTACGGCAAGTTCACCGTGCGCAACTCGGCCACCGCGCTGCGTGACCAGACCTACGGCGATGCCTGGGTGGTGGATGCCTCGGCCAGCTATAAGCCCAGCAGCAACTGGACGCTGACCGTGGGCGCCGACAACCTGCTGGACAAGTACCCGGACCGCACCGAAGACCTGCAGAACTCGACCTTCGGCATGCTGCCGTACAGCAACTACTCGCCATTCGGCTTCAACGGCGCGTATGTGTACGGGCGGATCAAGTACACCTGGTAAGTGCTGGCGGGCGGTTCCTTGGTAGTGCCGGCCTCTGGCCGGCAACTCCCTGGTGGGGTCAGATCCCTTTTCCTTCGGGAAAAAGGATCTGACCCCATTCGCATTTAGGGTTTGCCGTATCTGGCCTCATCGGTGAAAATCGGGACACCCCCGATTCCCTGCGAGTGCCGATGCACCATGACACCGACCTGATCAACATCGTTGCCGTTGGCCTGGGGCTCGCCTTCATCTTCGGCGCGCTGGCCAACAAGCTCCGCTTGTCTCCCCTGGTCGGTTACCTGGTTGCTGGCATCTGCGTAGGCCCGTTCACCCCCGGCTTCGTTGCCGACCAGGCGCTGGCCAACCAGTTGGCCGAGCTGGGCGTGATGCTGCTGATGTTCGGCGTCGGCCTGCACTTCTCGCTGAAGGACCTGATGGCGGTCAAGGCCATCGCCATCCCCGGCGCCATCGGCCAGATCGCGGTGGCCACCCTGCTCGGCTGGGGCGTGGCCTCGCTGATGGGCTGGCCGGCGATCCATGGCGTCATCTTCGGTTTCTCGCTGGCCACCGCCAGTACCGTGGTGCTGCTGCGGGCGATGGAGGAACGCCGTCTGCTGGAGACGATGCGCGGCAAGATCGCGGTCGGCTGGCTGATCGTGGAAGACCTGGCCTGCGTGCTGGCACTGGTGATGATGCCGGTGATGGCCGGCGTGTTCGGCCCCGATGCAGCCAAGGAATCGCACTCGCTGGGCAGCGTGCTGGCCGACATCGGCTGGACCTTCGTGCAGCTGGGCCTGTTCGTGGCGGTGATGCTGGTGGTCGGACGCCGGGTCATTCCGTGGATCCTGGAGCGTATCGCCGGCACCGGCTCGCGCGAGCTGTTCACCCTGTCGGTGCTGGCGATCGCGCTGGGCGTGGCGTTCGGCTCGGCCATGTTGTTCGGCGTCTCCTTCGCGCTGGGCGCGTTCTTCGCCGGCATGCTGCTCAACGAATCAGAGCTGAGCCATAAGGCCGCGCACGATTCGCTGCCGCTGCGCGATGCGTTCGCGGTGCTGTTCTTCGTCTCGGTCGGCATGCTGTTCGATCCCAACATCCTCATCCAGCACCCGTGGCAGGTGCTGGCCACGGTGCTGATCATCATGTTCGGCAAGTCGGCCGCCGCATTCTTCATCGTGCGTGCGTTCGGTCACCCGACCAGCACCGCGCTGACCATCTCGGCCAGCCTGGCGCAGATCGGCGAGTTCGCCTTCATCATCGCCGGCCTGGGCGTGGCGCTGCAGATCCTGCCGAAGGAAGGCCAGTCGCTGGTGCTGGCCGGTGCGTTGGTGTCGATCATGCTCAACCCATTGGTGTTCGGCCTGCTCGATCGCTGGCAGGCCAAACAGGAGCAATCGCCCCAGGCCGCCGAACCCGAAGAGGCCACCGGTCCCTCGCGCGACCTGCATGACCATGCCATCGTCATTGGTTACGGCCGGGTCGGCAGCGAACTGGCGCAGGTGCTGCGCGACCGTGGCGTGCCGGTGCTGGTGATCGATGACAACAAGGAACACGTCGAACAGGCGCACGCCAAGGGCCTGGCGGCGATCCGCGGCAGCGCCGCCGCCGACCGGGTATTGGCCGAGGCCCATCCGGAGCGCGCCAAGATCGCGGTGCTGGCCATTCCTCAGCCGCTGGAGGCCGGTGAGGCGCTGGCGAAGCTGCGGGCGATCAACCCGGACCTGACCCTGCTGGCGCGCGCGCACAGCGATGCGGAAGTGAAGCATCTGCTGGAACATGGTGCCGATGGCACGGTGATGGCCGAGCGCGAGCTGGCCTATTCGCTGGCGGAGATGATCATGTCCACGCCGCCGTACCGGAACCTGGGGCAGCACAGCATTCCGGTGGTGTGAGGGGTGTGGGTGCGGCAGGGCTTGCAGCCCTGCACCTGCCAAGGCAACGGCAAAGGCAAAGGCAAAAGCAAAGGCAAAGGCAAAAGCTGACTATCCGTGGGATGGCAGGGTAGGTCCGGCTGCAGGGGACGCCGTGAATCCGTCCATGGAGGCTCGGTCGCACCATCCATGGCGCTCACGCCCCTGCAACCGGACCCACCCCGCCTTCGACAGATTCCTGCGATCTGTCGGAACGGCGTTCTGCTCTGGTAGGTGCCGACCTGGGTCGACACGTCGGCGCATGGGTCGGATCCGTTTTCCACAGGAAAACGGATCCGACCCCGAAACAAAAAAATCCCCGGTCGACCCGCATCGACCGGGGATCTGGATCGCCACGTTGCCACGCCTTGGAGAGGCAGTTCCACCGTAGCGCATCGCGCCGCCGATGGTGATCGCCTGTGGCGATATGCACCAAGCGCGCGGCTATCAGGCGCCGGCCAGGGCCTGCTCCAGGTCCGCGCGCAGGTCGCCGATGTGTTCGATGCCGATCGACAGCCGCACGGTGTCCTCGCTCACACCCGCCTTGGCCAGTTCAGCGGCATCCAGCTGGCGATGGGTGGTGGACGCTGGATGGGTCGCCAGCGATTTGGCGTCACCCAGGTTCACCAGCCGGGTGAACAGCTTCAGCGCATCCAGGAAACGTGCGCCTGCCTCGCGGCCGCCCGGCAGGCCGAAGGTCAACACGCCCGAGCCGTGCCCGCCAAGATAGCGCTGTGCAGCAGCATGTTCCGGATCGTCGGCCAACCCGGCGTAACGCACCCAGGCCACCTTGGCGTGCGCCTTCAGGAACTGCGCGACGGCCAGTGCGTTGGCGTTGATGCGTTCCATGCGCAGGGCCAGGGTCTCGATGCCCTGCAGGATCAGGAACGCGTTGAACGGTGACAGCGCCGCGCCGGTATTGCGCAATGGCACCACCCGCGCGCGGCCGATGTAGGCGGCAGGGCCCAAGGCTTCGGTGTAGACCACGCCGTGATAGCTGGGGTCGGGCTGGTTGAGGCGGGCGAAGCGCTTCGGCTGCGCAGCCCAGTCGAAACGCCCCGAGTCGATGATCGCACCGCCCAGGCTGTTGCCGTGGCCGCCCAGGTACTTGGTCAGCGAATGCACCACGATGTCGGCGCCGTGCTCGAACGGGCGCAGCAGGAACGGTGTGGCCACCGTGTTGTCGACGATCAGTGGCACGCCGGCCGCGTGAGCGACTTCGGCGATGGCGGCGATGTCGGTGACGTTGCCGCGCGGGTTGCCGATCGATTCGACGAACACCGCCCTGGTGCGGTCGTCGATCAGCGCAGCGAACGCGGCCGGATCGGCCGGATCAGCAAAGCGCGCCTGGATGCCGTACTGCGGCAGCGTGTGCGCCAGCAGGTTGAGGCTGCCGCCATACAGCGCGCCGGAGGCGATGATGTTGTCACCGGCCTCGGCGATGGTCTGGATCGCGTAGGTGATCGCGGCCTGCCCCGAGGCCAGCGCCAGCGCGCCGATGCCACCCTCCAGTGCGGCCAGGCGCTGCTCCAGCACGTCGGTGGTGGGATTCATGATACGGGTGTAGATGTTGCCGGGCACCTTCAGGTCGAACAGGTCGGCGCCGTGCTGGGTGTCATCAAAGGCATACGCCACCGTCTGGTAGATCGGCACCGCCACCGCGCGGGTGGTCGGGTCGGGACGGTAGCCGCCGTGCACGGCCAGGGTTTCCAGTTGCCACTGCGGGTCGCTCATTGCACCAGGCTCCATCCGGGGAAACCGCCACGATAGGCCAGCCTCGGCGTGGCGCTGAGAGCCGCTGGCGATGACGTCCGTACCGCCGGTTATCAGGTTGGCCGCGATTCAGGCAGCCGTCATGGGCCGTTGCTAGGCTGCGCCGCCGGGCGCTCCTGCCCGGGCACGGAGGCCCTACGCGCATGCAGCCATCCCCTTGGACACCCACCGCCAACGGCACGCCGACACCGGTCCTGCTGGTGGAAGATGATCGTCGCCTGGCCGAACTGGTCAGCGACTATCTCCACGAACACGGCTTCGCCGTGCAGCATGTGGCCCGCGGTGACCTTGCCGGCGCGGCCTGCCGCCAGCATGCCCCGGAGCTGGTGGTGCTGGACCTGATGCTGCCCGGCCTGGGCGGCATCGATGTGTGCCGGCAGATCCGCAGCTTCTCCGATGTGCCGATCCTGATGCTGACCGCCTGCGAGGACGACATCGAGCAGGTACTGGGCCTGGAATCGGGTGCCGACGATTACGTGCACAAGCCGATCGAACCACGCTTGCTGCTGGCGCGCCTGCGCGCCCTGCTGCGCCGTCGCCATGGCAGCGGCAACACCGGTACGCCCAGCCGGCTGATGCATGGCGAACTGCTGATCGATCGCATGCAGCGTGAAGTCCATCTGCATGGTGCGGCGGTGGATGTGGGTACCACCGAGTTCGAGATCCTGTGGCTGCTGGCCAGCCAGCCCGGGCAGATCCTGTCGCGTGACCAGATCCTGCAGGCGGTGCGCGGTATCGGTTTCGACGGCCTGGACCGCAGCGTCGACGTCAGCATCGGCAAGCTGCGCCGCAAGCTTGGCGATGATGCGCGCGAACCGCGGCGGATCAAGACCGTGTGGGGCCGTGGCTACCAGTTCAATCCGTCGGCCTGGACGGCATGAAGCGGCTGTTCCTGTGGTTGTGGTTTGTCACCGGTGCCTGCTTCCTGGCGTCGGTATTCTTCCTCAACCACATCCTGGACGGCATCTACACGCCCGTGCAGGATCGCGTGTTCGTCGAGCAGGTGCGCGGACAGGTATACGCCCTGCGCAGTGGCCTGGCTGGCCTGGACGCCGGCCAGCAGCGTGAGCGCCTGCAGCAGTGGCAGCCCCACTATGGCATCGCCCTGACGCTGCTCGCCACGCCTCCCGCGCTCGACGCGCAGGAACAGGCAGCCGTAAAGGCCGATGGCTTCATCGTGCGCGATCAGTACCAGCAGGTCCTGCTGCCCATCGAGGGCATCGATGGGCGCTGGTTGCACCTGCGCCTGCCTGGCGCGGTGCAGATGACAACGTACATGACCATTGCCGCCTACCTCAGCATCCTGCTGCTGGTCGGTGCCAGCCTGTATGCGTGGGTGCGCCTGCTCTGGCGCGACCTGGAAGCGCTGCGCCTGCACGCCGACCGCATCGGCGCCGGCGATCTGCAGGCACGCGCGCAGGTCTCGCCACGTTCGCAGATCCGGGTCATCGTCGACCATTCCAACCGCATGGCCGCACGCGTGGCCGAACTGGTGCAGCGCCAGCGCGACCTGACCCATGCGATCTCGCACGAACTGCGCACGCCGATCGCGCGCGTGGCATTCGGCCTGGACCTGATGCAGGACAGCGCTGACGCCGAGCGCCGTGCGCGCCTGGCGCAAGGCCTGCACGGAGACCTCGCCGAGCTCAACCGGCTGGTCAGCGAACTGCTGGCGTATGAACGTCTGGAGCATCCCAGCGAAGGTGAGCCGATGCAGCGGATTGAAGCCAACGACTGGCTGCAGGCCTGCCTGGCCGATGCGCGCCGTGATGCCGAACGTGCCGGAGTGGTCCTGCGCGTGCAGCCCAGTGCATTGCCACGGGTGGATGCCGAGCCGCGCCTGCTGCAGCTGGCACTCAGCAACCTGGTGGGCAATGCGCTGCGCCATGCACGTTCGCAGGTGGACGTCTCGCTGGTCGATGTCAGCGGCCGCGCCTGCCTGCGCGTGGATGACGACGGTCCCGGCATTGCCGACGCCGATCGCGAGAAGGTGATGCGTCCGTTCACCCGCCTGGACGACAGTCGCAGCCGCGATACCGGTGGCTTTGGCCTGGGCCTGGCCATCGTCAACCGCATCGCCGCCCGACACGGCGGCGAGCTGCGTATCAGCCGCGCCCCGCTGGGTGGCGCGCGCCTGGAAATGCACTGGCCGCTGGCTGCCAGCTGAACGCCCACGGGCACGATTACAGTTGATTACAACTCCCGCACAACTGCGGACGGATCGGTCGCCGGCGTATCGCCACGCTAGCGACCCTGCAGCACTCGCCGGATGCGCGCGCTGCTTTCCTCCCATTGTCGAGAGTTTCCATGCCCCAGCATCGCCGTTCCCCCGCCCTGTTCTGCCTGGCCCTGTTGCCGCTGTTTGCCACCCCGATCGCCCACGCCAAGGATGACCACTGGACCTTCGAGGTCGCTGCCGGCGGTGGCGTGGCGCCGCGCTACAGCGGCAGCGATGAGTATCGTGCGACGCCGTCGTTGTCCTTTGATGTCACCTCGCCGGGGGGATGGTTTCTGGGCACCAGTGGCATCGGCTGGGGCACCTCCATCGGCGAGCACACCCGCGTGCGCGCGTATGTCGGCGCCAGCGGCATCCGCAAGGAAAAGGACTCGCTGCTCGGCGGTTCCGACTTCCTGCGCGGCATGGGTGATATCGATACCCGTCCCCTGGTCGGCGTCTCGGCTGGTTATACGCTGGGCGAAGCCGTGCTGAGCGGCTCCTGGCAGTTCACCCGCAAGGACGAGGACAAGGGCGAGAACGGCCTGGCCACCCAGCAGATCCATCTGAACCTGAGCATGCCGCTGTTCGACCTGGCAGGCGGTGTGGTCAGCGGCAGCGTGTGCACCGACTACGGCAACCGCGGCTACATGCAGACCTGGTACGGCGTCAGCCCGGAACAGGCGGCGCGTACCGGCTTTGCCCAGCACAAGCCAAAGGCCGGCCTGGTCAGTGCCGGTATCGGCCTGAAGTGGAGCCACCGCGTGGGCCGCAACGGCAACTGGTACATCTCGGCCGAAGGCACGCGCCTGCTTGGCGATGCCGCCGACAGCCCGATCGTGCAGAAGGCGAACCAGTTCGGCTTGATGAGCGGGTACACGCACCGCTTTTGAGAAATCGCCGGGCACGGCCCGGCGCTACCGGAGAAAACGGGGCGCTGCGATCAGGCAGCGCCCCGCATGATTCACGCCTTGGCGAACACCAGGTGGCCGCCGTCGTTGCCGACTTCGATGGTGTCGCCGTTGACGAAGGCCCCGGACAGGATCTGCTGCGCCAGCGGATTCTCCAACTGCGACTGGATCGCACGCTTCAACGGGCGCGCGCCATACACCGGATCGAAACCGACGTTGCCGAGCAGGTCGAACGCCGCATCGGACACCGCCAGCTTCAGTCCGCGCTCGGCCAGGCGCTTCTCAAGCCCGCGCATCTGGATACGCGCGATCTGCTTGATCTGCTGCTTGTCCAGCGGGTGGAACACCACGATGTCGTCCAGGCGGTTGATGAACTCCGGGCGGAAGTGCGCCTGCACCACGCCCATCACCGCCGCCTTCATCTGCGTGTAGGCCTCCGGGCTGTCGTCAGTGCTCATGTCCTGGATCTGGTGCGAGCCCAGGTTCGAGGTCATCACGATGACGGTGTTGCGGAAGTCCACGGTGCGGCCCTGGCCATCGGTCAGGCGACCATCGTCCAGCACCTGCAGCAGGATGTTGAACACATCCGGATGCGCCTTCTCCACTTCGTCCAGGAGGATCAGCGAGTATGGGCGACGACGCACGGCCTCGGTCAGGTAGCCACCTTCCTCGTAGCCGACGTAGCCCGGGGGCGCACCGATCAGGCGGGCGACGCTGTGCTTCTCCATGAATTCGCTCATGTCGATGCGGATCATCGCGTCGGCACTGTCGAACAGGAACTCGGCCAGCGACTTGCACAGTTCGGTCTTGCCGACGCCGGTCGGGCCGAGGAACAGGAACGAGCCGGCCGGACGGTTCGGGTCGGACAGGCCGGCACGCGAGCGGCGCACCGCATCGGAGACGACCTTGATCGCTTCTTCCTGGCCAACCACGCGGTTGTGCAGCACCTCTTCCATGCGCAGCAGCTTGTCGCGCTCACCTTCGAGCATCTTGTTGACCGGGATGCCGGTCCAGCGCGACACGACTTCGGCGATCTCCTCGTCGGTGACCCGGTCCTGCACCAGCTTGAAGTCCTTGTGTTCGGCTTCCTGGGCTGCGGCCAGCTGCTTTTCCAGCTGCGGCAGCAGGCCGTACTGGATTTCGCTCATCTTGGCGAAATCCTGGCGGCGCTGCGCGGCCTCCAGCTCCAGCTTGGCCTGTTCGACCTGCTCCTTGATCTTCGTCGCGCCCTGCAGCGCGGCCTTCTCCGACTTCCAGATTTCATTGAGGTCGGAGAACTCGCGCTCCAGCCCATCGATGTCGTTTTCCAGGTCGGCCAGGCGTTGCCGCGAGGCTTCGTCCTTTTCCTTCTTCAGCATCTCGCGCTGGATCTTCAGCTGGATCACCCGGCGTTCCAGGCGGTCCAGTTCCTCCGGCTTGGAGTCGATCTCCATGCGCAGGCGCGAGGCGGCTTCGTCCATCAGGTCGATGGCCTTGTCCGGCAGCTGGCGGTCGGTGATGTAGCGGTTGGACAGCGTGGCGGCGGCAACGATGGCCGGGTCGGTGATCTCCACGCCGTGGTGCAGCGCGTACTTCTCCTTCAGCCCGCGCAGGATCGCAATGGTGTCCTCCACCGACGGCTCGCCCACGAACACCTTCTGGAAGCGGCGCTCCAGCGCAGCATCCTTCTCGATGTACTTGCGGTACTCATCCAGCGTGGTGGCACCGATGCAGTGCAGCTCGCCACGTGCCAGTGCCGGCTTCAGCATGTTGCCGGCATCCATCGCGCCGTCGGCCTTGCCGGCGCCGACCATGGTGTGCAGTTCGTCGATGAACAGGATGATCTGGCCTTCGTTCTTGGCCAAGTCGTTCAGCACGCCCTTCAGGCGCTCTTCGAATTCACCGCGGAACTTGGCACCGGCGATCAGCGCGCCCATGTCCAGCGACAGCACGCGCTTGCCGCGCAGGCCTTCGGGCACTTCGTCGTTGATGATGCGCTGGGCCAGCCCTTCGACAATGGCAGTCTTGCCCACGCCGGGTTCGCCGATCAGCACCGGGTTGTTCTTGGTCCGGCGCTGCAGCACCTGGATGGTGCGACGGATCTCCTCGTCACGTCCGATCACCGGATCGAGCTTGCCGCTCTCGGCACGCGCGGTCAGGTCGATGGTGTACTTCTCCAGCGCCTGCCGCTGTTCCTCGGCATTCTCCGACTGCACGTTCTCGCCGCCACGCAGCTTGTCGATCGCAGCCTGCAGGCGGGTCTTGTCAGCACCGGCGGCGCGCAGTGCCATGCCCAGCGTGCCGCCATCGTCCAGCGCCGCGAGCACGAACCACTCGCTGGCAATGAAGGCATCACCGTGCTGCTGGGCCAGCTTGTCGGTCTGGTTCAGCAGGCGCCCCAGGTCGTTGCCCATCGAGACATTGCCGGCCTGGCCGGACACCTTCGGCAGCGCGTCCAGTGCTTCGGTCAGGCGCTCGCGCAGGACCGGTACGTTCACGCCGGCCTGGGCCAGCAGCGGGCGCGTGCTGCCGCCCTGCTGGTCCAGCAGCGCACTGAACAAATGAACCGGTTCGATGATGCTGTTGTCGCGGCCCACGGCCAGCGACTGTGCGTCTGCCAGCGCCTGCTGGAAACGCGAGGTGAGCTTGTCCATCCGCATTGCGAATCCTCATCGGTCATCAGTGCCGGCCGGTGCCGGCGATGCTGGAAAGATGCGGTTGCCCCACCCGGTTTCAAGGGTGGCTGCGACGGCACTCCGAGGCCAGTCAGCCAGTGGCCAGCATGCCGGAACGGGTGTGGTCGGCGCGTTGATCCCGATCAGTTGCGTGCGGTGGACGGGTTCAGTGGGTGATCGCGCTGCGGATTGCCCGTAGCTGCTGCTTGACCGCCCGCGCCTGCGCCGGATCCATGCGCAGCAGCGCCTTCTGGCCGATCGATCGCGACTGCAGGGTCGCATCGACGAAGCGGTAGCGGCCGCGCTCATCGCGCTGCACCAGCGGCGCCTGCGCCAGGTCCGGGGTCTCCAGCAGGTGATCGATCACCGCGACCAGGCGGTCGTTGAAGTAACCCTCAGGCCGCCCCAGGTCCACATAGGCCTGCTGGATCAGCGGATAGAAGCGCTTGTACGCGGTAGCCGTCGCCGCCGGGTCCACCGCGGTGAATGCCTGCACATAGGGCGCGTAGCGTGCCCCGTTGCTGGCAGCGATCCGCTCGCCGTCCTCAGCGGACTCGACCTGCAGACTGCCCGGCAGCGGCCGTGCGGCCAGCGCGGTGGACGGCACACTGGGCTTGTCCAGATTGTCGACCTGGGTGACCAGGCGCTGGATCAGGTGATCGCGCAGCAGCAGGGTCAGCGGCCCCTCGCTCTGGAACAGCTGGCTCAGTGCACCCCAGGCAGCGGCATCGCTGTCAGCCAGTTTCGGCAGCGCCGGGTCGGCGGCGGCTTCGGTATCCAGCGGATGCTTGATCGGCGGCGGCGCTGGCGCGGGTTCCGCTGCCGCCTGCGGTTGTGGCGGTGCGCTGGTACTGGCGGGAGTTGATTGCACCGGCACCGGGATACCGTCTGCCAGACTCTTCAGCTGATCGCGGAACAACCAACCGCCCGCGCCACCAATCACCACCACACCCAACACCCAGGGCCATACCGCCTTGCCAGTCTGCATGATGCAGCACCTCGTTTCACACGCATGGAGAAGGTGTGACCTCGCTGATTGCAGCGGGTTCCCGGTCTGTTCCGCTACCGTTGGGGTTGGAGCCTGCACGCAGGCAACGCTCACGCCCGCTTTGCACCGCACGCGCGAGGCTGTGCCCTCGTCTTCTGGAGAAACGGGCATGCAGTACGCGCTGTTCTACTGGACCGGCATCCAGGGCCGTGGCGAATTCGTGCGCCTGGCCCTGGAAGATGCCAAGGCGGACTACATCGACATGGCACGGGTGCACGGCGATGCGGTGATGCAGCCGTTCCTCGACGGTGGCAGCGAAGGCGCACAACCGTTCGCGCCGCCGTTCCTGAAGGCCGGCCGGCAGGTCATCGCGCAGGTTGCGGCGATCCTAGATTTCCTCGGCCCGACGCTGGACCTGGTGCCACAGGCCGCCTCACGCCGGATGCAGGCGCTGCAGCTGCAGCTGACCATCGCCGACCTGGTGGCCGAGGTGCACGACACCCACCACCCCATCGCGGCCTCGAAGTACTACGAAGAACAGAAGACCGAAGCCAAGGCGCGGGCGGTCTCGCTGCGCGATGAACGCCTGCCGAAGTTCCTTGGCTACTTCGAACAGGTACTGGCCGCCAACGGAGGCCGACATGCATTGCGCGAGCATTCCTATGTGGATCTGTCGCTGTTCCAGCTGCTGAGCGGGCTGGACTACATGTTCCCGCGCCGCATGCAGGCCCTCGGCCCCACCCTGCCCCTGCTGCGTGCGCTGCAGGAGCGGGTGGCGAAGCGGCCGAACATCGCCGCCTACCTGCGCTCGGAACGGCGGCTGGCGTTCAACACCCAAGGCATCTTCCGCCACTACCCCGAGCTGGATGGAGCGCGCTGATACCGCCGCCTGCAACTCCTGTTGTAGAGCCGAGCCATGCTCGGCTCGGAGCAGCCGAGCGCAGGCTCGGCTCTACAACATCCCGAGGCGGAAAGAAAACGGTAGCGCCGGGCAATGCCCGGCGTCCCCGGTCAATGATCGGTGCCGTCACCCAGCGGTTTCACCGGCTGCTTCTGCAGCGACAACAACCCCAGCAGCACCGCCAGTGCGACGTAGGCGCCCGCGAACTGCCAGCTGATGATGCGCGCCAGGCCTTCCAGATCCCACGGCAGGTAGATGCCGCCGCGCGGGTCCACCGAATGGATCAGGCCGAACAGGGTCAGCAGCGCCGCCACCAGCAGGAAGCCACAGGCGCGGCGCAGGCGGCCATCGACCATCGCTGCCACGGCGGAAATCCACAGCATCGAGGTGATGATGAAGCCATTGCCGAGGGTGAAGATCACCGCCAGTTCCGGCAGGCCATGGCCATCGAGCTTGGTCAGCAGCTGCGGCAGCTGGTCCGGTGCGATCCAGCCCGGCGCCTTGATCGCCAGCAGGTAGGCCACCGACGGCAGGAAGCCGAACACCATCGCACCGGCGTGGTGGCGCGGCGTGGCCTGGAAGGCCTGGGTGGTGATGTCGATGGCCACGTAGACGATGATCGGAGCCAGCACCGCCAGCGGCAGCCATTGCACCAGCCCGGAGATGATGCCGAGCATGCCGCCGATGCCAACGAACAGGCCGGTCAGCAGCGTGTAGCCGCTGCGTGCGCCCATGTGCTTGTAGGCCGGCTGGCCGATGTACGGCGTGGTCTGCGCAACGCCGCCGCAGACACCGGCCACCAGCGTCGCCACCGCTTCCACCAGCAGGATGTCGCGGGTGCGATAGTCATCGCCGGCCGCACGTGCGCTCTCGGACACGTTGATGCCACCGACCACCATCAGCAGGCCGAACGGCAGCAGCAACGGCAGGTAGGTCATCGCCGTGGGCAGGCCTTCAAGGAAGCCCAGCGTCGGCAGCGGCAGCACCACCTGCGGCGGCACCCATTCCGGCACATGGAAGCCCGGTGCACCCAGTCCGGCCACGCCGAGGCCGTAATACAGCACGGTGCCGAACACGAAGGCCAGCAGCACGCCCGGGCCACGCACCGGCAGCTTGCCCTTGGCGATCAGCACGTACAGCAGCAGGCCGAGCGTGGTGAAGCCCACCAGCGGCGAACGCAGGGTTTCCAGCAGCGGCAGCAGGCCCATCAGCACCAGCGCGATGCCCGCGATGGAACCGAGCAGCGCCGCACGCGGCAACGCGCGGGTGACCGCTTCGCCGAAGAACGACAGCACGAACTTGAGCACGCCCATGATGACCAGCGCGGCCATGCCCAGCTGCCAGGTGGCGATGCCGGCCGCGTGCGGGTCCATGCCCTGCTGCTTGAAGGCGAGGAAGGCCGGGCCGAGCACCAGCAGCGCCATGCCGATGCTGGTCGGTGCATCCAAGCCCAGCGGCATGGCGGTGACATCGTCGCGGCCGGTGCGCGCCGCCAGGCGCCGCGCCATCAGCGTGTACAGCAGGTTGCCGACCAGCACACCGAAAGCGGTGCCGGGGAACATGCGGCCGAACACCACGTCGGCGGGGAACTGGAAGATCCCGACCAGGGCCATGGCGATGAAGCCGAGGATGGAGAGGTTGTCGACGACCAGGCCGAAGAAGCCGTTGAAGTCGCCGGAGACGAACCAGCGACGCGGTGCGGCGGAAGCGGGAGCGGACATGGAAGGGGCGGTGGGGGTGGGGACCGCCGATGGTAGGCCCAGCGGGGCCCGGGCGCCAATTCCGCGGTGGAATGATGGGTTCCAGCCAACGGCGGGGCCCCTCGTGGCTGGGCGCGGGTAGAGTCGACTGTTAGTCGAATGGCATTGCGAGTTGGGCCGGTCGGGATGGGCTGCGCAGGACACGCCGTAAACCCGTCCCTGGGGGCTCGATGGCGCCATCCATGGCGCCAACGGTCCTGCGCAGCCCATCCCGACCGGCCTCCCACAGTTTCCTGCGCGTGCCAGCCACGGAAGAGAATCAAAAGATCAAAGGCAAAGGCAAAGGCAGGCTCTCGTTGTAGCGCCGAGCCCATGCCCGGCTGCTGTACGCGAAACCTCCGAACCGAGCATGGCTCGGCTCTACAGAAGATCATTCCGATCATTCTTTCGTTCATCCACGCATGGCGTGGATCTACCGTGTCGACCAAGGTCGACACCCACCAGTGCAATATCCCGTTCCGGCAGATTGCAGGAAGCTGTCGAAGGCGGGGTGGGTCCGGTTGCGGGGGTGTCCGCGGCATGGATGCCGCGGCCAAGCCCCCAGGGACGGGTTTACGGCGTCCCCCGCAACCGGACCCACCCCGCCATCCCTCAGGAAACCCGCTTCTGCTCTGGCTCTGGCTCGTAGCGGGTGCAGGGCGCAGCCCTGCATCGACCAACCCTCACTTCTTCAGGAAGTTGTCCACCAGCAGATGCTTCACGTCGTCGAAGCGGCCGTTCAACACCGCCTTGGCGGCATACAGCGCGGTACCGGCCACCTGCTTGGCCTCGATCTGTGGCGGCATCACCAGTTCGGCGCGGCTGGTATGCACGTCCAGCAATGCCGGGCCACGTTGCGACAGGAAGTCCTGCACCGCTTCTTCCAGATCCTCGCTGCGGGTCACGGTGCGTCCGTGGAAACCAATCACTTCGGCAAGGCGGCCGAAATCCGGGTTCTTCAGATCGGTGTAGTTGTCCAGCAGGCCTTCCACCTTCTGTTCCAGCTCGACGAAGTTCAGCGAGCCGTTGTTGAACACCACCACCTTGATCGGCAGGTTTTCCTGCACCGCGGTCAGCAGATCACCCAGCAGCATCGCCAGGCCGCCATCGCCGGACAGCGAGATCACCTGCCGGCCCGGGAACGCCTTCTGCAGGCCCAATGCCTGCGGCATCGCGTTGGCCATCGTGCCGTGCAGCAGGCTGGTCAGCGTGCGGCGGCGGCCATTGACGCGGATATGCCGCAGCACCCAGACCATCGGTGAACCACCATCGGCGGTAAACAGCGCATCGTCCGTCGCATACTTCGACAGCAATGCGGTCAGGTGCTGCGGATGGATCAGCTCGCCTTCGCCCGGCTGCTCTTCCTGCTCGCGCTTCTTCAGCGCCTTGTCGCGACGTTCGATGCATTCGTCCAGGAACGTGCTGTCCTCGCGCGGCGGCAGCAACGGCAGCAGCGCATCCAGCGTCGGCGCGATATCGCCCACCACGCCCAGGTTCACCGGATGGCGCCGGCCGAGGTGGCTGCCATCGCGGTCGACCTGGATGATCGTGGCCTTGTCGGGGTAGAACTGGCCCCAGGCGAAATCGGCGCCGAGCAGCAGCAGCGTGTCGCACTCCATCAGTGTGTGGAAGCCGGACTCGATGCCGAAGATGCCGGTCATGCCCATGTTGTACGGGTTGTCCGGCTCGACGAAGTCCTTGGCGCGCGAGGTGTGCGCGATCGGCGCCTGCAGGCGCCGGGCCAGTTCCAGCAGCTGCGCGTGCGCGCCCTGGCAACCGGCACCCGCGTAGATACCGATGCGCCTGCCCTGCCCCAGCAGTTCGGCGATGCGTTGCAGCTCGGCGTCGGAAGGACGCAGCACCGGTTGGGTGTAGTGCACCGAGAACGGCACATCGTGCTTCACTTCGGCCTGGCTGATGTCGGCCGGCAGGATCACCACCGCCACGCCGCGGCGGCTGATCGCCGCCTGGCAGGCCAGGGTGACCACGCGCCGCGCCTGCTCGGCACTGTGCACCTGCTCGCAGAACACCGAACAGCTGGCGTACACCGCCTTGAAGTCCACTTCCTGCGGGAATTCCATGCCCAGCTCGCTGGTCACCACCTGGCTGGCGATCAGCACCATCGGCGCACGATTGCGGTTGCTCTCGAACACACCGTTGATGAAGTGCAGGCTGCCGGGGCCGCAGGAACCGGCGCAGGCGGTCAGCTCACCGCTCACCAGCGAATCGGCGCCGGCGGCAAACGCCGCCACTTCTTCATGGCGCACGTGCACCCAGGCGATGTCACTGCCATGCATCGCATCGGTCACATGGTTGAGCGTATCGCCCACGATGCCGTAGCAACGGCGGACTCCCGCCTGCTGCAGGGCGTCCACCACGATTTCGGCCACGCGCTTGCTCATTGGATACATCCTCGAACGGGGGAACGTCCGAGGCTAGACCTGATGAAGTGATGCCCCCGTGGGCACGCCGCCCGTCGCCACGATGTGCAAACCGAGGGCAGGCGTCTCGTCAATCATTGGCGTTGATCCAGCCTTCCACCGCGCCGCTTTTCGGGTTGCGGTAGCGCAGCTTCATCCAACCGTCCTGTTCATCCAGCATTTCCACGTGGTCGCCCTGCACCAGGTAACGCTTGGTGCTGGGCGCGCCCGGGCGGTCGAACAGGAACAGGCGTGCTGGAATCACGGTGGCCTGCTGGCCACGGAGCGGACCATCGGGCGGTGCACCCAGGCCATCGGCAATCGCGCTCTCCAGCACACGGCCGGCAGGATCATAGGTGCGCCAGACCGCCAGCGGGCCTTGCTCTTCGGTCTGTTCCCACTGCAGCGCGGCGTTCAAAGCATCGTCGAGCATCAACAGGCTCTCGGCGCGGTACAGGTAGAGCTTCGCACCCGCGAACCGGTACTGGTCGGTGTACCACATCGGCCCGCTGCGGCAACTGCTGCTGAGGGTGCGGGTGGCAACGTCCACGCTCAGCCCCATCAGGTCACCGCAGCTGTCCTTGCCGTGGGTTTCGGCCTGCAGCACGCGATACGAAGCGCTGGCCGGATCGAACCGGTATACCGCCACCGCTTCGTTGACCATGCCCACCGATGCGCGCGCGACCAGTTCCGGGTAGCCATCGAAATCGACGTCCTCCAGACCCCACCGCGAATTGCCGTCGGCATCCGCCGCGCCCGCCAGCGTCTGGCGCTTGCCTGACGGCGACAGCTGCACTGCGATGCTGCCATCCTGTTGGGGATCGGCATGCGCCTGCACGTGCGCGGCCACCTGGAACCGCAGCGTTTCGCCGTCGTCGCCATGTGCCTGCGCCGACGGTGCCAGCAGTCCTGCCAGCACCAGGCCCAGCACGCATTCCCTGAGTTTCATCATCGCTTCCTGCGGCACCGCGGCGGCACCTTCAACTCAGAACGACACCTCGACCGGCTGCCGCGACCACAGCACCGATTGATGCTGGGTCTGCTGCTTCCACGCCAGGCGGATCGCTTCGATATCGGCGCGACGCTGCGGGGTGTCCTCATGCAGCACCACCAGCACCTTGGTGCGCAGGCGGTTGGGCGCGTCATCGCCGCGGAACAGCCACTGGCCGTAGGCATCGAATACGGTCAGGCCATCCGGGAAGCGCGGGGTCACCTGCTTGTCCAGGAAGGCGCGCCACTGCGCCTCGCTGATGGTGTCGGCCTGCGGACGGCTGCCCGCGCCCTGCTCCTCGCCCACGCCGAAGTACAGCTCGCTGCGTACCCAGCCGTGGCCATCGGACGGGCGTGCGGCATCGCCCTTCAGGTCGGCGGTGGTGGCCGTGGCATAGGCGCTGGGCGCCTGCGAGGACAGGCTGGCGCAGCCGCTGGTGGCCAGCAGCACGGCAAAGACGAGACCAAGGTGTTTCATCGGTACAGCTCCGGGGAAGGGGGACAGGGCGAGCCGGCAGCGTACAGCGCCGCCGGCCCGGCGTGCTGATGCCAACAGGGCATCAACTCATGCCGGACCGGCAGGGGCTTGCATCGGCACCAGCCATCACGCGAAGATAATATATCGCTTCATCCGGATGGATGTAAGTGAAACTATCTCCCCCTTCCCCGTCGTCGTTGTTGCTGGAGCCCCCATGTCCGCCCGCCTGCCCGCGTCGCCGCTCGGCCTCGCCATCGCCCTCGCGCTTTCCTCCGCCGCCGTCCCGGCCCTGGCCCAGGACGCCACCAACCTGGACACGGTGATCGTCACCGGCACCCGTGCCGCCGACCGCACCGTGCTCGAATCGACCTCGCCGGTGGACGTGCTCACCGCCGAGGACATCCGCAAGGCCGGCGTGGTCAACGGTGAGCTGGGCAGCGCACTGCAGGCGCTGCTGCCGTCGTTCAACTTCCCGCGCCAGTCCAACTCCGGTGGCGCCGACCATGTGCGCGCCGCGCAGCTGCGCGGCCTGTCGCCGGACCAGGTGCTGGTGCTGGTCAATGGCAAGCGCCGCCACCACACCGCGCTGGTCAACACCGACAGCAAGATCGGCAAGGGCACCACGCCGGTCGACTTCAACTCGATTCCAGTCAGCGCGATCAAGCGCATCGAAGTGCTGCGCGATGGTGCCGGTGCGCTGTACGGCTCCGATGCGGTCGCCGGTGTGATCAACGTGATCCTGGACAACGGCGGCGACGGCGGCGAGATCGAGGCCAGCTACGGCGCCAACCACACCGACCTCAAGCCGATCGGCCGCACCCTCACTGACGGCCAGACCGGCAACATCAGTGCCAAGGTCGGCACCTCGCTGGGCGAGGACGGCGGCTTCCTGCGCGTCGGCCTGGAATACAAGCACCGCAACGGCACCAACCGCGCCGGCTTCGACCAGATTCCGCCGTGGGACCAGACCCCCGACAACCTGGCATTGCAGGGCAAGCGCAACTACGTGCTGGGCGATGGCAAGAGCAAGGACATCAACCTGTGGCTGAACACCGAGATCCCGGTCGGCCAGACCTCGACGTTCTACGCGTTCGGCACCTTCAACCAGCGTGATACCGAAGGCGCGAACTACTTCCGCTACCCCGATGGCGATGCCAACTGGAAGCAGGTCTATCCGAACGGTTACCGCCCGATCTCCGAAGGCGAGAACCGCGACGTGCAGGCCGTGGCCGGCGTGCGCGGCCAGTGGGGCGAGTGGAGCTACGACGGCAGCGTGGATTACGGCCAGAACGACTTCACCTACCGCCTGCGCGACTCGCTCAACGCCTCGCTGGGCCCAACCAGCCCGACCCGTTTCAAGACTGCCGACTACGCGTACGCGCAGACCGTGGGCAACCTCGATCTGAGCCGCGTGTTCACCCAGAGCGAGAGCATCAGCCACACCCTGGGACTGGGCGCAGAAGCGCGCCACGAGCGCTACCAGACCCGTCCGGGTGACCCGGCCAGCTACGCCGCTGGCCCGTACACCGATCGCCCGACCGGCTCGCAGGCCGGTGGCGGCCTGACCCCGCAGGATGCGGCGCGCCTGTCGCGCGATGTGGCCAGTGCCTATGCCAGCCTGTCCAGCCAGTTCGGCGAAACGTTCTCCACCGATCTGGCCGCACGCTACGAGCACAGCGACGACTTCGGTGGCGAACTGACCGGCAAGCTCGGCCTGCGCTACGCGTTCACGCCGGCCTTCGCGCTGCGCGGTGCCATTTCCAACAATTTCCGTGCACCGTCGTTGGCGCAGATCGGCTACGAATCCACCTCCACCGGCTACAACGCCGGCGGCCAGCTGGTGCAGGGCCGTTTGCTGTCGGTCAACAATCCGATCGCGCGTGGCCTGGGTGCGCAGAACCTCAAGCCTGAGAAGTCGATCAACACCTCGCTGGGCTTCACCAGCCGCATCGGCGAGCACTTCGACCTGTCGCTGGACTTCTTCCAGATCGACATCGACGATCGCATCGCGCTGTCGGAGAGCATCACCGGTGATGCGCTGACCGACTATGTGGCGGCCAATTACGGCGTCACCGGCCTGCAGAGCGCCAGCTTCTTCGTCAACGCCGCCGACACCCGCACCCGTGGCGCCGAACTGGTGAGCAACTGGCGCCAGTCGCTGGGCGATGGCCAGCTGCTGCTGACCGGCACCTACGCCTACACCAGGACCACGCTGAAGAACGTGCTCGCCACGCCGGCGCAGCTGCGCGCACTGAACCCGGACTACGTGCTGTTCGGCATCGAAGAGACCAACACGCTCACCGATGCCACGCCGCGTACGCGCGGTAGTTTCTCGGCAGCCTGGAGCAACGACCACTGGTCGCTGAGCACCCGCGTGAACCGCTATGGCAGCGCCACCCGCGTGTTCAACTTCGGTGACGGCTACATCCCGCGCCAGACCTACCAGGCCGAATGGCAGCTGGATGCCGAGGTGGAGTACCGCATCACCCCGCGCTGGAGCGTGGCCATTGGCGGCCAGAACCTGACGGACAACTACCCGGATCGATCCAACAGCGATATCCACTACTTCGGCAACCTGCCGTACGACGTGCTGTCGCCGATCGGCAGCAACGGCGCGTACTACTACGGCCGCGTCCGCTATACGTTCTGATTCACAGAATCGACCCGGTGGAGCCGGCGGGGTAGAGTCGACTGTTAGTCGACTGCTCTTCGCGCAGATCGCGAAAATCCCGCGCTGCGCGCGATAGTCGACTAACAGTCGACTCTACCCCGTCGGCGCTGCCCCGCCGCCGGTCCAGGGCCGACAGGTCAGTGAACTGTCGCCCTGCCTCGACCTGCCCTACACGCCCACGCTGGCAAGGTGGGGGCATGGCTGAACCGCTCCCCCTGCGTCCGCCACCGCCCTTGTTGGACGACGCCTGCGCGTTGTTCCTCGATGTCGATGGCACCCTGATCGAATTTGCTGCGCGCCCGGATGCCGTGCAGCTGCTGCCGGATGTGCGTGAAGCCATCGGCCGCATCAGCGACCGCCTGGAAGGTGCCGTGGCACTGGTCAGTGGTCGCCCGCTTGAACAGCTGGACCAGCTGTTCGCTCCGCTGCAGCTGCCCGCCGCCGGCCTGCATGGCCACGAACTGCGTGGCCAGGATGGCCGCGTCCTGCGCGACGAGCACGACGACGACACCGCCGAATGGCTGCACGCCCTGCACCAGCAGGCGATGCGTTTCGCCCATGGGCATCCTGGCGTACTGGTCGAGGACAAGGGCGTGGGCCTGGCCCTGCATTGGCGCGGTGCGCCACACGCCGCCCGCGACGTCCGCGCATTCGCCGACCGCCACGTGCGCGGCCGCACCAGCTATCGCCTGCAGCCCGGTGACCACGTGGTCGAGTTCGTTCCCGTCGGCACCGACAAGGGCCGCGCGATACGAAGGATGATGCAATACCTGCCGTTCCGCGGCCGCCTGCCTGTGTTCATGGGCGATGACCTCACCGATGAATTCGGCTTCGATGCTGCCAACGGCCAGCATGGCTGGAGCGTGCTGGTGGGTGAACGTGAACCCAGCGCGGCGGTGTTCGCACTGCCCGACATACGCAGCGTGCACGCCTGGCTGCGTGAGAATGCCTATTGACCCGGCCCCCCCCCACGGCCGCAACCGAGATGTACCGCGTGATGACCCAACCCGATCTTGATCTGGGCGTGGTCGGCAACGGCAGCTTCGGCGCCCTGGTCGACAAACATGCCCGTGTTGTCTGGAGCTGCCTGCCCACCTTCGACGGCGACCCGACGTTCTGCGCCCTGCTGGGTCCCAACCAGCGGACCGGTGGTGACTTCGCCATCGAGCTGGAGGACTTCGCCGACAGCGAGCAGGAATACCTCACCAATACCGCGATCCTGCGCACCGTGCTGCGTGACACGCACGGCGGCGCACTGGAAATCCTGGACTTCGCCCCGCGCTGGCGCCAGAACGACCGCTTCTACCGGCCGGTCAGTCTGATCCGCCAGGTGCGCCCCTTGTCCGGCAGCCCACGCATCACCGTGCGTGCGCGACCGCTGGCGGACTGGGGCGCACGCGTTCCCGAGTCGACCTGGGGCAGCAACCATGTGCGCTGGATCCTGCCCGAACACGTATTGCGGCTCACCACCGACGTGCCGGTGCGCTTCGTGCGTGATGGCCTGCCGTTTGTGCTCAACCATCCGATCCATCTGATCCTGGGCGTGGACGAATCGCTCAACCGTTCGATCAGCGGCTATGTGCAGGAAGCCTTCCAGCGCACCCGCGACTACTGGCGCGAATGGGTGCGCTACCTGTCCATTCCGCTGGAATGGCAGGACGCGGTGATCCGCAGTGCGATCACGCTGAAGCTGTGCCAGTACGAGGACAGCGGCGCGATCATCGCGGCGATGACCACCTCCATTCCGGAAGCGCCCGGCAGCGTGCGCAACTGGGATTACCGCTACTGCTGGCTGCGCGATGCCGCCTTCGTGGTGCGTGCACTGAACCGTCTTGGCGCCACGCGCACGATGGAGCAGTTCCTCGGCTACATCTTCAACCTGGCTACCACCGACGGCACGCTGCAGCCGTTGTATGGCATCGGCTTCGAGGCCAAGCTGGACGAGGACGAGGTGCCCACGCTGTCCGGCTACCGCGGCATGGGCCCGGTGCGCCGTGGCAACCTGGCCTGGGTGCAGCGCCAGCACGATGTGTACGGCAGCGTGGTGTTGGCCTCCACCCAGCTGTTCTTCGACCGCCGCCTGCAGGACCCGGGTGACGCACACACCTTCGCCCGCCTTGAACCGCTCGGCGAGCAGGCCTTCGCCCTGCATGACGTACCCGATGCAGGCCTGTGGGAGTTCCGCGGCCGTACCGAGGTGCACACCTATACCAGCGCGATGTGCTGGGCGGCCTGCGACCGTCTGTGCAAGATCGCCGTGCGCCTGAAGCGCGACGACCGGGCGCACTATTGGCGCGAGCGCGCCGACACCATCCACGCGCGCATCATGGCTGAAGCCTGGAGCGACGAGCTTGGCCACTTCACCGATACCTTCGGTGGTCACCGACTGGACGCCTCCTTGCTGCTGCTGGCCGATATCGGCTTCATCGATGCACTGGACGCCCGTTTCATCGCGACCGTCGAAGCCATCGGCCGCGACCTCAAGCATGGCAACTCGCTGTACCGCTATGTGGCACCGGATGACTTCGGCGAACCGGAAACCAGCTTCACCATCTGCACGTTCTGGTACATCGATGCGCTGGCCGCGATCGGGCGTCTGGATGAGGCACGCGAGATGTTCGAGACGTTGCTGAAGCAGCGCAACCACCTGGGCCTGCTGTCGGAGGACTTGGCCTTCGACAGCGGCGAGGCCTGGGGCAATTTCCCGCAGACCTATTCGCACGTCGGCCTGATCACCGCCGCGATGCGCCTGTCGCGATCCTGGCAGGAGGCGTCGTGAGCCGTCTGGTTGTGGTTTCAAACCGTGTAGCCGTGCCCGGCGAAAACCGTGCCGGCGGCCTGGCGGTCGGCCTGCTTGCCGCGCTGAAGGAACGCGGCGGGATGTGGTTCGGCTGGAGCGGCAAGAGCGTGCGCGATGGCAGTGGCACGCTGCACACGCAGAAGGACGGCGACATCGAATTCGTCACCCTGGACCTGAGCAAGCGCGAGGTGGATGGCTACTACAACGGCTTCGCCAACCGCACCTTGTGGCCGCTGCTGCACTTCCGCCTCGACCTGGTCGACTACGACCGCGGTACCCGCGAGACGTACCACAAGGTCAACGCGCTGTTCGCCGACAAGCTCGCACCGTTGCTGCGCGAAGACGACATCGTCTGGATCCACGACTACCACCTGATCCCGCTTGGCGCGCTGCTGCGCGAGCGTGGCATCGGCTGCCGCATCGGCTTCTTCCTGCACATCCCGATGCCCTCGGCCGACCTGCTGCAGGCGATGCCCGATCACCTGCGGCTGTTCTCCGCGCTGTACGCCTACGATCTGGTCGGCTTCCAGACCCAGCGCGATGCCGATCGCTTCCAGACTTACCTGCGCCTGTTCGGCGGCGGCCGCGTGCTCGACAACGGCGAACTGGAAGCGCCCGGTGGGCGCCGGTTCCGTGCGGCCGCCTTCCCGATCGGCATCGACACCGAGCTGATCGCGCGGCAGGCCGGTACCGCCGCGGCCAAGGCGGCTGTGAAGAACCTGCGCGCCAGCCTGCGAGACCGCCAGCTGGCGATCGGCGTCGACCGCCTGGACTATTCCAAGGGCCTGCCCGAACGCTTCCTCGGCTTCGAGCGCTACCTGGAGCGCCATCCGGACCAGCGCGGTTCGCTGACCTACCTGCAGATCGCCCCGGTCTCGCGGGGTGATGTCACCGAGTACCGGCAACTGCGCAGCCAGCTGGAGCAGATCGCCGGCCACATCAACGGCGGCCACGCCGAGCCGGACTGGACGCCGCTGCGCTACGTCAACCAGAACTTCACCCATGCCACCCTCACCGGCTTCTACCGGGCGGCGGCGGTGGGCCTGGTCACCCCGCTGCGCGATGGCATGAACCTGGTGGCCAAGGAATACGTGGCCTCGCAGGACCCGGACGATCCCGGCGTGCTGGTGCTGTCGCTGCTGGCCGGCGCCGCCGACGAACTGAAGCAGGCGCTGCTGGTGAACCCGCACGATCTGGACGGCGTGGCCGACGCCATCGCAACGGCCGCAACGATGTCGCTGCACAGGCGCAAGGAACGCTGGCACGCAATGATGGAGCACCTGCGCACCTACGACATCAACCACTGGCGGCGCAGCTATCTGGACGTGCTGGAGGGCTGACGAGGCCGCCCCTGTAGCGTCGAGCTTGCTCGACGCTACAGAAGACAGGCGATCAATCCAGGAACCGCGCGAGGTGTTCCGGCGCCGGCAGGTGGCACGCATCATGCCTGCCAAACCAGCGGTAGCGGTTGCGCGCCAGCACGCGATACGCGGCATCCCGCCAGCCGCGCGGCACTGACCGCAGCACGCAGGTCAGGCGCCAGGCACCGCCCAGCCCCGCCAGCACGCGCAGGATCGCATCGGTATCGGTCCACGCGCCCTGCGTATCCAGCAGCAGGAACGAGGCCGGGTCCTGCGGGTCCAGCCCGTGCGTGCGCAGCAGTGCGCTGCCCTGCGCGCCCTGCATCGCTGCGAAGCGGTAGCGCCCGTTGCGGTCGAAACGCAGCAGGAACCGCACCCATCGGCTGCACAGCGCGCAGACGCCGTCGAACACGATCACCGCGCTGCCGCCATCGGCAGCCGCCTCACTGCGGTTCGAGCCAGCCTTCATAGCGGATCAGCGCTCCCACCCAGGGCAAAGTCACATCGACCAGGAAAGTGTAGCGCTCACCCTGCCAGGCTTCACGGCAGCGCACGCCACCAAACCAGCGCCCCGGTAGCGGTAGCGGCCCGAACGCCCAGACCCGGCGCACCGACCAGTCGATGCCACCCTCGCGGGCCTGCAGGTCGAATTCGAAGCGCACCGCGCCCAGATGCTCGCGCAGGTATCCCTCATGCGCCCACAGCCGCGACACCATCGGCCAGCGACCAAAGCGCCGCGCCCATTGTTCGCCCTGCCCGTGTGTGCTGAATACCACTTCGGTTGGCAGCGCGTCGCCGCTCTTCGGCAACCGTGCCACTGCGGCCAGCAGCGGCACCAGCCCGTGACGCCCGCGCTGGATCCGCGCCTTCCCCACGTAGCGGCACGGCTGTGGTGCGGCGTGCAGCGCCTGCACCGGCGGTGCCAGGGTGGCGAAGGCCGGCCCCAGTACCCGTGCAAACAGGGGCGTAGTCAGGGTGCGATCCAGGCCAGCGTCGCCATGCGTCCGGTGCGGCGGTCGCGCCGGTGCGAGTACAGGTCCGGATCGGCCATGGTCGACACCGTGCCGCCGTATACCTGCGCCGGGTCCATGCCCGCCGCCTGCAGGCGCTGGCGGGCCAACGCGAACAGATCCACCTTCCAATGACCTGCGCGGGTCGCTGCGAACGCCACCTCGGCGGCCGGATCGTGTCCGACGAAGGCGTGGTAGACCTCTTCACCGATCTCGTAATCGGCCGGCCCGGCGGCCGGTCCCAGCCAGGCGCGCAACTGCGCCGGCGGCGTCTGCATGGCCGCCACGGTGGCCTCCAGCATGCCGTCGGCCAGGCCACGCCAGCCGGCATGCGCCGCGCCCACCTCACTGCCATCGGCGGCGGCGAACACCACCGGCAGGCAGTCGGCGGTCAGGATCGCCAGCACCACGCCGGGCACCGAGGTCACCGCGGCGTCGGCCACCGGCTCGGCGGCACCCGGCACCGGCGGCGCGTTGAAGCGCAGCACGGTGCTGCTGTGCACCTGGCGCAGCCAGTGCGGTGCCGACGGCAACGCCAGCCCCTGCTGCAGCAGCTGGCGGTTGTGCTCGACGTTGGCCGGGGTGTCACCCTCGGCCGCGTGCCGGTTGCCCAGGTTGAACTGCGCGAACGGTGCCGGCGAGATGCCCGCGCCATGCCGGCGCGTGGTCAGCGCGTGGACGCCCGGAGGCGCCGGCCAGTCGGCCTTCAGCAACGGCAGCGCGGTGGTCACCAGCGGTCCCGCTCGCGCGCGGCGAAGGCTTCGCTGTCTTCGCGCAGCACCTTCATCAGGTGCAGCATGTCCTCGGGCACCGGCGCGGTATTGCGCACCGGCTCACCGGTGATCGGGTGGGTGAACTCCAGGGTCTCGGCATGCAGGGCCTGGCGCTTGAAGCCGCGCAGCGCGGCCACCAACTCGTCGCTTGCGCCCTTGGGCAGCTTCAGCGCACCGCCGTACAGCGGGTCACCGATGATCGGATGGCGCACGTGCGCCATGTGCACGCGGATCTGGTGGGTACGCCCGGTTTCCAGGCGGCACTCCAGCGCGGTGTGCGCACGGAAGCGCTCGCGCAGTCGGTAGTGGGTGATCGCCTCCTTGCCGTCCTCGCGCACCGCCATCTTCAGGCGGTCGCGCGGATGGCGGTCGATCGGGGCATCGGCGGTGCCACCGGCCACCAGCGCACCCATCACGATCGCCAGGTACTGGCGATGCACGTCGCGTGCGGCCAGCTGCTCGACCAGCGCGGTCTGCGCTTCCAGGGTCTTGGCCACCACCATCACGCCGCTGGTGTCCTTGTCCAGGCGATGCACGATGCCAGCGCGCGGCAGCACCGCCACCGACGGGTCGCGGAACAGCAGGGCGTTGACCAGGGTGCCGCTGTGGTTGCCGGCCCCCGGGTGCACCACCAGGCCGACCGGCTTGTTGATCACCAGCAGGTGCTCATCCTCGAACAGCACGTCCAGCGGGATGTCCTCCGGCTGGGCGTCGGTCTGGGTTTCCAGCACCACGTTGAGGGTCACCACCTCGCCGCCGCGCAGCGGATCGCGCGGGCGCACCTGGGCGCCATCCAGCAGCACCTCCCCCGCCTTGATCCACTCGGTCAGGCGCGAACGCGAGTATTCGGGGAACAGTTCGGCCACGACGGCGTCGAAACGGCGGCCGGCAGCGGTGTCGGGGACGATGGCCTGGCGGGCCGATTCAGAGGGTTGTTCAGACATGGCAGGGGGCATTCTTTGAAATTTTGGGGTCCCGGCGGCCGGTTTCAGTCGCTGGACAGGACACTAGGCTATCATCGACCCTTCGTATTCCAGCCGCGTCCCGCCTCGACCTCATGATCCGACGCTCCTCCATGCTCTCCGCGCCCGTCCGCCTCACCGCCCTGCTGCTGGTGCTGGTCATCGCCGCCACCGGCTGCCACCGTGGCGCCAAGAAGGGCGATCGGCCCGATGAAGGGACGCCGGTCGAACAGTTGTACGAGAAGAGCCACAAGCTTATGCAGGGTGGCAACTGGAGCGGGGCTGAATCCAGTTTCCGCCGCCTGGTGGCCCAGTATCCGTACGGTCCGTACACCGAACAGGCGATGATCGAAACCGCCTACGCGCAGTACAAGGCCGGCAAGCACGATGATGCGGTGTCCAGCATCGACCGCTTCATCCGTACCTACCCGACCCACCGCAACATCGCGTACATGTACTACCTGCGCGGCCTGGCCAACTCCAACCGCAGTACGGTTTTCCTGCGTCGCGTATGGTCCCTGGACGCCAGCCGCCGTGATCTGTCCACGCCGCACCAGGCGTATTCGGACTTCAACATTGTGGTTGACCGTTACCCGAACAGCCGCTACGCCGCCGATGCACGCCAGCGCATGCTGGAACTGCGTGACGTGTTTGCCCAGCACGAGCTGGACAACGCCCTGTACTACATGCGCCGCGGCGCCTGGGTCTCGGCCGTCGGCCGCGCCAACTACCTGCTGGAAACCTATCCGCAGAGCGCGTTCCAGTACGACGCCGTGGCCGTCCTGGCCGATTCCTACACCCACCTGGGCAACAAGACCCTGGCCGACGACGCCCGCCGCGTCCTGCAGCTGAACCAGCCGGACCACCCGTGGCTGGAAGGCAAGTGGCCGAAGTACCCGTGGATGATCCGCAAGCTGAACCCGTTCGCCGGCGAGAAGTCCGCCAGCACCGGCCAGCGCAACGCGCGACTGGAAAAGAAATAAGAAAGCAGAGGGCCCCGCAAGGGGCCCTTTCTTTGTGGGTAGGTCCAGGCCATGCGTGGATGGTTCGCTGGCGCTAGGAATACTACGAATTCCCTGCCGTTGCGATGCCGTTCCCAGACCGCACGCGCACCGCCCTCCACACTCCGGCGCACGGCCATTTCCGCCTGTCTGGAGTCCACATGTCCCCATCCGTTTTCCGCGCCCGCCCGTTGCTGGCCGCCGTCACCGCTGCCCTGCTGGGCCTGCCCATCGCCGTCCAGGCCGCAGAGCCGGGCGAGCTGCTCAGCGCAGCGCCCTATCGTGCCGCCTGGGTGCCCTCCAAGGCATCCCAGGCGTACCTGCTCAGCTACCGCACGCCCGATCATCACGGCCGGTTGGCGCAGGGCACCGGTCTGCTCTATCTGCCGGCAGGCACGGCGCCAGCGGGCGGCTGGCCGGTTGTTTCCTGGGCACATGGCACCCAGGGCATCGCCGATCACTGCGCGCCCTCGGTCTCCGGCCCCTACCAACCCGAACGCGACGGGCGCTTCCTCGATCAGTTCCTGGCACAGGGCTACGCCGTCGTCGCCGCGGACTACCAAGGCCTCGGAACTCCAGGCGACCATGCCTACCTGCACGTGCGCACTGCCGCGCGCAACGCCATCGATCTCGTCAAGGCCAGCCACCAGTTACTCGGCAACCGCCTTTCCCCCCGCTGGGTCTCGGTGGGTCATTCGCAGGGCGGCGCCGCCGCGCTCACTGCAGGCTACCTCGCGCCCACCTACGGTGGGGCGTCGTTGCGTTACCGCGGCAGCTTCACCACGGGAACGCCCACCGCCGTGGAGCTGACCGCCCTGGTGATGAAGCCGGACAACCGCGTCGCCAATCCCGGCGCGCTCGACGCGTATCACGCTTATCTGCTCGACGGCCTGTTGCAGGTTGCACCGCAGATCGACCGCGTCCTCAGCGATGAAGGCCGCGCGCGGGTCGCGCTGGCGCGCCAGCAATGCCTGGGCGAGCTGGCGGCCACATTGGAGGGGGCCGATACCGGGTCGATGTTCAGCGCACCACTGACCAGCGTGCCCGGCATCTGGGCTTTGCTTCACGACTATCTGGGCGTACCACGCCGCGGTTTCAGCCAGCCGTTGATGCTGGGCCATGGCAGCGAAGACCGCGATGTGCCTTATCTGACCACCCTGCTGTATGCCGCAGGCCTGACCCTGCGAGGCGAGCCGGTAGCATTCCGTCGATATCCGGTTGACCATCGAGGCACGCTGGATGCAGCGGCTGCGGATGGGCTGGCGTTCGTACGCGCTCGCCTGGCGGATGCCCGTTTCGACGAAGCCGCCGAAGGCATCGGCCTGGAAAAACTGCTGGACGCCGCGCAGTAGTTCCACGCCCTGCGTGGATGATCGTCGAACACCGTGCGGACCAAGGTCCGCACCTACCCGGGAAGGGGGGCCGGGCCGCCCTTACCCCTTGTAGCCGTTGCTGATCGGGTAACGACGCTCGCGGCCGAACGCGCGACGCGAGACCTTGGGCCCCGGTGCGGCCTGGTGCCGCTTCCACTCGCTGATGCGCACCAGGCGCAGCACGCGGTCAACTACGGCCGCGTCGTAACCGGCGGCGACGATCTCCCCGCGCGACTGTTCCTGATCGATGTAGCGGTACAGGATGCCGTCCAGCACGTCATAGGCCGGCAGGGAGTCCTGGTCCAGCTGGTTCTCGCGCAGTTCGGCCGACGGCGGGCGGCTGATCACCGCCGGCGGGATGACCGGTGCACCACCCACTGTATTGCGCCACTTCGACAGGCCGAACACTTCGGTCTTGTACAGGTCCTTCAGCGGCGCATAGCCACCGCACATGTCGCCGTAGATGGTGGCGTAGCCGACCGCGTACTCGCTCTTGTTGCCGGTGGTCAGCAACAGGCCGCCGAACTTGTTGGCCAACGCCATCAGGATCACCCCGCGGCTGCGCGACTGCAGGTTTTCTTCGGTCACGTCCGGCGCGGTGCCTTCGAACATCGGCGCCAGCGATTCCATCAGGCCCTTGAACGCCGGCTCGATCGAGACCGCCTCCAGCTTCACCCCCAGCGCCCGGCACTGCTCGGCGGCCAGATCATTGGACAGGCCGGCGGTGTAGCGCGACGGCAGGCGCACGGCCGTGACGTTCTCGGCGCCCATCGCGTCCACGGCCAACGCCAGCACCAGCGCCGAATCGATGCCACCGGACAGCCCCAGCCACACCTTCCTGAAGCCATTCTTGCGGCAGTAGTCCTGGATGCCACGGGTAACGGCGCGCCAGGCCAGCGCGTCCATGCTCTCGTCGCCGTCGTCCATCCACACATGCGGCATGAAGCGGCGGGTTTCGCCGTCGTACTCCACCACCAGCCACTGGTCGACGAACGCCGCCGCCGCCGGATGCACGGTACCGTCGCCATCGGCCACCACCGAGGCGCCATCGAACACCAGCGCGTCCTGGCCGCCCACCACGTTGAGGTAGGCGATCGCCGCCCCGCTCTCGCGGGTGCGTGCGGCCAGCACCGCGTCGCGCTGGGCGTGCTTGCCGCGCTCGTAAGGCGAGGCGTTGGGCACCACCACCAGCTGCGCACCGGCGCGCACGGTGTCGGCCAGCGGCTCGGCAAACCACAGGTCTTCGCAGATCAGCAGGCCGACCGGAATGCCATTGACCTCGAACACGCAGCTGCCGCCGTCCGGATCGATATCGAAGTAGCGGCGTTCGTCGAACACGGCGTAATTGGGCAACTCACGCTTGCGGTAGGTCTGCTCGACCAGGCCATCGCGCAGCACGCTGGCCGCGTTGTAGACCACCGCGCCAGCCGCCTGCGGCCAGCCGACCACGGCGGTGATGCCACGGCAGGCCGCGGCGATTCGGGTCATCGCCTGCTCGCACTCGTACAGGAAGCCCGGGCGCAGCAGCAGGTCTTCCGGCGGATAACCACTCACCGCCAGCTCGGGGAACATCACCAGCTCGGCGCCGTACTCATCGCGCGCCTGGCCGATCATCTCGATGATGCGCTCGGTGTTGCCGGCGACATCGCCGACCGGGAAGTCGAACTGCGCCATCGCGATGCGGATCGAAGCCATGGGAATCCAGCCTGTGGTTGCAATGCCGCCATTGTAACGCTGCGCCATGCGCCCGCCGGAGGCGTTCACTGCGTGGACAGCCCCGGCTCAGTAGATCCACGCCGTGCGTGGATGGGCCGACCAGGCGGCCGCCAGACGCAGAAAAGCCGCCCGAGGGCGGCTTTTCCAAAGCAAGCCGAGCGTGGGCTCGGCTCTACAGAATCGGCTGCCAGAGGCAGTCGTTCTTATTTCACCAGCTTGGCGATGGCAGCGCCCAGGTCGCCCGGCGAGCGGACGGTGACGACACCGGCAGCTTCCATGGCGGCGAACTTGCCTTCGGCCGTGCCCTTGCCGCCCGAGGCAATCGCACCGGCGTGGCCCATGCGCTTGCCGGCCGGAGCCGACGCACCGGCGATGAAACCGACGACCGGCTTCTTCACGTGGTTCTTGATGTACTCGGCGCCGGCTTCTTCAGCGTCACCGCCGATTTCGCCAACCATGATGATGCCTTCGGTCTGCGGGTCTTCGTTGAACAGCTTCAGGCAGTCGACGAAGTTCAGGCCGTTGATCGGGTCACCACCGATGCCGATGCAGGTGGACTGGCCCAGGCCGACTTCGGTGGTCTGCTTGACCGCTTCATAGGTCAGGGTGCCCGAACGCGACACGATGCCGATCTTGCCCGGCTGATGGATGTGGCCCGGCATGATGCCGATCTTGCACTCACCCGGGGTGATGACGCCCGGGCAGTTCGGCCCGATCAGCACGGTGTCCGGATGCGAACGGGTCAGCACGTTCTTGACGCGCAGCATGTCCAGCACCGGGATGCCTTCGGTGATGCAGACGATGACCTTGATGCCGGCAGCAGCGGCTTCCAGGATCGCGTCAGCCGCGTACGGCGGCGGCACGTAGATGACCGAGGCATTGGCGCCGGTGCTCTGCACGGCGTCGGCCACGGTGTTGAAGACCGGCAGGTCGATATGGGTGGTGCCACCCTTGCCCGGGGTCACGCCGCCGACAACCTGGGTGCCGTACTCGATCATCTGAGTGGCGTGGAAGGTGCCCTGCTGGCCGGTGAAGCCCTGCACGATCACCTTGGTGTTCTTGTTGATCAAAACAGACATTGGAATTCCTTGGTGTCGGTATCAGGCGGCGTTCTTGACAGCTTCAACGATCTTCTTGGCGCCATCGTTGATGTTGTCAGCCGGGATGATGGCCATGCCGCTGTCACGCAGCAGCTGCTTGCCTTCTTCCACGTTGGTGCCTTCCAGGCGCACCACGACCGGAACCTTGACGCCCACTTCCTTCACGGCGGCGATGATGCCTTCGGCAATCATGTCGCAGCGGACGATGCCGCCGAAGATGTTGACGAAGATGCCTTCGACCTTGTCCGAGGACAGGATCAGCTTGAAGGCTTCGATGACGCGCTGCTTGTTGGCACCGCCGCCCACGTCCAGGAAGTTCGCCGGCTCGCCGCCGTTGAGCTTGATGACGTCCATGGTGGCCATGGCCAGGCCGGCGCCGTTCACCATGCAGCCGATGTTGCCGTCCATGGTGACGTAGTTGATGTCCAGCTCCGAAGCGATCACTTCGGTCGGATCTTCCTGGGTCTTGTCGCGCATGGCGACCAGGGCCTTCTGGCGGAACGCGGCGTTGTCGTCGCTGTCGAACTTGCCGTCCAGCGCGTACAGGTTGCCGTCGTCCAAGATGGCCAGCGGGTTGATTTCAACCAGGGCCAGGTCCTTTTCGTTGAACAGGCGGTACAGGTTCACCATGATGCTGGCGAACTGGCCGGCCTGCTTGGCGGTCAGGCCCAGCTTGAAGCCGAAATCACGGCCGTGGTAGCCCTGCACGCCTTCGACGAAGTCGACGTTCAGCGAGTGGATCAGCTCCGGGGTTTCAGCAGCGACCTGCTCGATTTCCACGCCGCCTTCCGAAGAGGCGATGTAGGTGATGGTCTTGGTACCACGGTCGACCAGCACCGACAGGTACAGTTCCTTGACGATCTCGCCGGCGGTGGTCACCAGCACCAGGTTGACCGGCAGTTCAACGCCTGCGGTCTGGTAGGTGGCCATCTTGGTGCCGAGCATCTTGGCCGCAGCGGCCTTCACATCGTCGGTGGTCTTGCAGAACTTGACGCCGCCAGCCTTGCCGCGGCCGCCAGCGTGGATCTGCGCCTTGACCATCCAGGGGCCCTGGCCCAGGGAGTTGGCAGCGGCAACCGCTTCGTCCGGGGTCGCAGCGACCTTGCCGGCCGGGACCGGGATGCCGTACTCGGCAAGCAGTTGTTTTGACTGGTATTCGTGGAAATTCATGCGTCACCGTGGGAATAGGAACGACCGCACGCAATTCCTCAGGGCCCCGGCGGGGCGCCGGCATGGACCGCGGCGGGCCCACTATTGTGGCCGAGCCAGCGCCGGGGCGCAAAGAAGTCTGTACAAAACGCCAGACGCGGGCGGATTTTCGCGGTCATTCAGGCAGTTGCACCCAGGCCGGGGCTGGCCACCAGTGTCCGCAACGTGCCAAATGCGCGATCCGGCTCACGTCGGCGGCGCCCGGCCGGGGGCCCTATACTGGCCTTCGCAAACGCGACGTGCCGGCCCGGCATCAGGGGACGCCGGCCAGGCCCGCCGCAGAATCCACACCCAGGCAGCCAGAAGGGGAGTTCCGGCGTGTCACCCAGTGCTTCATTGATCGACCGCATCGAATCGATTCCGCGGCGTGAACTGTATTTCTTCGCGCTGTACCGGGTGCTGATCGCTACGGTCATCGCCGCCCTGCTCTACAGCCCCTTGTCGGCCATGGTCGGCGAAGCCCATCACCCGCGGCTGGCCGATGTCGTTGCGGTCATCTACCTGGCCCTGTCGCTGCTGGCCCTGGTGGTCGGCCGCAACGAACGCTGGCTGCGCCCGATCGTGGTCAGCGGCGTACTGGTGGATATCGTCGCCGCCACCCTGCTGTCGCACGCCCTGCCCGGCGCCAGTGCCGGCATCTCGATGTCGCTGCTGTTCAACATCGCCGCGGCCGCCACCCTGCTGCCGCTCAGCCTGGGGCTGGGCCTGGCACTGGCCGCCAGCCTGGCCACCGGCGTGGAGTACACCTGGAAGCTGCTGGAAGGCGGCGACCCCACCCGCACCCTGGCCGAACTTGCGATGTTCGCCACCAGCTACCTGGCACTGGCCTTCATCAGCTACCAGGTGGGCAACCGCGCCCGCCGCAACCAGCAGCTGGCCAACCAGCGCGGCGATGAAGTGGCCAATCTGTTCCAGATCAACGAACTGATCATCCGCCGCATGCGCACCGGCGTGCTGGTGGTGGACGCCGACAACCGCATCACTCTGGCCAACGAAGCCGCCTCGATGCTGCTGGGCGACAATGAGGGCAACGGCGAAAGCGGTCGCCTGGACCTGGCCAGCGCCGCGCCGGAACTGGCGCGCCGCCTGCAGCGCTGGCGCAATGGCTGGGCGCAGGACGAACTGCCGCTGCAGCTCAACCCCGACCAGCCGGAAGTGCAGCCGCGCTTCGCCCGCCTGCTGGCAGGCAGCGACCTTGCGCTGGTGTTCCTGGATGATTCCAGCGTGGTGTCGCGCCGCGCCGAATCGCTCACCCTCTCGGCCATGGGCCGCTTCTCGGCCAGCCTCGCCCACGAAATCCGCAACCCACTGGCGGCGATCAACTATGCCGTGCAGCTGCTTGAGGAAGGTACCGGCTTCAACGAGAGTGACCGCCGCCTGCTGCAGATCATCCGCCAGCAGTGCCAGCGCACCAACGGCATCGTCGAAAGCGTGCTGGGCCTGGCCCGGCGCGAGCGCGCCACGCCCGAGAACGTGGACCTGGCCGCCTTCGTGCGCCGCTTCGTGCTGGAGTACAAGCAGGGCCAGACACTGGAGACCGACAGCATCGAACCGATCATCAATGACAGTTCGGTGATGGCCCAGGTTGACGCGAAGCATCTCTACCAAGTGCTGACCGTGCTGGTGCACAACGCACTGAAGTACGGCCGCATCGGCCAGCAACCGGCGCGGGTGCGGCTGCGCGTGGCCCAGCACGAACGCAGCGCGGTGATCGACGTGATGGACCGTGGCCCGGGCATCCCCGAGAGCGTGGCCGTACAGCTGTTCCGGCCCTTCTTCACGACGTCCGAGCATGGCACCGGGCTGGGCCTGTACATCGCACGCGAGCTGTGCCGCGCCAACCAGGCCCGCCTGGACTACATCGCGGTGCCGGCCGGTGGCTCCTGCTTCCGCCTGGTGCTACCCGGCCCGCATACGCTGCTGCCCAGCTGATTCCAACTCTGTGCGTCAAACATTTGTCGCTTCCAACCGCCTCGTTTATCTTTCACGCCCATGAATGAAACCCGCAGCGCCCTCGTCGTCGACGACGAACGCGACATCCGCGAACTGCTGGTGCTGACCCTCGGCCGCATGGGGCTGCGCATCAGTACCGCCGCCAACCTGGCCGAGGCACGTGAGCTGCTGGCCAGCAATCCGTACGACCTGTGCATCACCGACATGCGCCTGCCGGACGGCAACGGCATCGAGCTGGTCAGCGAAATCGCCCAGCACTACCCGCGCACGCCGGTGGCGATGATCACCGCCTTCGGCAGCATGGATCTGGCGGTGGAGGCGCTGAAGGCCGGTGCCTTCGACTTCGTCAGCAAGCCAGTGGACATCTCGGTGCTGCGTGGGCTGGTCAAGCACGCGCTGGAACTCAACAACAGCGAACGGCCTGCGCCCGGCCCCGCCACCGAACAGGCAGCGCGCCTGCTCGGCGCTTCGCCGGCCATGGACGTACTGCGCACCACCATCAGCAAGGTCGCGCGCAGCCAGGCGCCGGTCTACATCCTCGGTGAATCCGGGGTTGGCAAGGAGCTGGTCGCTCGCACGATCCACGCCCAGGGTGCGCGTGCGGCAGGGCCGTTCGTGCCGGTCAACTGCGGCGCCATTCCCGGCGAGTTGATGGAGAGCGAGTTCTTCGGCCACCGCAAGGGCAGCTTCAGCGGCGCCCACGCCGACAAGCCGGGCCTGTTCCAGGCCGCGCACGGGGGCACCCTGTTCCTGGACGAAGTAGCCGAGCTGCCGCTGCAGATGCAGGTGAAGCTGCTGCGCGCGATCCAGGAGAAGTCGGTGCGCGCGGTGGGCGCGGCCAACGAAGAGCCGGTGGACGTCCGCATCCTCTCGGCCACCCACAAGGACCTGGCCGAACTGGTCGAGGACGGGCGCTTCCGCCACGATCTGTACTACCGCATCAACGTGATCGAGTTGAAAGTGCCGCCGCTGCGCGAGCGCCGCCAGGACCTGCCGGAACTCGCCGCCGCCGTGCTGGCCCGCCTGGCCCGCAGCCACGGCCGCGCCACCCCGCTGCTGGCGCCGTCCGCGCTGGAGGCGCTGGCCCACTATGCGTTCCCGGGCAATGTGCGCGAGCTGGAGAACATCCTGGAACGCGCGCTGGCACTGGCCGAAGAAGACCGCATCGGCGCCGATGACCTGCGCCTGCCGCAGCACGCGCCGCGTACGCCGGGCAGTGCCGCGCCCGCCGAAGCGGTAGCGGACCTGCAGCCGGGCAGCGCCGCCCTGCCCTCGTACATCGAGCAGCTTGAACGCAGCGCCATCCAGCGTGCGCTGGAAGAGAACCGCTGGAACAAGACCCGTACCGCCGCGCAGCTGGGCATCACCTTCCGTGCGCTGCGCTACAAGCTGAAAAAACTGGGGATGGAGTAAGGGCCGAACGGCCCGGGCAGGCGCCAACCCTGGTTGGGGTTGCGCCGCCGCGCCATCCACGCATGGCGTGGATCTACTGTGCATTGCGGGGCATCCACGCATGGCGTGGATCTACTGTGCATTGCGGGGCATCCACGCATGGCGTGGATCTACTGTAGAGCCGAGCCCACGCTCGGCTGCTCTCCGGGCCATCAGCCGGGCATGGCCCGGCTCCACCTCAATCCTTGGTGACGCGGTTGATCTCGGCCAGGCTGGTGATACCTGCCGCGGCCTTCTTCAATGCAGACTGGCGCAGGTCATTCACCCCGATCTGCTGCGCCGCCTCGGCAATCTGCAGCGCATTGCCCCCGGCCAGCACGATGGTGGCGATCTCATCGGTCATCGGCATGACCTGGTAGATGCCGGTTCGGCCCTTGTAGCCCTCGGTGCATTCGTCGCAGCCAACGGCCTCGTACAGTTCGATACCCGCATCCAGCTGCGCCTGGGTGAAGCCTTCGGCCAGCAGGGCATGTGCGGGAAGCTCCGAACGCCTCTTGCAGTTGCCGCACAGCCGGCGCGCCAGGCGCTGGGCGATCACCAGCGTCACCGAACTGGTGATGTTGTACGGGGCGATGCCCATGTTCATCAAACGCGCGATGGTCTGCGGCGCGTCGTTGGTATGCAGCGTGGACAGCACCATATGGCCGGTCTGCGCCGCCTTGATCGCGATTTCGGCGGTCTCCAGGTCGCGGATTTCGCCGACCATGATGATGTCCGGATCCTGTCGCAGGAACGAGCGCAGTGCCGCAGCGAAGGTCATGCCGCGCTTGTTGTTCTGCTGCACCTGGTTGACGCCGGGCAGGCGGATTTCCACCGGATCTTCGGCAGTGGAAATGTTGCGCGTCTCATCGTTGAGGATGCCCAGCGCGGTGTACAGCGACACGGTCTTGCCCGAACCGGTCGGGCCGGTCACCAGCACCATGCCGTAGGGCTTGTGGATGGCATCCAGGAACAGCTTCTGCTGGTCCGGCTCGTAACCCAGCTTGTCGATGCCCAGCTTGGCCGCGCTGCCATCGAGGATACGCAGCACCACCTTCTCGCCGAACAGGGTCGGCAGCGTGCTGACGCGGAAGTCGATCTGCTTTGTCTTGGACAGGTTGAGCTTGATGCGCCCGTCCTGCGGCACGCGCTTCTCGGCGATGTCCAGCTGCGCCATCACCTTCAGGCGCGCGGCAATGCGCTGGTTCAACTTCACCGGCGCGCGCGCCACCATTTTCAGCAGGCCGTCGATGCGCAGGCGCACGCGGTAGTCGTCTTCGTAGGGCTCGAAATGGATGTCCGAGGCACCCTTGCGGATCGCGTCCACCAGCACCTTGTTGACGAACTTCACCACCGGGGTGTCGTCGCCCTTGGCGTCGATGCCGGAGTCGCTGCTGGCACCGAGATCCTCGTCGCCGGCCGCCACGTCCAGATTGCCCATGCCCTCGTCGTCGCCCCCCAGCGCGTCGCCGATCGCGTCGTGGCTGGCATGCCACTGCTCCAGCGTGCGACGGATCTGGTCTTCATCGACCAGGATGGGCTCGACCACCAGATTGGTGTGGAACTTGATCTCGTCCAGCGAGTGGGTCGGGTTGCTGGTGCCGACGAACAGCCTGCCACCGCGCTTGAACAGCGGCAGCACGTTGTGCTTGCGCAGCAGCTCCTCGCTGACCAGGTTCATCGCGTTCTGGCTGGCGTCGAAGGTGGACACGTCGAAAAGCGGCATGCCGAACTCGACCGCGTTGGCGGCGGCCAGCTGCGAGGCATTGACCAGCTTGTTCTGCGCGAACCACGTTGGCAGTGGCTGGCGGGCGGCCGCGGCCTTGGCCATGGCGTCGCGGGCGGAGGCCTCGTCCAGGGCCCCGTCCTGCACCAGGCGACGGGCCAGGCCGGTGATGCCGACAAGATTGGCGGTGGTGACAGCGTTCATATGAATCCTTGGCTCATGGGGTCATGCCATGCCGTGCGTCTTGCACGGACACCGCACGGGGCAGCAGAACCCGCCGCGACCCAACGGCCACCGGCATCGCCAATCCATGAGCAACACTGCCTTGCCCGGCATTCCCGGCCTGGCAGGCACGATCCTGACTCCCCCGGGGATGATAGCCCCGTCAAGGGCCGGCCAGCATCCCATTGAAGCTGAAGTGTGATCAGCAGCCGGTCGGACGATAGCGCGCTTCGAACGCGCTGCCATCGCAGCTCCAGATGCCCTCGGCGGAGCGGCGCAGGATCAGGTCGTTGCCGTCCAGCGCGCTGTGGCCTTTCAAGGTGCAGCTGATGTGGCCGACGCCGGATTCGCTGAGCTCGGCTTCGACCTTGGAGCAGTGGGCGTTCTGGGCACCGCCGATAAGTTGAGGTGTGACCTCACTGACAGGACGTCCCTGATAGACAACGATCTCCACCAGCGTCTTGCCAGGGCTGATGTCGGCCAGCGCGGCCGTCAACTGGGTGCGAACGATGTAAGGCTGAAATGCCACCATTGCGATCGCGGCAAGTATGGCAATGATGGCCACCACGATCATCAGCTCGATGAGCGTGAAGCCCTTCTGTGTGTTCATGACTCCCCCTGTTTGATCCAGCAATCCCCATTGCTGTGTGCTGACCGGGATTCGCATTCCAGTCAGCACAAGGCCCGCCGAAGCGGGCCTTGTGTCTCCTCACGAGGGCCTAGTCAAACCTAAACTACTAAGCCTGGTGGGTCCGATTGAATTACTTACAACCCTTCGGAATGAACTTGGCATCGACAGCCGAAGTCTGACAAACGAAACCACCTGCCACCGCAGCCTCGCCCTCACCAGACGCCTGCGTGTAATTCAGCGAGATCGTTGAATTCTCACCGATACGGCCCGGATCACGAATGGTGCACTTCATGCCACCCTCAGTCACATCGATAGCACTGCAGCTACCGGTTTCCTTGCTCTGGAAGCCAGCGGTTGCCAGCGTCGGCTTGTTGCCGTTGCTGACTTCCATCTCAAACTGGGTCTTGTGCGAGGCCAGGTCGGCCAGCGCAGCGGTGACCTTCGACTTCGAGGTGTAGTCCTGGTAGGCCGGCAGTGCGATGGCGGCCAGGATGGCGATGATCGCGACGACGATCATCAGTTCGATAAGGGTGAAGCCCTTCTGGTTCTTCATTGGTACATCCCCAAGATAGTGGTGGTTGAGTTCAGTGCACGGGATCGGACCGGACAGCGCCGGTTGAGCGGGCCCCATGCCCTGCGGGTGGATCAACGCAGGTTGCGTGCCAACCCCGGCACGCCTCCCCCTGGATTTCCCCGCGCCCATGATGGCAGCAATTTCGAGGATGGGAACCCCCCGCTTCCGAATCTGCGATGGACGCGGCAATGTGACGCAGTGCGTCACCTTTGGTCGGCACCCGGCACGAAATCGCACGCTGGGCCGCCCGCCAACTGCCCATCCGGCCTTGAACCCGCTACCATCGATGGCTAGTTACCCGCCTGGGGATGGCGGGTCTTGGGGAGCCAACATGTCTGTCAGTCGCAGTGCGATCAAGAAAGAGCCGGTGGCGCGCGCCACCATGGAGCTGCAGCCGTTTGTCTGGGAGGGGACCGACAAGCGGGGCGTGAAGATGAAGGGCGAGCAGCTGGCCAAGAACGCCAACCTGCTGCGCGCCGAGCTGCGCCGCCAGGGCATCAACCCGGGCCAGGTCAAGCCCAAGTCGAAACCGCTGTTCGGTGCCGCCGGCAGCCCGGTCAAGCCCAAGGACATCGCCTTCTTCAGCCGGCAGATGGCCACGATGATGAAATCCGGCGTGCCGATCGTGTCGGCGCTGGACATCATCGCCAGCGGGCACAAGAACCCGCGGATGAAGAAGATGGTCGATACCATCCGCACCGACATCGAGGGAGGCTCCTCGATGTACGAGGCGGTCAGCAAGCACCCGGTGCAGTTCGATGAGCTGTACCGCAACCTGGTGCGGGCCGGCGAAGGCGCTGGCGTGCTGGAAACCGTGCTGGACACGGTGGCCACCTACAAGGAAAACATCGAAGCGCTGAAGGGCAAGATCAAGAAAGCGCTGTTCTACCCGATCATGGTGGTGGTGGTGGCCATGCTGGTCAGCGGCATCATGCTGGTGTTCGTGGTGCCGCAGTTCGAGGACGTGTTCAAGAGCTTCGGCGCTGACCTTCCCGCCTTCACCCAGATGGTGGTGAACCTGTCGAGATTCATGGTGTCGTGGTGGTGGCTGATGCTGCTGATCGCGATCGGCACCGCGGTCGGTGCGATCATGGCCTACAAGCGCTCACCGAAGATGCAGCACGCGATGGACCGGTTCGTGCTGAAGGTTCCGGTGATCGGGCAGATCATGCACAACAGCGCCATCGCCCGCTTCTCGCGTACCACCGCGGTGACCTTCAAGGCCGGCGTCCCGCTGGTGGAGGCGCTGGGCATCGTGGCCGGCGCCACCGGCAATACCGTGTACGAGGAGGCGGTGCTGCGCATGCGCGACGACGTCTCGGTGGGTTACCCGGTGAACATGTCGATGAAGCAGACCAACCTGTTCCCGCACATGGTCATCCAGATGACCGGCATCGGCGAAGAAGCCGGCGCCTTGGACGCCATGCTGTTCAAGGTGGCTGAGTACTACGAGCAGGAGGTCAACAATTCGGTGGATGCCCTGAGCAGCCTGCTGGAGCCGATGATCATGGTGTTCATTGGTACCATTGTGGGCGGCATGGTGATTGCCATGTATCTTCCCATCTTCAAACTCGGCGCCGTCGTCGGATAACACATACATGGCTTTTCTCGACCAGCATCCCGGCCTCGGCTACCCTGCCGCGGCCGCCCTGGGACTGCTGCTGGGCAGTTTCCTGAACGTTGTCATCCTGCGCCTGCCCAAGCGGCTGGAATGGCAGTGGAAGCGCGATGCGCGCGAGGTCCTGGAGGAACCGGACTTCTATGAACCGCCCCCACCGGGGATCGTGGTCGAGCCGTCGCACTGCCCGCACTGCAAGCACAAGCTGAGCTGGTACGAGAACATCCCCCTGTTCAGCTGGATCATCCAGGGTGGCAAGTGCCGTCACTGCAAGGCACCCATCTCGCTGCAGTACCCGCTGGTGGAGGCGCTGACCTCGGTGCTGGTGCTGGCCTGCGTGTGGCAGTTCGGCTTCGGCTGGCAGGGCTTCGGCGCCATCGTGCTGACCTGCTTCCTGATCGCCCTGTCCGGCATCGACCTGCGCACGCAGCTGCTGCCCGACCAGCTCACCCTGCCGCTGATGTGGCTGGGGCTGATAGGCAACATCGACAATCTGTACATGCCGGCCAAGCCCGCACTGGTCGGTGCGGCGGTGGGTTATCTGTCGCTGTGGATGGTCTGGTGGCTGTTCAAGCAGCTGACCGGCAAGGAAGGCATGGGCCACGGCGATTTCAAGCTGCTGGCGGCGCTCGGCGCCTGGTGCGGCCTGAAGGGCATCCTGCCGATCATCCTGCTTTCGTCGGTGCTGGGCGCCATCATCGGCTCGATCTGGCTTTACAGCCGCGGCCGTGACCGTGCCACGCCGATTCCGTTCGGCCCCTACCTGGCCATCGCCGGCTGGTTGTACTTCATGTGGGGTGCACCGCTGGTAGAGCAGTACATGGTGATGAGCGGGCTGCGCTGAGGGGAGTCCCCATGAGCCGCTATGTGGTTGGCCTGACCGGCGGCATCGCCGCTGGCAAGAGTGAGGTGACCCGGCGCTTCGAGGCGCTGGGGATCGTGGTGGCCGACGCCGACCTGGCCGCCCGGGCCGCGGTCGCCGCCGGCAGCCCCGCCCTGGCCCGTATCGCCGAGCGCTTCGGCGCCGGCATGCTGCTGGCCGATGGCAGCCTGGACCGGGGCCGCCTGCGCGCCCACGTCTTCGCCGATCCGGCAGAACGGACGGCACTGGAAGCCATCACCCACCCGGCCATCCGCCTGCTGATGCAACAGCAGTGCGAGCAGGCTGAAAGCCCTTATGCGATTGCCGCCATTCCGCTGCTGACCGAGGTCGGTGGGCGGAAGGCCTACCCGTGGCTGGACCGGGTGCTGCTGGTGGATGCACCCGAAGCCGTGCAACACGCCCGGCTGATGCAGCGCGATGGCATTGATGCCGCGCTGGCCGACCGGATGATTGCCGCCCAGGCCAGCCGCGCGCAGCGGTTGGCGCTGGCCGATGACGTGGTGGTCAATGATGGGCACCCGGATGAGCTGCAGGCGCAGGTGGAAGCCCTGCACGCACGGTACCTGGGGCTGGCTGGGGGCTGAGGCCGGGTTGCCGGCCAGCGGCCGGCATCACCGGAATGCATCCACGTGTGGCGCGGATCTACTGGTGCGCTCATCCACACGTGGCGTGGATCTACTGGTGTGCTCATCCACGCGTGGCGTGGATCTACTGTAGAGCCGAGCCCATGCTCGGCTCCGGAAAGGCAAGGCAAGGCAAGGCAAGGCAGCCGAGCGTAGGCTCGGCTCTACACGAAGCAGGCGCTTACAAGGGCTTCGGCGAGAACGTCAGGGTGGCGATCACGCCGCGCTCGCCACCGGGGCGCACGCTCACCTGCCAGCCGTACAGATCGCACAGGCGGCTGACGATCGACAGGCCGATGCCGCCACCCTGCGAATGGCCGGCGTGGGTACCGCGATAGCCGCGCTGGAACAGCTTGGCAGCGTCCTCTTCGCTCAGGCCCGGGCCGCTGTCGGTCACCGACACCGCGTTGGCGCCCACGTGCACGCGAACCTCGCCATCCTGCGAGTACTTCACGGCGTTGCCGATCAGGTTGCCCAGCGCCACCGACAACGCCGCTTCCGGCGCATCGATGACCAGATCACGCTCACCCTCCAGCGCCAGTTCCAGTGGCTTGCCGCCCAGCTGCGCGCGGTGCGCGTCCAGCAGTTGTTCTGCCACACGGGCCACGTTGCTGGTGCCCTGCCCGCGCTCGTTGCGCGACAGCAACAGCAACGCGCCGATCAGGTCGCTGCACTGCTGCTCGGCACGCTGGATGCGCTGCAGGCGCTGCAGTACCTTTTCGTCCAGGCCGGGCCGGGTCAGCAGCAGCTCGGTGGCGCCACGGATCACCGCCAGCGGCGTGCGCAGTTCGTGGCTGACGTCTGCGTTGAACTCGCGGTCGCGCTGCACCACTTCGGTCAGCCGCGACGAATAGTCGTCCAGCGCCTGGGCCAGCTGGCCCACCTCGTCGTCGGGGAAGCGTGGTGCCAACGGCTCGGGATCGCTGGTGCCGCCACGATAGGCACGCAGACGCGCTGCCAGATCCGACACCGGCTTCATCACCTTCGACGCCGACCACCAGCCCAGCACCAGCGACAGCACGCTGAACACCAGCACCGACAACACCAGCGCGCGGTTGAGCTGCTTGCCGCCGCGCACGCTGTCGGTCATGTCATAGGCGAGGAAGAACCAGGCGTCGGGCGTCTTCCGCACGGCCAGCTTGTAGGAATAGGGTTCGCCGTGTTCGTCGCCGCTGACGCTGTGGATGCCATCGGAAAAGCCCGCCCACTGCGCGCGCTCTTCGCGCACACGGTCGAACTTGTCCTTGGAATAAGCATACGCACGGATCTGCAGCACCGGTGCGTCCGGGTTGTGGCCCGGGTGTTCGTAGTAGCGCCGCGCGTACTCATCGATGTTGCGGTTCATCAGCTCTTCCACCAGCTGGTTTTCCACGCGCAGGCGGGCCCAGTTGGTGGCGAACGCGAACAGTGTTGTCAGGCAGAAGCCCAACAACACGAACGACACGATGATGCGGCTGCGCAGGCGCCGCCGATAGGGCGTGCGCCGGCGCTCCCCCTTGGCTGCCACGGAATCAGGCTTCCGGGGTGGCGATACGGTATCCGATGCCATGGCGGGTCTGGATCAGCGGCACTTCAAACGGCTTGTCGACCACCGCACGCAGGCCATGAATGTGTACGCGCAGCGAGTCCGAGTCGGGCAGCTCTTCGCCCCACACGCGGGTTTCCAGTTCCTGGCGGGTCACCACGGCAGGGGCCGCTTCCATCAGCGCCTGCAGGATCTTCAGCGCGGTCGGGTTGAGCTGCAGCAACTTGCCTTGGCGGCGCACTTCCAGCGTATCCAGGTTGTATTCCAGATCGCCGGTTTCCAGCACGCGGGTCTGCACGCCCTTGCCGCGGCGCGACAGGGCGTTCAGACGCACTTCCACTTCCTGCAGCGCGAACGGCTTGATCAGGTAGTCGTCGGCACCGGAATCGAAGCCGGCCAGCTTGTTGTCCAGCGAATCGCGGGCAGTGAGCATCAGTACCGGGGTCTGCTTGCGCGCTTCATTGCGCAACTTGCGGCAGACCTCGATGCCGTCCATGCCTGGCAGATTGAGATCCAGCACGATCGCGTCGAACTCGTGCACCACGGCCAGGTGCAGACCGGTAACCCCGTCAGCCGCGAAGTCCACGGTGTGCCCCCGGTCCTCCAGGTAGTCGCCCAGGTTGGCCGCAATGTCGCTGTTGTCTTCGATTACCAGGATTCTCACTGTCACCTCTAATTGACGATTTTGCCGACGTGCTGAGCCTTGCTCAGATCGTGCTGTGCCCTGTCCTTCTGCCGCTCACGCTCGGCGACGGTCATGCACTGTGTCGTGGATCGGTTCGAACCGATGACCTTTTCACGTTGGCATATTAGACGACTATCTTCACGCGCCTGTGTCAAAACCGTGTTCACGATCTCCTGGTCGTTGAAGACATCGGTTCGCACCTGTTCAGGCATCGAATCACGGTTCGGATGCTGCTCGACAGCGGTGCGCATGCGTACCAGCGCCTCGCGCACACGGGTGCGTTCGGTCGGCTTCAGTTCGCTGTAGGTCTCGCCATCATTGAGCTCGACTTCGATGCGCTCGATCTGCTGCTGGAGTGGCTTGCCCGGGATGAAGACCTCACCGGCCCGCTTGGTGGCGGCGTTGGTGGTGGTGGTGGCCAGGGTCAGTCCCAGGATCAGGACTGCAGGTATCAGAAGAGGCTTCATGACAAACGAATCCTTGTTTGGGTTGAATGCCGACTGTATTCGCACCGCCTTCACGCCAGCAAGTGCCAACCGCCGGGGCGGCGGACGGCCTAGCGGTTGCCGGGCGGACTGAGGTTGTTGAAGGTCCGCTGGTCATGGATCAGCGCCTTGCCCTTCTCCTCGATGCGACGGCGCTCGGCCACGGTCAGGCAGCGGCTCTTGGGCATGTTGCTGCCGGTCGCACGCGTGTACTGGCAGATCTGCCGGCTGTCATCATGGGCGCGGGCCAGAATGGTGTTGATCCGTTCCTGGTCGTTGAAGACTTCGTTCTGCGAGGCGCCGGGCAGTTCCTGCACGGTCTGGCGGTCGCCCATGCGCTGGCTGATGCGCGCCAGTGCCTGCCGTACTGTATTGCGGTCATCGGCGGAGATTTCATTGTAATCACCGTCGTCCAGGGCCTTTTCGACCTTGCGTACCTGCTCGGCCACCGGGGCCTGCCGGTCCATCTGGACCACGGATTTTTCAGACTTGGCCTGGGCTACAGCAGACAGGCCCAGCAACAGCGCGATCATCGTGATGCGGTACATCGCCAACCTCCCGATCCATCCCGGAACGAAGGCCCAACTCTACGAGTCCGCCTGTTTCACCACAAGGGACTTCCGGCAGGGATGGCGCGGACCACAGACCGGCATAAAAAAGACCCAGGCGGTGCCCCCGCCTGGGTCTGAAGTTGTATCCCGATACCGATCCTGCTGAGAGGCAGAGCTGCGGTTCGCTGAAGCCTACGCCCGGGCCGATTAAAGGCATGTTAAGTGCCGCCTCATCCACCCATGAGAATTTCAAGACATTGATTAGTCAGGGCTTTTTAAGCTTCTCGACGTGCTCGATGATGCGCGTGGCCACGTCCACTCCGCAGGCGGCCTCGATGCCCTCCAGCCCCGGCGTGGAGTTCACTTCCAACACCAGCGGGCCGCGCGTGGAGCGGATCAGGTCCACCCCGCAGACCGACAGGCCCAGTGCCTTGGCCGATCGCACCGCCACCTGCTGCTCGGCGCGGCTGGCCTTGGCCGCCACGGCGGTACCTCCGGCGTGCAGATTGGAGCGGAAGTCGCCCTCCGGTGCTTGGCGCTGCATCGAAGCCACCACCTGGTCGCCGACCACGAAGCAGCGCAGGTCGGCGCCCTTGGCCTCGCCGATGAACTCCTGCATCAGGAAGTTGGCGTACAGCCCACGCAGCGCCTCGACGATGCCACGGGAGGCGCTGGCCTTCTCGGTGAGGATGACGCCGCGCCCCTGGGTACCCTCGTTGAGCTTCACCACGTGCGGCGGCGGGCCCAGCATGGACAGCAGGTCGACAGTGTCATCGGGGTTGTCACCGAACACGGTGACCGGCATGTCGATGCCCTTGGCCGCCAGCAGCTGGTGCGCGCGCAGCTTGTCGCGCGAGCGCAGGATCGCATCGGACGGATTGGGCGTGCGCGCGCCCATCAGTTCGAACTGGCGCAGGACTGCGGTGCCGTAGCGGGTGATCGAGGCACCAATGCGCGGGATGACCATGTCCACGCCGGTCATCGGCCGGCCCTTGTAGTGCATCGAGAAGCCATCGGCGGCGATGCGCATGTAGCAGCGCAGCGGGTCCAGGATGCGCACGGTGTGGCCGCGCGCGCGCGCCGCCTCGACCAGCCGGCGGGTGGAGTACAGGGAGCTGTTGCGGGACAGGATGGCGAGCTTCATCGCGGCGGGATCGGACGGCAGGCGCGCAGCATAGCGCGGGCGTGTGGCGGGTGGATGATGCCGTGCCGGCGCCCATATCTGCGGGCTGCGCAGGGCTGTGCGAAGATGCCCTGCCGGCTACAGGACAGGACACGGCCGGCTTACACAATCCAAGGAGAACCACAGATGCGAATGGGAATTCCGCTGTTGTTGCTGTTTGGCCTGGTGGGAGGCGCTGCCCAAGTGCAGGCTGCGCCGACCCATGCAGTCTCCCGGCTCTACTTCGACGCCAACAACACGCTGATCGGCCAGGGCCTGCGCTATTGCACGGGCAAGACCCAGCACCAGGGCATTGCCTCACATGCCAATACGCGCTGGATCGATGTGTCCTACGCTTGCGTGGGAGATTCCACTGACGTTTCCTACGGAAGCTGGGTACCTGCGCAGCTGCGACAGGATTTCTGCACGTTGTATGACGCCTGCACGTCACTGATGCCGTGGCCGGAAACCAGCCTGCCCGGCACGCTCGGAAACGGCTTCTACTCCGACTGACCGCGGGGAGCCGCCGTCCTGTCTCCGGCGATGGAAATGCCGTCGCCGGGGACTTCACCCGCAACGCCCCAGGAGGCCCCGTGGCGCTGAAGGTCACTCCCCGCTTTTCCGAAGTGGACGTACTGGGTCACGTGACCAACACCGCCCTGCCCGTCTGGTTCGAAGAAGGCCGCCAGGAGATCTTCCGGCATTTCAGCCGGGAGGCCAGCATGCGCGACCTGACGCTGATCCTGCGCCGCTACGAAATCGACTTCCTGCAGCAGATCCAGCCGGGGCACGAGGTGTGCATCGAGACCCGCATCGAGAACATCGGCCGCTCCTCGCTGTCGATCGTGCAGCAGGCGTTTCAGCACGACGTGCTGGTCGCCAGCGGGCGCTGCGTGATGGTGCACTTCGACTATGCGGCCGATGCGTCGTGCGCGATCAGCGCTGAGCAGCGGCAGGCGTTGTCGGAGTTCTTTACCGAAGGGTATGCGCAGTCACTGGCGACCGCGCAGGCCTGAGCCAATCAGGAACACCGTCATTTGCACTCGGTGCTTCCAGCCGCCCACTTCTTCAGGCTGGCGAGCGCTTCGCCTGCCCGCGCCTTGGTGTACAGGGTGACGGTTGTGACGCCCTCCACTTCCTTGAGTGCGATCACCTTGTAAATCTGGGTGCCGACGCCGGATGCGCCTTGGACGATCCTGGCTTCCTTCAGGTCGTTGTAGTTCTGCACATCGTTGATCAGCTGACCGACGGGCAGGAGCTGCACAGGCCGGCACTCCTCGGTGGCCGCAACAATCCGCTTCAGCGTCAGCTGATATCCCTGGTCCACCGTAAACACAGAGGCGTATTCCGGGCGCTCAAGCCCTTTGGGACTTGTCGCGCACCCCGCCAGTAATACAGCCATCAGTAGAATCGGACGACGCATGCGAGAACTTCCGTGTTGGGTTCAGCGGAGTCTAGCGCAGGCGTCGTTGACCCGCCTTCGTCTCGCGGCACGACATGCAGGACCGAAGACAGGCAGACATCCGGCGCAAACGCATTCCGGGCTGGAGAGGTACCGCAGGGGAATTCCGTACCGGAACAGGCGATGACGTGCGGCAGTGGCGCAGGCGAGCCGGAGTTTGTGGGAAAACGTGGAGCGGGCGATGGGAATCGAACCCACGTCAGTAGCTTGGGAAGCTACAGCTCTACCATTGAGCTACGCCCGCGTTGCAGGGTGAAAGTCTATGCGGAGCTGCCGGTGTTGTGCAATGGCGGCATGCCGCAGTGGGGGCAGAGCCGCTTCCTTCCGGCAACGGATCCGCCCCTTGGCGCAATGGGGTCAGATCCCCTTCCGCGAGGAAAGGGCGCTGACCCCGTCCTGGATCAGAAGCTGCCGCTGAAGCTGGCGAACAGCGTCGCGTCCTGCGCACGCTTCTGCCCGGCCGTGGCGCTCAGGCCCACGTTGCTCTGCAGGCCGAACAGCTCCATGCGGGCACCGAGGATGGCGGTGGCGTAGTTCTTGTCGAAGTCCATGCCCGGCACACGGTACATGCCGACGGCCGGCAGGCTCTGCACCCAGGCGCTGGCCTGCTTGGTGTCCTCGAACTCGTGGTCGTAGGTCAGCTGCACATACGGCTTCACGGTGCCGCCATCGAAGCGCGCCTGCCAGCCGATGCGGCCCACGGTGGAATCGGCGTCCTGCTTGCCGTAGCCCAGAGCGGTGGCCATCGTGCCGGTACTGGCACCTTCGGTGTAGCCGTCGATCTTCACCTTCTGCCAGATCACCGAAGCGATCGGGCCGTGGCGGAAGCCGCCTTCGGTGCCGAACTCATAGCCGGCGTTCAGTGCTGCGGTCAGGTTGCTGCCGTCGGGCGAACCGCTGTGCTCGCGCGTCGCCGGGCCCAGCTGGACCTTGCGGTTCACGTCATACGACAGCCAGGTGTAGCTGACCTGGCCGTTCACCCAGATGCGGTCGCCGTACCAACCGGCGAACAGACCGGCAGTGGTGTCCTTCTGGGTGAAATCGCCACGGCTGTTGCCGAAGTCGGCATTGAGGCGGCCGAAGCCGGCGAAGCCACCGAAGACCATGCCGTCGCGGGCCCAGTCAACGCCGAACAGGCCGGCCGGCGCCATGCCGTCGTACAGGTCGGCATGGTCGTAGCGCTGCAGATCACCGCGCACGCCGCCCCACCAGGACAGGCCGTCGGCCGGGCGACCACTGCGGTGCAGGCTGACCTGGTCGGCGCGCGAACGGCCGATGGTCTGTGCCGAGTGGCTCAGCACCTGCTGCAGGCGCGGGCCTTCCAGGATCGAGATGGCGTACTGGCCCAGCATCTGGTGGGCCGCCGTGGTCGGGTGCACGTCATCGGCGAAGAGGTAGGTGCTTGCCGCATCGGGGCGCACATAGGCCAACGGGCTGCAGGCCAGCGACGACGGCACCAGGCAGGCGCGGCCGGTGACGTTGCTGAAGCCGTACATGCCCGGGTTGGCGATGATCTCGTGCAGCAGGGTGTAGGTATCGAGCGGAATGAAATCGATGCCGGCCTGCTTCAGGCCGCCATACAGCGCGTTGTTGTAGGCCGTGGACAGGGCGGTTCCCTGCGCCTGGCCGGCTGCGCCGCGATCGATGAAGCCCGGGGTGGTGCCCACGTCCGGCAGGTTGGGCACCATCACGTACTGGGCGCCGGCCTGCTTCAGCGACGCCACGATGCCGATCTGGTTGGTCACGGCAGCGCCGATGACCGCCGATGCCTGCGCCGGCGCGGTGATCGAGAACAGATCGTTGGCGCCGCCCCAGACGGTGTACAGGGCATTGGCGTCGGCCTTGCCGCCATTGGCGGCCAGGTACTGGGCGGTCTGCGTCTTCAGCGACGGCACCGGCACGTTGCCGAAGGCGGGCTGGGTGAGGTCGACGCCCACGCGGGCACCGCCCACGGAATAGTTGTCGCCGCTCTGACCGTTGCCGTTCGGATTGGCGTTGGTGCCGTAGTAGTCAGCCACGAACTGGGCCCAGACCAGGCCGGGGTTGGTGGTGAACTGGCCGGAGACCGGGCGGGCGTCGGCCGGCTGGATCAGCGGGCGGTAGTAGCCACTGTCGGTCAGGCTGTCGCCGAAGAACACGGTGCGCGTGAACGGGGACTCGCCTGCCATGGCTGGAAGCGCGGCCAGCGCGATCGCGGCCGCCATCAGGGAGCGGATCGGGTGTTTGCTGAGCTGCATCTGGAAACTCCTGTGGGGAAAAATAGAGAAGGACCCGGCACACGTACGCCGGCGCACGGTGAATGGTTTCACCGTGCCGCCTTTTGCTCACGCTGCGCCGCCGCATGGATTGTCGCCTCATCCCGCCAGGCCTTGCTGTGCTGGAACTGGCATCCGGCGCAGATTGCAAAGGTTCCGATCCTGGCGGGCCATCAGCGACAATGCAGGGATGAACATCCAGCTCAACGGTGAACCCCGTACCCTGCCCGCTTCGGCGACCCTCCATGACCTGCTCGAAACCGAGCAGCTGCTGCAGCGCCGTGTGGCGGTGGAGGTCAACGGCGAGATCGTCAGCCGCAGCCGCCACAGCGAGCATGTGCTGGCCGAAGGCGACGTGGTGGAGATCGTGCACGCGCTGGGTGGGGGCTGAGGCCAAGGGGTCGGATCCCCTCGCACCGCGAGGGGCTCTGACCCCACGCATCGCGCCACGGGTCAGAGTCCTTTGCCGCTGGCAAAGGGATCCGAACCCGTTTCCGGCGTGACCCCATCTTCAGGCGGATAAGCGATAATCGCGCCATGAACGTTCATGTCTCCCCCGATTCGCTGGTGATCGCCGGCAAGACCTATGGCTCGCGGCTGCTGACCGGCACCGGCAAGTTCAAGGATCTGGAAGAAACCCGCCTGGCCACCGAGGCCGCGGGCGCCCAGATCGTCACCGTGGCGATCCGCCGCACCAACATCGGGCAGAACCCGGGCGAGCCGAACCTGCTCGACGTGCTGCCGCCGGAGCGCTACACCATCCTGCCCAACACCGCCGGCTGCTACACCGCCGAAGATGCCGTGCGCACCTGCCGCCTGGCCCGTGAGCTGCTGGACGGCCACAACCTGACCAAGCTGGAAGTGCTGGGCGACCAGAAGTCGCTGTACCCGGACGTGGTACAGACCCTCAAGGCTGCCGAGCAGCTGGTCAAGGACGGCTTCGAGGTGATGGTCTACACCTCCGACGACCCGATCCTGGCCAAGCGCCTGGAAGAGATCGGCTGCGCCGCGGTGATGCCGCTGGCCGCGCCGATCGGTTCGGGCCTGGGCATCCAGAACAAGTACAACCTGCTGCAGATCATCGAAGACGCCAAGGTGCCGATCATTGTCGACGCTGGCGTCGGTACCGCGTCGGATGCCGCCATTGCGATGGAGCTGGGCTGCGACGGCGTGCTGATGAACACCGCCATTGCCGGCGCACGCAGCCCGGTGCTGATGGCCAGCGCCATGCGCAAGGCGGTCGAGGCCGGCCGCGAGGCCTTCCTGGCCGGGCGCATCCCGCGCAAGCGCTACGCCAGCGCCTCCTCTCCGGTGGATGGGCTGATCGGCTGATGACCAATCCTTTTGACAGCGCCGGCTCCAAGGCTCCGCCCAAGCCCTTCACCGTCAGCGAGGGCCGCCGCGAGGTGCGCAGCTTCGTGCTGCGCCAGGGCCGCTTCACCCCCGCCCAGCAGCGCGCGTTCGACGAACGCTGGCCGCGCTTCGGCATCGACTACAACGGCCAGCCGCGTGACCTGGACGCCACCTTCGGCCGCCCGGCGCACAAGGTGCTGGAAATCGGCTTCGGCAACGGTGCCGCGCTGCGCTTCGCCGCCCAGCACGACCCGTCGCGCGACTACATCGGCATTGAAGTGCACGCCCCAGGCGTGGGCCGCCTGCTGAACGCGCTGGCCGAGGACAACGCCGACCACGTGCGCCTGTACCACCACGACGCGGTGGAGGTGCTGCAGAACGAGATCGCCGACGGCGCGCTGGATGAAGTGCGCATCTACTTCCCGGACCCGTGGCACAAGAAGCGCCACAACAAGCGCCGCCTGCTGCAACCGGCGTTCGCCGACCTGCTGGTGCGCAAGCTGCGCCCGGGCGGCCGCCTGCACTGCGCGACCGACTGGGAAGACTACGCCGAGCAGATGTGGGACGTGCTCGATGCCACCGCCGGGCTGGTCAATCGTGCCGGCCCGCGTGGCAGCGTGCCGCGCCCGGACTGGCGCCCGCAGACCCACTTCGAGACCCGCGGCCAGAAGCTCGGCCATGGCGTCTGGGACCTGCTGTACGACCGCACCTGACGATCGCCTGAGGACACCGCGCCCCACATGGACACCGCGCTGACGCTGACCAACGACATGAAGCTCGTGCTCGGGCTGGTCGGCTTCACGATGGCGATGTTCCTGTTCGAGCGCATCCGCGCCGACGTGGTCGCGCTGGTGGTGCTGGTGGTGCTGGGTGTCACCGGCCTGATCGCGCCGGAGGAAATCTTCGGCGGTTTCTCCGGTAACGCGGTGATGAGCATCATCGCCACCACCATCCTCGGTGCGGGCCTGGACCGCACCGGGGCACTGAACCGGCTGGCCGCGTGGCTGCTGCGGCGTGGCCATGGGGTCGAGCAGCGGCTGCTGATGATGACCACCGCCATCGCCGGTCTGAACTCGTCCTTCATGCAGAACCCGTCGGTGATGGCGCTGTACCTGCCGGTCGCTTCGCGGCTGGCGGCGCGCACCGGGCTGACGATGCAGCGCCTGCTGCTGCCGATTTCGGCGGCGATCGTGATGGGCGGCGCGCTGACCATGGTCGGCAACTCACCGCTGATCCTGCTGAACGATCTGCTGGCCTCGGCCAACAACAACCTGCCCTCGGGCCTGGCCACCATCGAGCCGCTGCGCATGTTCGCGCCGCTGCCGATCGGCGTGGCCCTGCTGATCGCCTCGCTGCTGTATTTCCGCTACTACGGCGACCGCAAGCTGGTTGAAGAAGAAAGCCTGGTCAACGACGGTGTCACCCCGGCGCGCACCGAGAGCTACTTCGCCAAGACCTACGGCATTGAAGGTGATGTATTCGAACTGGTGGTCACCGCCGAAAGCCCGCTGGTGGGGATGACGCTGGGCGAGGCCGAGAACCTGCACGATGCCCCGCTGCTGCTGGCGTTGAAGACCGGCAACGACACCCGCCTGGCGCCGCCGGCGGAAATGCGCATCTGGGTCGGCAGCGTGCTCGGTGCGATGGGCCCGCGCCAGCAGATCAACGATTTCGCGCAGAACCAGTTCCTGCGCATGTCTTCGCGCCTGAAGCACCTGGGCGACCTGTTCAACCCGAGCCGGGCCGGTATTTCCGAGGCGGTGGTGCCGCCGACCTCGAACGTGATCGGCAAAAGCGCGGCCGACCTGCGCCTGCGCAAGGAGCGCGGCATCAGCCTGCTGGCGATCAACCGCGACAAGCAGGTGATCCGCGAGGACGTGCGCGACGTGCAGCTGCGCGCCGGTGACATGCTGGTCTTCCACAGCATCTGGACCGACCTGGCGCAGGCCGCCAAGAGCCGCGATTTCGTGGTGGTCACCGACTACCCGACGGGCGAACAGCGCCCGCACAAGTTCAAGATCGCGATGGCGATCTTCGCGTTGACCATCCTGATCGCGCTGACCAGCAAGCTGCCGGTGGCGCTGACGCTGATGACCGGCGTGGCCGGCATGCTGCTGACCGGCGTGCTGCGGATGGACGAGGCCTATGCCTCGATCAACTGGAAGACGGTGTTCATGATGGCCGGGCTGATTCCACTCGGCTGGGCGATGGATTCCAGCGGTGCGGCGGCATGGGTGGCCGGCCACACGATCGACAAGCTGCCCACCGGCATTCCGATCTGGGTGCTGGAAGTGGCGCTGGCGCTGTTGACCACGGCGTTCTCGCTGGTGATCAGCCATGTGGGCGCGACCATCGTGATGGTGCCCATTGCGGTGAACCTGGCGCTGGCAGCGGGCGGCAACCCGACCGCGTTCGCGCTGATCGTAGCGCTGTCGGCGTCCAACAACCTGATGACGGCCTCCAACCCGGTGATCTCGATGATCACCGGCCCGGCCAACTACACCCCGCGCGAGATGTGGCGGGTGGGCGGGCCGCTGTCGCTGATCTACACCTGCGTGGTGGTGTTGATGATCAACCTGATGTTCTGAGTGAGTTGATCGGCAGGGCTGCGCCCTGCACCTGCGGGATTGCAATCGGTAGGTGCGGACCGTTGGTCCGCACGAAGCTTCCCTGCAGCGGAGCGTGCGGACCAACGGTCCGCACCCACCTCAGGCAACATCGCCCGGCCTCAGGCCAGGTACACCTGCCCGTCGCGCACGTCCAACGGCACTGCGCGCAGGCGGTCGCCCTTGCAGGGGCCGGCAATGCAGTCGCCGCTGTCCAGCGCGAACGAGGCGCCATGCGCGGCGCAGACCAGGTGGCCCTCGCGGCTCTTCAGGAACTGGCCCGGGGCCCAGTCCAAGCGGCGGCCGGCGTGCGGGCAGATGTTCAGGAACGCCCGCACCTGCGCGCCGTCGCGGTACAGCACCAGCGACTCGGCATCGCCCTCGACCACCGCTTCGACCTCGGCAAAGGCGCCATCGGCAATGGCATCAAGGGCGATCAGGGCAGCGGCGGTAGTCATGGCGAAGGCTCGGACGGTAAACCGGAATTGTCGCATGCCTGCTCAGGTGACTGGCTGTGACATGAACACAAGTCATTGATCCGTAATAAGCACAGGCTATATTTAACGAGTTTTTCACTCAATGACGGTGGCGCGTCCCGATACTCTGGTTTCGCTGATCCCAGCCTATCGAGCCGCCATGTTCAATCGCGCATCCGCCTTCACCCAGTTCCGCACCCTGTTCGCGCCGCGCAAGCCGCGCCACCCGCTGGTGCGCGTTGCCGTGGGCCTGCTCGGCCTGGCGATCCTGGCCGCGATGGTGTTCATCGGTGTGTTCGTCGGTGCGGCGATGATCCTGGTCGGCCTGGCGTGGAAGCTGCTGGCCTCGCGCAAGCCCGGCGCCGCGCGTCCGGTCGACCCGACCGTGGTCGAGGGCGAGTACCGCGTAGTGCGCAAGCCGGTGCTGCCGGCCTCGCGCTGATCCACGTCTTCCGCGCCCGCTGACGGCGGGCGCCATGCGTTCTAGACTGCGGGCACGCCCTTCCTGGATGCCCGCATGTCCGATGTCTCCGATGTGATCCCTGCCGTAGCCCTGCCGCGTGTGCCGGTAGCCGGTGGCGGCAGCTTCCCCGTGCACCGCATCTACTGCGTCGGCCGCAACTTTGCTGACCACGCCCGTGAAATGGGCGCGGCGGTACCGGCGGACGATGACCGCGGCCGCCCGATGTTCTTCAGCAAGCCGGCCGATGCCATCGTGGTCGGCCACGACGACGTGATCCCCTACCCGCCGGCAACCGCCAACCTGCACCACGAAGTGGAGCTGGTGGTGGCGATCGGCCGTGATGCGCCCGCGGGCGAGCTGGCCGTGGCCGATGCCGATGCGCTGGTCTACGGCTACGCCGTTGGCCTGGACCTGACCCGCCGCGACCTGCAGGCCGCGGCCAAGGACAAGGGCCATCCGTGGGACGCCGCCAAGGGCTTCGATGCCTCCGCGCCGATCAGCGAAATCGTCCACGCCGAGGAAGTCGGCGACCTGGCCGCGCTGAACCTGTCGCTGGAGGTCAACGGCGAGGTGCGCCAGCAGGCGCTGCTGGACCAGATGATCTGGAACGTGCCGGAGATCCTGCACGAGCTGTCCAAGCTGTGGCAGCTGCGCGCGGGCGATCTGGTGTTCATGGGCACGCCGTCCGGGGTCGCCGCTTTGAAGCCGGGCGATCGCTTCAGTGCGCGCCTGGAAAACGTGGCCGAACGCCATGGCGTGATCGCGGGCTGACATCACCTGCGCTACCCTGCGCGCTGTCCACTTCCCCACCGGAGAACAACAACAATGGGAATGCTCACCGAGTTCAAGGAATTCGCGATGCGCGGCAACGTCATCGACCTCGCCGTCGGCGTGGTGATCGGCGCAGCCTTCGGCAAGATCGTGACCGCGCTGGTGGAGAAGATCATCATGCCACCGCTGGGCCTGCTGATCGGCAAGGTGGATTTCTCGCAGCTGGCGTGGACGCTGTCGCCGGCCCGCATCGGGCCGGACGGCAAGGAGATTCCGGCGGTGGTGATCGGCTACGGTGACTTCATCAACACGCTGATCCAGTTCGTGATCGTGGCCTTCGCCATTTTCCTGGTGATCAAGGTGATCAACCGCCTGTCGCGCAAGAAGGAAGCGGCACCGGCAGCGCCGGCCGAGGAAGTGGTGCTGCTGCGGGAGATCCGCGACAGCCTGAAGAAATAAGGGCACCGGGCGCCATCGGCGCCCCTCCCACCTGTAGAGCCGAGCCCACGCTCGGCTGATCTGCAAGGCAGCCGAGCATGGGCTCGGCTCTACAGAAGCAGGCGAAAGCCCCGCTCCGGCGCGGCTTTCGCTTTGCCGGACGTGTCGGAAAACTGCGTTCGCGCCAGCCATGACCTCCCGCCCATGCGCGGGCCTGAACGACTGTTAAGCTCCAAGGCTTGGTCCCTTCCGGAGTTGCCCATGCGTCGCCGCGTCCTTGCCATCGCATCGTCCCTTGCCCTGCTGGCCGCTCCGGCCTTTGCAGCACCGCACACCACCACCCTGACCCCGGCCTCGCTGGCCACGGCCGCGCAGCTGCGCGACCAGGCGCTGGCCGACGACACCGGCTGGAAGGTGGTCGAATCGCTTACCACCGAAATCGGTCCGCGCATTGCCGGCAGCGAAGCCGACGCCCGTGCGGTGGCCTGGGCCGAAGCCAAGTTCAAGGCGCTGGGCTTCGACAAGGTGTGGAAAGAACCGGTGACCTTCCCGAAGTGGGAGCGCCGCAGTGAACACGCCGCCGTGACCGGCAGGAACCCGCAGCCGCTGCAGATCACCGCACTGGGGGGCAGCCCGGGCGGCACCGTGGAAGCCGAGGTGGTGCGCTTCGCCGACCTGGCCGCGCTGCAGGCCGCACCGGCCGGTTCGCTGAAGGGCAAGATCGCCTTTGTCGATTACCAGATGCTGCCGTTCCGCGATGGCCGCGACTACGGCCGTGGCGGCGCGATCCGCAGCAAGGGCCCGTCCGAGGCGATCCGCAAGGGCGCGGTGGGCTTCCTGATGCGCTCGGCCGGTACCGACTCGCACCGTGTGCCACATACCGGCATCACCCGTTTCGATGAGGGCCTGACCCCCGTGCCGTCGGCGGCGCTGTCGGTGCCCGATGCCGACCAGCTGGCGCGCCTGCTGGCCCGTGGCAGCACCACGGTGAAGGTGGCGCTGGACTGCGGCTGGGATGGCACCGCCACCTCGTACAACGTCATCGGCGAGATCACAGGCCGCAGCCTGCCGAAGGAAGTGGTGGTGATCGGTGGTCACCTGGATTCGTGGGACCTGGGCACCGGCGCGGTGGATGACGGCGCGGGCGTGGGCATCACCATGGCCGCAGGCCATCTGATCGGCCAGCTCAAGCAGGCACCGAAGCGCACCATCCGCGTGGTTGCCTTCGCCAACGAAGAACAGGGCCTGTATGGCGGCAAGGCCTACGCCGAAGCGCATGCAAAGGACGTGGCCCTGCACCAGCTGGCTGCCGAGAGCGACTTCGGCGCCGGCCGCATCTACGCCTTCAATACCGGTTCGCCGAACCCGGAAGGCTCGCGCGAAGCGACGAAGCAGATTGCCGAAGTAATGAAGCCGCTGGGCATCGAGTACCAGGCCGACAAGGGTGGCCCGGGCCCGGACGTCGGCCCGCTGGCCGCCAAGGGCGGTGCGTGGGCGTGGCTGGCGCAGGACGGCTCGGACTACTTCCACCTGCACCACACCGCCGACGACACGCTGGACAAGATCGACCCGAAGGCGCTTGCGCAGAATGTGGCTGCCTACACCGTGTTCGCGTATCTGGCGGCGGAGGCTGATGGCAACTTCGGCAGCGAAGCCAAGGCGACCACGCCGCCGAACGAATGATGCGGTAGCGCCGGGCCCTGCCCGGCGAGCGCAGCGGCAGGAGCGGTGCGAACGAAGGTTCGCACCCACCACGGCGGGTCCTGAATCCGGAACCGGCGGGGTCAGAACCCTCGCGCAGGCGAGGGATCTGACCCCGCTCAGAGGCTCAATCGCGTCGACTGGCCCACTGCGCCAGCAGCACGGCCGTGGCCGAGGCCACGTTCAGGCTCTCCACCGCACCACTGCCGGGGATCGAGACCTGCAGATCGCACTGGCTCGCCAAGCCACGGTCCATGCCCTCGCCTTCGGCGCCCATCACATACACCAGCCGGTCCGGCAGCGACGCGCGGAACACGTCATCACCGCCCTCAACCAGCGTCGCGGCCAGGCCAAAACCGGCGCTGCGCAGCTGTGCCATCGCCTCCGCGGCCTCCGGCAACTGCACCAGTGGCACCGATTCCGCACCGCCTTCGGCCACGCGTGCGGCGGCACCGGACAGCGCCAGCGTGCTGCCGGCCGGCAGCAGCAGCGCCTTGACCCCGAAGTGCGCGGCCGAGCGCAGGATCGCGCCGAAATTGTGCGGATTGCCGACACCGTCCAGCCACAACGCCAGCGCCGGGCCTTCGCCCAGATCGGCCAGCCACTGTGCCAGCGGCACCACCGGCGCGCGCAGCACGTCGGCCACCAGGCCTTCGTGATGGGTGGTGGCGGCCAGCTTGTTGAGGTCGCCTTCCTCGACGACGCGGTAGCCCACGCGGTTGGCCACGCACCACTTCAGCACCGGCTGCATGCGCGGAATCAGCGCGTCCACCAGGTACAGCTTGCGCAACGCCTGCGGGCGCTTGGCGAACAGCGCCTGCACGGCGTTCCAGCCATACAGGCGCAGTTCGTCGTTGCCGCGCCCCGGCGGCGGGGTGCCGCCCTCACGCGGCGGCAGCGGGGTGGCCCGCGGCGGTCGCGACGACGGGCGGCGGGCATTCTTCCAGGGATCATTCACTACGGGACAACTCCAGCTTGCGTTGACGCCAGAAATCGGCGTTCTTGATGCCCAGGGCATCGGGGTCGAAGGTCGGATCGAGGCCGAGCTTCTTCTGTCGTTCGTAATCACGCAGGGCCAGCATGGCCGGCTTCTGGATGATGAGGATGGCAATGATGTTCAGCCAGGCCATCAGGCCCACGCCGATGTCACCCAGCGCCCAGGCCAGGGTGGCATTGTGGAACGCCCCGAACACGACCATGCCGATGATGCCCAGGCGCAGCAGCAGCACGGTGAGCGGGCGCTTCTTGTTGTGGTTCACATAGCTGAGGTTGGTCTCGGCCATGTAGTAGTACGCCATGATGGTGGTGAAGGCGAAGAAGAAGATGGCGATCGAGACGAACGCCGAGCCCCAGCCCGGCAGCACCGCTTCCACGCCGGCCTGCGCGTAACCCGCACCTTCCGGAATGCCGGCCAGGCCCTGGAAGATCGGCGGCGCGCTGGCGCCTGCCGGCGAGTACACGTTGTAGGTACCGCTGGCCAGGATCAGGAACGCGGTGGCGGTGCACACCATCATGGTGTCGAAGTAGATGGCGAAGGCCTGCACGTAACCCTGCTTGGCCGGGTGCGAGACTTCCGAGGCGGCCGCCGCGTGCGGGCCCGAACCCTGGCCGGCTTCGTTGGCGTAGATGCCGCGCTTGATGCCCCACTCCACTGCCAGGCCCATCATCGCGCCGAACGCCGCGTGCGTGCCGAAGGCGCTCTTGAAGATGATGCCGAACATGTCCGGCACGCGGTCGTAGTTGATGATCATGATGACGATGGCCGTCAGGATGAAACCGGCGGCCATGAACGGCACCACCACTTCGGCGAAGTTGGCGATGCGCTTGACGCCACCGAAGATCACCACGCCCAGCAGCAGCGCCACCACGATGCCGATGCCCAGCTTCAGCGCCTGCACCGATTCCATGCCGAAGGCCTGGCCATCAAGCGGGCCGCACAGGGCGGTGCCGCGGCAGGCGTTGATGATGCTGTCGGCGATGGCATTGGCCTGCACGCCCGGCATCAGGAAGCCGGCGGCGATGATCGTGGCGATGGCGAAGGCCAGCGCGTACCACTTCAGGCCCATCGCCTTTTCGATGTAGTAGGCCGGGCCACCGCGGTAGCGGCCTTCGGCATCCTTGGTCTTGTAGATCTGCGCCAGGGTGCATTCCACGTACGAGGTGGACGCGCCGAGGAAGCCCATCACCCACATCCAGAAGATCGCGCCGGGGCCGCCGAAGGCGATGGCGGTGGCCACGCCGGCGATGTTGCCGATGCCCATGCGGCCGGCCATCGACATGGCCAGGGCCTGGAACGAGGACACGCCGGCATCGGATTTCTCCCCCCTGACGGTGAGGCGGCACATCTCGAGGAAACCCCGGATCTGCATGAAGCGGGTGCGCAGGCTGAAGAACAGGCCGGCGGCCAGGCACATGAAGATCAGTGCCTTGCTCCAGATGATGCTGTTGATGAAATGTACGGTAGCTTCCACGCGCGCTCTCTCCAGTCGGCGGGTTGTAAGGACGTCCCGTCGGCTGGAGGGGACCGGTCGATTCTCCCTGATCGAAGGCCGCTGCGGTAGCGCTGTCTTGTAGAGCCGAGCCCATGCTCGGCTTGGGCCCCCGAGGGCAGCCGGGCATGGGCTCGGCTCTACAGCGACCAGCCTGCGCGCTCAGGGCAGCTGCGTGCGTACCCGGGCGAAGCGGCGCAGGTCGTGCAGCTGGCCGCGCTTGTACACCGCGCAGCGGGCCGTGCCCTCTTCACTGAAGCCGTTGGCCAGCAGCACGCGGGCCGAGCCTTCGTTGAAATCCAGGACCTCGGCCTGCAGCCTGAACAGGCGCAGCTCGTCCATCACCCAGGGGGCGAACAGGGCCACGACGCGGGTCATGACGCCCTGGCCCCAATGGGCCTGACCCAACCAGTATCCCAATTCGGCGGCATGCCCGCGCTCGGCCGTGCCCGGCTGCGCGCCGATACTGCCGCAGGCGTGGCCATCGATCACGATGGCCAGGTTGAGGGTGCCGGGGGCGAGCACGCGGCCGGCCAGGAAGGCCTCGCCGTCCTCGCGGGTGTACGGGTAAGGGAAGCGGTCACGCAGGCCGCGCGAAACGTCCGGGTCGTTGGCGTGGCGCAGCAGGGACGCGAGGTCGTCGGAGCGCCAGGGGCGAAGTTGGAAGCCGTCGCCTCGCAGTGGTGGGGTCAGAGCCCTTTCCCGTTGGGAAAGGGATCCGACCCCCGGTCCGACCCTGTCGGCGCGAGGGTCAGGCATGCCCGCCCACCGAGGGCGACTCGGCTTCCTGCTTCTCCAGTTCGCGCTTCACTGCTTCCGGCGAGCGGGTGTACGGGGCCAGCCGCGCGTAGAACGCCGGCACCACGAACAGCGACAGGAACGTCGAGAGGGTCACGCCGAAGATGATCACGATGCCGATGGTGCCGCGGCTGGCCGAGCCAGGGCCACCGGCCACCACCAGCGGGATCGCACCCACCACGGTGGCGATCGAGGTCATCAGGATCGGGCGCAGGCGCACCATCGCCGATTCGATGATCGCCTCGCGCACGGTGCGCCCGTCGTCGCGCAGCTGGTTGGCGAATTCGACGATGAGGATGCCGTTCTTCGCCGCCAGGCCGACCAGCATGACGATGCCGATCTGGCTGAAAAGATTCACCGTGCCCCCGCTCACCCACAGGCCGACCAGCGCGCCGAGCACGCCCAGCGGCACGGTCAGCATGATGGTGAGCGGGTGGATGAAGCTTTCGAACTGGGCGGCCAGCACCAGGTACACCACCAGCAGGGCCATCGCGAAGGTCAGCAGCACCGCGCCACCGGCGCTCTGGTACTCGCGCGATTCGCCCTTCCAGTTCACCTGCGCGTACTGCGGCAGCTCTTCGCGGGCCACGTTCTGCGCCCAGGCAATGGCCTCGCCCAGCGGATAGCCCGGCGCAAGGCCGGCGGTGATGGTGATCGAGCGCAGGCGGTTGAAGCGGTTCAGCGTGCCCGCCTCGGCCACTTCACTGAGCGTGACCAGGTTGGACAGCGGCACCAGCTCGCCGGAGGTGGCGCGCACGCGGATCGCGGCCAGGTCGGCCGGGCTGGCGCGACCATCGCGGCCGGCCTGCACCAGCACGTCGTACTCCTCGCCGTTGTCGACGAAGGTGGTGACGCGGCGCGAGCCCATCATGGTTTCCAGCGCCGAACCGATCGCGGTGACCGGCACGCCGAGATCCGCCGCACGCTGGCGGTCGATGTTCACCCGCATCTGCGGCCGGGTTTCCTTGTAGTCCGAATCCGGGCCGACCAGGCCCGGATTGTCAGCCATGCGCAGCAGGACGCGGTCGCGCCACTGGGCGATTTCCGCGTATTCCGGCCCACCCAGCACGATCTGGAAGGGCTGGCCGCCACTGCGCACCAGCCCGCCGCCCACCTGCGTACGCACACGCACGCCGCGGATCGTGTCCAGTTCCTTCTGCAGTTCATTGGCCACATCCGGCGTGGCCTCGCTGCGCTGGCGCCACGGCTGCAGGAAGATGCTGACGCGGCCGGTGTGCATTTCCTCGCTCGCGCCCCAGCCACCCGGCACGCGCGGATTGGCACGCACGATCGGCTTGTCGGGGCCGACGTGCGGTGCCAGCAGCGCTTCCACCTGCTGCACCTGCTGCACGGTGTAGTCGTAGCCGGCGCCTTCCGGGCCGTCGATCATGATCTGGAATGAACCGCGGTCTTCGGCCGGCGCCAGCTCCGACGGCAGCAGTTTCAGCAGGCCCCAACTGGCAGCCAGCGCGGCCACCATCACCAGCAGGTAGATCCAGGTGCGGTCGACATGGTGGTCGAGTACGCGGCCATAGCCCGAGGCCAGGCGTTCCAGGTTGCGGTTGATGAAGCCATGCAGGCCACGCGGTGCCTGACCCGTGTGCGGCTTGAGCAGCTTGGACGCCATCATCGGCGTCAGCGTCAGCGCCACGAACGCGGACAGCGCCACCGCTGCCGCCAGCGCCACCGCCAGTTCGCGGAACAGGCGGCCGGTATTGCCTTCCAGGAAACCGACCGGCAGGAACACCGCAACCAGCACTGCGGTGGTGGCGATCACCGCGAAGGCGACCTGTGCGGTGCCGCGCTTGGAGGCCACCAGCGGTGGCTCGCCCAGATCGATGCGGCGCTGCACGTTCTCCACCACCACGATCGCGTCGTCCACCACCAGGCCGATGCACAGCACCAGAGCGAGCAGGGTCAGCAGGTTGATCGAGAAGTCGAACGCATACAGTGCGATGAACGCGGCCACCAGGCAGACCGGCACGGTCACCGCCGGAATCAGTGCGGCACGGAAGCTGCCGAGGAACAGCCAGATCACCGCCAGCACCAGGATCATCGCCTCCACCAGCGTGGCGTAGACGCGGTCCACGGCGGCTTCGATGAAGGTGGTGTTGTCGAACGCAACAAAGATCTGTGTGCCCTTGGGCAGCGACAGCGCCACACGCTCGGCTTCAGCACGCGCGGTGCGCGCCACATCCAGCGAGTTGGCGGTGGAGGTCTTGACGATGCCCAGGCCGATGCCCGGCTCACCGTTGCTGCGGTAGTAAGCGCGACGCTCGGCCGAGGCCAGCTCGATCTTCGCCACGTCGCCCATGCGCACCACATAGCCATCGCGGCCCTTGCCCAGCGGGATGGTCGCGAAGTCTTCCGGCTTGATGTAGTTGCGCTCCACGCGCAGGGTGAAATCGCGGTCGGTCGACTCGATGCGGCCGGCCGGCAGTTCCACGTTCTCGTTGCGCAGTGCGGTTTCCACATCGCCGGTGGTCAGCCCACGCGCGGCCAGCTGGTCACGGTCCAGCCAGATGCGCATCGCGTAGCGCTGGCGGCCACCGATGCGGACCTGGGCCACGCCGTCGAGGCTGGAGAAGCGGTCGACCACATAGCGGTCGGCGTAGTCGCTCAGTTCCAGCGTGTCCATGGTCGAGGAGACCATGTTGAACCAGATGATCGGGTCGGCATCGCTTTCGACCTTGGCGATTTCCGGCGGCCGCGCTTCTTCCGGCATGCGGTCGGCGACACGGCTGACCGCATCGCGCACGTCATTGGCCGCCGCTTCGATATCGCGGTTGGAAGTGAACTCGATGCTGACCTGCGAGCGGCCGTTGGTGCTGCGCGCGTTGATCGTATCAATGCCTTCGATGCCGGCCAGTGCGTCTTCCAGCACCTGGGTGATGCGGCTTTCGATGACCGCCGCCGACGCGCCGGTGTAGTCCACCGACACCGACACGATCGGCGGATCAATGGCCGGCAGTTCGCGCAGGGTCAGCCGGGTGAAGGACATCACGCCCAGCACCAGCAACAGCAGGCTCATCACCACGGCGAACACCGGCCGCTGGATGGAGACGTCGGACAGCTTCATCCGCCGTGGCCCTCGGCCGCGACCGGTGCCGGCGCGTCAGCCGGCTTCGCGCCGCTGGCCGGTGCCGCATCCTTGGCCGCGACCTTCAGGCCCGGGCGCAGCTTGCCGGTGCCGTCGACCACGATGCGCTGGCCGGCCTCCAGGCCCTGCTTGATCTCGACCACGCCGGCACGGCGCGCACCGGTCACCACGTCCACGCGCTCGACGCTGTCGTCGTTCTTGATGCGGTACACGAAGGTATCGCGGCCGACCTGCACCACGGCGATTTCCGGCACCACCAGCGCCGGGCGCTCGGGACGGAACAGGCGCACGTCCAGCAGCATGCCGGGGCGCAGTGCGTGGTCGCCGTTGGCGAAGTCGGCGCGCACGGTCACCGCACGGGTGGCCGGATCGATGCGTGCGTCGATGGTGCTGACCACGCCCTCGAAGGTACGGCCCGGCCACGCCACGCTGGTGGCACTGACCTTGTCACCGACGCCCAGCGCGGCCAGTTCCACTTCCGGCACCTGGAAATCGATGTGCATGTGCTCGATGTCGTCGAGCGTGGCGATGACCGTGGTCGGGGTCACCAGCGAGCCAGGGCTGACCTGGCGGATGCCGAGCACGCCGGCGAACGGTGCGCGCACACGGCGATCACCGATGTCGGCCTGCATCTGCATCACGCGCGCCTCAGCGGCATCACGGATCGACTTCTGCGTATCCAGCGTGGCGCTGGACACCAACCGCTGGGAGGCCAGCTCGCGCTGGCGCTTGTACAGCTGGTCGGCCTCGTGGAAGGTGGCCTGCGCCTGCACCAGCGCCGCTTCCTGGGCCTGGCCGCGCAGGGTCACGATCGGCGCACCGGCGGCGATGTGCTGGCCGCTTTCGAAATGCACCTTCTCGACGATCTCGCTGACCTTGGCGGTGACGCTGATCGACTCGCGCGCCTTGGCGGTGCCCAGTGCCTGCAGGGTGTCGTTCCACTGCGTGGGCTGCACGACCTGCGCGGTAACCGGCACTGCTTCGCCCTGCCGACGCGCGGCGGCCTCCTGTTTGCCTGCGCACCCGGCCAGCACGGCCAGGCTGAGGCCAAGGGCCAGGGTCGAAGCGATACGAGCCAACATGAACGGTCCTGATTGATCCACGGCCGCCGAGTGTAGGCAAGGGCCTGCAAAAGCGGTATGTGCCAAGCGTTTACCGGCGTGGAGCCGGCACCGCGATGGCGCCTTGAACCCGTTCCATGCAAGGCTGATGGCGGCGGTGTCGGCGTGTGTCGGGGTGTATCCAGCCGTGCACCGCAGGCATTGCCGTCGTAGAGTCGAAGCTGCCCGACCGAGGGCGTTGGGCAGGGGGCGGATCCTGGCGGGGATCCGGCCCCGTTTTTTTGCCCGGCGCGTGGGCAGCGCCAGGCCATGCCCGGCGGATCAGTACCGGTAGTTCACCTTCATCCACAGGCTGCGCCCGGGCTCGTTGATGCGCACCGGGTCGGCCGGGAAGCCGAAGTCGGCACTGCCGGCCAGGTTCAGGTGCTCGCTGTAGGCGCGGTCGAACACGTTGTCCACGCCCGCACTGAGCTGCAGTTGCGAACTGAAACGGTACGCCGCATTGAGCGCGAACGTGGCGAAGCCGGCACTGGGCCCCAGGTCCTGCGCGACCACGTTGCCCTGCCCGTCGGCCACGCGGTGCTGGTGGGTCACCGCGCGCAGCAGTGCCCCGGCACTCCAGCGCTGGCCTTCCCAGTTCGCACTCAGACGCGCTTCCAGCGGCGGCATCTGCGGCAGCGGACGCTGCTGGTCGCGGTTCTCGCCCCAGGCGTAGGCCAGCGTGCCCCCCAGCTTCCACTGTTCGGCCAGGCTCACTTCCAGCCCCGCCTCGGCACCAGCGATGCGCGCATCGATGTTGCCGGCCTGGCTCATGCCCATCATGCCGCTGCCGTGATAGGTGAACAGGATGTAGTCCTGGATCTGCCCGGCGTAGGCCGAGACCCAGGCCTGCACGCGCGGGCCCTTGTACTGCAGGCCGACGTCGAGCTGGGTGGTGCGCTCCGGCTGGATGCCGGCAAACGCGTTCGGTGCACCGGCCGGGCCGTGATCGGGCGAGAACAGCTCCCAGTAGTCGGGCATGCGCTGGCTGTGGCCGAGACCGGCATACCCGGTCAAGCCATCGGCCAGGTCCTGTTCGTAACGCAGGAAACCACTGCCCAGCCATTCCTTGCGGCGTTGGCCCGACGTCGGATTGGGCATGTTCTCCATCATGCCGCGGATCGACTGCCGATCATCGCGCACGCTGGCGCGATCGATGCGCAGGCCACTGATCCAGCGCTGGTCGGTGCCGGCGCCCAGCGTCAGTTCGGTGAACACGCCATAGCGGCGGAAGTCGGCATCGGTCGCCCACGCGGCCTGGCGGTAGGTATCGCGGCCCATGCCCATGCGCCCGCGATGGCGGCTGTCCTCGCCATCCACACCGGCCACCAGCTGCACGTCCTGCCAACGCCACTCGGAACTGACCCGGCCGCCCTGGGTTCGGCGGTCCACGTTCGATGCCATCGGCATCGGCATCATGCTGTCGGGATTCGGCGTGCGCAGCGTGTAGTTGTCCATCACGTGGTCGGCTTCGTTGTAGTACACGTTGGCCTGCACCGTGTCCCACGCGCCCGGCAGGTTGCGCTTCTCGAAGCGTGCCGCGTAGCTGGTGCGCTCGAACGCGGCGCCGTCCATGCCACGCCCGGCATAGCGCGCGATCGCATCGCCGGCACCGGCGGAGATTTCCAGCAGCGTATCGGCGTCCGGCGTCCAGCCGATGGCCACGTCACCGTTCCACTTGCGCCACTTCGACGGCACCACGTCACCGTGGCCATCCTTGTAGTCATCGGCTTCGGAACGGTTGCCGCTGGCACGCACGTACCCGGTCGGGTTGCCCAGGGTCAGGTCCAGCACCTGGTCGTTGCGGTTGCGCGAACCGACCAGCGCACTGGCATCGGCACGCAGGCCCGGTTCTTCGAAGCGCGGCGTGTCGCGCTCGAAGCGCACGGTACCGGCCGACGCACCTGCACCCCAGCGCACGCTCTGCGGCCCCTTGATGATGGTCAGCCGGTCGAAGCTCTCCGGCGCGATGTAGGACAGCGGATTGTCCATGCGCGACGGGCAGGCACCGATCAGGTTGCCGTCGTTGCTGAGGATGTTCAGGCGCGAACCGAACATGCCGCGCAGCACCGGGTCGCCATTGGTGCCGCCGTTGCGGATGGCGGAGAAGCCGGGAACGGTCTTCAGGTAATCGGCGCCATCACTGGCCGGCACCGGCTGCCGCGGCAGGCGCGGATCGGTCACCCAGTGCAGCGGCGAGGACGGCGCGGCGGCGGTGACCACCATCGTATCGAGGGTGCGCGCCTGTTCGGCAGGCGCAGCGTGGGCCAGTGACGTGGCCACGGCCAGGCCAAAGGCAACCGGCAGGCGCACGCAGGCGCCCGCAGGGCGGGAAGTCATCTTCATCGGAACAGCTCCAAGGTACGCACGCGCGCATGGCGCCCGGTCAGGCGTCGTGCGGCAGATTCACGGGAACATCAGCGGACGATGGAGACGCGCGGTGGCCCACGCGCGGCATGTGCTGGCCAGCGCAGCGCAGGCAGCACCTGCTGCGACCACGGGAACACCAGGCGCGGCCGCCACAACAGCGGCAACAGCAGCACCAGCACCGCCAGCCACGGCAGCAGGCGCATCGCCAGCACGCAGTACTCGCAGGCTTCGCCGTGCATGGCGTGCGGATCGGCCGGGCGGTTGGGCGCTGCCGGCGCAGCGCCGTGCTGATCGTGCCCGGCCATGGGCATGTCGTGCATGTCATGGCCCATCGCGGCGTGGTCCATGCCCGCCATCGCCGCGTGATCCATCGGCTGCGGTTGCAGCGCGCGGCTGACCAGTGGCGCAAGCACCATCAGCAGCGTCGCCAGGATGGCGAGCTGGAGCAGAAGGCGCTGCGGGCGGGACAAGCGGGTCACCCCGCTAGTGTAGAGGCGGGTACAGGGTTGCCCGTGCGACGAACCGTCGCAGGAGGAGGTTTGTCGGCAGGGCTTGCAGCCCTGCACCCGCTGAATCAATGGCAAAAGCCGAAGCAACGGCAAAAGCAAAAACGGTTTGCTGGGGGTGGGCGGCGTGGGTCCGGTTGCGGGAGACGCCGTAAACCCGTCCTTGGGGGCTTGGCCGCGGCATCCATGCCGCGGACACTCCCGCAACCGGACCCACCCCGCCTTTGACAGTTTTCAGCGATCTGTCAGAACGACTCTCGGGGTCAGATCCGTTTTCCGAAGGAAAACGGATCTGACCCCAGATGTATCTCGATATCTGACAGATGTGTCGACCAAGGTCGACACATGCCAACAGCCGCCGGAATCTGTCAGAGGTGGGGCGGTGTGGGCAGTCAGGACCGTTGGCGCCATGGATGGCGCCATCGAGCCCCCATGGATGGGTTTACGGCGTGTCCTGCCTGCCCACACCGCCCCGCCAACCCACGGAATGCCGCTTCTGCTGTTGCTGTTGCTGTTGCTTTGGTCCGCAGCAGGTGCAGGGCTGCAAGCCCTGCTCGACCAACCTCACACCGTGATGGTCTGGGTCAGGGATTCCCAGGTCGGTGGCACCGGCCAGGCAGCGGCCTGGTTGCCATCCAGAACTCTTCGCAGATCGCGCGGATCAATCTGCGGTGCCAGCACATGCACCAGTTCCAGCGCGTAATCACGCAGCACCCGGTCGCGCGGCAGCACCGCCCAGGCGATGCACTCGCTGATCGGGTCCGGCGCCGGCCACGATCTCAGGTCTTCGTCGTTGGAACTGACCGCCATCTCAGCCAGCAGCCCCACGCCCAGCCCGGTGCGCACGTAGGTCTTGATCAGGTCGGCGTCGAGCGCGGTCAGTGCCAGGTCCGGCACCAGACCGTGAGCAGCGAAGGCGCGCTGCAACGACGAGTTCGGGCGGGTCGAGGATTCGTAGCTGATCAACGGTTGGCGGGCCAGCGCGGCCAGGTCCGGTGCACGACCGGCGCGATCCAGCGGATGGCCCTTGGGCACCACCACCAGCCGTCGCCAGCGGAACAGCGGTACCGCGATGCCATCGGTGGGTTCGCCACCGGCAGTACTGATGATCGCGATATCGGCATCGCCCTGGTTCAGGCGGTCCAGCGCGTCGGCTTCGCCGGCCTGCTGCAGGTGCACGCTCACCTGCGGGTAGGCCTGCTTGATTGCTGCCACCGCGGGCGGCAGCACGAAGCGTGCCTGGGTGTGGGTGGAGGTCAGGATCAGCTGGCCCTGGCTTTCACGGCGCTGGTTGGCGGCATAGGTGCGGATGTTGTTGGCCTCGGCCAGCACCGCGCGGGCGCGGGCGATGACCTCGGTGCCGGCCGGCGTGACCGACTCCAGGCTGCGGCCCTTGCGCACGAACAACAGGAAGCCGAGCTCGTCCTCCAGCTGCTTGAGCTGCTTGGACAGGCCGGGCTGGGTGGCGTGCACGCGCGAGGCGGCCAGCGTGATGTTCAGCTCGGCGTCGGCGATGGCAACCAGGTAGCGCAGCTGGGTCAGCGTCATGGGCAGGCGGGCGGCGTGGGGCGGAGGTCCACTCTAGGGTCAATTGCCGTCACCAGCTTATAACCAAAGGTTGTTTAAGAAAGGTATCTGGTCATTTCCGGGCGTCATATGCCGGCGCTACGGTCAGCCGGCAGCCGCTGGCCTGAACAGCCAGCCCTCCCCCTTCGCCCGCCGAAGCCCGGCGCGGCCCCGTTTCCGGAGCGCTTCCATGGCCCTGTACGACTCCATCCTCGATACCGTCGGCAACACCCCCATCGTCAAGCTGCAGCGCCTGGCGCCGCCGCAGGTCAGCCTCTACGCCAAGGTCGAGTCGTTCAACCCGGGCGGCTCGGTGAAGGACCGCCTGGCGCTGGCGATCATCCTCGACGCCGAAGCGCGCGGCGTGCTCAAGCCGGGCGACACGATCGTGGAGGCCACCTCCGGCAACACCGGCGTTGCCTTGGCGATGGTGGCCGCCGCGCGCGGCTACAAGTTCGTGGCGACGATGGTCGAGACCTTCTCGGTGGAACGCCGCAAGCTGATGCGCGCGTATGGCGCGAAGGTGATCCTGACCCCGGCCGCCGAACGCGGCAGCGGGATGGTGCGCAAGGCGCGCGAACTGGCCGAGCAGCATGGCTGGTTCCTGGCCAGCCAGTTCGCCAACCCCGCCAATCCGGCGTATCACCGCAACACCACCGCCGCCGAAATCCTGCGCGACTTCGCCGGCAAGCGGCTGGACTACTTCGTCAGCGGCTGGGGCACCGGTGGCACGCTCACCGGCGTCGGTGAGGTACTGAAGGTTGCGCGCCCGCAGACCCGCATCATCGCCACCGAGCCGGCCGGCGCCGCACTGCTGAAGGGCGATGACTGGAAGCCGCACAAGATCCAGGGCTGGACGCCGGACTTCGTGCCGGATGTACTCAACCGCGATGTGGTGGACGAGCTGGTGTCGGTGGACGATGACCGCGCGATCGCTACCGCACGTCGACTGGCCGCGGAGGAAGGCATCTTCGTCGGCATCTCCGCCGGCGCCACCGTGGCCAGCGCGCTGGACGTCGCGGCCCGCGCTGAACCGGGCTCGGTGATCCTGGCGATGCTGCCGGACACCGGTGAACGCTATTTCTCCACGCCGCTGTTTGCTGATGTGAATGAGGGCTCCGACGACGATTGGCTGGCCGGCCTGCCGTGACACCCGGGGTCAGAGCCTTTTCCATCCGGAAAAGGCTCTGACCCCGTTCTGCTTCAGCCTGCGTGAAGGCGTCGCCCGCCATCGTGCGTGGAGGCCGTCGGATCGCAGCGCGTGAGACGGTCATGACGCAGTATCGATGCCCTGTCCCCTACCGTGGGAACAGCCGGCGCAGATGCTGCGCGGATCACCTCACAGGCAGGAGACGGACGCATGAAGATCGAAGTTTGGCAGGGCGACATCACGACCCTGGCGGTGGATGCGATCGTCAACGCGGCCAACGAAACACTGCTCGGTGGTGGCGGTGTCGACGGCGCGATCCATCGTGCAGCCGGCCGCGCATTGCTGGCCGAATGCGAGCGGCTGCCGGAGCTGCGCCCGGGCGTGCGTTGCCCGACCGGCGAAGTGCGCGCCACCGGTGCCTATGCACTGCCGGCACGCCATGTGCTGCACACGGTCGGGCCGGTCTGGCACGACGGTCAGCGCGATGAACCGGCACTGCTGGCCAACTGCTACTGGAAGTCGCTGCAGCTGGCCGAGTCGCTGGGCGTGCAGTCGATTGCATTCCCGGCCATCAGCTGCGGCGTGTATGGCTATCCGCTGTACCAGGCCGCACAGATCGCAGTGACGGAAACGCTGGCATGGCAGCGCAGCCACGCGCAACCGATGCGCATCGTGCTGGTCGCGTTCAACACGGCCACCGCCAAGGCCTACCAGCAGGCGCTGGCCGCCGCCGGCCAGAGCACGGAAAACGAGCCACGCGGCACGATGCTGCCGCCGCTCGGCGATGCAGGCCTTGCCGCTGCGCATTGAAATCCGACGCAGCATGGAAAAGAAAAGGCCGGGCATTGCCCGGCCTTTTTGCGTTGCACCGTTGATGTCATCCACGCATGGCCTGGATCACGTTCAACGGCTGGCAGCCTCCACCGCAGCAGCGTCATCGGCCGAGGCGGCTGCAGCGTCGGCAGCAGCGCGGGCCGCGGAGGCCGCAGCACCGTCAGCGCTGGCACCATCCACCTGCACGCGCACTTCCACCAGGCCGGCGGCGTCGTTCAGGCTCGACACGTCGACGGTGTAGTGACCGGCTGGCAGGGTCTCTTCCAGGCGCGCATTGGTGCCGTTGCCACCGTCGTCGTCGGTCAGTTCGACATCGCCACCGACCACGCGCAGTACGGTATCGACCTGGCTGGAGATCGCATCAAGGCGCACGTCGGCGGGACGATCCAGGGTCAGCAGGAAGCGGCGGCGGCCTTCGTTGTCCAGCATGGTGTACACGCTGCCCGACTTCGGCAGCGCCGTGCCATCGCGCTCAACCAGGTTGCCCGGCAGCTCGATGCGGTTGGCCGACAGGGTGAACATGCCATTGACCCCGTTGCCAAGACCACGCGCGGTCAGGGTGTACTTGCCCGGCTTCAGCGACAGGCTCAGGCGCGAGTTGGTGCTGTCGTTGCCATCGTCGTTTTCTGCTTCAACGCCCTGGCCCGACAGCTTCAGCACCGGATCGAACACATCCGACACCAGGCGGATTTCGTACAGGCCGGCCTTGTCCACCTGCAGGGTGTAGTCCTGCGAGTCACTGGCCAGCATGTCCACGATTTCGCCACTGCCCGCCAACGGCTTGCCGTCGTAGGGTTTCAGCTTCTCGGCGCGCAGGCGATACGGACCAAAGGCGGTCGGGCCATCGGCATTGACCGCTACCTGGTAGGTGCCGCCACCATTGGCACGGAACGCCAGCGAGACGTCGCCTTCGCGCTCGTAACCAGTGTTGCTGGTGGAAACGAGGCTGCCGTTGTTGAACACGGCGATCGAGCCGCTGAGCGCACCGGTGAGCTTCAGGCCGACCAGGTCCTTGTCTTCCAGCTTGATCTGGTAGAGCTGGTGATGGCTGCCGTCGTTGAAGTTGATGCCACTGCGCGAGGTGATCTCGCCAGACACCGGCTTGTCGAAATCGAGCGACGCGGCCTTGCCTGCGTCACCACTGCTGCCGATGCGGTTGCAACCGCCGGCGACCAGGACCGCAGCAACGGTCAGTGTGAGTGCTGCCAAACGCATGTTGTTTCTCCTTGGCCTTCCATGTAGTTCCCGCGTGCCGGCCGGGCGCGCGGGGCCGGAAACGATACCCGCAAAAGCAAACGCCGGCGTGATGCCGGCGTTGCCCTGTTCATCCAGCGATGGGACGGATCAACCGTTCCACTTGCCCAGCGCAGCCAGGCCGTTGTCCCTGGCGCGCTCGTACACGGTCTTCTGGGCAGCGGCGTAGTTGCCCTTCATGTCCTTGGCCCACAGCTTCAGTGCGGCCTGCTGCATGGCGCGGCCGTAGGAGAAGCTCAGCGGCCACGGCAGGTTGCCCAGCTGGTTCATCGCGTTCAGGTGTTCGGTCGACTGCTCGTCGCTCTGGCCACCGGACAGGAACACCACGCCCGGCAGGATCGCCGGCACGGTGCTCTTCAGGCACATCACGGTCGATTCGGCCACTTCCTCGACGTCGGCCTGCTCATCGCAGTTCTTGCCGGAGATGACCATCGACGCCTTCAGGATGGTGCCTTCCAGCAGCACGTTCTGCTGGTACAGCGCGTCGAACAGCGAACGCAGGGTGGCTTCGGTGACTTCGTAGCAGGTCTCGATGTCGTGGTCGCCGTCCATGATCACTTCCGGCTCAACCATCGGCACCAGGCCGCATTCCTGGCACAGGGCGGCATAACGGGCCAGTGCGTGCGCGTTGGATTCGATGCAGGTGCCCGACGGAATGCTCTCGCCGATGTTGATGACCGCACGCCACTTGGCGAAACGCGCGCCCAGCTTGTAGTACTCCTGCAGGCGCTCACGCAGGCCGTCCAGGCCTTCGGTGACCAGCTCGCCCGGGCAGCCGGCCAGCGGGTGTGCACCCTTGTCCACCTTGATGCCCGGAATCATGCCGTGGTCGGCCATGTACTTGGCGAACGGCACGCCGTCCTTGGTCGACTGGCGGATGGTTTCGTCGTACAGGATGGCGCCGGAAATGTGCTCGTTGAGCTTCGGCGTGGTCAGCAGCAGCTCGCGGTAGGCACGACGGTTCTCCTCGGTGTTCTCGATACCGACGCCGGCGAAACGCTTGGCGATGGTAGCGGTGGATTCGTCGATCGCGATGATGCCCTTGCCCGGGGCGACCATGGCCTGGGCGGTTTCGGCCAGCTGTTCGATGCTCATGTATTTCCTGTGGCGGGTGCGGGAAAAACGTAAGTATAGCCCCGCCACCCGTTGCCCCGGTGTCGAGGTCAGGATGGAAACGATTCCAATGTCCACACAGGACACCGTATGTCCTGTGCCATGGGATCAGAGCCCCTGCGGGGATCCGGCCCTGGGGTCAGATCCCCGCAGGGGCTCTGACCCTGGCCCGGCGGTTCCGCTTACAGGTCGCCCAGGCCGATGGCGCGGCCGTCGTCGCCTACTTCCAGCAGGCGCAGCGTGTTGGTAGCGCCCAGGGTTTCCATGTGTTCGCCGCTGGTGAACACCACGCGGTCGCCAGACTGCAGCAGTTCCGATTCGACCAGCAGGCGGATGCTGCCACGCGCGGCTTCGCGCGGGGTCAGGCCACGGCTGTCGAAGTTGATCGGGTAGACATCGCGCATCAGCGCCATCTGTCGGCGTGCACCGTCATGGCGGGTCACCGCGAACACCGGTGCCTTGGCGCGGAAACGCGACAGATAGCGCGCGGTACCACCGGATTCGGTCATCGCCACGATCGCGCGCACGCCCACGTGCTGCGACAGGAACATGGTGGCCATCGCAATGGCCTGGTCGGCACGTTCCAGGTTGCGCGGCGAGGCGTTGAAGTCGGTCTCGGTCTGGAACTGGCGCTCGGCGCCCAGGCAGATGCGCGCCATCGCTTCCACGGCCTTCACCGGATAGGCACCGGCGGCGGTTTCGGCCGACAGCATCACCGCATCGGTGCCATCGATGACCGAGTTGGCCACGTCCAGCACTTCGGCACGGGTCGGGATCGGGCTTTCCACCATCGACTGCAGCATCTGCGTGGCGGTGATCACCACCTTGTTCTGCGCCAGCGAGGCCTTGATGATCTTCTTCTGCAGGCCCGGCAGCTCGGCATCGCCGATTTCCACGCCCAGATCGCCACGCGCGACCATCACCACGTCGCTGGCCTCGACGATCTCTTCCAGGTTCTCGATCGCCTCGGTGCGCTCGATCTTCGACACCAGGGCCGCATCACAGCCGTGCGAGCGTGCGATGTCACGCGCATCGTTCATGTCCTGCGCGTTGCGGCAGAACGACACGGCAATGAAGTCGACACCGATCTTGGCGACGATGCCGATCAGTTCCTTGTCACGCTCGGTCAGCGCGCCCAGCGACAGGCCGCCACCCTGCTTGTTCAGGCCCTTGCGGTCGGACAGCACACCATCGTTGAGCACGGTGTTGACGATGCGATCGCCCTGTACTTCCACCACCTGCAGCTGCATCAGGCCGTCGTCGAGCAGCAGCACGTCGCCTGGACCCACGTCCTGCGGCAGGCCGAGGTAGCTGACACCGACCTGGCTGCTATTGCCCGGACCGGCGTTCTCGCTGGCGATCAGGTCGAAGCGGTCGCCCGCCTTCAGCTGCACCTTGCCTTCAGCGAAGCGCTCGATGCGGATCTTGGGGCCCGGCAGGTCGGCCAGAATGCCCACTTCCACGCCCACGCGGGCGGCGGCGGCACGCACTTCGGCGGCACGCTTGGCCTGGCCGGAGGGGTCACCATGACTGAAGTTGAGGCGCACCACGTTGACACCGGCGCGGAACAGATCCTCCAGCACGCCCGGCGGATCGGTGGCCGGACCGAGGGTGGCAAGGATCTTGGTGCGACGCTGACGCTCGAACATGGTGAATGGGCCTCTCCCGATAAAGAACGGAAATTAGCACATCCTTCACGCCGCATGTATACGGTTACAGCCTTGTGCTGTCTGACTCCGCGGGTCATCGAGAGGACATGGTCCGGACATACGCTGGCGCAGGGCATTCTGTAGAGCCGAGCCCATGCTCGGCTGGCCACACGCCGAAGCAGCCGAGCATGGGCTCGGCTCTACAGGCGCCTAGGCCAACAGCGTGGTCAGCTGCGCCGGCTCACGGGCCAGCTGGCCGGCACCGGCTTCGGTCAGTTCGGCTTCACCGCCGAAACCCCACAGCACGCCCACGCTTCGCAGACCGTGGTGGCGCGCGCCCTCGATGTCCATGCGCCGGTCGCCGATCATCCAGCACTGCGCGGGCTGCACCTGCAGCCGACGCAGCGCTTCACCGACCAGCTCCGGCTTGTGGCTGCGCGAGCCATCCAGGGTCGAACCGACGATCTCCTCGAACAATCCGCCAAATGGCAGATGGGCGAGGATGCGCCGCGCGTGCGGCTCGTTCTTGGCCGTAACCACCGCCAGGCGGTGGCCACGACCATGCAGCGTGCGCAGCGTGTCTTCCATCAGCGGGTACACCGTGTGCTCGCGCCAACCTTCGGCGTCGAAGCGCTCGCGGTAATAGTCCACCGCCTGCTCCACCCGCGCCGGTTCACCGAACAGCGGCGCGAAGGTGGTGCGCAGCGACGGACCGATCCAGCCCAGCAGCGTTTCCTGCGCCGGTACCGGATGGTCCATCTTCTGCAGCGCATAGGCGATGCAGGCGGTGATGCCCACCTGCGAATCGATCAGCGTGCCGTCCAGGTCGAAGAACAGGACATCCTTGCCGTGGTCGGCACTCATGCGCCGCGCGCGTCGAGTGCCGCCACTGCCGGCAGGATCTTGCCTTCCAGGAACTCCAGGAACGCGCCGCCACCAGTGGAGATGTAGCTGACGTCCTTGGCGATATCGAACTTGTCGACCGCCGCCAGGGTATCGCCACCGCCCGCGATGGAGAAGGCCGGCGAGCTGGCGATGGCGCGGGCCAGTGCTTCGGTACCCTTGCTGAAAGCTTCGAACTCGAACACACCGACCGGACCGTTCCAGACCACGGTGCCGGCCTTTTCGATCAGCTGCGCGTACTGCGCGGCGGTCTGCGGGCCGATGTCCAGGATCAGATCGTCTTCGGCAACGGCGTCGACCGCCTTCACTTCCGCGGCGGCATCAGGCAGGAACTGCTTGGCGGTGACCACGTCCACCGGCAGCGGGATGTCGGCGCCACGCGCCTTGGCATCGGCCACGATCTTCTTCGCGGTATCCAGCAGGTCCGGTTCGTACAGCGACTTGCCGACGTTGTAGCCGGCGGCGGCGATGAAGGTATTGGCGATGCCGCCACCGACGATCAGCTGATCCACCTTGCCGACCAGGTTGGCCAGCAGTTCCAGCTTGGTGCTGACCTTGCTGCCGGCCACGATGGCCAGCAGCGGCTTGGCCGGTGCATCCAGCGCCTGCGCCAGCGCGTCCAGTTCGGCCATCAGCAGCGGGCCACCGGCAGCGACCGGGGCGAAGCGGATGACGCCGTGGGTGGAGGCCTGGGCACGGTGCGCGGTGCCGAAGGCATCCATCACGAACACATCGCACAGCGCCGCGTACTTCTTCGACAGGGCTTCATCGTCCTTGCCCTCGCCGACGTTCATGCGGCAGTTTTCCAGCAGCACCAGCTGGCCCGGCTGCACGTCGACGCCGTCGACCCAGTCGCGCACCAGCGGAACCTCGCGGCCCAGCAGCTCGGACAGGCGCTGGGCGACCGGCGCCAGAGACTCGGCTTCGCTCCACACGCCTTCCTTCGGGCGCCCCAGGTGCGAGGTGACCATCACTGCGGCGCCCTGCTCCAGTGCGCGCTTGAGCGTCGGCAGCGAAGCGGTGATGCGCTGTTCGGAAGTGATGCGGCCATTCTCGATCGGCACGTTCAGATCCTGGCGGATCAGCACGCGCTTGCCGGAGAGGTCGAGGTCGGTCATGCGGACGATGGACATGGGCAACTCTTTGGCTCAGGGACGGGATGCCGGGCTACGGCAGACGGCCATTGTATCGGGTGCGGGTGGTGGGGGGGTCGATGCCTGCGGCAGGCAGAGGCGCACGGCAACGGCAACAGCAACTGCCAAAGCGCTGGCGCTTCATGATGCTGGGGGTGGGCCGGGGCGGTGTCGGATGAAGAAGGAAGGGGTCAGCTGTTCTGTAGAGCCGAGCCCATGCTCGGCTGGATCTACCGCGAACAGCAGCCGAGCGTGGGCTCGGCTCTACAAGAAGCGCGCAGCCAGGCTGCTTTTGCTCTTCTTCTTTCTCTTCCGTGGGTGGAAGCAACCGGAAACTGTCAGAGGCCGGGCGGGGTGGGTTCACGGCGTCTCCCGCGAACCCACCCCGCCCGGCCAAGCGCGGCTTTTGCTTCTGCTTTACACGACCCACCCCACCCACGAGGGGCTCCGCCGTTCGCCCGAACCTACGCCGAAGGCGCAGGCTTCTGCCGAAGCAGGCTGACCGCCAGGCCACCCACCACCAGCACACCCAGCCCCAGCAAGGCCCACAGCAACCACGCCTTCCAGTCACGCTGCGGTTGCAGCGCCGCGTCACCCGCCAGCGGCTCCGGGCTGCCCTCCAGGCGCGCCAGCGTCGGCTGCCATGACGGGTCATTGCGCTGGCGCAGCTCTTCAATCAGCACGCCGATCGGCGCCTCCATCCTGCGTGCAGTGGTGCTGCCCACCGCCAGCGCATAGGGCGCCGCGCCCTGGCTCAGGAACACCAGCACTTCCGGCTGGTAGCCCAGGCGCAGGGACGGCGCAGTCGCGGTTTCGGCAGGATTCGCAACCAGCTTCCAGTAGCGGTCGCGATGCACGCCCCCCAGCGGCTGTGCCGCCGACTGCTGGCGCGGGCCCTGCGTACCCTGCTGCAGCTGGTAGGCAATCCAAGGCGCACTGCGGCGCTGCCACTCCGCGCTCTCGTTGTCGCGGCTGAACAATGTCCACTGCACCAGGCTGTTGTCGGTGCTGGCCACGTCGGCACGCGCAACCGGGAACCGGCCATCCATTTCGAAGGTGTATTCACCCTTGCCCTGCGAGGTCGGCTCCAGCGACAGCCACTCCCACGGCAGTGTGGCCGGCGCCGGCGGCAGCTCGGCCAGTACGCTGCGCAGCGTCGGCAGGCGCGCATCGCCCTGCGCCAGCACGCGCAGGTAGCGGGCCTCGCCGTCCACCTGCAGGCGGCGCTGCAGCAGGCGCTTGCCGGCACGCTGCAGGTCGACCAGCGGGATATCGCGCCCGATCGGGCGCCAGTGCTGCAGGTCGTCGCTGGCATCCAGCTGCACCTGTGCCTGCAGCGGCTGTCCGCTGTCGGCCCAATCCAGTACCAGCGCCGCCACCGGCTGCTGGCCGAGCACGCTGGCGTCGATCAGCCAGCCCCCCTGCCCGCTCGCCGCCGCACCGCCACTCACGCGTGCTTCGACGCGACGCACGCGGCCATCGGTATCGCGCTCGGTCAGCAACTGCAGATCGTTGCGCTGCGCTTCGGCCAGCGGCGGCAGTGCGAACCAGGGCAGTTCACGCTGCACCGGTGGCTGCGCCAGCGGCTGATCGGGCGCCAGCAAGGCGGACGGCAGCGATTGGCCCGCGGCATTGAACACCTGCAGATCGCTCAGGTCCGCGGTACCGGCGCGACGGTAGATCGCCGGCTCCAGCACGACGCGATAGGCACCGGACTGCGCGCTGGACAACGTCAGCGGCCATTGTTCGGCGTACTGCGTGCGGTAATCGGCGGCCTGTACCGCGACGGCGGCCAGCAGGCCGAACATCGCCGGCAGCCGCGCCCTGCTCCACGTTTTCATTGTTTTTCCTCCACAGTCGGCGCCGCGCTGGGCGGTGCCGGTGCCAGATAACCCACGACGGTGCACAGCAGGCCGTAGGCGATGAACGATGCGATGCCCAGCAGGTTGCCCAGGTGCTGGCGATCGACGATGACCAGCTTGGCCAGCACCACGCCCATCAGCACGGCACCGACCATCCACAACACGCGCTGGCCGCGACGTGAACCCCATACCCAGGCGATCACGCCGAGCACGCTCCACAGTACGGTCAGGCTGGTCTGCGCCAGGCTGAAGCGCATCATCGACGCGTTCCACGACAGGCCGCCCCACTGGTGCACGCCATGCAGCACCACGCTGGTCAGCGCAACGAACGTTGCCAGTGACAGCAGCGGCATGCGTATACCCAGCAGTGCCTTCGGCGCCTGGTCGCTGTACAGCCAGCGCGCAAGCAGCAACAGGCTGAGCCACTGCCCAAGCTCGGCCGGGTTCAGCACCGGCAGCCAGAGCAACGGAGAAGCATCGCCCGGCAACAGCTGACCCAACAGCCAGCCGATCGACAGCAGGCCGAACAGCACGCACTGCAGCGGCGTGCGCATGGGATCGAACGCTTCACCCAATGGCCAGCGCAGCGTATTCCAGCGCCACAGCGAGAGTGACGCCATCAGCAGCCACGGCAGCGTCACCAGCAGCGTCGTCCAGCCCTGTGCCAGACCGGCCTCGCCGCCGCCCCACAGGGCCAGCAACGAAAGCAGCGAGGGCCACAGCAGCCACCACAGGAACTGCGCGATGCGCGCCACGCTGTCACCGCCCTGGCGCAGGCACAGCAGCGTGCGCACACCGAGCACGGCAAATACCGCCCAGGCCAACGCACCGTAGCCGGCGAACGGCTGCTGGTGCGCGTCGCTCTGCATCAGCGCCAGCGGGAAGCCCAGCGCCAGCATCGCCAGCGCAGTCACGCCCAGCGCACGGGCCGGCTGGCGGCGCTGCACTTCGGCGGCCAGCCAGGCCGTGACCGCAGCCAGCACCAGCAGCGCATCCACTTCGATGCGGTACGGGAAGAAACGGGTGATCTCGTGTACCAGGCCGCCCAGCCACCACAGCAGGCCCCACAGGTAGTAGACCAGTGCGATCTCATGGCGCGGCCGGCGCTGGTAGCTCCATGCCGAGGCGAAACCTGCCAGCGCCAGCAGCAGCGCGCCGATGGCGGTCGGATTGATCAGGAAGCGCAGGTCCTCGTGCCAGTGGTCGCCGCCGGCCACGAAGGCGAACGCGGCGCCGATCTGCAACAGTGCACCGGACACCTGCGGCAACCAGCGCTTCTGGCGCAGGCCCAACCAGGCCAGGCCGGCACCTTCCAGCGCGAACACCGCACCGGTGGCGCGTGCCGACAGCGCCAGCGGCACCGCCAGCGTGGCAAAGCCCACCGCCAGCACGGCATGCGACTGCGCCAGCACGGTGTACGACGCGCGCCGGATCAACGCCCACGCCAGCACCGCGTAGACCGCGGCCAGGCCGAGCGCGCACAGTGCCAGCGTCATCGGCGCCTCATGCAGCATGCCCGCCTGCAGCGAGAACGCGACCAGCGGCGTGCCGAACACCAGGCTGCCATCGACCAGGTCGCGCCGGCCGGCCGGTTGCCGGCGTGCGTAAAGCAGCGGGATCAGCAGGTAGAAGGCGAAGAACAGCAGCAGGAACGGCTCGGTGCTGCTGAACTTGTCCGGCGCGTACTGCAGCACGCCCCAGAACGTGCCGATGCCGAAGGTGAAGGCAAAGCCCAGCAGGTTCAGCGCGCGCCACGGACGGAACCAGGCGATGGCGAAGACGCCGGCATTGAGGACCGCGTAGTAGCTGAACAACCCCACGTGATTGCCGCGGCCGGTGGACAGCCACAACGGCGCCATGAAGCCGGCCAGGATGCCCAGCACCGCCAGCGTTCGCGAGTTCTGCACCACCGCAAGCACGCACAGGCCTGCCACCAGCGCGATCGAACTGGCGAAGGCAAACCCGGGGTTGAGCAACTCGAACCGTTTGAACGCGGCGAAGATGGTCAGCAGCAGCACGCCAATGGCACCGCCCTGCAGTGCCAGTGCAAACAGGCGCCGGCGCTCGCGCTGGTGCCAGCCGAACGCCAACAGTGCCAGTGCACCCACGGTGACACCGGCCAGGCGCAGTTCGATCGGCAGCACCAGCCAGCCCTGGTCACTGACGTACTTGAGCAGCGCGGCGACACCGGCCAGCAGCACCAGCATGCCGATCTTCACCGGCACGTTGCCTTCGGTGAACCAGCGCTTGACCGCGCCGATGCCGCGTTCGATGAAATTCGGCAATGCCGGTTCGGCCGGCAGCGGTGGCGCCACCGGTACCGGCGGCGGCGTGACGGCACGGGGCGCAGGCGTGTCGGCAGGCGGGGCTTCCGGCGCCGGCGGCTGCGGCGCCGGCGGCGGTTGTGGTGTAGCCGCCACCGGCCGCAGGAACGGCGGATCGGCGCTGGCCGAAGGCGTCGCCACCGGCCGAGCAGGCGCCGCTTCGGTGGCGGTGGCCGCAGCGGGAGGCCGGGCGGCCGGCATGGTGGCCAGGGCACCTTCCAGCGCGGCCACACGGCGGCGCAGGCCAGCAATCATCACCAGCGCCACCACCAGCAGCAGCGGGATGGCCAGCAGAACCAGTACCACCAGGGCTATCAATGCTTCCATTGCATGCTTCCATTGCAATCCCGCGCCCCAGCGGCAGCGGTCGACCGGGCCATGCTACGACAGGGCCGGCCCCATAAACGACGAACCCCGGCCAGGCCGGGGTCCGCGTGCGATCTTCGCCGGCCTTACTTGGCGGCGACAACCTTGGCCATTTCCAGGCACTTGTTGGAATAGCCCCACTCGTTGTCGTACCACGACACGAGCTTGACGAAGGTGCCGTCCAGGGCGATGCCGGCGTCGGCGTCGAACACCGAGGTGTGGGTTTCACCGACGAAATCGGTGGCCACCACCTTGTCTTCGGTGTAGCCCAGGATGCCCTTCAGCGCGCCTTCGCTCTGTGCCTTCACTTCGGCGCAGATCTCGGCGTAGGTGGCTTCCTTTTCCAGCTCGACGGTCAGGTCGACCACCGACACGTCGGAGGTCGGGACGCGGAAGCTCATGCCGGTCAGCTTCTTGTTCAGTTCCGGAATGACCACGCCGACGGCCTTTGCCGCACCGGTGGACGACGGAATGATGTTTTCCAGGATGCCACGGCCGCCGCGCCAGTCCTTGTTGGACGGGCCATCGACGGTCTTCTGGGTGGCGGTGGCCGCATGCACCGTGGTCATCAGGCCACGCTTGATGCCCCACTTGTCGTTGATGACCTTGGCCAGCGGGGCCAGGCAGTTGGTGGTGCACGACGCGTTGGAAATGATGGCCTGGCCGGCGTAGGTCTTGTCGTTCACGCCGAACACGAACATCGGCGTGTCGTCCTTCGACGGGGCCGACATGATGACCTTCTTCGCGCCCGCATCGATGTGCTTCTGCGCGGTTTCCTTGGTCAGGAACAGGCCGGTGGCTTCCAGCACCACGTCGGCGCCGACTTCGTCCCACTTCAGGTTGGCCGGGTCGCGTTCCTGGGTCAGGCGGATCTTCTTGCCGTTCACCAGCAGGTCGTTGCCCTGCACGGCCACGTCGGCCTTGAAGCGGCCGTGCACGGAGTCGTACTTGAGCATGTACGCCAGGTAATCCGGCTCCAGCAGATCGTTGATGGCCACGATTTCGATGTCGTCGCCGAAGTTCAGCACCGCCGAGCGCAGGACGTTACGCCCGATGCGACCGAAACCGTTGATACCAACCTTGATTGCCATGTTCTCAAGCTCCTGCGGCCGCGACGGGTGCGGCGGGATGGATAGGGCCCACAAGTCTAGCAAACCGGGGCAGGCCACCGTGGGCCAGCCCCCGCGCCAGAGGGCGGGCGGACAGGATTTGATCCGGATCAAAGCGTTAGCGCGGCGTGAGGCCGAGACTGTCGCCATCCACCCAGCAACGAGATCACCCCCATGCGCAAGACCTCCCCCTTGATCCTGGCCGGCCTGGCCGCCGCCCTGACCCTCGCCGCCGCCCCGGCCATGGCCCAGTCCAAGGGTGACTGGACCGTCTCGGCCGGCGTCCACCAGGTGGCGCCGAAGTCGAACAACGGCTGGCTGGCCGGCCACACCCTGAAGGTCGACGTCGACAACGACGTCAAGCCGACCATCACCGGCGAGTACTTCATCGCCGACAACCTGGGCATCGAAGTGCTGGCCGCGCTGCCGTTCAAGCACGACATCAACATCAACGGCCTGGGCCGCGTGGGCAGCACCAAGCAGCTGCCGCCGGTGGTGACCCTGCAGTACCACTTCAACAGCAAGGGCAAGGTCTCGCCGTTCGTCGGCGCCGGCGTGAACTACACCACCTTCTTCAGCGAAGACACCACCGGCGCATTGGCCGGCAGCAAGCTGAAGCTGCAGGATTCGTGGGGCCTGGCCGCGCATGCCGGCATCGACTTCGCGATCGGCGAGAAGGGCGCCCTGCGCGTGGACATGCGCTGGATCGACATCGACAGCAAGGTGAAGTTGAACGGCGAGAAGATCGGCACGGTCAACATCGATCCGCTGGTCTACGGCGCGTCGTACGTCTTCAAGTTCTAAGCGTGTGCCGGGCGCGGGGGCTTCCCCCGCTCCCCCGCTGAACGCAAAACCCTCGCAGCATGTTGCCCCGGTCTTTGCCGGGGCTTTTTTTGGAAAGCATGCAGAGGCGCGCTCATCTGTAGAGCCGAGCCATGCTCGGCTATCGCGCGGAGCGCGCAGGTACCCGAAGAAAAGCAGCCGAGCACGGCTCGCTTTCAGTCGATTATTGATCCGGCGCCACTTCCACCCGGTTGCGGCCGCCTTCCTTGGCGCGGTACAGCGCTGCATCGGCCCGCGCCAATGCCTGTTCCAGCGTATCGCCACCATCGTCATGCCAGCGTGCGACACCGATGCTCACGCTCACCACCGGGGCCGCATCCGAATCGGCATGTGCGATCGCCAGCGCCTGCACCTGTTGCCGAAGCTGCTCGAACGGCGCTGATTCCGGTTGTCCCGGCGCCCAGTGCCCCAGCGCCACGAACTCTTCGCCGCCGTAGCGCGCCACCACCGAGTCGCTACCACGCAGCTGAGCAGCCAGGGTCGTCGCCACCGCATGCAGCACGGTGTCGCCGGCGGGATGGCCGTGGTGGTCGTTGTAGCGCTTGAAGTAGTCGATATCGATCATGGCGATGCGCAGTGCGCCACGCGCATGCGACGTACGCAGATAGCGCTGGAAGATCTGGTTGGCCTGGCGATCGAAGGCGCGCCGGTTCAGCAGTCCGGTCAGCCCATCGTGGTTGGCCAATGCATCCAGGCGCTGCTCGGCCCGCCACGTTGCACGCGCCTGCCGTTCGGAAATGTAGCTGCCGACAATGCCGGCCAGGTTGCTGGCCAGCACGAACATCACGCTCTGCAGCATCTGCGCCCAGTGCCGGCCCACCTGCAGCTCGGCCAGCACGAACGCCAGCGCGATCAGGGTTCCGGTCAGCGTCGCCACCCCGAAACGCAGCCCGCACAGGAAGTAGTTCAGCAACAGGAACAGGCTGATGCCTTCGTAGGGGTAGTTCACGCCGGCACGATGCGCGGTCCAGATCATGGTCACCAGCGCCAGCCCGCTGACCAGCACGACGCTGCCGCCCAGCCACTGCAGGTGGCGCCGCAGCACCGGCACGAAGGTCAGCGCGACGCCGAGCAGCAGTGCCGGCAGCAGAACGCCCAGCCGCCAGCGCAGCACCGGCGCGTGTACGTCCGGCGGCAACCAGTAGGTATCGAGCACGGCAAAGCCCAGCGAGAACGCGCCTGCCACGGCGCAGGCCCAGCGCATGCGCCAGACCACCTGGGCATCGAACGCGGCGGCGAACCCGCCGTCATCGGGATGCTCGACCGTGATGCGCCTGTCCGTGATCGCCATCGGCCCCTCCCCCGCATGTGCACGGGCCACCCTAGCGGCCGCCGCATCAAGGCCGCGTGGCGAACGCCAGGCGTGATCAAGCCCGGGCCTGCCGAGGCCCGCTAGAATGTGCGCATGAAAGCCCTGCACTCCCTGTTCCTCGCCGCCGCCCTGGCGCCGGCCCTGCTGTCCGCTTCCGCCCCGGCCCATGCCTGGGGCGCACAAGGCCACCGCCTGGTTGCCGAAGTCGCCGACGCCCGCCTCAACCCCGCCGCCCGCGCCGAAGTGGACCGTCTGCTGGCCACCGAGCCAGACGCCACCCTGGCCAGCATCGCGCCCTGGGCCGATCAGCTGCGCGCCAAGGACCCCGGCCTGGGCCGTCGCTCGGCCGGTTGGCACTACGTCAACATCGCCGAAGACAACTGCCACTACGAAGCACCGAAGCACTGCAAGAGCGGCAACTGCATTGTCGAGGCACTGAAAGCACAGAGTGCCATCCTCGGCGACCGCAGCCTGACCGACGGCGAGCGCCTGCAGGCGCTGAAGTTCGTCGTGCACCTGGTGGGTGACATCCACCAGCCGATGCACGCCGGCTACGCCCATGACAAGGGCGGCAACGATTTCCAGCTGCAGTTCGGCAACCGCGGTACCAACCTGCACTCGCTGTGGGACAGCGGCATGCTCAACACCCGCAAGCTGGACGATGCCGGCTACCTGCCGCTGCTGCAGAGCCAGCGCGCGCCGAAGCTGGCACGCCAGTCCAACCCGCAGCGCGACCCCCAGGCCTGGGCCGAGGCCAGCTGCCGCATTTCCATGCAAGCTGGCGTTTATCCGGCCACGCGTAAGATCGGTGATGAATACACCGAGCGCTACCGGCCGCTGGCCGAAGCGCAGCTGCGACTGGCCGGCGAGAACCTGGCGCAGTTGCTGAACCGCGTGCTCGGCACGCGCTGAGGAGCGTTCCAATGTCAGTCCAGGTGCAGTCGTTCTTCCACCGTGACAGCAATACCTTCAGCTACCTGGCCAGCGATCCGGCCAGCGGCGAGGCAGCGCTGATCGACCCGGTCTTGGACTACGACCCGGACACCGACGCCAGCAGCGAGTCACCGCTGCGCGACGTGCTGCAGGCCATCGAACAGCAGGGCCTGCAGCTGCGCTGGCTGCTGGAAACCCACGCCCACGCCGACCATGTGTCGGCGGGGCGTCGGCTCAAGCAGCGCTTCCCGCAGGCCACGCTCGCCATCGGCGAAGGCATCCGTGCGGTGCAGGCGACGTTTGCACCGCGCTATGGCCTGCGGCTTCCTGCTGCGGATGACATCTTCGACCACCTGTTCAGCGATGGCGAAACCTTCGCCCTTGGCGGACTGGATGGACGCGTGATCGCCGTGCCCGGGCATACCAGCGACAGCGTCGCCTACCTGATCGGCGATGCACTGTTCACCGGCGACTCGCTGTTCATGCCAGACGGCGGCACCGCCCGCTGCGACTTCCCGGGCGGCGATGCCGCGCAGCTGTACCGTTCGATCCAGCGTCTGCTGGCCCTGCCCGACGCGACCCGCGTATTCGTCTGCCACGACTACGGTCCGGGCGGTCGTGATTTCGCCAACGAAACCACCATCGGCGAACAGCGCGCGCACAACATCCACGTGCATGACGGCGTGGCCGAAGCGGAGTTCGTCAGCGTGCGCCAGGCCCGCGATGCCACGCTGGCCGAGCCGGCGCTGATGCAGCCGGCGGTGAAGGCCAACATCCAGGGCGGGGCATGACGCTTGCGCGCGCCCGCTTCATCGAGGCGCCTCACTCGTAGATCACCTCGTGATCGACGGTTTCCTGCAGCAGGTCATCCTGCGTCGTGCCCACATACATCTGCCGTGACAGCACGCGCTGCGCAGCGAAGCGGATGCGCACGTTGTAACTCTCCGATGCGTCGCCGCCCTGCAGGTCCAGCACACCGCCGCCAGCATCTGCCTTCAGGGTTCCGCGATGCAGATCGAAGAGATCGCGGTACACCGAGTACGCCACGGGAACCGGCTGGCCGTCCACGCGCAGTTCCAGATGCGTGACCTCACGGCATGGCGCGGTGGTCCCGCCGCACGCAACGCCGCTTGCGGCCGGTGCATCGGCCGTGCGCATGGCAAGCGTGGCTTCCACCCGCCTGGTGGCAGACGCATCTGACAGGCGTACCTTCGACTTCTGCGTCAATACACGCGAGGAGGGGTCCTTCAGTTCCTGCAAGGCCTGCCGCAGGCGCTGCAGCTGTTCCGCGCATTGCGCCGGTGCCCCTGGGGAATCGGTACAGGCCGCCTGCAGCTGCAGCGCCTCCACCTGTGCAGCGGTGATTTCGCCGCGATCGACCTTCATTGCCACCGCGCCGGCCAGAAGCGAAAGATCACTGCGCTCTCCCCCATCGAGGATCGCCTGCCGTGCAACCGGCAGGAAGGCCGGCGGCTGGGCGGCGAGCAGTTCGGCGATGCAGGGCGGTCGCGGGCGGACCTGCAGCGCTCCCCGCAGATACGCCACGCGTGCGGGCTCGCCCAGCGCTGCCAGGTAGCTGCCGGCCGAGCAGGCCGGTGGACCATTTCGATATGCGTCCAGGTCGTGGTTGTCCTGCCCATGCGGCGTGCAACCGGCCAGTACACAGGAAAGCCCGGCCAGCATGACTGTCCAGATCTTCATCCCCAGCTTCCGTTGCCGTGACGCCCGCACTGTACGCCTGTGCGGGCGACGGCGCCTGCCTGGTCGCGCATGGCCCGGCACTACCGGCCCTGTGCACGCACCACATGCTGGCCCTTCACGACCTCGAAGGTGAAGGCGTACTGCAGGGTAACGGCCACCGGCTCGACCCGCTCGGCGCCGCGGCAGTCACCGCGATCGGCAGGTACCTTGCCCGCTGCGAAGTGGCAGACCGCGGCGGACGAGTACTTCCACATCGCAACCGCCTCCTGCGCGGCCTGCAGCAGGGGCGCGTTCTCCGGCGCCCGACCCGCACTGCATTCGCTGCGGTCGGTCAGCGGCATGCTGCGCTCAACGCTGCCCTGCGCATCCACCACCACCTGCAGGCAGACCGTGGTCGGCGGCAACGACGTACGTGGATCGCGCTCGCCCACCACCGGGTCAGGTGCCGTATGCAGCTGCGGCATGCGGTAGCCTTCGCTGGCGGCCAGCGTGTAGGGCTGGATCTGGCCGCCCCCTCCCCCCGCATCGGGCCGCAGGCGCTGGTGACCGACATTCTCGCTGCGGGTATCGACGGTGGTCAGGCGATCCTGGGTTGCACACCCCATCAGCAGCGCCGCCATCATCAACAGCGGCGCGGACCTCACTTCGCGTCCTCGGTGTCATCCATGGCGTAGGTGATCGGAATGCGTACGGCACCCGCCACCGCCTTGCCGTTCTTCACCGCGGGGCGATAGGTCCAGCTGCGCGCGGCGGCGATGGAGACGGCGTCGAACACCCCCGGATTGGTCGCACTGAGCACCTGCACATCGGTCGGCTGGCCCTGTGCATCCACTTCGATGCGCAGATTGACCACGCCTACCTGGCGTTGCTCGAAGGCAGACTTCGGGTAGGACGGTGGCGGCATCTTGTCCACCTGGATGGGACGGTCCAGCCCCGCCTTTGCCGCATCCTCTTGCGCATGTTCGAACGGCTCGACACCGATCCGGGTGCCACCGGCCGCACCGCCCTGGCTGGCCCACGCCACCGCGCCCATTCCCACGCACAACCCGACCACCAGCACCTGCCCCGACACCCACGGCAATGCCTTCCGCTTGGACTGCTTCAACATGGCGATACGCTCCTTCAACACGGGTTGGCTGCGCCAATGGCAGACCGCTGGCGCAACCGGGTGGACCAGCTGCGCCTTCAGCAGCGTGCTGGCATAGAGGCCCCGCAGCGCAGGCTGCGGGCCGATGGTGCGGGCATCGCAGGCGAGTTCCTGGTCGCGCAGGAAGCGGCGTGCGGCCCACGGCAGCAGCGGGTGGAACCAGAACACCGCGCGGACCAGCAGCAGCGCGCCGTTGGCCCAGTGGTCGCCATGGCGGCGATGGCTGCGCTCGTGCTGCAGGATCAGGTTCTGCTCCTGTGCGGTGAACTGCTGGTCGAATGCCGGGCCGACCACGATGCGCGGTCGCCACAGGCCGACCAGTGCCGGCAACCCGGGATCGCCGCTGGCCTGCCAGCTGCCATCGGCACGCGCACGCAGTGGGCCCATGCTGCGTTCGAAACGGCGCTGCGCACGCAGGTCGCGCAGCAGGCAGATGCCTGTCCCCAGCACCCATGCCAGCAGCAACAGCAGGGTCCACGGCAGTGATTGCCCGGTCAGTCCATCCACGGCCCCAGGCACCACCTTCAGCGCCACTGTCGGCACGTGCTGCAACACCGCAGCCTGTGGCAATGGCAGCAGCAAGGTCACCAGCAGCAACGGCAGCAGCCACCAGCTGCGATAGGCCAGCCCGGCGCCGCCCAGGCTCACCAGCAGCGGTCGCAGCGCCGCCAGCAGCAGCACGCCCACCGCCAGCCACAGGCTGGTCCGCCACAGTCCGTCGAGCAGCTCAGTCATGGTCCAGCTCCTGGATCAGCTTCTTCAGTTCGGCGATGTCCTGCGCGCTCAGCTGCCCCCGTTCGCTGAAGTGCGCCACCAGTGGCGCCACGCGGCCCTCGAAGACGCGCCCGATGAAGTCCTGGCTCTGCGCCTCCACCCAGGCCTGCCGCTGCAGCAGCGGCCGGTACAGGTAGCGCCGTCCATCGCGCTCGGCGGCGATCGCGCCCTTGGTCAGCAGGCGGTTGAGCAGGGTCTTGATGGTCGGCTCGGCCCAGTCGCGATGGGCCAGCGCGGCCACCACATCATCGGCACTACGCGGTGCCTGCTGCCACAGCACCTCCATCACAACGGCTTCGGCTTCGCTGATCGGGGTCATGGTTTACATCCGTAATCGACGATCTGATTACGCGCGTAATCGAACTACCTGTCAAGCCCCTCGACTCCGGGTTCATCCCGGCTGCGCCAGCATCGGTTCCTCCCGCCCCAGGCTTCGGATGAAAGCACTGCCCAAGAAAGACTTCCCGGTCGAGCAGGCCCGCCGCTTCCTCGAACCCGGCCCGATCGTGCTGGTCAGCACCGCCTGGCGCGGCCAGCGCAACCTGATGACGATGGGCTGGCACATGGTGATGGGCTTCTCGCCGTCGCTGGTCGCAACCTACCTGTCGAATGAGAACCACAGCCATGCACTGGCCGTCGGCAGCGGCGAGTGCGTGATCAACGTACCCGGCGTGGAGCTGCTCGATACCGTGGTGGACATCGGCAACTGCAGTGGTCGCGAGGTCGACAAGTTCGCCCGGTTCGGGCTTGACGCGCTGCCCGCACGCGAGGTCGGCGCACCACTGGTCGGGCAATGTCACTCGAACTTCGAATGCCGGTTGTACGACGACAGCCAGGTGGCATCGAACAACCTGTTCATCTGGGAAATCGTGCACGCACACGTAGCGCCACGGCCGAAGCTGCCGCGCACGGTGCACTACCGCGGCGATGGGCAGTTCATGGTGTCCGGCGCCGAAGTCTCGCGTCGACGGCGGTTCAAGCCCGACATGCTGTAATGCCCGCACTCCCCCACACGCAGGACCGCCCCGCATGACCGAACACCTCACCGACCTGGACGCCGCTGTCGACTGGTTGTTTGCGCGCGTGGACGGGCCGTTGCGGATCGGGGCACCGCTGGCGCTGGGCAAGCCGCACCGGCTGCTCAATGCCCTGTACGCGCGCGTCGAGCACGACCCGTCGCGGCCATTGCAGCTGTATACCGCGCTATCGTTGAACCCGCCAAAGGCGCGCGGCAACGGCCTGGAAGCGCGCTTCATGGCGCCGTTCGCGCAGCGCCATTTCGGCGACGATTTCCCGCGCCTGGCCTATGCCGATGCGATTGCACGCGACGCGCTGCCGGCACATGTGCAGGTGGAAGAGTTCTACATGCAGTCCGGCGCCCTGCTCGGTTCGCGCCAGGCGCAGTCCAGCTATACCAGCCTGAACTACACCCACGCCGCCGACGCGGTCGCCCAGCGCGCGCCGCAGGTGATCGTGCAGAAGGTGGCGATGCGGCCGGATGATCGTCGGCTGTCGCTGTCGTGCAACAACGACATCACCCAGGACACGCTCGATGCCATCGCCGCGCGTGGCCTGCCGCGGCCCCTGCTGATCGCCGAGATCGACCCGCAGCTGCCCTACCTGGGCGGCTCGGCCACGGTCGACGTGTCGTTCTTCGATCTGGTGATCACCCCGCCACCGCCGTATCCGGCACTGTTCGGCCTGCCGCGGCAGCCGGTCGGCGATGCCGACTACGCCATCGGCCTGTATGCCAGCACCCTGGTCCGCGACGGCGGCACCCTGCAGATCGGCATCGGCACGCTGGCCGACGCGCTCAGCCATGCGCTGGCGCTGCGCCACACCGACAACGCGCGCTACCGCCGCGTGCTGCATGCGCTGGATCCGCAGCTGGCCAGCCACCCGCTGGTGCAGGAGATCGGCGGGCTGGATCCGTTCGAGGTCGGCCTGTACGGCTGCAGCGAGATGCTCAACGAGGGCTTCCGCCGGCTGGTGCAGACCGGGGTGATCAAGCGCAAGGTGCACGACGACCTGGCGCTGATGCAGCGCATCGAGAACGGCAGCACGCTGTCCATCGACCACGCCACCCTGGCCGCCGAGGGCGAGTACCTGCACGGCGCGTTCTACCTGGGCTCCCCGGAGTTCTACGAGTGGCTGCGCACGCTGCCGGAAGACGAATGCCGTGCGATCGGCATGCGCCGCATCAGCGAGATCAACCAGCTGTACGGTGGCAACGAGACGCTGGAACGCCTGCAGCGCCGGCACGCGCGCTTCTTCAATTCCTGCATGATGGCCACCGCGCTGGGCGCGGCGGTGTCGGATGCGCTGGACGATGGCCGCGTGGTGTCCGGCGTGGGTGGCCAGTACAACTTCGTGGCGATGGCACATGCCCTGCCGGAAGCGCGCAGCGTGCTGATGTTCCGCGCCGCGCGCGATGACAAGGGGCGCCGCGAATCCAACGTGCGCTGGAACTACGGGCACACCACCATCCCACGCCACCTGCGCGACATCTACCTCAACGAGTACGGCATCGCCGATCTGCGCGGGCTGACCGACGAGGACTGCGTGCAGGCGATGACCGCGATCACCGAAGCCCCGTTCCAGGGTGGCCTGCTGCAGCAGGCGCAGGCCGCGCGCAAGCTGCTGGCGGTGACCCAGCCGGACCCGCAGCGCCTCCAGCGCAATACGCCGCAGGCATTGGCCGCGGCACTGGCCCCGTTCCGCGCCGATGGCAGCCTGCCTGACTACCCGCTCGGCAGCGACTTCAACGAGATCGAGCAGGTACTGGTGAAGGCACTGGGCTGGCTGAAGGCCAACACGCAGACCCGGGGCGACAAGCTGCGCACGGTCTGGGCCGCGCTGCGACAACCGGCCGGCGACGGCGATGCGGTGTACCTGCAGCGCATGGGCCTGCAGGCGCCCAAGGATTTCGCAGAGCGCCTGGATGCGCGCCTGCTGCGCCTGGCGTTGGCGCGTACCAGCTGAAACAGCTTCCGAGACGCGCCCGACGCACCGGCGCTCATCCACGCATGGCGTGGATCTACCGCTCCATCCTCACTGCATCCTCAAGGTACAGGCGGGCAATGGGTGGATGCGCTCGATGCTCGACTTGCCACAGATCGTATGCCGCCTGCATCGCCAGCCACATGCGGGCATTGCCCAGACCCGCAAGCTCGAGGCGGAATGCCAGCTCCGCGGAGATGCCGGCGTGCCCGTTGATGATGGTCGACAGCTGTCCGCGGGAATAGCCAAGATGCTGCGCCAGCGCACTGATCGACATGCTGATCGCCGGCAGGATGTCTTCGCGCAGCGATTCTCCGGGGTGCGGCGGATCATGCAACGGCATCGAACGGCCTCCTAGTGGTAATCAAGGTAATCGACCAGTTCGACGTCCAGCCCGCAAAAGCGGAACACCAATCGCCAACTCGCCGAGACACTTACAGCCCAGTAGCCGCTGTAGCTTCCGCGCAGGGGGTGCAGGCGATTTCCGGGCAGCCCCATGTCTCCAGGCAGCCGGGCTTGATCCAACTGCAGAAGCAAACGCCGCAACCGAGCCACATGATCGGCACGAACTCCTGAAATATCGCCCCGCTCATAGAGCGCTTTCAGACCCTTATGCCTGAAGCTGACGATCATGCAGCATCAGTGTAAGGCAACACCTTACACTCCGCAAATCCAGTACAGGTTTCTACGCCGCGCTTCTTGACCATTTTTACTATAGAGGGTGCCTCGGCAGACTCTCCTTTTCGCAAGGAACGCAGGTCAGATGAAGAGGCCAACGCGACAGCGCCGCCGCCGGGCGGAACATGCCGTCCCCTTTCCTCGTCCACACATGGCGTGGATCTACCCAGGAAAACGAGAAAGGCCGGCTTGCGCCGGCCTTTCCCTTTTCTGCTTTGCGATGCTGCTTACAGCGCCTTGGCCGCTTCCACCACGTGGGCGGTGGTGATGCCGAAGTGCTTGTACAGCTGGTCGGCCGGGGCCGAAGCACCGAAGGTGTCGATGCCGATCACCGCGCCGTCCAGGCCGACGAACTGGCGCCAGAAACCGGTCACGCCGGCTTCCACCGCCACGCGCTTGCGCACGGCGTTGGGCAGCACCGATTCACGGTAGGCCGCATCCTGGCGCAGGAACACGTCGGTGGACGGCATCGAGACCACGCGGGTCTTGAGGCCGGCCGCATCCAGCTGGGCCTTGGCTTCGGTGGCCAGCGAGACTTCCGAACCGGTGGCGATCAGGATCACGTCCGGGGTACCGGCGGCATCGGCCAGCACGTAGCCACCGCGCTCGATCTGGGCGATCTGCTTGGCGTTGCGCGGCTGGTGCGGCAGGTTCTGGCGGCTGAACACCAGGCAGCTCGGGCCATCCTGGCGGGTGATCGCGGCCTTCCAGCTCACTGCCGATTCAACGGCGTCGCACGGGCGCCACACGTCGTTGTTCGGGATGTAGCGCAGCGAGGCCAGGTGCTCCACCGGCTGGTGGGTCGGGCCGTCTTCGCCCAGGCCGATCGAGTCGTGGGTGTAGACGTGGATGGCATGGGCCGGGATCAGCGCGCTCATGCGCACGCCGTTGCGGGCGTAGTCGCTGAACACCAGGAAGGTGGCGTCGAACGGAATGAAGCCACCGTGCAGGGCCAGGCCGTTGGCAATGGCGGTCATGCCGAACTCGCGCACGCCGTAGTACACGTAGTTGGCGTTGGCGTCGTCGCTGGCGACCGACGTGCTGCCCTTCCAGAGCGTCAGGTTGGAGTGCGCCAGGTCAGCCGAGCCGCCGACGATTTCCGGCAGCAGCGGGGCGTAGGCTTCGATGGCCAGCTGCGAGGCCTTGCGCGAGGCGATCGTCGGGCCTTCAGCGGCCACCTGGGCGATGTAGGCATCGGCCTTGGCCACGAAGTCGGCCGGCAGTTCGCCGTGCGAGCGACGGGTCAGTTCGGCCGCTTCGGCCGGGTACTGGCTGGCGTACTTGTCGAACAGCTGTTCCCACTCGGCCTGGCGCAGGGTGCCGGCGCCATTGGCGCGCCAGCCGTCGTAGATCGCCTGCGGGATCTCGAACGGACCGTATTCCCAGCCCAGCTGCTTGCGGGTGGCTTCCAGCTCGTCCTTGCCCAGCGGCGCGCCGTGGCTGGATTCCTTGCCCGCCTTGTTCGGCGAACCAAAACCAATGGTGGTGCGGCAGCAGATCAGGGTCGGCTTGTCGCTCTGCGACAGCGCGGCCTCGATGCCGGCCTTGATGCTTTCCGGATCATGGCCGTCGACGTCGCGGACCACGTTCCAGCCATAGGCTTCGAAACGCTCCGGGGTGTTGTCGGTGAACCAGCCCTCGACATTGCCGTCGATGGAGATGTGGTTGTTGTCCCAGAAGCAGACCAGCTTGTGCAGGCCCCAGGTGCCGGCCAGCGACGCGGCTTCATGCGACACGCCTTCCATCAGGCAGCCATCGCCCATGAACACCCAGGTGCGGTGGTCGACCACTTCCAGCTCCGGGCGGTTGAAGCGCTGTGCCAGCAGCTTCTCGGCCAGGGCGAAGCCCACGGCATTGGCGAAACCCTGGCCCAGCGGGCCGGTGGTGGTTTCCACGCCCGGGGTCTCGTGGCGTTCCGGGTGGCCGGCGGTGTGGCTGCCCAGCTGGCGGAACAGCTTCAGCTGCTCGATCGGCAGGTCGTAACCGCTCAGGTGCAGCAGCGCGTACTGCAGCATCGAACCGTGGCCGTTGGACAGCACGAAACGGTCGCGGTTGAACCAGTGCGGATTGCTCGGGTTATGGCGGAGGTAGTCGTTCCAGAGGACTTCGGCGATGTCGGCCATGCCCATGGGCATGCCGGGGTGGCCGGACTTTGCGGTTTCAACCGCATCGGCGGCAAGGAAGCGGATGGCGTTGGCCAACTGGCGACGGGTAGGCTGCGTCATGGTTCTGTCGGAATCGGGAGGCGGCCGCGGACGTGCGGGCGGCCTATTGTCCCATAGTCGCCGGGCGGGGGGTCAGCCCACTCTGCCCGGTCGTGGCGGCCGCTGGACGGCAACGTGAGGATTTCCGCTCGATGCCGCATGTGAAAAGGGGTCGGAGCCCATTCCGTGCGGAATGGGATCCGACCCCGATCGGGTCGCCAGCAGTGGCGCCCGGCTCAGTCCTGGTGCGGTGCCAGCGCCGGGCCGTCGTGCGGCTCGCCCTTGGCCACCAGGGTGGTCAGGGCCAGGTCGCCGGTCACGTTCAGTGCGGTACGGCACATGTCCAGGAAGTGGTTCACGCCCAGGATCAGGCCGATGCCCAGCGGGTTCACGCCCACCATGGCGCAGATCATCGCCACCACCGGCAGCGAGCCGGATGGCACGCCAGCGGTACCGATGCCACCGAGGATGCAGACCGCCATCACCATGAACTGCTGGCCGATGCTCAGGTCCACGCCGAAGAACTGGGCCAGGAAGATCACCGTCACGCCCTCGAACAGCGCGGTGCCGTTCTGGTTGGCGGTGGCGCCCACGGTCAGCACGAAGCGCGACACGCGCTGCGGCAGGCCCATCTGGTCGGCCACGCGCAACGCGGTCGGCAGGGTCGCGTTGCTGGAGGCGGTGGAGAACGCCATCACCGTCGCTTCCTGGGTATCGCGGAAGAACGACAGCGGCGAACGGCCGGACAGCCACACGGCGGTGCCGTAGGTCACGATCATGTGCAGGCCCAGCGCCAGCACCACCACGCCCACGTAGGCACCGAGGCGGATGATCAGCTCGAAGCCGAACAGTGCGGCCAGGTTGAACATGAAGCAGGCCACCGCGTACGGGGCCAGGCGGATGACCAGGTTGATCAGGGTCATCGAGATTTCGAACACGCCTTCGATGGCGCGACGCAGCGGGGCGACCTTCTCGTTGTCGGTCAGCACCATGCCGATACCGAACATCAGCGCGAAGAACATCAGCGACAGGATCGCGCCGTTGTCCGACGCCGCCTGCAGCACGTTGCTCGGTACGATCGACAGCAGCATGTCCATGCCCTTCGGCGTGCCATGGATGCCAGCCACGATCTCCTTGCTGCGCTCGGCGTTCTCCGACAGCATCAGCGCCGCGGTCTGCGGGTCGACGCCCGCGCCGGGCTTGAGCACGTTCACCAGCACCAGGCCGATGCCCACGGCGATGCCGGACAGCAGCACGGTGTAGGCCAGGGTCTTCCAGCCGATGCGGCCGAGGGCGCGGATGTCGCCCATCTCCGACACGCCCATGATCAGCGCCGAGAAGATCAGCGGCACGATCAGCATGAAGATCAGGTTGAGGAACAGGCCCGACGCCGGGGTGGTGACGTAGTCCATGACCCACTTGGCACCGGCCTGCAGACCATCGACGCTGCCGCCCAGGGCGTGCACGATCAGTCCCAGGACCAGGCCGATCGCAAAGCCGATGCCCATCTTCCAATGCAGGGGCAACTTCTTCTTGTCGGCAGCAGCTGCTGTCATACGCGGGTTTCCTCGAAAAATGAATGCACTCTAACAAAGCGCGCAAGCGACGCCGGTTCAGGTTCGCCGCGGTGGATACAGCGGCGCCAGGCCAGTGTCGGCGGGGCCGGCAGCTGCCGACCAGTGCGGTCCGTCACGGAAGACCTCGCGCAGACGCGAACGCAGCGATGCCAGATCGCCCTGCCCGCCCCAGCGGGCCTGCTGCAGGTCCTGCAGCACCTGGCGCTGGGCCGGGTCATCCAACCGCGCGATGACCTGCTCGATGCGCTCAACACCGGCCATCGCGCACAACTGCGCTTCTACCTGATCGAAGCCTTCGCCATCCAGTGCGCGGCGCAGGTCGGCCAGGCCGGCACGTCCGCTCGCCACAGTCGGCACAGCCGGCGTGCCTGCCACCGGCGCAGTTTCACGGGGGCGGCGGCCACGCTGCCAGCCCCACAGCAGGGTCAGCAGCCACAGCATCGCCAGGCCGATGGTGGCGCCCATCCATGGCCACGGACGCTCGGCCAGGCCGCTGGCGCGCGGATCGGTGGCCGCGATACGGCTGTCCTGGCCATCGCCCCCCGGCAGCGCGGCATCGGTGTCGATCGGCGGCAGCGGCGCAGGTGAAGCACTGCCGCCGCCATTACCGGCTGCGACGGCGAGTGTCAGGTCCGGCAGCTTCGCTTCCTGTGGCTTGCCCGCACGAACATCCCACCACGGCAGGCGCGGCCCCGGCACCACCAGCGAACCCGGCTGGCGCGGCACGATCGAATAACGGCGGGTGATCTTCAGCCGCGGCGTGCTGCCGTTGAAGGTCTCTTCGTACTGCGCCGGTTCGGCGAACACCTGTGCGGCGCTGCCGACGTCGGGCACCGGCAGGTCGGTGAACTGCGCGCGGGTCGCCCCTTCGGCAATCGCTTCGACCACCACATTGGCCGCTTCGCCCGTACGGGCGCTGGTCGGTGCACTGGTGTAGCGCAGCTGCAGGCCCTGCAACGGCAGCCACGGCTGCGGCGCCTGTGCCGGCTGTGCCTGTACCTGCAACGTGCGGTCGGCGCCGGTGGCATTCATCCGCCCGTCGCCGCCGCCAAAGAAGTCGTCGAAGAAGCCACCGGCACTGCGCCCACTGAAACGCGCACCGGCCAGCCGAAGTGCACCGCTGCGCTCAGGAATCAGCAGGAAGCGCCGCTCGACCACGTTGTAGCGGCGGCCATTGACCTGCCGCACGTCGGTGCGGTCATCACCCACCCGCTGCAACGACGCACCGGCCGGGGTATCCAGCACCAGTTCACCCGACGCCAGCTGCGATGCGAAGTACAGCCGTACCACCACGCCCACGCTCTGCTGCACATAGGGCGTCTCATCGTCGACAACGGTCTCGATGAAGGCCATCGCATTGCTGTCAGGGCCGGCGACGGCAGCGGCGTCCACCTGCAGGGTCAGCGGCGCGGTGCGCACACTGCCGACCTGCAGGCCAGGCACCACCAGCGCGCCGCTGCGTCGCGGCGTCAGCGCTACGCCATACAGATTGCGCTGCTGCATGCTGCCGTTGCTCCACTCCACCTGGCGGCTGCTGGTCTGCCCGCTGAGGTCGAAGTCGGTGCGCAGCGGCGTGAAGTCCGGCGCGCCCTGGTCGCTCTCGACATTGAGGGTGACCGTATCGCCCATCGCGATGCGGTCGCGGTCGAGCCAGGCGCGCGGTTGCGCCCAGGCCAGCAATGGCAGCCACAACAGCAGTGCTGCCAGCACCCGCCGTGGCCAGTGCCCGTGCATGTTGATCGCCCGCGTCATCGCCCTTCCCTCTTCCTGCGTTCGTTTTCCAGCTGGAACTTGGCCCGCAGCAACGCACCCGGATCATCCGGCACACGTCGCATCCAGGCCTCCACGGCCTGTTGTTCTTCGCGCTGGCGCGGTGTGCGGCCGTCACCGGCCGGCACTGGCTTGCCGTCCTTGTCCGCTTCGCCTTCGCGCGCCTGCTGCATCGCCTGCTGCATGCGCTGGCGCTGCTGCTCATCGGCCTGCGCCTGGGCCTTGGCATCCTCGACCTGCGGCGGCGCCTGCTGGCCATCGCGGCTGCGTTCGCCAGACTGCGGCTTCGATTGCGTGCTGTCGTCACCCGGCTTGGGCTGGCCCTGCTGACCCGGCGAAGGCTGGCCCTGCCCGGGGTCTCTCTGGCCCTGCTGCGGCTGCTGGCCTTGCGGATTCTGCTGGCCCTGCGGATCGTTCTGCTGCTTCTGCTGCCCGTTCTGCGGTGGCTTCTGCTGATCCTGGCCTTTGCCACCCGGGGGCTTGCGCTTGCGCGCGGCATCGACCACCGCACGATTGGCAACCGCATCGGCCATGCCGGGATGCAGCGCGAGTGCGCGATCGTAAGCGGCGATCGCGTCGTCGTAGTTGCCCTGGCGCGCCAGCGTGTTGGCGAGGTTATACCAACCGGCATCGCTGTCGATGCCTTCGAACTGCCTGCGCGCGGTGGCAAAGTCGCCGTTACGGTAGGCCTGCACGCCTTCGGCCAAACGCTGGTGCTGTACCTGGTCGGCACGCTTCCACAGCGAGCCCTGCACCGGCGGCGAGGCGGGCGCCGCAGGCATCTGCGCGTGCACGTCACTCATCCACGGCAGCAGGCCCACCGCCAGCAGCGCCGCCAGCACCGCGCGGCGTCGGAAGGCCAGCAGCGCCAGCAGCATCACCGGTGGCAGCAGCCAGAACCCTTCATCGCGCCACTGCTTGCCCTCGCCGGGCCGCTGCGCGGCGCTGCCTTCGCGCGCATCAAGCACGCCCAGCGCGCGCAGGTCACTGTCATCGGCGGCGATGCGCACATAGCGGCCGCCGCCTGCGGTGGCCACCGCGCGCAGGCTGCCTTCATCCAGCGCGGCCTGGCGGATCTGCCCACTGCCATCACGGTAGGCCGCGCCCGCGGGCGTGCCCAGGCCCAGTACCGACACCTGCAGGCCAAGACCGCGCGCCTGCGCTGCAGCCAGCGCAGCTTCGCCATCGGTTTGATCGGTGACCAGCAGGATCTGTCCCTGCGGTGCAGCGATCTGCCGCATCAGCCGCGTGGCCCAGTCGATGCCACGGTCGGCACGCTGGCCGTCACGCGGCATCACATCCGGCGACAAGGCATCCAGATACAGCGCAACGTTGCTGCCGTCATCGGTCAACGGCGCCACGGTGTAGGCATCTTCGGCGTACACCACCAGACCGACCTGCCCGCCCTTGCGTGCGCGCAGGAGCTCACCGACCTTGGCCCGTGCCTGCAGCAGGCGCGACGGTGGCAGGTCGGTGGCAGTGATGCGGCTGGACAGATCCAGCACCACCAGCAGCGGTGCGCTGGGCTGGAACATCGGTTGTGCCTGCTGCCGCCAGCTCGGTCCGGCCATGGCCAGTGATGCCAGCGTCCAGCCCAGCACAATCGCCCACGGCAGTCGCACGCGACGGCGCACACCGGCCGCCAGCAGATGCGGCAACAGGTGTGCATCCACCGCCTGACGCCACGCGTCGCTGCGCCGCTGCCGGTACAACGCCACGGCGACGATCACCGGCAACGCCAGCAGTGCCCACAGCCACTCCGGGCGCAGGAAGTGCAGCGCGTTCCAGTCGGGAAGATTCGAAGCGAGGGCGATCATCGGCGACGCTCCGGCCACAGCCAGGCCAACGCACCCAGCAACACTGCCAGCCCCAGTGGCCACGCATAACGTTCCTCGCGCGGGCGCAGGCTCGGCCCCTTCGCCGCGATCGGCTCCAGCCGGTCCAGTTCGGCATAGATGCCGGCCAGTTGCGCGGTATCGCGTGCACGGAAGAACTGGCCGCCGGTCAAGCTGGCAATCTTCTTCAGCGTGGCCTCGTCGACCGGGTCCTGGTCGGCGGAAATGGGAATGCCGAGGAAGCGCATGCTGCCATCGCCACCAAACGCGACCGTGTGGATGCGTACGCCCTCGGCCTGCGCGACTTCGGCCGCGCGCAGCGGCTCCAGCACACCCGCGTTGCTCACACCATCGGTGAGCAGGATCAACACGCGCTGGCCTTCGGGTTGGCTGCGCAGGCGCTTCACCGCCAGACCGATGGCGTCACCGATGGCGGTCTCGCGGCCGGCCAGGCCAACCACGCTGTCGCGCAGCTGGTCGCGCACGCTGGCCAGATCGGCGGTGATCGGCGTGAGCGTGTAGGCGCGATCACCGAAGATCAGCAGGCCGATTCGATCCCCCACACGGCGGTCGAGGAAATCGGCCAGCACCGCCTTGGCGGCGGTGAGTCGATCGACCGCCTGCCCACCCAGCACCATGTCGCCCTCGCCCATGCTGCCGGACACGTCCATCGCCAGCATCATCTGCCGGCCCTGCTGCGGTGGAGTGATGGCTTCACCCAGCTGCTGCGGGCGCGCGAGCGCGATGCACAGCGCACACCACGCCAGCCACAGCAGCACCGTGCGCAGCCACGACACGTCCACCCGGCCACCACCGGACAACGCTTCCAGCTCGCTGGCGGCATACGGCACGCGCAATGCCGCACCCGCATCGGCGCGACGCTTCCACCAGCGCATCAGCAGCGGCAGCGGTAACGCCAGCAGGGCCAGCGGCCACGCCAGCTGCAGGTCCGGCCACGGCCAGTAACTTGCCAGCAGGTTCATCGGCGGCGCTCCAGCAGCATCGCCAGGTAGCGCTCGCGGGCCCAGCAGCGCACGGCCGCCACTTCGCTGGCGTCCACGCGGGGGCGATAGGCGCCTTCGGCCAACAGGCTGCGCCGCGCATCGGGCAACGTGCCCTTCGGATCCACACGCTGCCACCACGCAGCGTCGCGCAGGGATTCACTGCCCGGCTGCGCCTGCCGCGCGGCGCGGCGCAGCAGGCCGGCGATCACCGCCAGTTCCGCGGTGGCATCGGTGGTGGTGGCCAGTTCCTGGTCGAATGCCTGCAACCAACGCTGGCGACGGCGGCGGCGCTGCCATCCGATGACAGCGAGCACCAGCACCACCAGCAGCACCACGCCGCCGATCATCAGATAGCCGGGTGCCGGTGGCCACCACGACGGTGCCGGCGGCAGCTGCACATCGCGCAGCGGCAGGGTGGCACTCATGCCGGCACCTCGGTCGGTGACGCTGCCAGCCACGCGTCGCTGGGCGCATCGGTGGACAGCACCTGCACGTCGACACGGCGTGCACCGAGCTGGCGGCGCAGTGCCTGCAGCGGTTCGACGAAGTGCGCCTGCCAGTGCGCCTGCACGTCGCTGCGGCGCAGGTCGAGGCCGATGCGCTGCTGCGCGGCCTGGAACTGCAGGGCGGCCGAGGGCGGCTGCAGTTCGAGCGGATCGACGAGCAGCACCAGGCTGAGGTCATGGTGCTGGGCCAGCGCGCTCCAGCGCACCGGCGGAATCCGCGCCGCCTGCTGCGGATCGGCCAGCACCAGCATGCGCGCCCCGGGACGCAGCACGCGGGCGGCATGGTCCAGCGCGCGCTCCAGGCCGAGATCGTCGGCGGGCGGCTGCGCGTACCAGCGGGTGAGCGCGTCGAGCACGCGCAGTACGCCGCGCGGACCACCCGCCGGTGCAATCGGTGCCTCGCGATCACTGCCACGCAACGCGCCCACACGATCGCCGCGACGCTGCGCCGACCACGCGGCGACGGCGCCGGCGCGTGCGGCCTGTACCGACTTGAAGCGCACGCGAGTGCCGAAGTACAGCGCCGGTGAGGTGTCGGCCACGATCAGGCTGACCCGCTCGCGCTCGGCCTGGAACAGCTTGGTATGGGCACGGCCGGTGCGCGCGGTCACGCGCCAGTCGATATGGCGCGCGTCGTCACCGGCCACGTACTCGCGCGACTCGGCATATTCCATGCCACGGCCACGCAATGGCGATGGCGCCTGCCCAGCGTTGCCGGCGCGGCCACGGCGCGGCGGCGGCGGACGTTGCGCCAGGCGGCGCAGGGCGACCAGTTCGGACAGCTGTGGGCGCAGCCCGTCGCCATCGCTGACGGTGGACACCGGTTCCAGGGACGGATCGGTCATGCGCAGGCTCAGGGTGCCGGCACCCGGGCCAGCAGCTCCTGCACCAGGCGCTCGCCGTCCCAGCCCTCGGCGGTGGCTTCGTAGCTGGGCAGCACGCGATGGCGCAGCACGTCGGCGGCCACCGCGCGCACATCATCTGGGGTGACGAAGTCGCGGCCAGCCAGCCAGGCCCGCGCGCGCGCGCAGCGTTCCAGTGCGATGGAACCGCGCGGGCTGGCACCCCACGCGATGCGGCGGCCGAGGCCGGCGTCGTAGCGCGACGGGTCGCGCGAGGCCAGCACCAGTTCGACCAGATAGCGTTCCAGTGCCGGTGCCATGTGCAGGTCCAGCACCTCGCGGCGCGCATCGAACACATCCTGCATCGGCATCTTTTCCGGTGCGGGTGCGGCCTCGCCCAACGCGCCGCGGGCGCGCTCGCGGGCCAGGCGCAGGATCTCCGATTCGGCCGCCTGGTCCGGGTAGCCGATGCGCACGTGCATCAGGAAACGGTCCAGCTGCGCCTCCGGCAGCGGGAAGGTACCTTCCTGCTCGATCGGGTTCTGCGTGGCCATCACCAGGAACAGCGGCGGCAATGCGTAAGTGTGTCGGCCAACGGTGACCTGGCGCTCGCCCATCGCTTCCAGCAGCGCCGACTGCACCTTGGCCGGCGCACGGTTGATTTCATCGGCCAGCAGGATCGGATGGAAGATCGGGCCGGGTACGAACTCGAAGCGGCCTTCCTGCGGGCGCCAGATCTCGGTGCCAGTCAGGTCGGCCGGCAGCAGGTCGGGGGTGAACTGTACGCGCGCGAAATCCGCCTCCAGGCGGGAGGCCAGCGCACGGATGGCCGTGGTCTTGGCCAGGCCCGGGGCGCCCTCCACCAGCAGATGCCCGTCGGCCAGCAATGCGATCAACAGGCGTTCGACCAAGGCCGCCTGGCCGACGATTTCGGCCGACAGCGCGTCGCGCAACTGGTTGAAGGCGCCATGCAGGCGGGAGGTGGCCGGCGCGGGCGGCGGCGAGACGTTTTCGGGCATCGGCGGTGGCAGGTTCATGGGGGCCTTTGACCGGCGCAGGACGGCACGGGTTCCCGACATCATCGCAGGGTGCCTTGCGATTGGCATCAAGAACGGCTGAACGGCTATCCCATCCACGCATGGCGTGGATCTACCTGCATGAACGAAGAAGGGCCGCACATGGCGGCCCTCCTTCGTGTTGCAGGTGGCGTTGGCTCAGTTCTGCTTGGCCACGCGCAGCACCTTCGGGGTGACGAACACCAGCAGCTCGGCCTTGTCCTTGCTGCGGCCACGCTTCTTGAACAGGTTGCCCAGGAACGGGACGTCGCCCAGGAACGGAACCTTGCTGATGCTGTTGCGGTCGGTGAACTCGTACACACCACCGATGACCACGGTCTGCCCGTCTTCGACCAGCACCGCGGTATTCACTTCGCGGCGGTTGATCGACGGCACGGTGCCGTAGCCTTCCAGCTGGATCAGCCGATCCACTTCGTCCTTCTTCACCTGCATGTTGAGGAACACGCGGTTGTCGTTGGTGATGGTCGGGGTGACCTTCAGCTCCAGCACCACTTCCTTGAACTGCACGTTCGGCGTAGCGACACCGCCCGCACCGGCACTGATGGTCACATAGCCGATTTCCTTGCCCTGCTTGATCAGGGCTTCGCGCTGGTTGGTGGTCACCACGCGCGGGTTGGAGATCACTTCACCACGCGACTCTTCCTGCATGGCCGACAACTCCACGTCCAGCAGGTAGCCGGCATTGAGGATCGACAGCGCCAGCGAGCCCGCCGGGTTGGTGGACGCCGCCGGCATGGCCCAGTTCAGGCCACGGGTGATCGCCGAGCCGACCGGGACCGGCGCCGGGCCCGTGCTGCCACCGGCTACCCAGTCGCGATACGCCTTGGCATTGGTCGCATTGGCTTCGACCTGCGACTTGCGGGTCGCCTCATTGGCCTCCAGGTTGCCGCTGAAATACGCGTTGTCGCGGCTGCCGCTGATGCCGAACCGCGCACCCAGCTCACGTGCGAACGTATCGGTAGCGATGACGATGCGGCTCTCGATCAGCACCTGGTCGACCGGGCGGTCGATCACGTTGATCAGCTCGCGCATGCGCGCGATCTTCTTCGGAATGTCGCTGATCATCAGCGTGTTGGTGCGCTCATCGGCGACGATGCGGCCACGGCCGGACAGGAAGCCACTTTCCTCCTGCGATGAGCCACCACCACCCCCGCCACCTGCACCGCCAGCGCCACCACCACCGATGCCCTTGGCTTCGGTCAGCGCTTTGAAGATCTGGGTCGCGCTGTGGTAGTTGATCTGGACGTAATCGGTCACCAGGTCTTCGCGGTTCTCGATGGCGATGCGCGCGTCTTCCTTCTCCTGCTCGAACTTGGCCAGTTCGGCCTGCGGCCCGACCCAGATCACGCTGCCGTCCCGTCGCTTGTCCAGGCCCTTGGCACGCAGCACGATGTCCAGTGCCTGGTCCCACGGCACATTGACCAGGCGCAGGGTCACATTGCCCTGCACCGAATCGGAGGCGACCACGTTGAGGTTGGACTCTTCGGCGATCAACTGCAGCACGGTGCGCACCGGCACGTCCTGGAAGTTGAAGGTCACCGGCTTGCCGGTGAAGCCGCGCTGGCCGACGGCCTTGGCCGCCTGGGTGACGCTGCCGGCAGTGACTGCACCGACGGCGGCCGGTGCCTGCCGCGGGCTGATCTCGACCACGTACTCGTTGCCGCTCTGGTAGGCCAGCGACTCCACGGCACCGCCGGTGCTCAGCACCAGCTGGGTGCCGGCACCGGACGGCTTGGCGTCGATGCGCTGCACCGGCGTGGCGAAGTCGACCACGTTCAACGGCTTCTGCAGGTTGGCCGGCAGACGGGCGTTGCCGACGTCCACCACCACGCTGTTGCCCTGCGTGCGCAGGTCCGGCATCGCGCCCTGGCCATCAAACTGTACGATCAGGCGGCCTGCACCATCATCGCCGCGCTTGAAATCGATCTTGGCCACCGACAGGCCGGCGGGTGCCGCGGCCGGTGCGACGGTGGTGCCCACCGGCTTCTCCGCCGGTGCGGCGGCCAGCGCCGGAGCGCAGGCCAGCATCAGCGCGACTCCCAGCGCGCTGACACGGTTCAAGGTAGAGCGCCGGATGGGACGCAGCCCCTTGGCTTGGTGAAAGGTCATCGTGCTATCCCCAGTAAACGATCATTGATCTTCAAGCGAGAGCGTTGCCGGCCGTTCCAGCCAGCCACCCGCGCCATCCGGCACCAGTTCGATCAGCTCCACACGGTCTTCGAAGACCGCGGTGACCCGCCCGTCGCTCTGCCCCAGGTAACCGCCCGGGCGCACCCGGTAGGTCACCTTGTCCGGCCCCATCACCAGCGCCACGGTGCCGCCGCCGGTCCCGATGGTACCGACCATGTCCAGCGCATCCAGCGGGAAGCCCTCCAGGGGCTCCTTGCGCCGGTTCGGATCCGGCCGCAACCCGCCATTCCCCTGCGGATTGGTCCAGGCATCGGTGAACGGATCACGCAGGCCCTGCGCGGAGTACTCGAAGGTCTCGAACTGCTGCATCACAGGCAACGGTTCCAGCGGCTGCGCCGGCCGGGCACGTTCGCCTTCCACCCACTTCTCGAGATTCGGCGCGTCGCCCGGCGTGCTGGTCACGCCACGCCCACAGGCGGCCAGCAGCAACACCGCAGCGACCATTGCGCAACGTGCAAAGAAGGAACGGATCACTTGCTGCCCTCCTTGCCGGCTTCAGCCTTCTGCTGTTCCTGCACCTCGGTTTCGTCGAGATAGCGATAGGTCTTGACCGTACCGGAGAGCTCCAGCGCACCGGCGCGCACGCTGCCGCCGGTCTTGTCCGCCGGCTTCAGGTTGATGTCGTGCATGGTCAGGATCACCACGCGCGGCAACGAGGCCACGCCACTGACGAACGCGCCGAACTGGTGGTAGCTGCCCACCATCTTCAGCTTGATCGGCTTCTCGGCGTAGAACTCCTTGACCTGCTCCTGTTCCGGTTCGAACAGCTGGCTGGTCAGGCCGCTGGACAGCGCGGTCTGCGAGATGTCGATGATCAGGTCCGGCATTTCGGTCTTGCTGGGCAGCTGCCGAAGCATCTGCTGCAGCACCTGCTCCATCTGTGCCAGCTGCTGCTTCAGCGGCCCCAGGTTCACCGCGCGTTCCTGCTGCTTGGAGAACTCGGCGCGCAGCTCGGTTTCCTTCGATTCCAGGCCGGCCAGCTCTTCGCGCTTGCCGCTGATCAGCAGCATCCACGCAACGAACATGATGACCAGGGCCAGCAACGAGCAGAAGACGATCTTGGCCTTCTGCGGCCAGTTGCCGATGTCGTTGAAATCCAGATTCTTCAGATCGATTTTCTGGCTCATGCGCGATCCCCCTGCAGCGGGGCATGGAGGGCCTGCGGCGGCTGCGCCAGGCGGCTGCCCTCAGGTCTCGGAGCGGGCTTGGCAGCCGGTGCGGCCGGTGCTGCCAGCGTCGGTGCCGCCGGGGTCGCTGCCGGGCCAGCGGCTTGAGCCGCCGGTACGGCAGGCGTGGCGGCATCCGGGCCAGCGGCAAGCGGTGCCACCGGCGCCGGTGGGGCCGTCGCAACCGAGCCATCGGCATTGAGGCCTGGCGTGCCGGCCACTTCCTCGCTCTGTGCCGGCAGCTTCACCTTCACCACGAACACATACGGCAGCGCCTTGGTGTCGGCCAGCGGGCCGGCCTTGCCGTCCTTGTCCTTCTCCGGGTCACGCGCTTCGATGATCGACAGCTCCGGGTTGGTCATCCAGCCGGACGTCTCCAGATTGCGCATGTAGGCCGAAACGCGGGCATTGGACTGGGTGCGGCCTTCCAGGGTCAGCACGTCACCTTCCTGCTTCAGCGCAGTCAGCACCACACCGTCGGGAATCGTGCGCACCAATGCGTCGAACAGGTGAACCATCTGCGAGCGCTTGGCCTGCAGTTCCTCGATCACCTTCTTGCGGGCCAGCAGGCGGTCCTTCTGCGCATCGAGGCGGTCGATCTCCTTGTTCTGTTCCTTGACCTTCTCGATCTCGGCTTCCAGATAGGTGTTGCGGTCCATCTGGCCGCTCACCTGCCGGTCGTAGTAGAACCAGATCAGCAGCGACAGCAGCAGGCCACCGATGGCGGCCATGCCCAGCATTGCGTAGAACTCGCGCTGGCGTTGCTTGCGCCGCTCGGCGCGCCAGGGCAATAGATTGATGCGTGCCATCAGTCAAAGCTCCTCAGCGCCAGACCGGTGGCGATCATCAGCGCGGGGGCATCCTGGGCCAGCGCATGGGCGTTCACCTTCGGGCCCAGGGTCATCTGTGCCAGCGGGTTGGCGACCACGGTCGGCACGCCCAGCTGTTCTTCGACCATCTCCGGCAGCCCCCCCAGCACGGCGCAGCCGCCGGCCAGCACGATGTGGTCGACGCGGTTGAATTCGCTGCCGGCATAGAAAAACTGCAGCAGGCGGCTGATCTGCTGGACCGTCGCCTCCTTGAACGGCTCCAGCACTTCCATCTCGTAGCTTTCCGGCAACCCGCCCTGGCGCTTGGCCAGGCCGGCCTCTTCGTAGCTCAGGCCGTAGCGGCGCATGATCTCGTCGGTCAGCTGCTTGCCACCGAACACCTGTTCGCGGCTGTACAGGCTGCGGCCACCGCGCAGGACATTGAGGGTGGTCATGGTGGCGCCGATGTCGACCAGCGCGACCACGCCGTCGATGGATACCGGCAGCTCGCTGGCGACCAGGGCGTAGGCGTTCTCGACCGCGAAGGCCTCCACGTCCATCACCTTGGCCTGCAGGCCACCCAGCTCCAGCGCGGACTGGCGCAGTTCCACGTTCTCCGAACGCGACGCGGCCAGCAGCACCTGGACCATCTCCGGGTTGTTCGGGATCGCCCCGATCACCTCGAAGTCCAGGTTCACTTCCTCGATCGGGTACGGAATGTAGTTGACCGCTTCCAGCTCGATCTGGGCTTCCATGTCGTTCTCGTCGAGCTCGGCCGGCATCGGGATCACCTTGGTGATCACCGCCGACCCGGCGACGGCGGCAGCGGCCAGCTTGGCCTTGCTGCCTGAACGGTTCATCGCACGGCGGATGGCCTCACCCACGGCCTCCACTTCCACGATGTTCTTCTCCACCACCGCATTCGGCGGAAGAGGTTCCACAGCGTAGTGTTCCACACGGAAACGATTGCCGCTGCGGGACAGCTGCAAAAGCTTTACCGCAGTCGAACTGATGTCGACGCCTACAAGCGGCGACTGACTTTTTGGGATGAGCCCCACGGTTTCTCCCCTGCCGACGGGCACTTGGACGCAAGACCTGCGTCCGAGCATTAATAACGTATTCTTAGCAAATGGCAACGGCCCTGCTGTGAAGTTCCTCACGGATTCACGATGCAGCCCCTGACTGTTCCCCTTGCGCTCCCCGGTGCCGACCCCAGCCGCCACCTTGCGTAATCTATACTCTGCGACCACGAAATTCGCAATCGGAATCTGAACCCGATGACTCGACTCCGCCGCTGGCTGCGCTGGATCTTCCTGATTGTCCTGGTCCTGGCGCTGATCGGCGCGGCCGCCGTGGGCGGTCTGTACTACGCTGTGTCCTCCAAGCTTCCCGACGTGCAGACCCTGCGCGACGTGGAAATGCAGGAGCCGATGTACGTCTATGCTGCCGACGGCAAGCTGATGGCGGTGTTCGGCGAGACCCGACGCACCCCGATCACCATGAAGGACGTGCCGGAGAAGCTGAAGCAGGCGTTCCTGGCCACCGAGGACGCCCGTTTCTACGAGCATGGCGGCGTGGACTACATGGGCATCGGCCGTGCGGTGTGGCTGCTGGCCACCACCAGCGACAAGCGCGTGCCGGGTGGCTCCACCATCACCCAGCAGGTGGCCCGCCAGTTCTTCCTCAGTTCCGAGTACAGCTACACCCGCAAGCTGGCCGAGATCCTGCTGGCGCGGAAGATCGAGTCCGAGCTGAGCAAGGATGAGATCTTCGAGCTGTACCTGAACAAGAGCTTCTTCGGCAACCGCGCCTACGGCGTGGCCGCCGCCGCCGAGTTCTATTACGGCAAGAAGCTGAACGAGCTGGACCTGGATGAAATGGCTTCGCTGGCCGGTATCCCCAAGTTCCCCTCGTCGGGCAACCCGATCTCCAACCCGGAACGTGCCCGCCAGCGCCGCGACAACTACGTGCTGCAGCGCATGGCCGACCTGAAGTTCGTCAGCCAGGCCGAGGCCGACGCGGCCAAGGCCGTGCCGATGCACGCCACCGCGCATGAGCCGCCGGTGCAGGTCGATGCCCCGTACGTGGCCGAGCTGGTGCGCCAGGAAATGATCGCCCGCTTCGGCGGTGACGTGGTCAACAAGGGTTACCACGTCACCACCACCATCGACTCCACCCTGCAGACCGCCGCCAACCAGTCGGTGCGCGACGGCCTGCTGCTGTACGACCACCGCCACGGCTGGCACGGCGTGGAGAAGCAGGTGCAGGTGGGCCCCGGTGAAGACGCCGCCGCCCTGGCCGAGCACCTGCGCGGCATGTTCGGCCAAGCCGGCCTGCTGCCCGCGATCGTCGCCAGCACCGGCGCCGATGGCAGCGCCACCGTGGTGCTGGCCAACCGCACCGAGATCGTGCTGCCGGCCGGTGCCGCCAAGTGGACCAACAAGACCCCGGGCAAGCTGGTGCAGCGCGGTGACATCGTGCGCGTGCGGGCCGGTGCCAAGGAAGGTGAGTGGCTGCTGGACCAGATCCCGCGCGGCCAGTCCGCGCTGGTCTCGCTGGATGCCCACAGCGGCGCGCTGAAGGCGCTGGTCGGTGGCTTCAGCTTCTCCGGCAACAAGTTCAACCGCGCCACCCAGGCCCGTCGCCAGCCGGGTTCGAGCTTCAAGCCGTTCGTCTACGCGGCCGCCTTCGACAAGGGCTACAACCCGGCCTCGATCGTGCTCGACGCCCCGGTCGTGTTCCGCGACCGCCGCGGCAAGACCTGGGCACCTCAGAACGACGGCGGCGGCTTCCGCGGCCCCATGCGCCTGCGTGAAGCGCTGGTGCAGTCGCGCAACCTGGTCTCGGTGCGCCTGCTGGACGGCATGGGCGTGGACTACGCGCGCAAGTACATCAGCGAGTTTGGCTTTGCCGAATCGGAACTGCCGCCGAACCTGTCGATGTCGCTGGGTACCGCTTCGCTCACCCCGCTGTCGGTGGCCCGCGGCTACGCCGTGTTCGCCAATGGCGGCTCGCGCGTGGACACCTGGCTGATCGACCAGGTGAACGACCGCGACGGCAACCTGGTATTCAAGGAAAACCCGGCGCTGGCCTGCCGCGAGTGCGCCGGCAGCAGCGACCAGCCGGTCAACCAGGTGGTGGACGGCTTCAACTTCGGCGCCCCGGCCCCGAAGGTGGACCCGGCCGCTGCGGCCAAGGCCGAAGCCAAGACCGAAACCCCGGCCGCGCCGGCCAACCCGGACGCCCGCACCGCCCCGCGCGCGATCGACGCCCGCACCGCCTACCAGCTGGTGTCGATGATGCGCGACGTCGTGCAGCGCGGTACCGGCGTGCAGGCCAAGGTACTTGGCCGCGAGGACGTGGGTGGCAAGACCGGCTCCACCAACGACCACCGCGATGCCTGGTTCTCCGGCTTCGGTGGCCCGTACGTGACCACCGTGTGGGTGGGCCGCGACGACTTCCGCTCGCTGGGCTACCGCGAATACGGCGGCAAGGCCGCCCTGCCGATCTGGATCGACTACATGCGCACCGCGCTGAAGGACACCCCGATCGCGCAGAACGATCCGCCCAGCGGCATGGTCCAGGCCACCCTCAACGGCGCGACCGAGTGGGTGAAGGTGGAAGACATGGACCGCCTGACCGACTACGACCTGAACCTCAATACGCCGCAGGCCGACGCCGCCGCGTTCGATATCTTCTAAGAGGCAGGTGGGGCGGGTGCCAACCTTGGTTGGCCCCGCCTTTGCAGAGCCGAGCCCATGCTCGGCTGCTCTACCGCGGGGCCCGGAGCCGAGCGGCTCGGCTCCACAGGATCAACGGCCTGCCCTGCCCCGGTAGCGGCCAACCTTGGTCGGCACCTGCCAGAGCAGCAACATTGGTCATACCCAAGCCGATGTCACATCCGTGCGCTAGTCTGTAGCCAGGTCGCAACAGGGAGTCATCGCATGCACCGCGCCCGTCAGCATGCTGCCAGCCAGACCCGCGAGCGGCGCCACCGCCTCGCCCACGAAGCCGCCCGCCTGATGGCCGAAGGCGGCATCCGCGACTACCACCAGGCCAAGTTGAAGGCCGCCAGCCGGCTCGGCATCCACGACGATGCCTCCCTGCCCCGCAACACCGAGATCGAAGACGCCCTGCGCGAGTACCAGCGGCTGTTCTCCGGGCCCCAGCACCGCAACGAACTGCAGCGTCGTCGCGAGGCCGCAATGCGTGCGCTGGAGTTCCTGCACGGCTTCTCCCCGCGCCTGGCCGGCCCGGTGCTGGACGGCACCGCCGACGCCAACAGCCCCGTGCAGCTGCACCTGCACAGCGACGACCCGGAGGCCGTGCATCGCTTCCTGGACGAGCATGGCATTCCTGCAGAATCGCGGGTACGCCGCCTGCGCATGGACCGCGAGCGCAGCCTGGACGTGCCGGTGTGGGTGTTCAGTGCCGAGGAACTGACCTTCGACCTGGCCGTACTGCCGTACGACGCCCTGCGCCAGGCACCGTTGTCGCCGGTGGATGAGAAGCCGATGCGGCGCGCGTCTGTCGCGCAGTTGCGGCAGGTGCTGGCGGAAGCGGAGATCACCGCGTACATCGGCGGATGACGACGGCCGCGCCGGCCTTTGGCCGGCGAGCGCAGCGGCACCTTCCCTGGGTGGGTGCGAACCGTTGGTCCGCATTGTGCTTCAGATGGTGCGGATGCCTGGCCGAAGAGCAGCCGAGCCTGGCTCGGCGCTACAGTGGCAATCCGGTGCCGCGCAGCGGCTCGGGGTCACTCATCCATTCGGCCAGCCAGGGTGCAGCGGCACGCTTCGGATACTCGTCCATCATCTGCGCGTGCATGGTCTGCAGGTCATTCAACAACCACGCCTGGTGATAGATATCGCTGAACGAATCAGACCAGCCGCTCTTCACCCGCTGGCGATCGCTGCTTTCCAGGCTCGGCACCAGATCGTGGGGCCCATCCAGAATGGTCTGCAGCGCGCGGTTGATGCCGGCGTTCTCCTCGGCCGCCTCACGCAGGGAGGCGATGTGGTCCACCACACGCGTGCAGCGATAGGGCGCACAGCCGCCCGTGGTCTCGATGTAGTCGGCAATGTCCGCCAGCAGGTTGGCCTTCAACCGCCACGCCACTTCGCTTTCCATCGCCTGCCGTACCCGCATGGTTCTCCGCGTGCTGGCACGGATCTCCTCCGCGGTGACGTACGGTTGCCCGGGCGTGTTGCTGCCATGACGCACCAGCACGATGCGGTGAATCGCTTCCTTGCCGATGCCCTCCACCCGCAACGCGGCCGCCTGCGGGTGGATGCGCGGCGGAGGCACATTGGTGAACCGCCAGTAGTACCAGAGCAGCATGACCACACCGGACAGGCACAGCAGACTGGCCAGCATCCAGCCGTTCAGGTGCCGGGTGTAGTAGTAGTACCGCGCACGCCACAGATAGAAGCTGCGGTAGCTCATGAATCGACGTACCCAACCGTACATTGCCATCTCCTCGGCCAGTGCCCCGGCGCGGCGGGGCTCGTTACGCGCACCACGCCGGGGCGTCATGGCTTACCAGCCGATGCCCACACCCACGCCCACGGTACGTTCGCCGCTGTTGGTGAACGCGCCATTGAGGCTGAAGGTGGCCGAGCCCTTGTCGTTCAACACGCGCTGGTAACCCACGGCCATGGCCGATTCACCCTCGCTGTAGCCCACGCCCGCGCCGAGGCGGTTGTAGGTGTTCAAGCCGGCGGTGTTCATCGCCATCGCACTCTGCGCGCTGCTCATCGCGGCCATGCGGTTGAAGCGCTTGTCCATCTTGTCCAGGCGGCGGTCGACCTCGCGGCTGATGCCATCGCTGTACTCGTTGGCACGGGCCAGCATCTTCTCCAGCTCCGCGGTGTCCACCTGCGGGGTGGGCGCTTCCGGCTTCGGTGCATCGGCCTGCGGGGTGGGCGGCGGCGGCGCGCCGTTGTCGGCCACCTTGTTGTCGGCGGCAGACGGCGGCGGCGTGGCGGGGGTCTCCGGCTCGGGCGATGCAGCAGGTACGGCGGCCGGCGCACCGGCATCAGCCGATGCGATGGTGAGCGCACGCGACTGCGGTGCCTGCGGCTGGCCGTCCAGACGCTGCTCCAGGCCATCCACGCGGCCATTGAGCTGCTGCTGCAACGAGTACAGCTGGCCGCCGTTGACCGCATCGCGGCTGCCGGCACCGACGTAGCCGTTGGCCACGTTGGACAGGACCATGCCGTTGGCACCGGCCAGGTTGAGCTGGTTCAGGCCATCGGATCGGAGCGAGGGGCCATCCTGGAACACCGAGCGCAGCTGCGATTCCACGCGGTCCACGCGCTGGGTACCGGTGATGACGGCCGAATCGAGCGTGGCCAGGGCATCGTTGAGCGTGGACTGCTGGCCGCCCTGCACGTTGAAGGTGGGACTGATGATGTTGCCGTTGGCGTCGACGTCGCCGCCGAGTACAGCGAGAGAATCCCTAAGCTGGGCTACCGTTGTTGCGTCGTTGTCGCTAGTACCTCTACCGACATTCACTATTCTCCTTGTCATTCTTTGGTGGCCAACCGATACCACCATTGCCTCCGAGGCTACCGATTCAGACCCCAAGGCAACTGCGCCATACGCCGTTGATTCAACTTCACTAAGCCTGCCTATAGACAGTCCATTTTTCGCATAGACGTTGGCACCGGTCCCTAGCGAGAACCCATTTTCAGCACCCATCGATACAAATGAACCACGCCCTATAGCTACAGATCCCTCGGCGAGCGCACTTGAATAGGCACCAACGGCTGTGGCGCCACCATTGGCCGAAGTACCCGCCCGTGACGAATCCCCGATGGCAACGGAATCTTGTCCCGCAGAAGCTGAAGCCCCGGAGCTTCCCTTCGCCACAAAGAACTTTGAACGTTCTTGAAGTTCATCAATCCGAACATTCGTCGCAAAGAGCTGCCCACCATTTACCACATCTTGGCTTCCGCTTGACAGCGAACCATCAGCAACCCCGGTCAAGCGCGAACCACCGAAGTCGATCACGCCCCCCCGTGCTGTAGACATGGAATCAAACGACGGATTTCCGTTACTACCAGCCCGAAGATCCTCAAGGCCAGCACGATTCTTCTCGATGTCCTGCTTGACATCAAACAGCTGATTGCCGGTCACCGCATCACGGCTACCCGCTGCAATAAGGCCATCAGCCAGGTTGGACAGGATCATGCCATTGGCACCGGAGAGGCTTAGCTGGCCCAAGCCATCAGCGCGTACAGATGGCCCATCCTGGAACACTGAACGAAGCTGATCCTCCACGCGGTCTACGCGCGCACCACCAGTTACGACGGCACTGTCCAGTGCAGCCAATGCATCACCGACGGTATTCTGGCTTCCACCTTGAACGTTGTAGGTCGGCGAGATTATTCTTCCATCCCTATCTATCCCCGCACCACCACCAAAAACAGAGACAGCCTCATCAAGCTGCTCGAGAACTACCGCATCGTTACTCCCCCTTGCGCGGGCGACGTTAACGAGTCTGCGCTTGAATGAATTATCCCCAAAGGAAACAGTCATTGCTTCCGTTGCCACTGAATTGGCGCCAACGGCCACGCCCATCTCAGCCCCAACACCCACGCGTGCGCCACTACCGATCGCCACTCCATCATTCGCTTCAACAAAGCTTCCCGCACCCAACGCGAATCCATTTTCGGCATGACTCTCGACCTGGGCAGCCCTACCCAACGCAACGGAGTTCCTACCCAGCGCGGCGGCGAAGCTGCCCACTGCAGTCCCACCCTCTGTTGCAGTTGTGGCGACGGCCGAGTTGCCAATTGCCACAGAGAAAGTTCCTGCTTCGGCAGCGCGAGCCGACGACTCCTTACCCAACGAAATGAGCTCTGAGTCAAGCTCCATTTTCCTGAGCCGCTCGTTCGTTGCAAACAACTGCCCACCATTAACCGCATCCGTACTCCCCGCAGAACTGATATCCCCCGCAGCAACACCCTTCACCTTGCCGCCGGCCACATCCACATGGCCATCAGCATCAAACTTCACCACGCCATCCAATTCCGGATCGAAGTTGTCGAACTCCCCACGCAACTTCTCCAGCTCGCTGCGGTTGTCAGCAATACGCCCGTCATGCTCGGTCAAGTTCTCGCCCTGCACCCGCACCAGCTCGTTCGTGGCAAACAACTGGCTGCCCGTCACCGCGTCGGTGCTGCCACCCGATACCACGCCGTCGGCAATGTTGTAGACCCGACGCTTGCCGCCGTTCTTGTTGGCTACATCCACGATTGTTCCCGTGTTCTCACCACCCAGACGCACGTTGCCGCTGCCGGACACCTGGCTGACCAGCCCCCCGAGCGCATCGACCTTGGCCACGGCGGCATTGGCCGTGGTCTGTGCCATGCCTGCGGCCGTCTGTGCCGCCGTGGCGGTGTTCTGCGCGGCGGTCACGTTGGTGTTGGTGGTGTTGAGCTGGCGGCCGGTCACTGCCTCGGTGCTGGTGCCATTGAGCGTGGCATCGGCCACGCCGCTCAGCTTGCGGTTGGCGTTGGACTTGTTGCGCATGTCCAGGGTGGTGCCGGTGTTCTCACCACCGAGGCGCACATTGCCCGTGGCGGATACCTGGCTGACCAGGCCACCCAGCGCATCGGCCTTGGCCACAGCGGTGTTGGCCGTGGTCTGTGCCGTGCCTGCGGCGGTCTGCGCCGCCGCGGCAGTATTCTGCGCCGTGGTCACGTTGGTGTTGGTGGTGTTGAGCTGCCGGCCCGTCACCGCGTCGGTGCTGGTGGCATTCAACGCACCATCGCCCACGTTGACGATCTTCCGCTCGCCGCCGGCTTTGCCAACCGACACCTGGTTGGTGCCCGTCGTCACCGAGCCCTGGCCCAAGGCCACGCTGCCACTATGGCTAGCGTTGGCCCCGTTCCCCAGCGCCACGGCGCCCTGTGCGGAGGCCTTGGAGAGGCTGCCAACGGAAAGTGCGTACAAGCCGGATGCCTCGGCTCCCCGACCAAACGCTGCAGCCTGCCCATTGCTGGCACTTGCCTGGTAGCCCACGGCCGTGGATTGGGCACCCTCGGCCTTTGCATCATTCCCCATGGCCACGCCGCGGTCGCCCACCGCGGACGCACGCAGGCCGGCAGCGACAGCCCCGTTACCGCTGCGGCTGTTTGCGCCCAGCGCCACGCCCCCGGTGCCCGTGCTCTTGTTGCCTGCGGCATCGACATTGGCACGTGCGTCGGCACCCAGCGCGATGCCGTTGCTGTTGTACGCCTTGGCGCCGGATCCGAGCGCGGCACTGGCACTTGCACCACCGCCCTCAGCGGCCGCGGCACTGCCCAATGCCACGGCAGCGGCGTCCAAGCGGGCTTTCACCGCATTGACCTGTGTGTTGGTGGCATGCAGCTGGTTGCCGGTGACCGCCTCGCTACTACCGGCCGCCAACAGGCCATCCTTTACGTTCACGATGCTGCGCTTGAGCGTGGCGTTGCCCACCGACACCTGGTCGGCCGCGGTGGTGACCGAGCGCTCACCCAGTGCCACCGCGTTGTTGTGGGTGGCCTTGCTGTTGCCGCCAATTGCCATGGCATTGGTGCCGCTGGCCTCGGCAACGCTGCCCATGGCGATGGCATTGGTACCCAGGGCCTTGGCACCGTTGCCGAACGCAGCGGCAGCCGCGCCCTCGGCACGTGCCGAATGACCCAGCGCCACGGACACGTTGCCAGTAGCAGTAGCCTTGTTGGCCTCGGTGACGGGCGAGCCGGTGGCTACCGCGTAGCCCTGGGTGTTGGCCTTGGCCAACGCTTGGTCGGCAATGGACCGGGCGTTGTCGGCTGCCGTCTTGGCTGTGCTCGCCGCAGTGCGCACTGTACCGATACTTGCATTCAGCGCATCCTTCTCACGCTGCAGCGTACGTCCGTTCACCGCGTCGTAGCTGCTGCTGTTCACTGCGCCATCAGCGACATTGACGATCCTGCGCTTCTTCGTTGCATTGCCAACGGAGACCGTGTCGGTCTGCGTGGCTATCGAATCGCGGCCCAAGGCTACCGAACCCGTCTGCTGTGCCTGCGCGCCCTTGCCCAGTGCTACGGCGCCAGCTGCCTGTGCGTTCGCCTGGAAGCCAAGGGAGACACCATCATAGGCCGATCTGGCCCTGCCACCAATGGAAATAGCACCGGTATAGCCGCTGTTGCCAGCATGGGCATCGCCGCCGATGGCAATGCGATCTTCACCACCGCCATCGGCCGTCTGCGCGCCACTGCCGAAGGCAAGGCTGTTCTTTCCGCGCGCTTTGGCATCGTTGCCAAAGGCGCTGGTGCCCAACCCGTCACCCAGCGCACGGGCACCAAACACGGCCGAATAGCCGTCTGTAGTACGGGCGCCGTGACCAAACACTGCCACGTAGTCACCCTTGGCATAGCTGCTGTTGCCAAAGCTGGTCGAGTAGGAACCGTCAGTGTAGTTGCCCGCGCCGAATCCCATGTAGTTCCTGCTACCGTTGGCAGCATCGGCGTAGTTCACGCCATCGGTATGTCCTGCGAACGGCGCGCAGCGAACCAGCTGGCCCCCGGCGCTTGTGTCGCACCCCAGGAAGTGCGAGGCCTGTGCACCTGGCAGCACGAGTGCACCAGCAAGGGCCGCCAGCAGGATCGGGCTGGCACCGACGCGGGTTGCAGGTGCGGCCTTGCCGCGCGCGGTGGTCAGTTCGCTGGCGACCACCCAGCATTGCCGGGCGGTGGACCAAAGTTTGCAGTAGATCTTGTTCATGGTGGTTCTCCTTAACAATGGAAGGAAAAGAGACCCGCCGGCACCGTTGCACACGGCGGGGTGTGGGGATCAGGGGGAAAGGGTCTGCACGTGCTCGCGGTAGCCATCGCGGCTGAGCCGGTAGCGCAGCTGCACGCTATGGCCGGGCAACACTTCGAACGGCAGGGTCAGTTCGCTTCCGGGGTACAGGCTTCGCGACACCGCATGGGCGGTGCAGCGCGTGCCTTCGCAGTCGGAGATGCTGGTGATGCCCAGGCGCAGGGTGCCTTCGTTGCGCAGGGTTCGGCCGTGCACGCGCGGCAGCACGGTGCCGTCGGCGGGCAGTACATTCACCAGTGCTCCCCAGACCAGATTCACGCCCACGCTGGCTTGTGCGCTGTCAGCGGGGTCCAGCCCGGTTTCGTCCGGGCCGCGTACGCCTTCGAAATACACGCGGTACGCCGTCTCCTGTTGTACCGGTTGCAGCGGAATGACGCGGATCAGGCGGTTGCCGCCGCCGGCCAGCGCGAACTTGCCCGGGGTGATGGCGATGGCCGCCTCGCTGGGCTCCACTTCCACTTCGTGCTCGCTGGCGTCGGCCGCATCGACAATGCGCCGCAGCGAGGCCTGGATGTACTGTGGCTGGGTGGATTGGGAGTAGATGCGGATCTGCGTGCCGCGCTTGGCATCCACCGACGAGCGCATCGGATGCACGGTCAGGTTGGCCTGCGCCGGCAATGCCAGCAGCAACGACAGGGACAACAGAAAGAGGGCAAGGGGCTTCATGGTTTCTCCTTGGAATCAGGGCACGGCAGCAGGCACGCGGAGCTCGACCGTCAGGTCACCCCAGTAGGTGCCCGGGCGCTTGGAGGGCGAAGGGACGCGTGGCATGTCCAGCGTCATCGGCGTGGGTACGCAGAACACCGGCTGGCTCATGCCCGGCAGCATCACCAGGCGCAGGCGCGCACTGTCGATGCCACCAAGCCGTTCCTCCACGCCGTTGGCCAGCGGCACAGGCGTGCCGTTGTGGTCCAGCGTGATGGTGTAGTCCAGGCGCTGGCTGTCATCGCTGCCGCTGGTTTCGTGCCACAACGAGAAGCCGCTTGGGCCCGGCGGGCGCGAGGTGGTATCGCGCGCGGTCACCGCCAGGTAGGACGCCTGCGAGCCGAGGCCGTCGTACAGACACATGTCCACGACCACACGGCCTTCCAGTGTCTGCCGGATGGGGTCGTAGCGTGCGTCGAGGTTTACGAGTGGCGTGGTGCTTTCGTACTGCGGGAAATAGATGGAGACCGCGTTGTGGTCGGTGATGGTGAAGTCGAGCGAGAAGTCGTACTTGACGTTTCCTCCACCCTCGATTCCCACTAACTCAAGTCGAAGGTCGGCCAACCAATGTCCGGCAACCAACCTATCCAGTTCAGTGCCGGTGATGAACAACTCGACCCCGAGCCCCGCAGGCTGGTCCGAAGCACATCGATCGAGCGAGTTTGACCACAAGTGTCGTTTAGACGCGTGCCAGTAATCACTGCTACATGCCTGACCCGTCATCGCTCGCGTGAGAGCACCTTGGAGCCCTACTAATGTCTCCAAACCCGATCGGACCTCCCGAAACTTGAGATAGATCGTTCCATAGCCGGAGGTCAAGTTGCGTCCTGAAGTCGGGCAACTCCCGTTTGTGCTGTCCTCTTCCGAGGAGCAAACGATATGACTCGTCGCATAGGGGCTCGCCGGCATACTTGCGTCATATGCAATCAACTTCTTGGAGGTCCAGAGCTCGACATTCGAAGGTCTGGATGATCGATCCCAAGACGCGACTACATCTTCGTGGGTACTCACCGGATGCGTCTCCGGCGGCCTCTGCCCCCACGCCCTCGGCACACACACCAGTGCCGCCAGTGCGGTCACCAGCATCACCACCCACACTCCACGCCGGTTCATGGCGTACCTCCTGCTGCTGCGGTCTGCGGCGTGGCGGCCATCAGCGCCTGTTCCTGCAGCAACCGGGTCACGCGGGCCTGCTGGCGGATTTCCGCCGGCAGCTGGGCCACGGCCAGCGGTTCGCAGTGCACGGCGCCGACCAGCATCACCACGCTGCGGCGCTCGCGCACCTGCAGTGGGCAGTGCAGCAGGCGGTCGTCCTGCAGCAGGTAGAGCGTGCGTTCGCGACGCGGGAAATCGGCGACGAAGCCGCCGTTGGCGCCGGTGCCGGGCACCGGTGCGTTGAGGATGCGGGCGCCGCCCAGCGGCACGCCGGCCACGTCGCGGGCGTTGCCGATGAAGGTGTAGGTCACCTCGATCGGCACCGGCAGGCGCAGCAGGCGGCCGGGCGCCAGGAACAGCGGGCGCGCGCCACCCACGCCGCTCACGCGGATGGCGGCATCACTGCCCAGGGCGCTGGCGTCCTGCACTTCGGCGCGGTGCGACTGGTAGGCCGACAGCGGCAGCAGGCGGCGCTCGCCCAGCGCCAGCTTCTGCCGGCGCATGCCGCCCACCTGCAGTTCGGCAGCCACGCCGGTCAGTTCCAGGTCGTCTACGGTATCCACCTGCACGGCCAGGCCGGCATCGGCACCCACGCCGCCACCCCAGTAGAAGCCGCGGCGGCCCAGCGCCAGCCCGGAACTGTGCGTGGCGCTGTAGGACAGTTCATCGCGGCCGTGCTGCGCGTAGTGCGCCACCGCCACCGAGGTATGGCCCAGGCGGTTCTGCAGCTGCCCGCCCAGCGATGCGCTGTAGCGTTCGTTGTTGTTGCCGCGCACTTCCAGGGTGGCCTCGCGGAACTGCGTATCCACTTCCTGGCGCAGGGTCTGCGAGGCGCTGTAGTTCACTTCCGGGCGCGCGTGCTGCGGCTGGCGCATGTCCACGCTGTAGCGCCGCTGCGATGAGCCGATATCGCGGCGCTGCAGGCGGCTGAAGGACAGGCTGAGGAACACACCACGGTCGCGATCGCCATTAAGGCGGCTGCGGCTGTGCTGCTGCCACACGCCCACGCGCGCGGACACGCTGAATTCCTGCCAGCGCTGCATGCGGTTGTAGCTGGCCTGCCAGGTGCGGCTCTGCCGTGGTTCGCGCTGGTAGCGCGGCTGCCACGGCAGCAGCGGGTCAAGGCCGGCCATGGGGTCGTCCCATTCGTCGCGCAGCAGCGCGCCACGGCTCCAGGTCTGGCGCTTGGTGTAGGCCAGGTAGGCACTGCCGCCTGCCAGTGGCAGCGACACCGAAGCACTGAGTGAATCGGCGCAGCCCAGGCGGTCGCGCGCATCATCGTTGAACTGGCAGGCCTGCCCACGCAGGCGCTGGTGGTAAACATTCCACGACGCATGGCGGCGGTACGACAGCTGATGCTGCTGGCCACTGCTGCCATCGCTGCCGCGCAGGCCGCTGAAGGTGGCGCGTATATCCTGGGTCTCAAACTGCCGGCGCAGGTCCAGGCGCAGCTCGCCATAGCTGAAGCCGCCGAGGTCAGCCACACCGGCGGTCACTGCCGCATCGCGCCCCAGCGGCACGCGCAGGCCGGCCATGGCCGCCAGTTCATCGTTGAAGCGATCATCGCGGCGCTCGTTGCGGCGGCCGCCCTGCAGGAACCACTGCACGCTGCCGTTGGCCCAGTTGCCGCCCTTGTCGAACGGCGCGTCTTCGCTGCGCACCAGCACGCCGTCTTCGTAGATGCGCAGCATCACGGTGTAGCTGCCAAACGGAAAGCGGCGGGTGTCCAGTTCGTTGATGCCGGCCTGCAGGTAGAAGGTCTGCAGCAGGCGCTCGCCATCGAATGCATCCACGCGGGCATCGCGCGCCAGCAGCACGGTGAGCGGCGTGGCCTGCACGGCGCTCTCTGCATCCACGTAGGCCTGGGTGGTGCCCACGCGCAGGCCCTGGAAGCGGTCCATCGGCAGCATGCTGAAACTGAAGGTGCCGCCCTGCGGGCTGGACAGGTTGCGGCGGTCCATGCGCCCGGCCTGCAGGTAGTGCTGCTGGCCCAGGTCGTGGCGGTAATAGGCATTGTCGAACTGGAAATCCTGGCGGCGGCGGCCACCGCGGTACTGCTGGCTGTTGAAGTTCCAATCGACCTTGGCGTGGCCGCGCTGGAACAATCCCAGCGTGCCGGCGCCCTGCGCGGTGAGCGCCTGATAGCCGCGGCCGCCGCTGAAATTGAGGGTCTGCTGGTGCAGGAAGGCGTTTTCGGCGTTGCGGCTGATCTGGTGGAAGCGATCGTTGGCGGGCTCGCCGCGGATCCACTGCCGGGCCACGAACAGACGCAATGCGCCCTCGCCTTCGTCGTACAGCGCGCGCACGGCCGCGGGGTCTTCCGGCGGATCCAGATAGCCGCAGCCGGCGGTGCCGCTGCCGTAGCGGCAGGCCAGGTGGCTGTTGCGCGGCAGCGGCTGCGACAGCGCCGGCAGCAGCACGGCCTGCGCCTCGGCGGGAAGATCGAGCGCCTGCAACACGCGTACGGGATCTTCCACCTGCACATGTTCCAGAGTGACGCGCACTGGCGACAGCCCGGCGCTGCGGCCGAACAGGCGGATGTCGAGTTGTTCGGTCTGGCCTTCGACCAGATCTTCGAAACCGGCGGGGACGCCGCGTGCCGCGACCAGCGGCGTGGCCATCGACAAGGCGAGCGCCATCGCCAGCCGGGTGACGGCGGGTGCGTGGGCTTTCATGGGGAATGGCCTGGAAAGGCCGACCCGGCGTGCGGGCCGGCACAGGGTGTTACGGGGTGCCGGCCTTCTGCACCATCGCGATGCTGACCATGCCTTCGTACTTGCCGGCCACGGTCAACGGGGCCTGGCTGGTCTGGCCGATAGTGAGATCCAGCACAACCGAATGGCCTTCCAGCGCACCGCTATAGAGATCCGAAGCCAGGAAGTCCTGCTCGGCCACGGTGAGCGCGCGCCCCATGAGGCTGACGGTGAGCGGCACGGCCGGTGCCGCGCCGGTGGTACGGACCAAGCTGGGCGCGGTGATCAAGCGCACGCCCACGTCCATGTCTTCGTCGTTGGTGTAGATGCGCACGCGCTCGGTGTAGGGGGTCAGGCCCAGGCCCGGCACATGGTTCAGGCGCACTTCGGTGGGCAGCGCGCTGCCGTCTTCCTTCAGCAGGGCCAGGGTCAGGTCGACATCGGCGTAGACCTGGATGTGGGATTCAGCGGCGTGCGCGGACAGCGACGCGGTGACCAGCGCTGCAGCGAGCGCGGCCTTCTTCAGAATGGCGTTCATCGGGTTGTCTCTCTCGGACAGTAAAGGGAGAGCTTCCCTCCCAGGAGGAGGAGGAGGAGGGAGGGAAGCGCCGCGACTTCCGGGTGGGAAAGTGGCGACGGAGACAATGGTAGAAATCCGCCCTATTCCGAATCCATTCAACGATTCCTAAATCGCGGATTGTTAAGCGCATTCCTCGACGCGGCTCAATGATCCGACTGAATGCAACTTGCCTCACTACAGAATGCAAGAAGATGCATTGCGCGTTTGCGAGGAAGGCGTGGAGAGTGGTCGATTGCGCCAACAACCGGCTGGCATGGCCCGGCGCTACCGGATGGAGAGCGAGCGCCCAGTAGATCCACGCCATGCGTGGGTTGTTTACACGGATGCCAAACGCATCAGGCCGCCTTGCGGCGGCCTGATGGTCAGAGCATTCAAACACGTGCGATCAGAAGAAAATCGCGTACAGGATCAGCAGCGGAATCGGCACGCCCAACAGCCAGAGCAGAATCATTTTCATGGCAGGTCTCCTTGCATGGAATGCGGGTTACAGGTCGCGGCGGCGGCCGCCCCAGGTGGCGCTGAGGCTGGCGAAGAACGCGCCGATCAGCAGGGTGATGAACAGCCACAGTGCGGCGTAAGCCGCTGCTTTGCGCGCATCATCGGCCGCCTGCTTGGCGGTGGTCTTTGCCTTCTCCAGCGCGGCACGCATGCGCGTCTGCACATCGGTCACACGGGCCTGCGCTTCGGCCGGGCTCATGCCGGTCTCGCGCGCGATGAGCTGCGACAGGTACTGGGTGTCGGCCGGATCGAGGCCATCGCCCTGCAGGCTGTTGACGATGATGCGGTTCACTTCGGCACGGACTTCCCGGCGGTCGCCCATCGGGCCGTGGCCCGGCATCGGACGCGGCGGCTGCGCCATGCGCGCATCGCGCGGGCCAGGGCTGGCGACCGGCGGCGGCGCGGCCGGGTCCATCGGGCCGTTGCCTGGCGCCGTGCCGGGTGCGGGCGGCGCCGGCGGTGCATCTGCGACATCCGCGCCCGGGTGGGTGGCGTTGCGGAACAGCGAATCCACCCAATAGTTGAGGTCGCCTTCCGGTGCGGCCGCGGCGGCGCTACCGGCACCTGCGGCGGCTACGCCGGCCGTGGACGCAGCGGCGCCTGCAGTGGCGCCGGCCACCTTCGCGCCCGTGCCGAGCACGCCGCCGATGGCCGAGGTCAGCAGGCCCGCAGTCAACAGCGTGGCGACGGCCCACGACACGAAGCCGTGTGCGGTATCGCGGAAGTAGGTTTCATCACCGTGGATCTGCGTCCACTTGGTGCGCAGGCGACCAGCGAGATAGCCCCCCAGGCCGGAGGCGGCCAGCGCGGTGAAGGTGAGCCAGGCGATGCTGGACCAGCCGAAGGTTTCCTTGCTGACGCCCTCGAAGGACCACGGCGATACCGAGGACAGGCCAAGGCCGACACCGAGGATGAGCAGGATGAGGGAGAGTGCGGCGGCAGCGGCGGCACCGGCGAAGATCGCGCCCCAGGAGACGGCGCTTTCGCTGGGAGGGGCGACGATGGGGGCGGTGACGACAGTGGCGACATCGGGACCGAGCGGGCCGCGCTCGGGTGGGTCGAATCGGGTACTCATGGGGTGGACGCTCCATTTCAGGTGCTGCGGATGCAGCTGGCGTCCTGAGGCTGCGCGAGCGGTTGTGAAGCTGGCGAGACCCTTGAATCACGCGGTCTTTGCGCGGTGAAGCGCGTGCCAAGCAAGGTTGGCACCCACCGGGGTGGCGGCAAGAAAAAAACGCCCCGCGGATGCGGGGCGTTCTTCTCACGAATGACCTCGGGCGATCAGCCCTGGTAGTCGCGCACGTCGCTGCCGGTGTAGACCTGGCGCGGACGGCCGATCTTCATTTCCGGGTCGACCTGCTGTTCCAGCCAATGCGACACCCAGCCGGAGGTACGGCCCAGGGCGAACATGACGGTGAACATCTCGGTCGGGATCTGCAGCGCCTTGTAGATGATGCCGCTGTAGAAATCGACGTTCGGGTACAGCTTGCGGGCGACGAAGTACTCGTCCTGCAGCGCGGCCTGTTCCAGCTTCACGGCCACGTCCAGCAGCGGATCCTGCACGCCCAGCTGCTTGAGCACCTTGCTGGTCATCTCGCCGATGACCTTGGCGCGCGGGTCGAAGTTCTTGTACACGCGGTGGCCGAAGCCCATCAGGCGGAAGCCGGAGGTCTTGTCCTTGGCCTTGACCACGGCGGACTCGACGTTGTCGGCAGTGCCGATCTCTTCCAGCATCTTCAGCACGGCTTCGTTGGCACCGCCGTGGGCCGGACCCCACAGCGCGGTGACGCCAGCGGCGACAGACGCGTACGGGTTGGCACCGGTCGAACCGACCAGGCGCACGGTCGAGGTCGAGGCGTTCTGCTCGTGGTCGGCGTGCAGGATGAACAGCAGGTCCAGCGCCTTGACCACGTCCGGGTTCAGATCGTACTGGCCGTCAGCCGACTCGAAGGTCTGCTTCAGGAAGCGGCTGACGTAGTCCAGCGAGGTGTCCGGCTTGTTGGCCGGCAGGCCCTTGCCGTGGCGGTAGATCAGCGCCGACAGGGTCGGCACCTTGGCGATCAGGCGCACGGCAGCCTGGCGGCGCTGTTCGGCGTCGGACAGGTCCAGCGAGTCGTGGTAGATGGCCGACAGCTGCGCGATCGCAGCGGCCAGGATCGCCATCGGATGGGCATCCTTGGCGAAGCTGCCGATCAGGGTGTTGATCGAATCGTCGACGTTGGCTTCGGCAGCCAGCTCATCGGTGAAGGCCTTCAGCTGCTCGGCGCTCGGGCGCTCGCCGTTGATCAGCAGGTAGGCCACTTCGACGTAGCTCGACTTTTCCGACAGCTGTTCGATCGGGTAGCCGCGGTACAGCAGCACGCCCTTGTCGCCGTCGATGTAGGTGATGGCGGACTTGCAGCTGGCCGTCGCGGTGAAGCCGGAATCGTAGGTGAAATACCCCGTTTCCTTGGTCAGCTTCGCGATGTCGACGCAGTCGTTGCCAAGGGTGGGTTTGATGACGGGCAGAACGACCGACTTGTCGCCGGCGTTGAGCGTGACCTGATCAAGATCGGACACTGTGTGCGCTCCTTCATGGGAAGGCGCCTGCCCAAGCGCATTGGTCAGGCACGTGAATGACGTCCTCGGCCTGTGCCGGGGATCAGGTCATTATCGCACAGCAGCATTTGCCCGGCGCTAGACAGAAGTCGTATACGACAGGCGGCCAGACGCCGGCCGTTGAGCGGCCCGGATCGGCAAACGCGTTGTCACACGAACGCAGTGTTCCGTCCATCCAAACGCCCGTTGGGTTGGCGTTGGGGAAAAACAAACGG